>CACXMM010000003.1 GCA_902768785.1 uncultured Prevotellaceae bacterium
CAGCAGAGTTGACGATCAGTTTTCCACCTTTCCCTTCTGAGGTGTCGATGATTTCGAATGTCTTTGAAGCGGTAGCACTACCTGCTCGACCAAGGAGTACTGCATAGTCTGTAGCCGTTGAAGTCAGGGTATGTCCATTGAGGTCAAGCGTGATGTTAGAGGCTAAAATTCCAGGAGCCAAACGGGCTGTAGAAGTAACATCTTGCAGAAGTTTGTAGGTTCCAGAGGCAGAAATAACAGTTGAGCTAAAATCCTTCAGCGATTCTACTCCTGAGACATTTTTAAACAGCACGTTCTTCCCTGTCAGCACTTCTTCACCGTTGATGGTACATGTAGTGGGATTGAATCCTTCAGCGTAGTAAGATGAAATATCCCCGCAATTGTAAAACGAACCTCCAGAAATGGAGATGGTTCCTGAACCAGAGATATTGCCAGTGTAAGAACCATTCTTTATTGCCACAGATGCTCCTCCTGTTGCTTTGTTAATCACAACATCTGTAGCATTTAGATTGTTGCTTCCTTCCAGAATTACGTTGGAAGATGAGCCATCCTTGATGCGTATGGCGTAGCCTCCCTCTTTAGATGTTGGGAATGTACATCCAGAAATGGTGTAATCACCAGTACCTCCACTGACATTAATGAAACTACCCGTCTCTGTTGCTTTACAAGATGAGAATGTAGCACCTGTGGTTCCTGTTAATTGTGCAAAACTGTGAAGACTATTACCTGTTACCGATTTTAAGGTCAAATTGTATGCTCCAGCATTGGAATTAACTTTGATTCCTACCACATCCATGGAATTTGAAGTACTGTTGAAAACGCAGTTGGATAATGTGATGTTGTGGGCATAGTTATAACCATTTCTTGTATAAGGATCAGGCAAGGATATGACACTTGGAATAAGAACAAAGGCATCTGGCATGGCAAAGTTATCTTTGTTGCCTGTAAACGAGATATACTTGAGAGTTAAAGTCTCGGTACCAGCAGCCCGTCCGTCACCATCGATCATGATTTGTCCAATAATGGTCTTCTTGGCACTCGAATTACCACCGCTAATCGTAAGATTTAGTCCGGCTTTCTGTCGAACTACGGTGTTGCCAGTGAAGTCTGATGTAATAGTGATAGTGATATCACCTGTCATGTCTGCGTAGGCAGCATCTACAGCTGCTTGTAGTGTTTCATACCCTGTGCCGTTGATTTCGGCCACATTTGTTGCTTCTGTCACCTGTTGAATTCCAGGGGAAGCGCTTGCTGTGATTCCCACTAATAAGAATAGGGAGAACCATAGTTTCCGAAGATTTAGTCGTTTCTTTTTCATGCTCATAATTATTATGTTAACAGATTGTTTAATAAATTCCTAATTAGTTAGCTTGTGATTTTTCTTTTCTGCTAATGAATAATGCAAAAATACATATTTTTTTTCGGATATTAACAAGTATATACAAGTTTCTTTTGTTCGTTATTGTTTTTTAACCAATTGCAAATTTGCTTGGCGGAACTACTTTTATGGTGTATAAGATGATGACTAAACATCGAACGAGAGGGCCACCTCTGGCCCCTCCATAGGGAGGAGAACTCGATGCAAGAGCCTGTACTAACGAAAGCCCCTCCTTACGGAGGGGTGGGTGGGGGCTTCTAATATCCATTTGAGATTCTCTGCTAACTCCGTTTACTCTGTGTGAGAGACTGTCAAGATAATTCGCAAAATAATTAAGACTTGCAAAAGTCTGGGATGAAATAATCGGGGAAAAATTTGGTAATATCGGTAAATTGATGTATATTTGTTGGGTCAAATTACATAACTACGAGAATGAAACATTATAAAAAGTATATGATTGTGATGACGATGGCTTTGTGCATGAGTAACTTATGCTCCGCACAGTCGTTGAAAGATGTTAACAATCAAGTGATAGGGAAAGTCGAGAAAAACGGCATTATCCGAAGCAGTAACAATATGATGATCGGCATCATCAATCGCGAGGGAATGATCCGTAACTACCGTTATGCCTTGGTGGGAAAGCTGGATACCAAGGGCGATATCTTTGATAAAGACAACAGACTCCTCGGGCATGTCGCTGAGAATGGAGAGGTGACCAATGCTCAGCACCAGCTGATGGGAACGATAGATGCCGAGGGGATGGTGAGAAATGCCGAGGGAAAGAACATCGGATCTGCCAGGGATGCTCCTGTGGTGCCCGCCGCCCTTTTCTTTTTCTTTAGTCTGTTAGAGATTCCAGTGTAGTCTCATTTTTTTGCTAAAGGTTATTCCAGTCTCAATTCTTTTTCCTATCTTTGTAGGCAGTTTTAAATATTAAGATAGGAAAATGAAGATTTTAGGCAATATCTTATGGCTACTCTTTGGAGGTTTGGAGACCGCCATCGAGTATTTCATAGCCAGTGTGGCGATGTTCATCACAATCATTGGCATTCCCTTTGGTTTGCAGTCGATCAAGTTAGGAGTATTCTGTCTGTGGCCATTCGGTTCGAAGGTCATCACGAAGGAAGGACAGCCCGGCTGTTTGAGTACGGTGATGAACATCATCTGGTTCTTTGTGGGTGGTGTATGGATCTGGCTCACCCATCTTTTCTTCGGCGTACTGCTCTATATCACCATCCTCGGTATCCCCTTCGGCAAGCAACATTTCAAGATGGCCCATCTGGCCTTGACGCCGTTTGGGAGAGAAATCATTTAGTACTTCTCATCCCTCATCTCTCATCTTTCATCTTTCATCCTTTACGAGTTCCTTGGCTCTTGCCAGCGCCAGGTCGATATGGTTGCAGATGTTCTCCTCGCCCAATAGCTGGTTGAACCCGTTGTTCTTCAACACCGCCTCCACTTTCGGGTTAACACCTGAGAGAACGATGATGATACCCTCTTTCTGACTCATCAGACAGAGGTTCTCCAGGTTATGAAGTCCCGTGGAGTCGATGAACGGTACCTTTCTCATTCGGATAATCCTTACCTTGGGGCGTTGGCCGTAGCGGGCCATGATATCTTCGAAGCGGTTTCCTGCTCCGAAGAAGTACGGACCGTTGATCTCATATACCTCCACATGTTCGGGGATAGAGAGATGAACCAGGTTCCCTTTCTCCATGTCGGCGTCTTCGTTGAGGTCGATCTCGTCGAGAATAGCACGTACCTCAGTGGTCTCTGCCATCCGTCGCATGAAGAGCAGACAGGCACAGATCAGTCCTACCTCAATGGCCACGGTGAGATCGAAGATGATGGTGAGGAAGAAGGTGAGTAACAGTACGGTGATGTCACTCTTCGGATTCCGCATCATTGCCAGGAACGAACGCCATCCGCTCATGCCATAGCTCACGACAACCAGCACACCAGCCAGACATGCCATTGGTATATACTGTGCCAACGGCATCAAGAAAAGGAAGATCAGGAGCAGTACCACGGCATGTACGATGCCGGCAATGGGGGTACGACCTCCGTTGTTGATATTGGTCATGGTACGGGCAATGGCTCCTGTAGCCGGTATTCCGCCAAGGATAGGTGAAGCGATGTTGGCGATACCTTGTCCGATAAGCTCCGTATTGGAGTCATGGTGGTCACCGATGACACCGTCGGCGACAGTGGCAGAGAGCAGTGACTCGATGGCTCCTAAGATGGCGATGGTCATCGCCGGTCCTACCAGTCCTTTGATGGTCTCCCACGATAATGCCGGCATGGTTGCCTCTGGCAGGGAGGAGTTGATACTGAAACGGTCGCCGATGGTCTCGATGGTAGTCACTCCCGCATAGCTCTTCAGCAACAGGGCCACTAGGGTGATCAGGATGATAGCCACGAGAGATCCCGGTATCTTCTTCAACAATGACAGACGGGAAGAACTGGGTATATGACCGGTCATGCTGGGCCACAGTCCGATGAGTACCACACTGCCGATGCCAACCAATGCGCTCCAGAGGTCGGCTTGTCCGAGATGACTGATATAGGCGACCCATTTCTCGATGAAGTCGCTGGGCACCTCGTCCATCTGCATACCTAACAGATCCTTGATCTGTGTGGTGAAGATGGTGATGGCAATACCGCTGGTGAAGCCAACCACGATGGGGTAGGGTATGTATTTGATGATCGTTCCCAGATGGAGCACACCCAGCAGGATCAGGAACACCCCTGCCATCAGGGTGGCAATAGTGAGTCCTTGCATGCCATATTGCTGGATGATGCCATATACAATGACGATGAAGGCACCGGTGGGGCCTCCGATCTGTACCTTGCTGCCTCCGAAGAGAGAAATGGCCAGTCCGGCGACGATGGCGGTGATGATACCTTTTTCGGGTGATACCCCTGAGGCGATACCGAAGGCAATGGCCAAGGGCAGTGCCACGATACCCACAATGATGCCGGCCATGAGGTCGGCCATGAAAGTCTTTTTGTCGTAGTTCTTGATTGCCGATACCATCTTCGGCTTAAAAGTAGGGCGGGCGATTCCCGCTAAACGTTCTGTTGTTGTCATCTTCTTCAATACAATAAAAAACTGATGGTTCCTATATAATATATAGGTGTTATCCTAAAACTTGTGCAAAGGTACGACAATCTTTTGACATTGGCTGTTATTGCGCCGTTGTTTTTTCGGATTATGGCGAAAGGATTAATCTAAATCAATGAAAGATGAAAGATGAAAGATGAAGGATGAAGGATGAGGGATGAAAGATGAAGGATGAGGGATTAGAGATGAGGGATGAAAGATGATAACCTTAAATTATTATAATATATGGTGACGTTCAGTGGCTGATTGGTGTTTTTTGTTTATTTTTGCGGTGTTTTTAATACAATGATTATGAAAGTGAAGACAATGATGGTGGCTGTAGCCATGGCCTTGTGCTTTTCGATTGCACTGAGTTCCTGTTCCACGAAGATGCATGCAGTGAACCGCTTGGAGAAGTTCTCAAAAGAGTTGCGCGACAACAGTCAGTATTATACTGTTGATGAGTGGAAGAAGGCAGGAGAGGAGTTCCTTGACATTCGAAAGGAGATCAAGAAGCATGAGTTGGACTACACGGCTGAGCAGAAGAAAAAGATCGGAGTCCTTGAAGGAAAGTGCGCCGGTTATATGGCAAAAGGTGTCAAGAACGGTATCGTTGACAAGGTGAAGGGCTTTGGCAATGAGCTGAATGGGATCCTTCAAGGCATCCTCAATGCAATCACAGATTTCACCGATGACTGATTGTCTGCGGTGCCAGATTCTCATGAAACGATTTATTTGGCTGCTGTTGGCGGTGCTCCTCTGTCAGTACGGATGGTCACAGAAACCGCAACGGCAGAAGGTTGGACTTGTTCTTGGCGGCGGTGGTGCGAAGGGGGCTGCCGAGGTAGGCGTCTTGAAGGTGATTGAGGAGGTGGGTATCCCCATCGACTATATCGCTGGTACCAGCATCGGCTCTATCGTCGGCGGCTTATATGCTGTCGGCTATCGTGCCGCAGATCTCGATTCGATGTTCCAGACACAGGAGTGGATGAGTCTGTTGGCTGATCGTGAGGAGGAACATAAGAACGAGGTGATCTCCGAGGAAGACGGGGTGGTGTATATATTGGGCTTCCCTATATCCCGTCGAAACAGCAAAAGCAAAGATCCGAACTTCGGTGCTGTCAAGGGGGATCATATCGTGGAGCTGTTTGACAGCATTACGGGAAAGAGAGACTCCGTGGATTTCTCTACCTTACCGATACCCTTCCGTTGTGTGGCAGTGGATGTCAAGAACCATCGCGAGGTAGTACTCAGCAGTGGTGTCCTGTCTAAATGCATGCGTGCCAGTATGGCCATTCCCGGTGCTTTCAAGCCTGTTCAAATCAATGGTAAGACCCTTGTTGACGGTGGCGTACTGAATAACTTACCAGCGGATGTGGTGAAGGCGATGGGGGCCGATATTGTCATCGCAATCGATCTAACGCAAAAGAAACATGAGACCCGTAACTTCTCGTTGAAGGAATATACGGGCATCGGAGGGTGGCTCGACTGGGCTGTGTCGCGACCTGATTGGAAGAAATACAACGACAACCTCCAACTGGTTGATGTCTATATCAATCCAAACTTAGACGGATATGGTTCAACGAGTTTCGGTAAAAAGAGTATATCGGAAATGATCCGCATCGGGGAAACAGCGGGCAGGAAGAAAATCAATGAATTAAAAAAGGTGAAGAAGATGGTTGGGAGATGAGAGATGAAAGATTAAAGATGAAGGATGAGAGATGAAGGATGAGAGATGAAGGATGAGAGATGAAGGATGAAGGATGAGAGATTAAAGATGAGAGATGAGAGATGTGGTGGACACATCTCTCATCTCTCATTATCATTGTTCATCTTGGAATTACTTGTTCTTCAGCAAGTCGCGGATTTCAGTGAGCAACTTCTCCTCTGCTGGTGGCTCTGGAGCAGGTGCAGGCTCCTCTTCCTTCTTCTTGTTGAGCTTGTTCATTGCCTTGATCATCAGGAAGATACAGAAGGCGATGATAGCGAAGTCAATCACGTTCTGGATGAACAAGCCATACTTCAACTCTGCATCACCCACTTTGGCAGCCAGACCGCTGAAGTCAACTCCACCCGTGCAAAGACCGATCAGTGGCATGAGCACGTCATCAACAAGTGATGAAATGATTTTTCCGAAGGCACCGCCGATGATTACACCAACGGCCATGTCCATTACGTTGCCTTTCATGGCAAACTCTTTGAATTCTTTAAAAAATCCCATAACTTTAAATTTTTTAATGTATAAAATTGTAAACTGCGTTTTGCAATCTCAGAAATCCGCTTTCTCTTTTTCTTGTTTAAGAACGGATTATACCATCTTTTTATATTATTTAAGACAGAAATCTGATGCAAATATAGAAAATAATTTGTAACTTTGCGCTCGAATTAAGAAAAAAATGCTCGTAAGGTATGAATTTTCTTTCTTTTCGCCAGGTTTTTGGCTGAATTCGTGATGTAAGGATAATTTTTAACCCTTTTAATAAAAACAAAAATGACAAAAGTAGCAATTAACGGTTTTGGCCGTATTGGTCGTCTCGCATTCCGTCAGATGTTCGAGGCAGAAGGTTATGAAGTAGTAGCTATCAACGACTTGACAAGCCCCAAGATGCTTGCTCACTTGCTGAAGTATGACACCGCTCAGGGTGGTTTCGCCGGCAAGTTCGGTGAGAACAAGCACACTGTGGACTGCACAGACAACTCTATCATCGTTGATGGTAAGGAGATTACCATCTATGCTGTTCCCAACGCTGCTGAGCTGCCCTGGGGTGAGCTGAACGTTGACGTTGTTCTGGAGTGCACAGGTTTCTATACATCTAAGGAGAAGGCTTCTGCCCACATCAAGGCTGGTGCCAAGAAGGTTGTGATCTCAGCTCCTGCCGGCAACGATCTGCCTACCATCGTTTACAATGTAAACCACAAGACTCTGACTCCTGCCGACACCGTTATTTCTGCAGCTTCTTGCACCACAAACTGTCTGGCTCCCATGACAAAGGCTCTGAACGACTTCGCTGCTATCCAGAGCGGTATCATGACTACTGTTCACGCTTACACTGGCGACCAGATGATTCTCGACGGTCCTCAGCGCAAGGGTGATGTTCAGCGTGCCCGTGCCGGTGCCCAGAACATCGTTCCTAACCGGTGCTGCTCAGCGCGTTCCGACTCCTACAGGTTCTACCACTATCCTGCACGCTGTTGTGAAGGGTGAGGTAACTGTTGAGGGTATCAACGCTGCCATGAAGGCTGCTCAGAACGAGTCATTCGGTTACACAGAGGAGAAGCTTGTTTCTTCTGACATCATCGGTATGAAGTTCGGTTCACTGTTCGATGCTAACCAGACCATGGTTTCTAAGATTGGTGACGGCAACTCTCTCGTACAGGTTGTTGCTTGGTACGACAATGAGAACTCTTACACTTCTCAGATGGTTCGCACTATCAAGTACCTCGCCGAGTTGAAATAATCATCGACGAAGTTATCAGAAATAAGCAGTTTCCAGTAAAACTGAAAATTATTAGCCGTCCGATTTTGTCGGACGGCTTTTTTTTTGTATCTTTGTGCCGCACAACTAAACACCTATGAATAAGAGGAATTGTTGGTTTGTATGCTGTTAAGAACAACCCTAATTTAATTAGAAGACTATGACTTATAAAGAAAAGACAATGCAGAACCGGGATTCCCGGAATGGAAACAGTTGGAAAAAGGGAATGCTGATGGCACTCCTGCTCCTGTGTCCGTTCCTGATGATGCAGGCACAAACGATTCAGCGTGGTAACAAATTCTTCGATGGTGCCGCCCTCTATACCGTGAACAGTATAGGGCAGGACGGTGTGGTAACCCTGAAGGGCAATGACCCATGGGGTGGCAGCTACGTGCTCAAACTGAAGAAGAAGCCGACGGCAGGGCGATATGAACTGATGCCTTCAAGGGATTATTCACTGTTTCGTTGTAAGTGGGGCAGTGAGGTACAGTATTACCGTCAGCAGGGCATGAACTTCCTTGCCGTGAAGAACTCGAAAGGACAGATTGTCGAAGTGCTGACACTAACCCCCGACAACCTGCAGAACTGTACCGGACAGCATGAGCAGATGGTAGAATATATGTACCAGGAAGGACTGAATGAGACGGTAGGTAGTTTCCTGCTTAATACTCACATGACTATAGGTTGTTCCATGGAAGACCTTCAGGCCGTTGCCAAACTTTTGGGCGGACTTGCCCGTCCAAGTATTATTGAGAAGACCAATCGTGACTTGCTGCTCAGTGAGATTGCCTATCGTAACGGTGAGGCTGAGGGCGGCTATGATAACCCTGATGGCTTGGGAGCAGACGGTCGTGGCAGTGATGAGACAGATGAGTTGCCTGCTTTTGGGCAGACTGTGAAATTTGATGGTGAGGAATACATTCGGGTGACAACGGCGGAGCAGTTCTTGAATGCCCTTGGTACGGGACGCAGTGTGCTGGTGGCTAAGAACACGGAGATCAATCTTTCACCGCTGCTGAATGATCAGAGTGCCTTCCGCACACAGTATCGCTTATGGCGACCCGAGTATTCAACAGAAGTGGGTGACCGTCAGGATGTCCTCATCAGTGAGGAGGTGTTTGATGGAAGACAACTGACTCTTGTTAATATGAAACAAATGACCATTCGTGGTGAAGGAAACTCAAAGATCGTCGTCGAGCCCCGCTATGCCTTCTGTCTGAACTTCAAGAACTGTGACCAGATAGAAATACATAATCTCACCATCGGTCATGTCGAAGGGGGAAACTGCCAAGGTGGCGTCATCGGCGTACAAGGTGGATGGCGTGTCAGTATCCATCACTGCGACCTCTACGGCTGCGGCACCTATGGCGTGCAACTCCAGGATACCCGTGACTTCTCGATGTATTCGTCAAATATCCACGACTGTACCTATGGCATTATGACACTCAAAAATGTTTCGTTTGCGAAATTCGAGAAGTGTGACTTCTTCCATAACCGTGAGTTTTCACTAATAGAGAGCAGAGGCTCGGAAGTGAATTTCTACCAGTGCCGTTTCTTTGCCAATCACGGTGACTCACCTCTGTTCAACTTCGATCGTGAGTTCTTCCTGGCGGGTTGCGAGATCTACCATCCCACAGAGAACCTTGGCACCATCGATCTGGCTGACCAATCGGGACCCAAGAATAAGTTCGTGGAGAATCCATTCGACCGTGATATCAAGTCTCGTGGTATTGGACCGGATCAAAAGTAATAATATATAATTAAGGTGTATATGAGAAGAACGTCTTTGTTGATTATCATCCTACTGTCTGTATTGGCAGTGCAGGCACAGGATGCCCGATTGGCTCAGATACGCAAACTGTATGCTGAGGCCAAGGAGAGTATGGAAAACAGGAAGAAAGCAGAGATTCCACCCAATGACATGGTGGTGAGTTCAAACTATATGGCTCCTGGTGCCGGTCCTATCAAGGATGTTACCCATTATTATTATCAGGGTGAGTTCGACGAACAGGCGGAAACTGTTGTCTATACACCCTATTTCATCACCCGTAAATACAATGTAGGTGCCAGGGATTACTATGAGGAGTTCCTTTTTGAGAAGGGAGGACTGGTGTTCTATTTCTGTAAGAGTGAGAAAGACGAGACCCGTTACTACTGGGGGCCTAACGGATTCTTCCATGAACTAATCAAAGGACAGCGGTTGATGGATGATGCCTTCGCCACTCGTCTGGCCTGTGATCTGAAAGAGGCTTTCGACAAACTGATGAACCGAAATTATTAAAAGCTTATGAAAAAGTTGATCTTTTGGACTGTTGCTGTCTTGACATGGACAGCCTGTGGCAATAAGACTGGTGGAGGAACGACGGATGCCGACTCCACGCAAGTGTTCGAAGTGCCCGACACGCTCAACAGTGTGGAGGCTGTCATCAAACAGGTGGATGCCGTCTATGACTATCTCGACGAGATGCATCAGCATTACACGGAGGGAATGCCTTCGCTCGATGAACGTTTTGCCACCAAGGAGTGGCTGCAGGCACTTAAGGATGTGGAGGCTGCTGACAAAGACTGTGAGTGCGGTGGCTTCTTTGACTTTGGTGATGAAGGACCGCTCGATCCATGGACCTACGACTGCTATGAGGGTCGTGTCAGTGCTGACAGTATCCGTGTTAAACTGCTTCCCAACGGAACAGCTGATGTCAGGTTCCTTGTAAAGGATGCCGTCACCATCAAGGGAATCCCCATGCGTTGGCTGATGCGGGTGGAAGATGGTCAGTGGCGAGTCGCCAATATCTTCTTTGAGGCAGATAATGGGATGGATCTGCTGGCAGAGATGAAGAATTATGCCACCTTTATGACATTCCAGAAGTCTTTCGACATCAATAAATATGTCAAGGAGATGGAGGAAAAGGCTGTGGTGTACTATAGTAAGAGTACCGATGATGTACGTCTGATTGCATATGCTTTTGTCGATATCGACGGCGACGGACATCCTGAGGTGTGGGTACGTGGTGATGAAGGACAGGACTATCAGGGTGTCTATTCCATAGTCAATGATTCCGTCACGCTGCTGGCTTCCTCTGATGTTCGCAGTAAGCTGGACTTCTACAAGGGAGCCGTGGGATTCAACGGCTATTACGGTGACGGTCTGTCTCGTGAAGGCTTCACCATCGTAAAGAACAGTCGTCCGGGTGATGTATACTATTCTGAGGATCAATTCAATATGTCCTCGGAGGAACAGGAAACCATCTTCTCGGACATGATGAAGAATGGAAAGGATATCTCAGAGGAAGAATGGGAAAAGGCAGAGAGCCTGTTGGGCGATACTCTCTCCCTCTCTCCTGCCTGGCGGTCTATTGAACGATAGGGTATGCAGTATGATCTTTTTGCATTATGATGTTTTAAAAGAGTAATAAGCATCTCATGAGGAAGTTTCTGATATTGACACTCTTGTTGACGGCACTGGTTACTGAGGTCCAGTGCATACCTACCTATAAGCGTGGTGAGTTCTCTTTCAAAAGCACTAAGGTCAAGAATGCCGGAGGGGAGATTACTCATGTGAAGGTGGGAGCCTATGTCGGTAACAAACTCATCGACGAGTTTACTACCGAACTGAATGGTACACCCATGGAGACAACTGTGGATCAGATCGGACAGATTGCAGAACCCGACCTTAACAATGACGGCTTTCCCGATGTGACTGTCTATCTCGGCTACTACGGTTCCCATCCTAATGATTCGTATTACGAAGCGCTGATCTGGGATGAGGAGCAAAGCTGTTTCCTCCAAGCTGACGGCTATAAGGAACTGGCGGAGCCGATGATTGATGGCAAGACGCATTTGGTATATACCAATCTGCGTGATGGACCGGAAGCACGGGTGATGGACTATTATGGGTGGCTAAGGAACAAGATTGTTCATCTGCGCTCTGAGACGGTAAGAATAGATGACTCCAATCCGGTGGATTTCAGCGGACTGCTTGATTTCCCCTGTTATCGATTTAATGCCAAACTCGACGGCCGTATCTCCGTCATCATCGCGTTCCAAGTGACTGATGGTAATCTTGTGGCAGGCTATATCTATTATCCGAAAGCCAAGACCCCTGCACCCATTATGCTTCTCGGTAATGTCTATCACAAGGATGATGGTGACTATTATTATCTCAGTGAGTATCAGTCGGATGGTATCGTCACTGGAGAGGTCATGCTGAAGCATCAGGTGGTTGATGGTTGGGACAACAGGATAGAAGGAGCATGGACGAATCCCCAAACCCTGAAAGAGATGAAACTGACAGACATTTCATTCAGTCGTGAGATGCCGAAGTGGTTCACCAAGTCGCTTCTTGCTCCAGAAGATCCTGGAAACATCGGTCGTGAGTATTCGTTCAGGAAATGGCATCTTGGAGCAGAAGAATATATGGGCGGTCATATCACCTTCCGTGCTGCTGGCAAAAACAAGGTGCACTTCGAGTGTGTCAATGCAGCCCATGGCATTGCAGAAGGAAGTAGCGAGGCGAATCGTCCCGCTGTGTTGCACGGCAATTGGTTTGAATATCATGACGTCAATGAATGTAACTATAGTTTTTATGCCGCATTTTTCCCCCGTTTCGTGGTACTGGTGAATACAACAGACAATTCTACATTAGAGTGCTTTGGTGCAGGTGCTTCCTTTGAGGGTATATATATAAAGGTAAAACAATGAAGTATAAACTGTTCTTTTTGACAATCATGATGTGCACCTCCATGGTGGCGGTAGCACAGATTTCCAAGGATCAGCAGATTAAGGAAATCCGTAGGATCTATGCTGAGGCCAAGGCACAGATTTCCCAAAACGGGAAAAACGGTAAGGCCCCGCTGGATATGAAAATTTCCCTGAATGATGGGACTCAGGTGGACGAGGACTTCGCCATTGACGAGGAGAAGGAGCTGACCTTTTATTTCAATAAGTATCGTACCCGTGCCAACCTTGACTATCCAGATGCCTCCAGGTGTTATTTTATAGTCGAGGACTGGGGGTCGCATGGTCATATCCGTTATCGTGAGATTCTGTTCGATCCTAACAAAGGTCATCTGCTCTTCTGTTATATGAGGCAGGAGACGGATGCCGGATTCGTGGTCGAGACACGCTATTACTATGATGCCCATGGTCGTTTGATTGACCAGAAGCATAAGGTGGGTGGACACGATGCAGCTCCCGGCACCCACAATTGGAACGACGGAAGCTCCGAAAAAGATCAGGCCATGTCTTATCTGAGTGTGTTTGAGACCCTGATGAACGCAAAAGGTGTTCCGACTGGCAGAAATGTCGTGAAGCAGCAGATCCCGTCTAAGGCAGAGCAGCTGAAACAGATCCGAGGCATCTATGCACAGGCTAAGGAAAAAATAGCTAAGAATGATCAATCAGAACTCCCGCATGATATGAAGGTGATCATTCACGATCAGTCGTGGGGACCGCCAGAGATCACCGATCTGAAGTTTTACTTCGATGATTATTGCTATTTCATCTCGAATCACCGTCATCACAATAACATGGGGTCGGATATCTATAGCGAATACCTCTTCGCCCCCCATAGTCATCATCTTATCTTCTCCTATACCAATGCCAAGGAGGAGGGAGAGCAAAATGAGTGGCGTTATTATTTTGATGAGAATGGCCAGTGTATAGAGGTAAAGACGGATTCTGCGGATCAGGATGCTGGTAAGACCGATCAGGCACAGGTAGCCCGATACCTAAAAGTATTTCAGATACTGAAGGAGTCATAAGGTTGAGAAGTAACTGATGAGAGTGAAGGTAAACAGACGTTATATCGACTTGTTCGAGGGAGCACAGGTGAAGCATGCCCTCCTGAAATACTTCATCGTGAGAAAACTCGACAGGAGTCTGATGAATACCGTGATGGTACGCGATGCCTACGGACACCTGATAGATCAGGATGCTCCACTGAAAGAGAACCAAAAAATAATTTTTAAAGTACCTAAGATATGAAAAGAAGAACTTGTATCGTGATGCTGACCGTCTTGTGGTCGGTAACCCTCTTTGCTGAACGGAAAGAGGTACATATCCTTTCTGCCAATGATATGCATGCTGCCATAGAGGCCTTTCCCCAGTTGGCAGATATCGTTGACAGCCTGCGTACGATTTATCCTTCCTTGCTGATCTTCTCAGCAGGCGACAACCGTACGGGTGAGCCCCTGAACGATCGGTATGAGATTCCTGCCTACCCGATGGTGGCGCTGATGAATCAGGTGGGCTTCAATGCCTCGGCACTGGGTAACCATGAGTTCGATTCCCGTCAGAAAGGTATGGCGCAGCTCATCAGCTTGTCGAACTTCCGTCACCTCTGTGCCAATATTCAGCCGGATCCATCACTTGGAATCCATTGCATCCCTTATCAGATCTTCGATGTGGAAGGTGTGAAAGTGGGTGTTGTGGGTGTTGTGCAGTTGGGTGCACGCGGCATCCCTGATTCCCATCCCGATAATGTGAAGGGTATCTCCTTCCTGCCTGTCAAGGAAACGGTGCAGCAGTATGCGTGGCTTAGGGATCAGTGTGATGTGACCATCTTGCTCACCCATATCGGTTATGAGGATGATGTGGAACTGTCAAAGGATGTGCCCTGGGTGGATCTGATCATCGGCGGACACACACATACTCAGTTGGATGGGGGAGAGATACACAATGGTATCCTGATCACCCAGAATGAGAACCGACTGAAAAGGGTGACGCATACCACACTTGTCATCGAAGATGGAAAGGTGGTGGAGAAGAAAGCTGAGAACATCAACGTGCGGACATGGCCGAAGAAAAACAAAGTGGTCGCCGATATGGTGCGTTTCTTTAGCGAGAATCCGGAGTTCTTCCGTAAGCTGACCGTTGCCGAAGCTCCTTTCTCGAACTATGAGGAGCTGGGGTGTATGATGTGCGATGCTTTCCTGACGGAGACAGGAGCCGATGTGGCTATCCAGAACACGGGAGGTATCCGATATGAGACAAAGGATGCCGGACCGTTTACGGTGAGTGATGTGCTGCAACTTGATCCGTTTGGGAATGATGCCGTGGAAATGACGGTGACAGGTGAGGAACTGCGGCAGATGATCTTGTCGTGTGGCAGGAACGATGGCTATGGCTTCCCCCGCGTGGCAGGAATCTGTTATGACGTGTACTATGACAAGATCGATTCGGTGCGTATCAAGGATGTCAAGCTCTATGGTCCTGACGGGAAGAAACTCAACCTGAAAAAGTCCTATCGTGTAGTGACGAACAGCTATGTGGCCTCGATTTGTGATGCACCCCGTAAGGATCAAGGGAAGAACATGAATCGTCAGACGGCCGATATGATTATCGAATACCTCAGTAAACAACCCAGTATCAACTACCAGGGAGTTCGCCGAACCCGTCGCCTGAGCAAATAATTCATGGACAGGCTTAAACAGTGAATCCTTTACAAAAAAAGATATAAGATGAAAAGATTATTGTTTGTTCTTAGCATTTGGCATTTTTCATTACTTGCCTGCTTGGCTCAGGATCTGAACCTCAAGAGTACTTCGCTTGAGGACATAGAGAAAGGATGGAGTAGAAAACCCATTGGCAACGTGATCAATGGCAGTCTGGGTATTATGCTGGAACGTTTTGACCAGACATGGCCCACATGGATGGTGAGAGAAGTACGCGAAGCCATGGAGAAAGGACTCTCAAAAGTTGTTCTCGAAGAAGAGACGGCACTAACGGTAACGGTGGATGTCAAGAACGGTTATGCCCAGGTGGACGATGGCGGCACCGACGGTGAGTATATGGAGGCTTGCTACTGGAATCGCCCGAACGGACATAAGTTGTTTGCTGTTCGTCTGGGTAAGCCTACTGATCCTTTCATAGACTTCGTTTGTTTCTATGATTACGATCCTGCCAAGAAAAGTCTTGTCCCTGAGCCTGATATCTTGAAAGGTTATCGTTGGGGTGACAGGAAAGAAGGTTCACAGCTGTTCTGTAAGCTACCCAAGGTGGGTAAAAACGTGGTCGTGGAAGAGTGGGGTGATAACGGTCCTGTCCAGCATACCTTTACCTGGAACGGCATGAAACCTGTGTATGCGAAGACGGAACCCCTCGTCTTTGATGACGGACTGGAGGATATCACCGTGACCTACAAGGGACAGAGTCCTAATATTAAAGATTTCGTCACGGCCCTGCTCTCACGAGATGAACCTGATGAATCTCTGGCTGGAATAAAGGAAGCGTGGAACTTCTACAAGAACGGCATGAAACAGATGCCGGGTGATGACCTCATCGTTGATGTCCAGAATGGTTATGTGGGCTATGTATCCGTTGATTCTGATGATTCAGATACCAGACGACAGGTCATAGAGTGCTGTTATTGGAACTATGCTGACAAGAAGCATAAACTGGTGGCTATCTCCAACGATACCTATCTGAACGGACAAGCCATTGCTGGACAATATACTGGCATCACCTTCTATAAGTATGACAATGCTACTCGAAAGATGAAGGTGGTCTATGCCGATGATCTGGGTATTTCCATCGAGGTACCAGAAGGCTCCATGGTCACTTCGCATGCGCTGCCCCGTCAGGGAAAGACGATCGTCTATACCTACTTTACTCCATCAGGAAAGACTGAAAAACGTATCACTTGGAACGGATCAAAATTCATATCCCAAAGCAAATGAAGAAACTGCTATTTCTCATTACTGTCATGATGTGGGCAGTAGTGACCCAGGCCGATGTTTTAGGAGAATATAGTTTTGAGGGAACGCTGGGTGACAAGATCCCTGTAAAACTGAAGTTTGCTGTTAATGGCGAGAATATTGCCGTGGGCGAGATCTACTATCCTAAGGCTAAGAATCCTGCGCCCATCTTGGTAGTAGGTGAGTTGCATGAATCGGGTTGGTATTCCCTGTGCGAATACCAAAGCGATGGTGTTGTTACAGGACGTATGCAATTCAAGATCGAAGGCGAGGACACTGCTGCTGGTGCCTATATTACAGAAGGTACATGGACCAATCCCAGAACGGACAAAGGTCTTGAAATGAAGCATTTCGTGGCAAATGGTGAGGATGTTCCAGTGACCGAATATCTCGACTATGAGGATCCTCAGAATATTGGTCGCGAGTATTCCTATTCCATCTGGAACCCTAACTATAAGGCGATGATGGGCGGTAATGTGAAGTTCCGAGGTGCTGGCAAGCATAAACTCCATTTCGAGGTGAGCAATGTTCCAGGTAATATCGCTGAGGGCAAGAGCGAACCGGGTCGTCCTGCCGTCTTGGGTGAATATACGTACAATTATTTCAACTATGAGAATGTCAATGAGTGCGGCTATGGCTTCAGCGCTCATTTCTTCAAGAAGTTCGTGGTGTTGAAGACTACCACTGGTTACGACACGTTGGGTTGCTTCGGCATGGGTGTTGCCTTTGATGGTGTGTATATTAAAGTAAAACAGTAAACCTTATGAAGAATAGTTTTATTTCACTGCTGATGCTCCTTGTTGCTGGAACGGTGCAGGCGCAGATCTCGGAGAGTGGCAACTGGTATAATGGTTGGCTGACGTATTCCGCCAAGAACATGGCGAACGGTAAGGTGTTGATGAATGCCATGGCGGAGGGAGAGGAACATGAGTTTATGCTCGTCCCTGTGGGAGGTAAGAAGGACACATATAGCGTTACCGATGGTCCTAACGACTATGTCAATGAATACAGTGGTATCGCCACAGTACGTCACTTGACTCAAGATGGCTGGGACGTGCTCTGTTTCTATAATGCCAAGAACCAGTTGGAGACCGTTATGTCATGTGAGCAGGAATGGGATGCTGAGAAACTGAACGTGGCGAAGTTCAAGAATCAGTTGATCGGAGAATATGAGTTGGTGGGAGATCCTGACGATGAACTGAATCTTGTGATCAACTGGGATCAGGTGAGTGTCAATCTCGAACTAACCTCCTATAAGGTGGAGACCTTTAACGGACTGGTAATGGGTTATATCACCATTAATCCCATCGAGGGAAGTACTGACCGGCTGGTAGGCACGTGGGAGGTCGTTCCCACCTTGGAGGGACTGAAACTCTATAGCTCATCTTTTAATGAAGATGACAACTGGTGGGTGCGCAATGGTAACGTCCTGACGTTCCGCAAGGCTGAATCTACCCTTCGGCGATTCGGTTATGCCAGTATGGGACTGCTGAACAATAGACAGTTCCGTACCATGAAGAAATCAACTCTTCGTATCATGCGAAACGAGATCCTTGCCAGTCACGGCTATCGTTTTGAGTCGGAGGATCTTCAGGAATACTTCAACAGACAGCCTTGGTACAAACCCGCTACTTCCAATGATGACATTCAGCTCTCCTTCATCGAGCGACTGAATGTCGAGCTAATCAAGGGGGAGGAGAATAATCCTGACCATGATAGTTATGTAAAAGAACCTTGATCATGATGATTCAGTACTAACATTTAAGACAAGAATATGAAAAAGATGACAATTCTAACGATTCTGGCTGTTGTGCTTGCAACCGTGTTGTTTACCAGCTGCAAGTTCACGAAAGGTCAGATCCTCGACGGTCCAGGGATGGAGCGTGAGGTCACTGAGAACGACACTACCCCTCTGCCAATGTTCCTCGTCGGTGGTGAGGGCAAGTATATGCACATGCTTTATTGGTCTAACACCGAAGAACCCAAGAAGGAAGGCGACGATGATGAGTACTTCGAGGATTACCATAAGTCGTGGGAACTTCAGGAGATGTTCCGTCGTAATGCTTCCCAATATACCAACCTGATCAGTGATGATAAGATCATAAAGGTGAAGTTTGTGGATGAGGTGCTGAAAGATCCCGATGGTAATACCCCAAGTATAGGTGAGATTCACAACAGGGAAGGGATTCCTGCTCTCTGTGCACGCTTCGAATATGCTAATCCCAACGACAAACCTGAAGAGCAAAGTGAATTCATCTCTGACAGTTGGGGGATGGTCATTGCCACCGATGGCTATCTGAAATCACGCAAGCAGCTGGATGTCCAGTCATGCCGTACTGACGATTACAACTATCCCAAGCTTTCAGATGAAATAGTCAGTATGCTTGAGAAACAATATGGGATGAAGGCAGATAGTGCATGTCAGACGTACATCATTGGAGACCGTTATCTGATGGGTGCTGTGCAGTTCGGTGGAGAGTATAAGAATGCCCCCAAGGATCAATATGATCCTGAAAGGAAATTTGCCCTCGCCTTGGAGGTGCTGGTGGATAGTGGAAAGGTGTATGTCCTTGAACAGCTGGGTTATTACGATGAGGCGTATGGCAGTTCATGGAACGCTGAGGCCGATGGGTATATTGCAAATGACATCGCTGCTGCCTTCGAAGGACCAGAGGGATTGGAACTTTGCTATACCCACAGCGCTCCTGAGAGTTTCTGTGTCGGCATGCTCTTCCCAAGAGAAGGCAAGCTCATTGAGATGGAATACGAGTGCTATCATTCATTGGTCGATGAGGAAACTCCTGTTTGGAAGAAAGACCTTGCCGTGATGGATAGCCTCTATCATGCAGATGAGATGGGCAATGATGATGTGGCACTTACCAAGTGGGCACATTGTTACATCGATTACCAGAATGAGTGGATATGGATGCGTGACAAAGAGAACAAGAACGGTGCTTTCTTTATCCGTAAGGATGACAAATTCCAGTTGATGGCTGTCGAGAATCCTCGTTTTCGTCCTTTGAGGTGCGAAAAGGATGGCGTCTGCTACTTGAAGTTGGCAGGACCAGCTGGTGGTCCGTCGTGGCAGCGTGAGATTCATGCTTTCAAGAACGGAGAACGCATTTGGAAGCTCAATGTGCTCGAAGTGGAAGGCAAAATAGATGGGTGTTCACTCAACGACAAGGATATCTCCAAGGAGGTATGTAAGAGCTATTTAGATAAGGTGCCTGATGGACAGGAAATCACTGCTTTCTTCACGGAAATCACTCCCACATCTGAATAGTTGAACGGCTATACAAGTTGTGCCAAGTTTGTGCACATGTAGGCAACGAATCTGCACACTTTGTGCAAAGGTCTTGCACATTTTGTGCAGAAGGCTTGCACACTTTGTGCAGATGCTTTGCACACTTTGTGCAAGAGTGTTGCACTAATTCAGTACTTGTTTTTTTGTTTCTTAACGAGCAATTTGTACACTTTTTTATCTTGACTGACTCATTATTTAAAAAAAAATATGTACATTTGTCACCGATATGAAGCAGATGATTACGATATTAGGGCCAACGGCATCAGGTAAGACACCTGTGGCAACACGGTTGGCTGCCATCATCGGCGGAGAGGTGATCTCGGCAGACTCGCGCCAGGTTTACCGTAAGATGGATATCGGTACAGGGAAGGATCTGGAGGATTATGTGATCAGGAGTCAGGAGACAGGAGTCGGGAGTCAGGAGACAGGAGTCGGGAGTCAGGAGTCAGGAGTTAGGAGTCAGGAGTCGGGAGTCAGGAGTCAGGAGACAGGAGTCGGGAGAGTCATTCCCTATCATCTGATTGATATCCGTGAGCCAGGAACGAAATACAACCTATTTGAATACCAGCAGGACTTCTACGATGTCTATCAGGATATCATGAGTAGGGGAGCGACGCCGATCCTTTGTGGGGGGTCAGGCCTTTATATCGAGGCTGTGCTGAAAGGCTATCATCTCTCTCCTGTGCCCCAGAATCAGGAACTCCGCGATAGCTTGGAGGGAAAGACATTGGGGGAACTGACCGGGATTCTCATGGATTTGAAAGCCCGTAACAATTCTGTCATGCATAACACCACAGATGTGGATTCCTGTCAGCGTGCCATACGGGCCATAGAGATAGAAACTTACAATCTGGAGCATCCGATGCCGCGACGGGAGTTGCCAGCCGTTGATTCCGTGATCTTCGGTCTCAGCATCGACAGGGAGGAGCGACGGAGGAAAATCACGAAGCGACTGAAGGCCCGTCTGGATGAGGGAATGGTGGAGGAGGTCAAGGCACTGCTCGACAGTGGCATCGCTCCCGAAAACTTGATCTATTATGGGCTGGAGTATAAATATGTCACTGAGTACCTCATCGGGAAACTCTCTTATGATGAGATGTTCCGTCAGCTGGAAATCGCCATTCATCAGTTTGCCAAAAGACAGATGACATGGTTCCGCGGTATGGAACGTCGTGGCTTCACCATCCATTGGATCGATGCTATGTTACCGATGGAAGAAAAAGTATCTGCAATCATGAACTATATACAACGAACGTGAGCTATGAACGCTGAACTCAATAAACGGTGGGGCATCTTGTATTGTCCAAAACGTGATATCTTCCGTCCGCAGAAACGTTGGGAGAAGATTGAGAAGATTCTGAACGAACGGCATATCGCCTTCGACAAGGTGCAAAGTGAGAACTCCAGCAGTGTGGAGCGCTTGGTGACCATGATGATTAACAATGGTTACAAGACGATTGTTATCGTGGGGGGTGACTCTGCCCTGAACGATGCCGTCAATTGCTTGATGCAGATGCCGCAGGAGGTGAGGGAGAGCATTGCCCTTGGTGTGATTCCCAATGGGGTGATGAACGACTTTGCCCGCTATTGGGATATCAAGGAGGGTGAGATCGAGCAGACCATAGATACGCTGGTGAAGCATCGTGTCAGAAAGGTTGACTTGGGATGTATCCGCTATACGAACCGCAAAGGTGAACGCTGTCATCGTTACTTCCTGAACTGTGTGAATATCGGATTGATAGCCTCCATCATGAACTTGCGCCGACAGACCCGCCGGCTGTTCGGCTCGCGAACCCTGTCGTTCACTTTCTCTTTCTTGCTGATGGTCTTCCAGCGCATGGAATACAAAATGAACCTGAAGATCAATTCGGATGTGATCAAAAGGAAGGTGATGACGGTGTGCATCGGCAGTGCCCGTGGTTACGGACAAACGCCGAATGCTGTTCCTTATAACGGGATGCTTGACGTGTCAGTGGTCTATCATCCTCAGGTGGCACAACTCATCGAGGGCTTCTACCTGCTCTTTACCAATAAGTTTCTCAACCACCGGAGTGTGCACCCTTACCGTACCCGAGAGGTGGAGGTGCAGGAGGCTGCTCATGCTTTGGTCAGCATCGATGGCAGGTTGATGAATACGCCGGAAGGTCCTTTCAAGGTAGGCATCGAGGAGGAGGTGATCAACTTCTTGATTCCTGAGTAGGAAAGGATCGTGAGAACATGGAAGAGAAGGAATCATCCGTTGCGCGAGATCTTTCGTAGCTCTTCTTCTTTTAGGATCTTGATCTTTCGGCCTTCGGTGGAGATGAGCTTTTCTTCTGCAAAGGTAGATAGGGTGCGAATCGCATTACTGGTTGTCATGTTGGAGAGGTTGGCTATGTCTTCACGGGTCAGATAGATATTCAGCGTGCTGCCGTCCTCTTCCACACCATAGCTTTCTTTCAGGAACACCAGTGCTTCTGCCAGACGACCGCGGATGTGTTTTTGTGTAAGACTGATGGTACGGTCGTCAGAGTTTCCCAATTCTGTGGATAAATGCTTGATAATCGATTGGGTGAGACTTTGGCAGGAGCCCATGAGCTTAGCAATGATTGTCATGGGAATGAAGGCAACAGTAGAGGGCTCAAAGGCCATGGCATTTGTCTTGTAGTCTTCCTCGGCGAAAAATGCACGGTATCCGAACATCTCATTGGGCTTGATCACACGGATAATCTGATTGTGCCCCATCCCTTCCTTGAAGATCTTCACCTTGCCATGAAGGAGGAACATCATCTTTGAAGGATGATCGGATTCCTTGTAGATGATTTCATTCTTCTTGAACCGCTCAACGGAAATGCCTTGCGACAGCATGTCACGTTGAGAGGATGTGAGAGGCTCCCACAAAGAACAAATCATTTCAGAGATTTCTTCCGGGTCTAATTCCTTGATTGTTGTCATTGCTAATACCTTCAACAGTTCCTTTGGGCTGTTTCCCTTTTGCAAAAGTACAACATTTTCTTGAAAAGAGAAAATTTTAGGACATATTTTATATTCTACAACATAAAATACATGTCTTTTGAAGAAATTCTTCTCTTTTTATTTTGTCCTCTATGATATTTTTATTACTTTTGAACTGAATTTAAAAAACAAATGAATAACTAAAAACCTTAATAGAGCATCTATGAGTTATTTGCGATTTGAAAAAGCTCTGATGACGAACTTGGAAGAAGCATTACCGCGCGAGTTGTTACGTACCAATCGCTCGGGAGCGTATTCTTGTTCCACGATTGTTGACTGTAACACGCGAAAGTATCACGGACTGCTCGTCGTACCTGTTCCAGAACTCGACGACGAGAACCACGTGCTGCTCTCTTCGCTTGATGTGACCGTCATTCAGCATGGTGCTGAGTTCAATCTGGGACTGCATAAGTATCAGGGCAACAATTACAGCCCCAAGGGGCACAAGTACATTCGAGAATTCGATTGTGACAAAGTTCCTACCACTCTCTATCGTGTGGGTGGTGTAGTGTTGAAAAAAGAAGTAGTGTTCCAGCATTACGAGGATCGTATCCTGATCCGCTATACGTTGGAAGATGCCCATTCGGCCACGACGCTTCGCTTCCGTCCGTTCCTTGCTTTCCGTAGTGTGCGTCAGTTTACGCACGAGAATTCCGTTGCCAGCAGGGAGTTCCATCCCGTGGATAACGGCATCAAGACCTGCATGTATGCGGGTTATCCCGACCTGTACATGCAGTTCAGCAAGAAGAACGAGTTTATCTTCCAGCCCGACTGGTATCGCGGTGTGGAGTATCCGAAGGAGCAGGAGAGGGGATATGCCTCGAACGAAGACCTGTATGTTCCTGGATACTTCGAGATGGACATCAAGAAAGGAGAGAGCGTGGTATTCGCCGCCTCTACCTCGTCGATCCGTACAAGTGGACTGAAGACCCTCTTCGATAAGGAGGTGGAGAGCCGCAATCCGCGTGACAACTTCTTCCATTGTCTGGTGAACGCTGCTCATCAGTTCCACAATCGTACGAAGAAAGACGAGCGTTATATCCTTGCCGGCTATCCATGGTTCAAATGCCGTGCACGCGACACGTTCATCGCACTGCCTGGTCTGACGTTGGCTATCGAGGAGCAGGACTACTTCGAACTGGTGATGAAGACAGCCGAGAAAGGTTTGCGTGAGTTTATGAAGGGCAAGCCCGTATCAGTGAAGATCTACGAGATGGAACAGCCTGATGTTCCCCTGTGGGCAATATGGGCTATCCAGCAATATGCCAAGGAAGCAGGTGAAGAGAAATGCTTCAAGATGTATGGCAAACTGGTGCGGGATATCGTGGAGTACATTGAGAAGGGTGGTCACCCGAACCTTACCTTGGAAGACAATGGCTTGCTGCGTACCGAAGGTCGTGACCGCGCTGTTACCTGGATGAACTCCACGGCGAACGGCCGACCGGTGGTGCCCCGTACAGGTTTCGTGGTGGAATTCAATGCCCTCTGGTACAATGCCCTGAAATTCTGTGCCAAATTAGCACGGATGCGTGAGGATCAGAAAGCCGAACAGCATTTGGAGAAGATGGCCGAGAAGGCGAAAGCCTCTTTCGTGGACACGTTCCTCAACGACTATGGCTATCTCTTCGATTATGTGGATGGTAATATGATGGACTGGAGCGTACGACCGAATATGATCTTCGCCGTGGCCCTCGACTACTCACCGCTGTCGAACGACCAGAAGAAGAGCGTGCTCGATATCTGTACCCGTGAGCTGCTCACTCCGAAGGGACTGCGCTCACTCTCACCCAAGAGCGGTGGCTATAACCCGATGTATGTGGGACCGCAGACGCAGCGCGACTATGCCTATCATCAGGGAACAGCCTGGCCATGGCTTGGCGGATTCTATATGGAAGCCTGTCTGAAACTCTACAAGCGCACACGTATCAGCTTTGTGGAGCGCCAGATGGTGGGCTATGAGGATGAGATGATGCTCAACTGCTTGGGCACGATTCCTGAGATGTCGGATGGTAACCCGCCGTTCCGGGCACGCGGAGCCATGTCGTTCGCCATGAACGTGGCGGAGATTCTGCGTACGCTGAACATGCTGGAGAAATATACATATAATAAATAAGGAGGCACGACTATGAAAGTATTAATGTTTGGATGGGAGTATCCTCCTCACGTGTTCGGTGGACTGGCCACCGCAAACTACGGTATTTCTGAAGGCTTGAAGGCACAGGGTGACATTGATATTGCACTCTGCCTGCCGCATCCGTTCGGTGATGAGGAGCAGCATGCTGCCCGTATCATCGCCATGAATGCGGTACCTATTGCCTGGCGTGATGTTGACCGCGACTATGTACAGAGTCGTGTGGGTAACATCATGAACCCTGACTATTATTATCAACTGCGTGATAATATCTATGCCGACTTCAACTACATGAACGTCAACGACCTCGGTTGTATGGAGTTCGCTGGAGGATATCCCTCCAACCTGCACGAGGAGATCAACAACTACTCGGTGATAGCTGGTGTGGTGGCACGCACGGAAGAGTTTGATATCATCCATGCCCACGACTGGCTGACTTATCCCGCCGGCATCCATGCGAAGAATGTGAGCGGTAAACCATTGTGCATCCATGTACATGCCACCGACTTCGACCGCAGCCGCGGTAAGGTGAACCCCACGGTGTATGGTATCGAGAAAGACGGTATGGACAATGCCGACTGCATCATGTGTGTGTCGGAGCTGACTCGTCAGACGGTGATCAATCACTACCATCAGGATCCGAGGAAGTGCTTCACTGTACATAATGCCGTGTATCCTCTCCGTCAGGAGCTGCAGGATATCCCGCGTCCCGACCATACGGGTAAGGAGAAGGTGGTGACATTCCTCGGACGTATCACCATGCAGAAGGGTCCCGAGTACTTCGTGGAGGCAGCTAACATGGTACTGCAGCGTACCCGTAATGTGCGCTTCTGCTTTGCTGGCAGCGGCGACATGATGGAGGCGATGATCTATCTGGCAGCCGAAAGAGGTATTGCCGACCGCTTCCACTTCCCGGGATTTATGCGCGGTAAGCAGGTGTATGAGTGTCTGAAAGATTCGGATGTCTATGTGATGCCTTCTGTCTCAGAGCCCTTCGGTATCTCACCGCTGGAGGCTATGCAGTGCGGCACACCGTCGATTATCTCTAAGCAGAGCGGATGCGCGGAGATCCTGAACAACTGTATCAAGGTTGACTATTGGGATATCCACGCCTTAGCCGATGCCATGTATTCTATCTGTACCAATGAGAGCCTCTTCAAGTACCTGCAAGAGGAAGGAAAGAAAGAGGTGGATCAGATCACCTGGGTGAAGGTTGGAACATGGATTCGCACACTGTATAAGAGAACACTTGGATGGGAGTAATAACCTTTATAATAAAACGCAATACCGTAATAACGAAATCATTATGAAAACAATTTGTTTATATTTTGAGATACATCAGATTATTCATCTGAAGCGCTATCGTTTCTTCGATATCGGTACCGACCATTACTATTACGATGACTACGAGAACGAGCGTAGCATCACCGATATCGCCGAGCGTTCCTATATGCCGGCACTCAACGCCTTCCAGCAGATGATCGCTGAGAACGGCAAGTATTTCAAACTCGCCTTCTCGCTCTCCGGAACAGGTATCGAGCAGTTGGAGATGCACGCACCACAGGTGCTCGAGAAACTGCAGCAGCTCAATGAGACCGGCTGTGTGGAGTTCCTTGCAGAGCCCTATAGTCATGGCTTGTCGGCCTTGGCTAACGAGGAGTGCTTCGCCGCTGACGTGAAGAAGCAGGCTGCGAAGATTGAGGAGTATTTCGGAAAGAAACCCACGATCCTCCGCAACTCTTCTCTTATCTACAGTGATGACATCGGTGCACAGGCTGCTGCCCTGGGCTTCAAGGGCATGCTCACCGAGGGTGCCAAGCATGTGCTGGGATGGAAGAGTCCGCACTATGTCTATAACTGCGCACTGGCTCCGAGTCTGAAGCTGTTGTTGCGCGATGTGGAACTGTCGGATGATATCTCGCTGCGTTTCAACAACAGTGAGTGGGACGGCTATCCTCTCTTTGCTGATGCTTACATCAACCGTATCGCCAACTTCCCCGAAGAGGAGCAGGTGATCAATATCTTCATGGAGCTGTCAGCCCTGGGTATCGCCCAGCCGTTGAGCAGTAATATCCTGGAGTTCATCAAGGCCCTGCCGGCATGTGCCAAGGAGAAAGGCATTACCTTCTCTACACCGTCGGAGATCTGCGGAAAGATGAAGAGTGTGGGCAATCTCGAAGTTCCCGACACGTTGTCATGGGTGGATGAGGAGCGCGATGTGTCTTGCTGGTTGGGTAACCCGATGCAGCGTGAGGCGTTCAATAAACTGTACAGTATCGCCGACCGTGTGCGCATCGCCAACGATCCGCGCATCAATCAGGACTGGGACTACCTGCAGGCAAGTAACAACTTCCGTTTCATGACCACCAAGCCCAGTAACGTAGGACTCGATCGTGGTATCTATGCCAGTCCGTTCGATGCCTTCACCAACTACATGAACATCCTGGGTGACTTCATGAGCCGCGTGCGCAGTCTCTATCCTGAGGATATCGACAACGATGAGCTGAATGCCCTGCTCACCACCATCCGTAACCAGGGTGATGAGATCAACATGAAGGACAAGGAGATTACTCGTTTGCAGGCCAAGGTGGAGAAGATGCAGGCTGAGGAGGATAAGTTGAAGGCCAAGATCGACAAGGCTAAGGATGCTCCGAAGAAAGCAACACCGAAGAAGGCTGCTAAGAAAGAGTAACTTCTTCTTTATCAGACAATCCGGGAAACAGGAATCGTCCTGTTTCCCGGTTTTTTATGTATATATATTTACTGTTATTCATATTTTCTTTACTTTTTATGTCTAAGAGTATTGTGTTTCAGGAAAAATTTGTATTTTTGCAGCGAAATAGAACTATGCCTGAGTGATTTGCATCGAAACAAAAGGATGCCGAGACTCATGTTTTGACTGGGAAGATTATTTGAATGTTTTACATATTAATTAATATTTTACGACAATGAAAAAGTTTTTAGTAATGGTCGCAGCCACCATGACGGTTGCCCTGAATGTGAATGCTCAGGATGAGCCGAAGAATGAACTGGGTGTGTTCTATGGTATAGAATCAGCATCAAACATCCTTTCTATTTATAGCACGATGTTCTCTGCCGCTGCTGGCGATCAGAGCTCTTGGTGGGGTCCCATCGGTTTGGAGTACTATCATCATATCTCACCCGTTGTAGCTGTCGGTGCCGTGGGCGTGTATGCAGGTTGCGAGGCTATAGATAAGAAAACGGGTCATAAAGATTTGAATGAGACGTATATCAGCTTGATGCCGTCAGTGAAGTTCAACTGGCTGCGCAAGAAGAACTTCGGTTTGTATTCTGCCGTCTCTGCTGGTGTGATGTTTGCCTCTATCTCGATTGACAGTAGCGTAAAGACTTCTGATCCGGACGCAAAAGACGAGACGCTGACCAGTTTCATGTTCCAGGCAACTGCCTTGGGTGCAGAGTTCGGTAGTACAAAATTCCGTGGTTTTGTTGAGGCCGGACTTGGTGAGAAAGGTACGCTCTGTGCCGGTCTGCGCTATAAGTTCTAATAATTGATTTAATTGAATAAAACAATGAGAAAGAAGATTTTGATGGTTGTAGCCGCCATGATGGCTACGATAAGTGTGAGTGCACAGTCTCGGTTTGAGGCAGGTACGTTTACTGTTCAGCCCTATCTTGGTGGTACAGGTGCCAGATTGAGCAATATGCCTGACATCAATCCAAGCGAAACTGGATTAAGCAAGAAAATCGATGCAACGTTCACGGGTGGTTCTATCATCGGTGCCGAAGTAGAGTATCGCTTTACCGACAGACTGAGTGTGGCTGCTGGCGTCAACTACGCACAGGCTGGTAGCGGATGGGAAGATACAAAGATTACTGATCGTGGCATCACGGCTGAGCTGAAGGATTTTAAGGTGGAGACCAGTTACCTGAACGTACCACTGACACTGAACTATTATCTCTTCAAGGGCTTTGCTGTGAAGGCTGGTGCACAATTCGGATTCCTGACCAGTGCTGATATGAAGGCTAAGCTCTCCTATAGCGGTGATGGTCATTCGGCCACTACGAAGTTTGATGAGGACGTGAAAGAATCGTTCAACAAGTTCGACTTCTCCATTCCCGTTGGTATCAGCTATGAGTTCAAGATTCCTATCTGCATCGACGTGCGCTACAACATTGGTATCACCAAGGTGAACAAGGAGTCTGAACCAGGATACAAAGACAGCAAAAACCAGATGGCTTCAATTACCATCGGTTACAAGTTCGGTCTTTAATCCTATCGACAGTAAAACAAAACACAGGTTTCAGCAGCTCTGAACACTGTGTTTTTTTGTGGTCAATGTTGTGCATGATGTGTGCTGCTTAAGTGCACACTTTGTGCAAAGTATCTGCACAAAGTGTGCAAGGCATCTGCACAAAGTGTGCAACACTGTTGCCTAAGTTGTGCAAGGCTGTTGCCCAAATCGTATGTGACTGTTGCTGGAATCTCATTGGATTCTGGCAACAGTTTTCTTCAGGTCTTTGTCCTGTGATGAAGTACCTACCATGACCTCATATTGTCCGGGAACCACGCGCATGGTGTTGCTTTCGGCATCCCACAGTTCGAAGCTGTTGCGGGGTAGGGGAATGGTTACCACCTTGCTCTCACCGGCTTTGAGCTGCACTCGCTGGTAGGCGCGCAGGGTCCTGAGAGGACCTTCTGTATCCTTCGGGTTACGGACATACACCTGTACCACCTCGGTACCGGCACGTTTACCTGTATTCTTCACACTTACGGTCACCTTTCCGTTCTGATAGACGGGCTTACCCGTCTGGAACGTGGTGTAGCTCAGTCCATAGCCGAAGGGGTAGAGAACGTTGCCTTTGAAGTAACGATAGGTGCGGCCTGTCATGCGGTAGTCCTCGAAGTCTGGCAGCTGGTCGGCGTTCTGGTAGAATGTCACAGGCAGTTTACCGGTAGGGTTGTAGTCGCCGAAGAGGATATCCGCAACGGCTTGTCCTCCTTGCTCACCGCCATACCATGCCTGCAGGATGGCATCGGCATACTGGCTTTCGCTGACCAGTCCGAGGGCACTGCCTGAGCAGTTCACATAGACCACGCTCTTTCCGGCACGTTTCAGGTTGGCAATCATCTCGCGCTGCACCCTCGGCAGCTCGATACTGATACGGTCACCGCCACGGAAGCCCTCTTCGTTCACTCGCATCTCCTCACCTTCCAGACGGGGAGAGATACCACCGACAAACACCACCACGTCGGCATCCTTCACCTCGTTGAGGATGTTATCGAACTGGGTGTCCACCCTTTGTGCGATGTCAAAGCTGATGAATGCCAGACCGATATTCTGGATATAATCCACTTCAATGGTATAGTGCTCACCAGCCTTCACGTGCTTCTCGAAGGTCTGCTCCCTCACACCATGTCCGTTCCAACGGCTCACCAGCGTATCCCCGTTGAAGATGACAGCGATATAGTCCTCCACGTTCAGGTTCAGCAGGATGTCGGCATCTTTCTTCGGAGTCAGCACGCCTTCGTATTTCACGGAGAAATGTTCCAGGTTAACACCAGGGGCAAAGGCGGTATTGCCACCGTTGACCAGATGGATGCTGGAGGTGTTCACCACCGTGGCGGCAGGTTCTCCCTCGAACTTCTCGTTGTTCCAGTAGGTGGCACGCATACCCTGACGGCCATCTGGCGTCCGCATGTCGTTGAACAGACTCTCTATTACCTCGTTACGGGTGAGGCCGCATCCTTGTACATAGCGTACGTCATTAGATTTGTTCCTGATGCCATCGAGGATCGTCACCGTATGGGTGGGCGTTCCTGTGTAGTTGCCCCACAGCATGGTGGAGTCGCTGGCGTTCGGTCCCATCACCACAATCTTCTGATCGCGCCGCAGGGGAAGGATATTGTTGCGGTTCTGCAGGAGTGTCATTCCCTCGCGGGCTACCTCCAGTGCCAGCTGCTTATGCTCCTTGCTGGCGATGACACTGGAAGGAATCTTTGTCCATTCCACCAGGTTGTCGGCATCGAAGTCACCTAACTCGAAGCGTCCCTGAAGGAGGCGCTTCAGACTGGTATTGATCTGTTCCTCGGTAATCAGTCCGGCTTTGAGGGCTTCGGGTAGTGACTTGTATTCACTGCCGCACTCTACATCAGTGCCAGCGATGACAGCCTTGGCAGCAGCTTCGGTCCTGGTCGTGGTGAAGCCGTGATGCCCCGGTGCCCAGAAGTCGCGGATAGCACCGCAGTCGCTGGTGACGATCCCTTTGAATCCCCACTCATCGCGCAGGATCTGGTGGAGGTAACGGGTTTGTCCGCAGCAGGGCTCCCCGTCGATGCGCTGATAGGCACACATGATTTCCTTGACGTCACCCTCTTGTACCAGTGCCTTGAAGGCGGGCATGTAGGTCTCCCAGAGGTCTCGTTCGGGAAGGTTCTCGATATTGAAGCTGTGACGGTTCCACTCAGGACCGCTATGCACGGCATAGTGCTTGGCACAGGCGAAGAGTTTCCTGTAGAAGGGAGTGCCTGCCTTGGCAACGGTGCCTGGGGCCGACAGCCACTGTCCTTCGTAGGTCATGCCTTGCAGTCCGCGCACCACCGCCAGTCCCATCTTCGTGGTGAGGAAGGGATCTTCACCGTAGGTCTCCTGTCCTCGTCCCCATCGGGGATCACGGAAGATATTGATGTTCGGTGTCCAGAACGACAAGCCGCGGTAGCGTTTCATCTCTCCGCTGCGCTTCGCCTCCATGTTCTTGGCACGGGCCTCGTCGCTGGCGGCAGTGAACACCTTATATACTAAGGCATCGTTGAACGTCGCTGCCATGTTCATGGTGATGGGGAAGACGGTGGCATAGCCGTTACGGCCTACGCCATGAAGGGTCTCGTTCCACCACTCGAACTGCGGAATGCCCAGTCGGTCGATGGCTGGTGACTGGTCCATCATCAGTGCCGCCTTCTCCTCGATGGTGAGACGGGAACACAGGTCTTCGGCACGCTCAGCAGGACTGAGCTTCGGGTTCTGATAGGGTAGCAGCTGGGCGGAGCCTGTCAGTGAGGCTGCTGTCAGCAGGGTAATGAATAATTTTCTCATATTAGTTAATGGTTTTATCTGATCCACTTCTTCCCGTTCTGGATATAGACACTGTGCCTTCCCGGCATATTTGTCAGCTTGTATCCTTGGAGTGAATAGTAAGTAGCGTTGTCTGTAGGGATCATGGCTACGTTCTTGATTCCTGTCGTTACATCCCAGGAGTAGGTCACCTGGTAGGATTTCTCGATGACAGGACTCAGGTCAGCATCTGTAGCCATAACCGTCTGGTTGGTGCGTGTCTTGGTGAACGAACAGTCGATGAACTTGATGTCTTTGCAGAAGAACATCCGGATACCGTTGCGATGCGAGATGTTCACACGGTCGAAGGTGACATCATAGACGTAGCTCTCGGGGCGTCCGTAGATCATGATACCGTTATAATTCTTGTCGTTACTGTTCTTGGTGTTGTAACCGGTAGCCGTCACGTTCTGTATCAGGATGTTATGGTATTCGGGTGTCGTACTCTTCTTCGTCTCAGGCGAAGCCTCGGCAGCCTCAGGACTATCGGGCACCTTGTCATACCATGCCGTGATCTGGATTGGAGTGGCCACGTTTGTCATGGTACAGTTCCGGAAGATGATGTCGTGCACATCACCGCTACGGTCGGTATTCGACTTCAGGCGGAAACCGCAGTCGGTCCCCTCGAAGGTGATATCTTCATAGATGATGTGGTGCATGTTCTTTGTATAACTGCCCAAGGATGCACCATGACCGGCTTTGAACTGACAGTTCCATACATGGATATACTGCGCATCGGAGTCGGTCACCACATTGTCATCACCCGTATCGATGAGGCAGTTGTAGATGTTGACATACTGAGTCCAGATAGGTACGCCGTCGGTGTTATGGGAGGGATCGGCAGCCGATGAGGCCGGTGCAATGATATCCACGTCATGGATGGTGGCGTGGGCACCCTTTCCCGACTGTCCCACCGTGAGGTTGGTGCCTGGTGCATTCTGGATGCGGAAGTGACGGAACAGGTAACGTTGTCCTTGGTGGAAACGGATGATCGAGCCTCGTTGCAATCCCGACTCTTTCTTCTCTACGGCATCCCACCAGGGTCCTCCCTGTCCTTCGATGATGGAGGTCTCCCTGCTCTCTCCTTCAATGATAATATCGGAAGCATTGCTCTTTCCTGTGATGTAAGGTGTCTTGATGGTGTGGTCGGGCTGATCCTGATAGGCTAACAGCTTCAGGGTAGCATTGGCAGAGAGATGGAGGATGGTCTTCGACCCGATGGTGATCCTTCCGAACAGCCACTCACCGGCAGGGATGACAACCATACCGCCACCGGCTTTGCTGGCAGCATCGAGTGCGGCCTGTATGGCCTTGGTGTTGTCTGCTGAGGATACACTGGCACCATAGTCTGTAATCGTGAAGGTGTTGGCTGTTGTGATGGCAGGCAGCTGTGGCAGTTGCACGGCATTCCAGCCCTCGGGGGTGTTCTGCTCTTTCGCTTCCTGTTCGGTACCTTCAGCATGGGCAAAAGCCGGCAATAGTGAAAAGAGAAGAATTAGAGTTTTGACCAATAGTTTCATAAAAGTGTTTGTTATTGTTCATTCACTTGAAAAATAGTTGGAATATATATGGAAGAAGAGGGTGTGTCAAAATGATTGACGGGTTGCCCAGGGGCAAAGCGCATTCCCTCAATTTTGACACACCCTCTTATGATGTTAAAAGGATCGGATCACTTAAGGAATCCAGCGAGGATCACCCACCTTTGCCTTGATGGCATCGGCATTGATGAGTGTATAGTCACCAGGCATCAGCTCACCTTCCGGATTCGGATTCTTGAATGTTCCCTTGGTATCCGTTGACAACGTTGTGCCCTCAAAGGCATTGTTGGGTGTGCCGTCTTCCTTCATGGCCCAGATGAGGTCACTGGTGAAGAACACATTGGCGGCAGTGGGTACAACGGTACCCGACCATCCCTTAATACCTTCCTGGGGAGCAGTGTGCACCTCACCGCAAGAGCCGTAGATACAGTTCTTGATGGTGATGCCACCCTTCCATTCTTTCTCCTGCAGCTCAATCAGTCCTCTGCTCGCTCCGGCGAAGTAGGCGAAGGTACAGTTCTCGATGGTTGCAGTACCACAGGGGATATCCTTGCTCTTCGTGTTAACGAACAGACGCACACAGTTCGCGAAGGTAGAGTTCGTCACCTTGATGTTCTTGATGGCAGCGCCGTTGTTGTCAACGTTGGTGATACCATAACCGCCAATATATTCGAAGATACAGTCATCGGCGATAAAGCTCTCCACCACGTTGGTGCCGCGGATACGCAGCACACCGCGCTTGTAGCGTACCTCACAGCTCTTCAGGGAGACGGTGCCGATCACGGCGTCGCTGTTCTGGTTGAAGAGATAGGTACCGCCGTAGTTGCTGCTGTTCTTCGGCTTGCTTTCATCATCAGTGAAGGTGATCTTCTCGAAGGAGATACCACCGAGGTTAACGCCGTTGACGAGATTGAAGTTTCCTGTCACGTTCCAGATGGCGTTGCCTTTCAGGGTCAGACCCGTCACGAACTTCAGCGTTCCAGCCGTGGTGGGTAGGTTCACAGTCTCTAAACGGTAGTTCATGCCACCCTGCAGGATGATGTTGATGTCTTTGTCGGGATACAGGGCGACGATGGAGTCGATGCTGGTGGTGTTGATCCACTTCAGACTCTCTTTCTCCGTCAGACCACGCAGGTCAACCACCTCACCGTCATAGCTCTCGGAAGCCACGGTGGTGATGCGTTTCTTTCCCTGGTAGTTGCCGTTGGCATATGCTTCCACACGGTAGGTGGTCTTCGGCTCTAAGTTACCGATGATCTTCTGTGCGGCCGCATTGTCCTCGGCAGTCACATCCACCTCACCAATCACCTCGTTGTCCTCATCCTTGATGATGCGCAGCTTGTCGTAGCTCACACCCTCAGCCCATCTGACACGTGCCTGGATGTCGATGAGGTCGCTGGTGGACGGGGTTAACAGACTCGTCGGGAAGTCGAGAGTTGTCGTTGTCAGTGTGAACGGCTTGGAGCTCAGTCCTGACTGCGTATTCGAAGAGCTCAGGCTGATGTTGTACTCCATGTCATACTGCAAGTTGTCGAAACGATAGAAGGTGGTGTCGGTGGTCACCTCACGGGTGTCGCTACCGTCGGATGCTTCTATCTTCACCGTATATTGATTGGCGCTGGTGTAGTTGTCCCACTTGATAATCATATAAGGTGAGTCATTGTCATCAAGTCCTTGCTCAATGTTATCGTCGGCGTTGATGACCGGACGGAACAGGGCATCGGCAGCAGGCAGGTCGTCATCACTACAGCTGACGAATGTTCCCATTCCTGTCGTTACTGCCATCAGCAGCAAAAAGGATTTCAATATCTTTTTCATATTCTCTTATTCTTTATGGGTTATTGATTACCAGTTCTCTGTGACGATGGTGGCCACATCCACATTGATGCCTTCTCCCATCTGAGTGCTTGAGAAGCAATAGCCGTCGTTGTTCAGTACTTCACTGGCATTGAGGGTGGTGATACCGATCGGCAGGATGTAAGGAACGATGCCATTGCCTTTCAGTGCACCGTTGGAGTAACCACGATACAGACGGGTAGCATAGTCGCTGGCCTGATAGACATCGGTACGGGTTACACCTGAGGGATCACCCTTGGTAATGGTGAACTCCACATTGTTCGGAGCGGTTCCCAAAGCATAGGTGACGGTGCCGGCGTCTTTGTTCTCAGTCTTACTTCCAGTAGTGCCGTAGTCAACACCTTTGTAAGAATAGGTGCGCGTGCGCTTGATGAGCTGTGAACCCCAGTTCACGGATGCCCATCCGTCGGCGGTCATCGTAGCATCGTCGTATTCCACCTTGTATTTGGTGTTATACCACTTGATATCCGTTCTCAGGTTATCGTGGCCCTGCTTGGCATACCACAGTTTGTTGGCCCAGTTGGCATACTGAGGAACCTCAGGATAGTCTCTCAGGACTTGTGCCAGGGCAGCCTCGTCTTTCTCGATGTCGGCGTAGTAGTGGTTGATACCCCATACGAGCATGGTACGCATAGCTTGCTCGATCTTCTGGGCATAGAGATTCCAACGGACGAGGTCGAACTTACGCAGTCCCTCACCACCGAACTCCCAAGCGCGCTCGTTGACGATGGCATTGAAGAAAGCTTCCTTGCTGTTGAGGGCACTCACGTAGCTGGTGACGTCGGTGTCGAAGGTAGGACTGTTCCTGAAGGCGCGGGTACGTACCTTTGTCAGACAATCCTTGGCCAGTGCGGTAGGACCATTCAGCTCATTCTCTGCCTCGGCGAGCATCAGCAGGATATCCGACCAGCGCATCAGCGGGAAGTTGATACCGGTACCCTTGGAAGAGTCCTTACCCAGGGCCTTGGCAGCCAGAGCACGGTCCCATTTGCCTACCTTGATTCCCGTTGCAGCGGCAGCGGCTACGGTGTCGGCCTGGTGGTTATAGTTGGCGCAGGTGATCTCACGACGGTAGTCGTTGTCGGCAAATGACATGTAGTAGGAGGGAGTCAGACCCACCTGGATGGTGGTGCTACCATTCGAACAGCCATTGGTGTTCGGCACACCGAAGCTCCAGCCAATATCACCACCGTAGTTTTGTACGAAGGCTACCTCTGCCAGTACCTCACTGTTGTTCACCACAGTGTAGTTCATCTCGTTCTCGAAAGCTGTGTAGTAGTCGGGATTCAGTTCGCGGTTCTTCAGCTGGATGATCTTCTGACAGTAGTCCTTGGCCATCTGCACATAGTCGTTGTGCGTATGGGCAGTCACCTCAGTACCGTTCAGACTCTTGTAGGTAACAGAGAGAGAGTCGGCATTGATGTCGAGATAATCATCAGCACGCTTCATCGTACCATCGCTGGTCAGACCGTAGCCGGCGCGGAACAGGGCCAGACGGGCAATCAGACCGATGGCAAAGTCACGGTTCATACGCTCGATACCACCCGTGTTCACATCACTCCATTTCATGTTCGGCTCGATGTCCACGAGCTGCTGGAGACAACGGCTGTAGATCACGTTCTTGTCGGTACGGGGCTTGTCGATCACATCACCCCACTTGGCAGCCTCATCATAGTAGGGAACATCGCCCCAGAGACCGCACATCAGATAATAGCGGAATGCTTTCAGACAAGTTGCCTCGCCTTTGATCTGCTGCATCTCATCCTGATTGCCAATGGCGCTGTTGTCGATACCGGCACGCACCTGGTTGGCACGCTCGATGGCTTGCAGGTTGTTGTTCCATGCGTTATACACATCGTTGAAACCCGTGATGGCGGGACCTTGCAATGACCAAACGGCACGACGGTCGCTGGCGGGCACACCTGCCGACGGCACTTCTGCCTCCACATCGGTATTCTGCATCCATACACCGCACATACGTGAGGTATAGGGGTCTTCGCAGAACAGGATATATACGCCGTTGATGGCATTTGTCGCAAACTCTGTTGAAGAGAAGACCATCGTCTGGTCCATTTGTGATGGAGACGATACGTCCAAGGTATCACTGCACGAAGTGGTCAGTGCCAGTGCTCCAACAGCTGCTATAGCTATAATTTTATTCTTCAGTTTCATATCTTCTTTTCTTGATGCTAAATTCATAATTCATCATTACAGCGTAACGTTCACACCAAAGGTGAATGAACGGCTCTTAGGATAAGAGGAGAAATCGATACCTGGGGTGAGACCAGAGTAGCTGGAGTTACGTACGTAAGAGCTAACCTCGGGGTCGAAGCCCGGATAATTGGTAAAGATGAGCAGGTTCGTGCCTGTTGCATAAACACGCAGACGCTGTACGCCGAACGACTTGGTGAGCTTGGCGGGCAGGGTGTAACCAATGGTCACGCTCTGCAGACGCAGGAATGAAGCATCGTCCAAAGCCCAGTCGGTGGGAACCACCACGGCATCACCTGTAGAGAACGGGCTCCACATCTCCTTGGCCGATTGTCCGTTGCCACCCTCGTTCCAGTAAGCCAGCTCCTCGAGTGTCCTCAGCAGCTGTCCGTTCTCTGGATTCATGTAAGAGTAGGAGTTGGCCTGACGCATGGTATTGCGCATATTCGGGTATGTACCCGCACGGTAGCGTGAACTGGTCTGGATCTTGTTGGCATTGTAGATATCGTTGCCCACGGTGAAAGTGAAGTTCACGTTGAAGTCGAAGTCATATAATGTTCCACTCAAGCCGAAACCGCCGGAGAAGTCTGCGTTGGTGTCACCGATTACGGTGATATCGTTGGTATCTACCACACCGTCACCGTTCAGGTCCTTCAGCTTCATCGTACCCGGACGGATACCGATGCGGCCACCGAGGAGGGCTGTGGTGGGAACACCTTCTTTTAAGACATAGGTGTTCGTGCCGGCATCATAGCTCTGGAAGTCGTTGGTGGTATAGTAACCATCACTCTTCCATCCATAAACCAGTCCGATAGGATCGCCCACGCGGACGATGTAGTCCTGCTGGTTCTTGTTGTCGGTGCTGGCCCATCCCGACTGGAAGGTCATCTGCTGGATACCCTCGGCGAGGCTCTTCACGTTCGACTTATCGAAGCCGATGTTGAAGTTGGCGTTCAGTGAGAAGTTCTTCTTCTGGAAGAGTACGGCATTCAAGGTCAGCTCCACACCCTTATTGCTGGTAGAGGCGGAGTTCTCATAGACTGAGGTGTAACCTGGAGCAGCCACGGAGTGATTGATGAGCAGGTCGTCGGTGCTGTTCCAATAGACATCGATGTTACCGCTCAGACGCTCACGGAAGAATCCGAAGTCGAGACCGATGTTACGGGTTGTTCTCTTCTCCCAGGTGATGAACGGGTTGGCAAGGACGTTGGTCACGGACAGTGCCACGTTCGGGGTCTCACCCACACCATAGGACTTAGATCCTGAATAGTACTGGAAGAGCTGCTGGAAGGTGTTGTTGCTGATCTTGTTGTTACCTACCTTACCATAGGAAACACGGAGCTTCAGGTTAGACAGCCATTTCGATGCACCTTGCATCCAGGGCTCCTCGATGATACGCCAAGAGGCGGCGGCAGCGGGGAAGAAGCCCCACTGATGTCCGTGGGCGAACTTCGAGCTACCATCCTCACGGAAGGTCAGGGTGAGCAGGTAACGGTCGAGGAGAGTATAGTTCAGACGACCGAAGAAAGAGATGGTGTTGTCATCAGCGTTCACATAGCTTCGTGTCTGTGACTCGTTGATCTTTCCAGAACCGAAGTTGGCGAACACATCTTCTGCCGTGTATGCCTTACTGAAATTGTTGGCACCCATGGCACTGTAGTCACTTCTCACGGAGCGGTACTCCTGACCGGCCATTACGTTGAAGTGATGGATCTTGTTCAGCTTGAAGTCGTAGTTCACGTTCGCACTCTCACGGATGGTGCGCTGGTTGGTCTTGGTCCAGTCGGCCAGTGGCAGACCACCTACGTAGGAGGCTTGTGTGGTGGTGGAACCGTACCAGTTCCTTACCTCATTGAATCCGTAGTCATAACCACCTTCGACATGTGCTTTCAGACCTTTCAGCGGAGTGGTCCAGTCGAGGGCTCCGTTGAAACGGAAGGTGCGGTTCAGACGCTTACGCCAGTACTGCTCCGACTGCTCAGAGAGTGACATGTTGGCACGCTGCCACTCGTTGATCTCATCGTCGGACATATTCCCGAAATCGGGGGTGATGAACTCGGAGAGACCCTTGGTGGCCACGCCATAGAGGGCATTCTCGGTACGTACCTTATAAGTACCACCCTGTGTACCCTGACCGTTGGCGATCTGATCGGTCACGCTGGCCTTCAACGAGAACTTCAGACTCTTGTTGATATCATGATTCAGCTTTGCCATGAAAGCGTAACGGCTGAAGTCGTTGTTCACCATCAAACCACCATTGTAGTCGTAGGTGCCGGAGATGGAGAACTTGGTCTTGTCGTTACCTCCGTTCAGGCTCACGTTATGGCTCTGGGAGAGAACGTTCTGTCCGAACATGTCTTCCTGCCAGTCGATAGGCTTGATGCTCTTATAGAGGTAGAGGTCATCGTAGGTACCGAACTGCTTGTAGAAAGAGTTCAGCTCGCTGGAGCCGCCCAACAGACGATACTCGTAGTTAGACATCACATAGTCGTAGGTGTCCATCGTCTTCAGGCGCTTCGACACGGTCTTCGTCTGCAGGAATCCGTTGTAGTTGATCGTGGTCTTTCCACCCTTGGCGTTCTTCGTGGTAATCAGGATAACACCATTGGCACCCTGGGCACCGTAGATAGCTGTGGAGGAAGCATCCTTCAACACCGTGATATCCTCGATGTCGTTGGGGGAGATGTCGCTGATCGTTGAGGTCTGGAAACCGTCCACCACATACAGCGGACTGTTGTCACCCGTAATAGAACCGCCACCACGTACGCGGATCAGAATCTCTGCGTCGGGGGAACCGTCGGTGGTCGTCACCTGCACACCTGCCATCTTACCTGTCAGGGCCTCGCTGACGTTCGCCACGGGAACTTTCACCAGGTCCTGTCCTTTCACGGTTGCCACAGAACCTGTTAAATCCTTCTTACGCGCTGTACCGTATCCGATCACCACCACATCGTTCAGTGCAGTGGCCTCATCTTCCAGGACAACGTCAATCGTACTCTTTCCGGCTGCATTGACAGTCTTGGTCTTCATACCGATGTAGGAGATCACCAAGACCTGCTTGCCAGTTGTCTTAATCGTGAAGTTTCCATCAAAGTCGGTCACGGCACCGGCTTGCGTACCTTCTTCCTTCACAGTGGCACCGATCACGGCCTCACCGCTGGAATCCTTCACTGTTCCTTTGATAGTCTGCGCCTGTATCGCGCCCGCAATCATTGCGAACAAGACAAGAAGCATGAATTTCCGAGATTGCATGGCAATGCTTCGAAAAGTTTTCAAATTACCAGTCATAAATTGTTATTATTAGTTATTAATTAAAATGATATCACGCTTGTGATAGGTTTGTTCAAGTAGAATCTGCTTAAGCTAGAATAAAATTCATGATTCATGATTATATCTGTGTGCAAAAATACGAAAAAGATTAAACTTATGCAAATAATAACCCTGAAAAGCTACGTAAACCTTATCGTAAATAATGCGAAATGTTGGATGGCTTTTTCTTGAGGAAAGGGGCTTTAACAGGCGACGATCTGCTCTTGGAATAGAAAAAGGTGTATCCTCGGTTGAGGACACACCTTTAAATTATATAATAATGGAGAATGTTGGTCACTTCACCACGGTCTTTTTTCCGTTGATGATATACACACCTTTGCCGGCTTGATGAACCTGCATGCCTTGCATGTTGTAGATGACGACGGCCTTTGTGTCCTCACCGATAACGTTGATACCCGTAGGTAAGATAGAAACCGATTCTTCCTGACCGAAGCCGCCCATGGCGTTGGCAGCACGGATCGTGAGCACATCTTTCATCTCATCCACCTCGTTGATGTTCAGATAGGTGTTATTGGTGATGCCAGATAACTCGCCGTTCTTGAACACTGCGTAGAGTGTGGCTTCCTGCGAACGTGACCATGAAACGGTACCATTGCTGTAGAGGGCGGTGGAAGGAGCGGACACCTGAGCGGTTTGTCCTGCCGGTGACCAGTTGCTGAACACCTTGTCGAGGGTATAGGCTTCGGCCTCCTCGTCAGACAGGATGATGTCGTAGGTGTAGTTGCCATTGCTATGTGTGAAGGTCTCTACCAGACTGGCAGGAGATACCACATTGCCTTTCGTGTCGATGGATTTATACTCCTTGAAACTGTAGGCGGCAATGTTCATACCTGCCAGGGTGAAGCGCGTGTCGATGACCTCATCCGGCTGGTTGATCACTGTGTTCAGCCAGGTGAGCTTCGACAGCCCACCCCACGAACGACCCAGACTGAAGGAGGCTGCCTTGTTCTCGATGGTACAGTGACTGAAGACATATCCGAATTTCGAACTGTTGTCAGGGTAGGGTGCAGCCACTACGTCGCTGCCAGACTTACTGCCGGCAGCACGGCTCTCGTTCACGAAAGTACATCTGTCGTAATAGACATCGCCCCCACCACAGAGGTAGTCAACGGTGCCGTGGATCTCTGAGGTCTCCCAGTAGAACTGACTGTTCGAGTTGCTGTAGTAGGTATCCTGATAGGAGAGCATGCGCACGTTCTTACAGATGGTCTGCTTTCCCTTGTCCTGCAAGCATACGGCACGTCCGCCTACCTGACCGCCACTGATCGCACCATAATAGTCAAGGGCGTTCTGCAGGGTGAGGTCTTGCATATAGAGGTTCGAACTGGTGTTCAGAATCGTCGCTGTGGTACCAATACCCTCGATAGAGCGGTCGGGAGCATTCTTGATGATGGTGCCATTCATCGATTGTCCGATGAGTGACAGGTTACTGCGGCTGATGGTTGTTAACACCGTCTCACTCAGGTCGTAGAGTCCGTCGGGCAGGAAGATAACGGCACGGTCGCTGCCCTCTAAGCCATTGGCCAGCTCAATCATCGACAGGAGGTTCTTTCCACTCTCCTCAGGGGTGGCTCCTTGCTTCACCACATAGACATTGCTGCCTTCCACCTTCGTGTAGGGATCCTCGGCTTGGTTGCGAATGCTGATGTTGTGGATATAGATAGCACCGTTGGGGAAGGTGAGGGTGAGCTCGCCGGCACCCTGAGAACCGTCATACTGGATGGTAGCGTTGGCACCATCGGACGATGCCTTGGCCTCTGCGGTTCCTAATACGGTGGTACCATCGGGGGCATAGAGGGTAAGGTCACCGCTCGATGAGTACTGACAGAGACTCAGCTTGATGTAACCCTTACCTCCTACTTGGAACTTGATCTTGTCATTGCCACTGAAGGCCCATCCGTGCTGCTTGTCGTGCCAGTAGCCTGTGCCCTCGAAGGTCAGTACATCGTGGTCAGCGGGATCGAAGTTCTCTTTGGTGAGATCATAATCATAGCGTGCCGTAGCATTGGCCACCTCAATCGGTGTGCAGAGGGCATAGAGGTTCGCATCGGCCTGGAAGGTGCTTGACGATTTGTATTTCACGGCAGCGCTTCCGCTCACGGCAGTTGCCCATCCGCGGAACTTGTAACCATCTGTTACAGTCACCTTATTCTCATCGATGTCAAATGTTCCTACAGCCAAGTCTTTCTCCACCTGCTGTTTGCCTAAGACGGTGGTACCGTCAGAGTCGAAGTAGGTGAGGGTATAGAAGGGCTTACGAACGAAGTTGGCCACCCACTTCATACTGATGCCGTTGTGGGTCACGGGGATGGTCACGGTGCACTTGCTGTCATCACCTTGATAGGTAATGGTACCTAATTCACCTGCCTTTACCACGACATCGGTGACTGGGTTTTGCTCGCTGATCATCTTCTCGTCTTTGAAGAGTTCGATCTCGGAAACATAGTCATCTCCTACAATGGCAAATTCTTTTTCCACGATATGGGTAATACCGTTAGCCACGAACGAGGTAAGGATTGGAATATCCTGCTTCGTACCGTTCAGGATACCCTCGATGACGATAGCTGCGAAGCCGATCTGCTTGTTATTTGCCAGATTGTAGAGGTTGATCTGCAAGCCGCATTCACCCTCGCCAGGTGTTGCTCCGGTAATGTCGTAAGTGAAGTTGGAGTAGTGGTTCACGTTATTCCGTTCGGGTTTCTCACCTGTGGCCAGGGTAACGGTGGTGCCGTCGGGATTCACCCATGCGAAATCAAGATTACCGCCGTCAGTACCGAAACGAGTGGACTTCAAAGTAACTTTGGTAGGTGTAAAGGTCAATCCTGGATAAGGACGGATCATGAAACGGATGGCATTACTCTCATCAGCCTCTTTCTGCTGTTCGTTCGGGTTGAAGAGTGTCTGATAGTGGTCGATGCTGTTATTGCTCCGACTGTGGATGTTTAGGTTGCTGCCATAGGTCACCTTACTGCTTAGGAAGAATTCTTCCATGTTGCCGAATCCTGCTTTCTGATCGTCAACGCCCTGATCGAAGGGGAACGTGGCGGTCATCGCCTCATTGTCGATACTTGTCTTGATCTTTTCGATAGAAAAGTACGGCGTATAGTTGCCTCCCTCGATGGTGAGTGTTGTGGCACCTCCTTGGTAGTTGAAACTCACCACATTGTTCTCCACATCATTGTGATAGCAGGCTCCTGTGTTCGTGTTGAACTGACCGACGGTTTCACCATTGGCATCTGTTACTGTGACGTCACCACCCCAGGCGCAGGAGCCCATGGTGATCTTTACCGGACCCTGAACGGGAACGATGCCCTTGAAACCTGCCCACCCGTGTTCATTCGAGTGCCATTTACCAGTGATGACTGCTACGGCATTCTCCGCATCTGCCGCCACACGGCTCACTGTGCCGTCATCAGCAACGGCAATGCCGATGTTAGGCAGTTGCTGCCATTCCACCTGTTCTTCCTGAGTTAGCAGGTTCCCGTTCCTCAGATCAATCTTGATGTCCTGTGCGTTGACCAGCAAAGCCGCCAATAGCATCAGACACATTGTGCTGATTCTTCGTAATTGTTTGCTCATTGTTTTAATCGGTTAGTGAATAAATATGAATGTTAATTTGTCTTCGTAGATGTTGGTTGCAAAGATACATAAAATATGTGTATCTTTTACGCTTTTTTTGTTAATAGATGATAATTAGTGGCTTTTGGGCAGTCATGGTTCTTCTGATAGAGAACAGAAAAAGGATTTGCCCATAGACAAATCCTTTTTGAAGTATTAGGAAGGATGCATTTTATTTTTGCATCATCTTCTTTCCGTTCTTGATCACAACACCCTTGTAGTTGCTGTCAACGCGCTGACCAGCGATATTGAAGGCAGCCTTGCACTTTGTCTCTGCTTCTACACTGCTGATTCCAGCGGTGATGTCAGAGCTGATCGGTGCAATTTCAATCTGGGAGTTGTAGGGAATGATAACACCTGTGAGATTGGTCAGGGTCTGTCCCTCTTCGATGGCATACTTGAGTTTGAAGTTATCATAAATCTGCAGAGCCTTGCTCTCATCAGTATAGAATTTGCTTCCGTCTTTGAACACGGTAATTGTGCCGTTCAGTTTGACAAGGTCTGCAATATGGGATGCAGCATCGGCCATATCAATAGCAACAGGCTCATAGGCAGTACCGGCAGTGTGGGTGAGAGCGGATGCGTCGGTGACAGTCATCTGTGTCATGCCATTATAGATGCTGACTTTTCCTTCAATCGTTCCACCTAATGTCCAGGTGTTCTCTGCACCAGAGAGTGCTTCCTGATTGTAGAAACACATGCCACCTGTCTCATCGCGTACATAGACACTCTTCTTGTCAGGACTAACGTATGTTATCTTGGCACCATCGAGCTTCAACTTAGCATCTGTACCACTTCCTAATGCAGTGAATTCAGAGATGTTGTTGGCAACAGGTGTGGAACCGGTACTATAAGTACCCTTGGGATAAATCACAATCTGTACGAACTGGGTGTTGTGGTTGCTGGTGACTTTGATAGAATAGATTGTTCCTGCTGCCTGTTTGTCTGCAGCGATCTTATAGGCGTTCGTCCCCTGTGCACCTGTGGTTTCTTCACTTACTGCTTCGTCGCCGACGAAGATGTTCTGCTTGACAGCAGCCGATGCTTTATCACGGCCAACAGTCTCAATAGCTTCCACATCGAAGCTGAATGCTGGGAGGGTAAGGGTAGCTCCTTGCTTACCAATCAGAAGATACTGGTCGGAAGCATAGAATCTGTAACCATTCCCTTCAGTACCTTCAAGCGTAATGGTATAGGTGCCATTTGTGAAGTCTTTTTTCTCAGTTGCCTTTGCATCCTCGGGAATACCCCATGCATTGCTCGTGAAGTCGAGAGTCACAACTTCTTGTGCATTAGCAGCGGTTGCCATGAGAGCCATGGCGATAAGCGTAAAAAATTTTTTCATAAGCATATTGTATTAGTTAATAATAATTGTAAACTTCCGATGCAAAGATAATAAAAATCTCGCAAACCGTCATGAGGTTTGCGAGATTTTTAAAGATTGTTTATCAATGGAGAATGATTTTCCTGCTTCTCACTGTGCCATCTGTTTGTTTGATGATCTCAATGTTGATACCCTTCTGGGGCTTGGCTATTTTCTGACCCCCTATATTATAATAGGTACGCGAAGAGCCTTGAACGTCAATCACCATTTCCACAGCAGTATTATCACCACCGGTCAGTTTCCCTTGAATCTGGATGTTGCCAAAACCGTAGTCCTTGAGGTTTTTGCTACCATCATCTTTCAATTGTCCTAATGCATAGATGTTGAACACCAATTGACATAAGCCCTCAGTAGCAGTGGCGTTGTTCAGGTCGAGGGAATAGGTGGAATAACTGGGTGAGCCGTTATCACGGTTGGGCGTTTCACCCGATACCAGCTTGGTCTCACCACCCGCGTCAATCCAGGTGGCATCAAACTTACCACCATCGGTACCCATTCTTGACACCACGAAAGAGATCTTGTTGGCAAGGAATTTGTATCCCGCTTTCGTCTTGAACGTAAACATGAGGGCGTTTCCTTCGTTTGGACCTGACTCGTTGGGAACCTGTGCCTGTACCTTGGTCTCCTTCACGTCACCTAACTGCTTCGTACCGTTGTATGCCAGGTTACTGCCTAAGATGACATCGTTGGACTCGAAGAAAGCAGCGGTATTGTCGGCATAGGTAGCCTCTTCTTTACTACCGGAACTGAATACCCAGCTTACAGAGGCATCCGTACCTTCCTTGGGATCTACTGAGGGGGTGTCGTCACCATCAGTCTTCGAGGGGAGATCCACAATCGTACAGGCAGGATAGTATTCGTTGACGGTGCTCTCAGCATCTTCGTTCCCCTTCTTCATGATATCCTCTACCAGACTGCTTAGGAAGACCTCCAAATTCGTGTACCATTTCTTCTCGCTGTCTAAGGTATAGAGGGTAGCATCATTCGCATCGTTGGGGTTCAGTCCGTTGGCGGTCTCCCATACGTCGGGCATACCGTCGCCGTCGCTGTCATATCCGTCAGGCCTACTGCCTTTGGGGAAGTTGGCCTCGGTGTAACCGTTGACGTCAGAAACTACGTCGATGCGTCCTTTCTTCTTGGTCACCGATCCTGAATACTCAGCCGTTCCGCTTCGTGCCTCATCAAAATAACGCTTATCCACATCATCCATAAAGAGGGATGCACCGCTATAACTCAATACCTTTTCGAATGCATTTGATGCAGAATGCGTGGTGACCTCACCGATGGGGGCCGGTGTTTCGAGTTGCATGCAGACATAATCGGTTCCGTTGCTTGTGATATATTCCGCATTGGCACCATGTAAATGATTGGGATCTTTCGAATAGCGTTTTCCATTATAGGTAATGGTTCCATTGTCATATTTAAACTTGTTCCATCCAGCGGCATTACCATCAATCAGGTTCCCATCAACGTAGTAGCGACTGGTCATGCCGTAAGCATTGGGATGACCGGAGGAGTTCCCTTCCGCTCCAACGGTAACCTGTGTCAGTTTCGACACAGTGGCTGCCGGACCGCTCTTCATATAGTTGTTGACCATATTGATCTGTCCACCGCCAGGACCGCCATAGCAACCATCGGTATTATAGGTGACGCAGTTGCGGAAATCCACATTCTCGGCCTGCACATAATTCTCCCATTTGTATTGGCTATAGAGCTTGTTGCTGGTATAACCTTTCCATTCATACCGTGCTCCGTTGAAACGCGGTGAGCGGTTGGCCACATGGGTGATGAGGTTGTGGTGGAATGAAGCTAATTTACCGCCCCAGATGCCACCATAGCCATGAGCACCTTTCCCATGTCCGGCATCGTTGAGGCTCTCCCCCAAGGTACACCACTGCATGGTGAAATTGTTGTTGTCGTAGAACGAAGCCACTTCATCGATACTCCATGAGAAGGAGCAGTGATCAAGAATGATACCGGTCTTGTTGCGTTGCCATGTGGCATCGGCACCGTCGTTGACATCCCTCTCCTGTCCTCGACGGAAACGTACGAAGCGGATGATGTTGTTGGCACCAGGCTGCACGGTATAATAGCGGATGGTGATACCAGGGTAGGGGGCAGTCTGTCCTGCGATGGTGGTGTTGTCACCGATGTTAAGATCCGATGCCAAAGGGATCACGCCCGCCACATCGAAGACGATGATTTTCTTTGCACTGCCGCTCACAGCGGATCGGAGCGAGCCGGTACCACTGTTATTCAGGTTGGTGACATGAATAACCTTCCCACCGCGTCCACCTGTGACATAACGTCCGTGTCCTTCAGCACCCGGGAAGGCGGGCACTTCTTCTTGGGCCATGGTCGCCAGCGTGAAAAGGGCGACGGCTATCATCATGAAATATCTCTTCATCTTGTTTATGATACTGTTTTATTTGTAAAAAGAATATACGTCATAGCCCAACTGCTCCATCTCCAAGCTGGCCCAGATGAACGGACCGACACCCTTGGCATCGTTGTCACGAATCGGCTCGCTTAGGTAGTAGGCGAACGAACCGTCACGTTTACGGTTCTCCTTCACCTTTGGAGCAGCCTTCTGTACTGAAGGACTCATGCCCGGACCTAATCCAGCCACAGCACAGCACTGGGTAAGAGAAATCGTCTTATCGCCATTCACACGGATGAAGTTGTCGATGATGCCCTTGTAGGCTTTGATACCAGCATGAAGGTATTTCTCCCCAAGGTATCCTTTGTTATAGGCTTTCAGTAACACATAGGCAAACATCGAGGAGCAAGTGCTCTCCAAGTAATTGCCTTCACGCTTGGGAGAGTCCATCACTTGATACCACACTCCGCTCTTTTTGTCCTGCCATTTGATGACGGCATCGAGATCCTTCTTCAGTAACTCGATTACCTCTCCACGACGGGAATAGTTCTCAGGTAGCGCATCGAGCAGTTCGATGAGAGCCATCGAGAACCATCCTTGGGCGCGACCCCAGCAGTGTTGGGAAAGACCAGTTTCCTTATCGCTCCAGAACATGTCCCTGTTCTCATCGTAGGCATGACGGTTCAACCCTGTCTTCGGATCCAGTGTGCGCTCATAAGTGATGCTGATCTGGTTCACCGCATCGTCGTAGATCTTTTGGGCTTTCTTTGCCGGTAGCAGGTCACGGGCGGTCAGGGCATAGAAAGGCAGTCCCATGAAGATTCCGTCGAGCCACACCTGATAGGCATAGATGGCCTTATGCCAATATACCTTGTCAGCCTTGGTTCGCGGCTGCTTCTCCAATTGTTTCATCATTGTCTTCATGGCCACCAGATTCTTGAGGTCGGGATAGAGCTTGTACATCCTTGCCACGAAATGACCAGTCCGGATATTGTCGAGGTTATAGTCGAGAAGGTTATAGCCACGGATCTCGCCCTTGGCATTAATCATGGTGTCGGTATATTCCTGACAGTAGTTCAGGATGTCCTTGCCTCCATATTTTAAATAGGTGTCGAGCATGCCTTCGAGTTCGATGCCCATCACGTAGCTCCATTTGGGCTTTGAAGAGAAATCAAGCAAATATGACTTGGGAACGCGTTGCATCTCTGAGTAGGTTAACCACTCGGAATAGTGCTTGTAGGGTTTCTCATTCAGCACCAATGAGCCGTTTACGAAGAGATTCTCGAAGTTCAAATCCTGTGCCTTTCCACTCAGGTAGAACGGACGGTCATACACCCCGTTGAACTGACAGTTCTTGACGTTGATATGATTGACGGTATAAGCCAGTGAGTCGGCTTCGTAACCTACAATCATCACACCGTATTTGGACTTCTGACAGGTCACGTTCTCCATATTCACGTTGCGTACGGTGGGGTAGAAGCCACGGCAGCACACCTCCTTGGGCTCGTAGTCGGTATTCACCTTCAGCACTGCTTCCTTACACTGTCCGACGGTGACATTACGGAAATAGATGTTCTCGATGATGCCGCCGCGACAGGAGTTGGTTTTGATGCGAAGCACACGGTCGAGATTCGGTGAGTCCATCTGACAGTTCTCGACAAATACGTTCTGACAACCGCCGGAGATCTCAGAACCGATCACTACACCACCATGACCGTCTTCCATCACACAGTTGCGGATGATGATATTCTTACTGGGTATTCCAGCATAACGACCTGTGCTACCGGCACGACCGTCAGCATTGCGGCCGCTCTTGATGGCGATGCAGTCGTCACCAGTATGGAAGGTGCAACCCTCAATGAGAACATTCTCACAGCTCTCTGGGTCGCATCCGTCGCCATTAGGGCCTTCGTTCCAAACTTTTACGTTTCTGACAATCACATTCTTTGATAGAAGGGGGTGCATTACCCAGAAGGGTGAACGCAGCAGGGTAACACCCTCGATGAGGATGCCGTCACACTGGTTCAGGTTGATAAGCTGGGGACGCAGCCCTTTGCCGGCACCGAACACACGCTGGTCCATATCCACACCGTCCTCAGCAAATTTCAGCAAGTCGGCACGACCGCCGGGGTTCTGCTGTTTCTCGGGTACAACGATGTCACGGCTCTTGGGTGTCTTCCCACTCATCAGCCACCATGTCTCGTCACTGCCATTACCATCGATGGTTCCCTCTCCAGTGATAGCCACGTCGGTTTGCTGATAGGCATAGATAAACGGCTGGTAGTTCCAGCAATCAAGTCCTTCCCAGCGGGTAGGAACGTTCGGGTACAGCTTACGGTCGAAGGCGAACAGCAGGGTGGCATCTTTCTCTAACACCAGGTTCACATGACTCTTCAGCACGATACCTCCCGTGTTCCATGTTCCGGCAGGGACAATCACCTTACCGCCTCCAGCCTTCGAACAGGCATCAATGGCTTTGTTGATAGCCTTCTGGTTCTTGGCGGCATCGTTCACCTTCAGTGATGCACCATATTTGGTGATGAGGAAAGTGCGATCGGCGAACTGCGGTTCGCGGATACTTTGTTCAATTTGCTTGTACGTCGTCTCCCACACAGAGGCCATCATGGTCAGGGGGAAGAGCATGGCAATAAGAATAGATTGTAGTCTGTTCATGACTCGATTTGTTTTGATTTGTTTTGTAATTCTGTTGCAAAGATACGAATATTCTTATAATAATGGGTGCGTGAAATGTTAAAAATTGAAGATTTTTACGTAAACGTTTGGATTATTCAGGAGAATGTTCTATATTTGCAGCATCTCATTTTATCATGGTTTCGATTTTTTAATTTCATTACGAAACTTCGAGAGGTTGACTACGTCCTGTAGCCAACCTCATTTTTTGTGCCTAACGAAAAGAGCGATGCTTCACGCACCGCTCTTCCACCTAATAAACTTATATAATAATACACGTACGGTTAGATATATCCTATACCTTACAGTCATGACTCATACAGACAGAATCTGCCTTTAGTCACTAATGCCTGTCATCACAGGACTTGATCAATCATTTTGGTTGCCTTCATCCCTTGCATCGAGAGAGTGGGCGATAAACATAAGGCAGGTCTTCTGACTCTGTTCCACCCGCAAACACCTTCCCGTCAATGCGACAGTGGCTTCTTGCTTGCGAGCATAATGGAACTTACAGCTGCGGGACAGTTGGAGACTTCCACTCCATTCCCTTTTTAATCGCGCTGAAGCGAACCTTAGTGAGTGCAAAATTAAACAATATTTGGGATTCTGCCAAGAAAATGATGCTTTTTTTTATCAGAAACTTGCACAATTCAACAAATCTACTTATCTTTGCCAACGAATTAATATAATTAAAATCAAATGCCTATCGAAACATTGTTACTTCAATAACTAAAAAACAGAGGAATGAAGAATCTGAATGGTATGACCGACGAGGAGTTGGCCTTATCTTATGTTGGAGGAAACAATAAAGCATTTGATTTGCTGCTCTCACGCACTCAATCAAAGCTCTTTTCATACATTCTGTTCGTGGTGCACGATCAGGATCGGGCGAATGATGTCTTTCAAGAGACGTTCGTCAAGGTGATCACCAAGCTCCATCAGGGGAAATATACCAACAGTGGTAAATTCTCCGCATGGCTTATGCGCATTGCCCATAATGTGATTATGGACTGGTATAGGGATCATCGCTCGGAGAACATTGTGGAGCCAAACGAGGAGAACGACCTGTCGAATATCTCTTCGAAGGATTTGTTGGATTCGAATATTGAGAGTGAGTATGTCAACACACAAGTGATGAGTGACGTGACACGTATCATGAACCAATTGCCACCTTCGCAGCGGGAGGTTGTCTATATGCGTTTCTATCAGGATATGTCGTTCAAGGAGATTGCCGAGACCACAGGTGTGAGCATCAATACTTCATTGGGCCGCATGCGCTATGCGGTCATGAATATGCGTAAGATGGCCAAAGACCATCAGATGAGCTTGCAGCTGGAGATGTGAGGTCAGAGAGCTTTCAACTCTCGAATGGTCTGGTAGGGATCATCGGCTTTGAACACATAACTGCCACTTACCAATACGTCAACCCCTGCCTTTACCAAGCGGGGAGCAGTCTCTGCCTGAACACCACCGTCCACCTCAATCAGTGCTTTCGATCCTGAACGGGTAATCATTTCCTTCAGACGTATCACCTTCTGAATGGTATTCTCAATGAACTTCTGTCCGCCAAAACCGGGATTCACGCTCATCAGCAGTACCATATCCACATCATGGATGATGTCCTCCAGTACACAAACAGGAGTGGAGGGATTCAAGGTGACGCCGGCTTTCATTCCAGCGGCATGAATCTCTTGGATGGTGCGGTGCAGATGGGTGCAAGCTTCATAGTGCACGTTCATCATCATCGCACCGATCTTAGCAGTCTGTTGGATATATTGTTCCGGGTGAACGATCATAAAATGCACGTCAAGAGGTTTCCGGCATGCCTTGGCCACAGCCTCTAAGACAGGGAAACCAAAAGAGATGTTCGGAACAAACACACCGTCCATAATATCCATGTGGAGCCAATCGGCCTCACTGTTGTTGATCATATCCACATCGCCTTGCAGATTGATGAAATTGGCTGCCAGAAGCGATGGTGAAACCAATGTTGCCATTACGTTGTTGCTTTAAAGAATTAGTTCAGACAATAAGTGGGACACTGCCCGTAGCGCTTCATGGTGTTATACGCATAGGCAATCTGCCGGATGAAGTTGAGCGTCTTTTCTGACGGTCTGATGTTCTCTTCTTGTGTAAAATGCTGCATAGGCGGATTTTGTTTGTTATACCTTATTATTAATAATCTCCAAGCCGTCACAAGGGGTGGCTTTTACTATACTAACGTAGATGTTTCCCGTTTATTACGCAATCCCCTTGATTTTTTTATCTCATATTCGTAGAGTTTGAAGATTTTTTGTATCTTTGCACCATAATCATTACCATTATGAAGAAACTATTAGTATTATTGACCGTTATGACTTTTGCATTAACTCCTTGTTTGGCACAGACGGGGAATGTCAACAACTTTAAAATCAAGAGGGGCACAAACGTGAGCCACTGGCTGTCGCAGTCGGAGGCGCGTGGTGAGATGCGCCGCCTACACATCCAGGAGGAGGACTTTGCCAGACTGGAGAAGTTAGGCTTCGACTTTGTGCGCATTCCCATTGATGAGGTACAGTTCTGGGACGAAAAGGGCAACAAACTGCCAGAGGCCTGGACTTTGCTGACAAATGCTCTGGATTGGGCTCGCAAACATAACCTCCGTGCCATTGTTGATCTTCACATCATCCGTTCGCACTATTTCAATGCCGTGAACGAGGGTGGTAGTTCTGCCAATACGCTGTTTACCTCAGAGAAGTCGCAGCAGGACCTCATCAACCTATGGTATCAGCTTTCGGACGTTCTGAAGGGGTATAGTACAGACTGGGTGGCCTATGAGTTCATGAACGAGCCTGTGGCCGATGAACATGAGCAGTGGAACCAGTTGGTGGCCAAGGTACACAAGGCACTCCGTGCCCGTGAGCCGCAACGTACTCTTGTCGTCGGCTCCAATCGTTGGCAGGGCTATGAGACGATGAAGTATCTGAAGGTGCCGCAGGGTGATAAGAACATTGTGCTTTCCTTCCATTACTATAACCCGATGATCCTAACTCACTATAGCGCCTGGTGGACTCCCATTGGTAAATATAAAGGGAAGATTCATTATCCGGGAATCCTTGTGTCGAAAGAGGATTATGAGGCTGCGCCTGATGACATCAAGGCCGAGTTGGAACCTTATACAAGGCAGGTATGGGATATCAACAAGATTCGTGAGGATTTCAAGGATGCTATTGCCGTGGCTAAGAAATACGGACTGCAACTTTTCTGTGGTGAATGGGGCATCTACGAGAATACCGACCGTGAGATGGGCTACCAGTGGATGAAGGACATGCTTAACGTGTTCGATGAGTTCAATATTGCTTGGACTACCTGGTGCTATGATGCTGACTTCGGTTTCTGGGATCAACAACGTGACTGCTTCAAGGACAAACCTCTTGTGGATCTGTTGATGGGAAAGTAATTCATAACATTTTTATGTCTTTCTGATAAAAAAGTTGGCAAAAAGTTTGCAGAATCAAAGAAAATATGTAATTTTGCAGCCGTAAACAAATAATATTGTCAAAATGAAGAAGAATGTATTCACAGCATGGTGGTGGCGCTACTCAAGATTGTAACAGTCGTGAGCAACGTTGCCGTGTGGATACTCCATAGATATCAAAAGGCCTGCCGTTCTTACGACAGGTCTTTTTTCATGATTAAAGACTTGCAAAATAAATAAACACTAAAAAAGAAGAAAGATGGAAATGAAAGAGATTTTGAACAGGGTACTGAATCACGAGGAACTATCCCGTGAAGAGATGAAGGACATTCTGGTAGGGATTACCAAGAGTGAGTTCCCTAACGAGCAGATTACCGCCTTGCTCACCGCTTTGCAGATGCGTGGCATCACAGTGGATGAGTTGCTAGGATTCCGTGATGGGATACTGGAAACGGGTGTGCCTGTGCCCCTGGATTGTGACCGTTATATCGATGTGGTAGGAACAGGTGGTGACCGGAAGAATACGTTCAATATCTCTACCACCAGCTGCTTCGTGATTGCCGGTGCGGGATATAAGGTGGCGAAGCATGGTAACTATGCAGCCACCAGTACGAGCGGGGCCTCGAATGTGATTGCCCATCATGGCATCAGGTTTTCCGATGACATCGACCAGCTGAACCGGAGCATCAACGAGTGCGGTATTGTCTATCTCCATGCACAGCTGTTCGCCAAGGCGATGAAGTTTGTAGGACCGATCCGCAAAGCATTGCAGTTTCCCACCTGTTTCAACTTGCTGGGTCCGATAGTAAACCCCTCGCAGCCGCAATGCCAGCTGTTAGGTGTGGCCAATCTTGACCAGATGCGCTTATATAGTAATGTATATCAGAAGATGGGCATCGACTATGGCATCGTGAACAGCATTGATGGATATGACGAGATCTCCCTCACTGGAGACTTCAAGGTAACAACAAACAGCTATGAACGGATCTTCAAACCACAGGACTTAGGCTTTGAGATTGCCAAACCAGAGGAATTGGTGGCCGGTGCCAATGAAGATGAGGCTGCCGCCATCTTCGACAGTGTGCTGGAGAACCGTTGTCTTCCTGCTCAGAAGAATATCGTGCTGGCTAATGCGGCATTCGGCATTCAGGTGCTGGAAAAGGGACAGAAGAGTATTGAGGAGTGTATCGCCATCGCCCGCGAGAGTATCGACAGCGGCCGTGCGCTGAACACCTTTAAGAAATTTGTGGAATTGAACAGCTGATTTGTGGAATGTGGAAAGAAACAGATAGTGATGAAAGATGTACTTGATGAGATTGTGGCATGGAAACGTGTCGAGGTGGAACGCCTGAAAGAGGTGATGCCTCCCCATTCCATGTATGTCAAGGTGGAAGAATTGATGCAGAGTGGTGATGTGCAGCCGTCCATGCGACAGTCACTGATGACTTCCGACAGTGGTATCATTGCGGAGTTTAAGCGGAAAAGTCCTTCGAAGGGATGGATCAAGGAGTCGGGTAGGGCAGAGGAGATACCATTGTCTTATCAGAAACATGGAGCGGCAGCCCTCAGCATCCTCACCGATGAGCATTTCTTTGGTGGCAGCGACCGTTTTGTCATCAAGGCACGACAGTCGGGTGTGACCTTACCCATCCTCTACAAAAATTTTGTCATCGATGAGTACCAACTGTTCCAGGCTCGTCTCTGTGGTGCTTCCGCAGTGCTGCTGATTGCCGCTGATCTTCGTCTGGAGGAATGCAGACAGCTGCTTCATCAGACTCATGAGCTAGGGATGGAGGCCCTGCTGGAGATCCATAGTGAAGAGGAACTCGACTATATTGCTCTGGAACCCGATATGTGTGGTGTAAACAACCGGAACCTCGGTACGTTCGTCACCGATGTCAACAACTCCTTCCGTCTGGCGGAGCTTTTGCCGAACGATATCTGTAAAGTCAGTGAAAGCGGCATCTCCAGTGTCGATACAGTGAGAGCGCTGCGACAGACTGGGTTCAACGGTTTCCTGATTGGTGAGAATTTCATGCGGGCATCTGATCCCGGAGAAGAACTGAAAACATTTATTGAAAAGATATGATCATAAAGGTATGTGGCATGCGCGAGCCAGAAAACATCCGCGCCGTGGCTTCGTTAGATATCGACCTCATGGGATTCATTTTCTATCCCCAGAGCAGTAGGTATGTGCAGATGATCTCCTCAAGGGCTGGCATCATTCCCGATTACTCGGTGGAACGACTGAAAGGCTTGAAAGAGAGGAGTGAGGAGAACAGAACAGAAAAAACAGGAGATTCTTCAAATGCTGCTCCTCTTCCTGCCAGGGTGGGTGTGTTCGTGGATGACATGCCGCAGAACATTGTCACTCGGGTGTATAACTATAGTCTCGACTACGTTCAGCTGCATGGTGACGAGTCGCCTGTGATGATAGAGAACTTGAGGCGCACACTTGATCCAGACATTGCTCCGAAGGTGAAGATCATCAAAGCCCTCAGCGTACGGTCGGAAGAGGAGGTCAGACGATGGCATGACTACAATGGATTAGTCGATCTGTTCCTGTTTGATACGCCCACCGAGAAATACGGGGGAAGTGGGGAGAAGTTCGACTGGTCGGTGCTGGAGGCTTACGATGGCGATGTTCCTTTCCTTTTGAGTGGCGGCATCGGTCCTGATGATGTGGAGCGCATCAAATCGTTCCATCATCCGCAATTTGCCGGCATTGACCTGAACAGTCAATTTGAGACGGCTCCTGCCGTGAAGGATGTGGAGTTATTACGGACTTTTATAGCAAGAATACGAAATGAACAAAATTAACCAACTATTTGAAGAACAGCGTCAGACGGGACGTAAACTTCTGTCGTTGTATTTCTGCGCAGGCTGTCCTACCCTTGAGGGAACGGCAGAGGTCATCAAGACCTTAGAGCGGCGGGGCATCGATATGATCGAGGTGGGCATCCCCTTCAGCGATCCTCTAGCCGATGGTCCTGTCATCCAGAGTGCCGGTACGGTGGCTTTGAAAAACGGGATGACGCTCACCAAGCTGTTCGAGCAGCTGAAGAACATCAAAGATGAGGTGTCCATCCCCTTGGTGATGATGGGTTATCTGAACGTGATCATGCACTATGGCATCGAGCGTTTCTGTCAGAGTTGTGTAGAGAGTGGTGCCTCGGGAATGATCATCCCCGATCTGCCGTTTGCCGACTACCTGAGTGAGGTGATGCCCATCGCCGACAAATATGATCTCCGGGTGATCATGATGATCACACCCGAGACCAGTGAGGAGCGGATCCGTTTCATCGATGATCATACCGATGGCTTTATCTATATGGTCAGCTCGGCCAGTATCACAGGTGCACAGAATAACTTCGACGATGCCAAGCAGGCTTACTTTCGTCATATTAACGGAATGAATCTCAGGAATCCGCGGATGATCGGTTTCGGCATCAGTAATAAACAGACCTTGGAGAGTGCGCGCAGCAATGCTGCGGGGGCTATCATCGGCTCGAAGTTCGTCACACTGCTGAATGAATCCTGTGGGGATGCTGAGCAGGCGATGGACCGGTTGTACGAGGCTTTGGAGGTATAGAAGACAGAAGACTATGACACTGAAAGAGTTTCTGAATGAGGGTGACGTGTTTGCCAAGGAGAGCGGGGCACGCATCATAGAGATCAAGGAGGGATATGCCCGAGCCGAGATGACGGTGACGAAGCATCACCTGAACGCTGGAGGCGTTTGTCAGGGAGGTGCGCTGTTCACCTTGGCAGATTTGGCCTTTGCCGCCATTTCCAACAGCAGGGGAAAGCTTACCTTTGGCTTGGAGAATACCATCTCCTTCCTGCACAGTGCTTTCGAAGGTGATACCCTCATCGCTGAGGCAACGGAGACACTGAACCATCATAAGATTCCTTATTGTGAGATTAAAGTAAAGAACCAACATGGTGATCTGATCTGTGTGATGACGGGCTTGGCCTACCGCAAAGAGAAGGTCATGTTATACGATAGTTTAGAGTAATGAAGACAATGAAAGAGAGTTTCTTGGTTGACGAAAGAGGATACTATGGCGACTTTGGCGGAGCCTATATCCCGGAGATATTATATAAATGTGTGGAAGATCTGCGCAAAGCCTATCTGCCCATCATCGAGAGTGAGGCGTTCAAAAAGGAATACCACCAACTGTTAAAAGACTACGTGGGCCGTCCTTCACCGCTGTATTTCGCTCGCAGGATGAGTGAACAATACGGTTGTCAGCTTTATCTGAAACGTGAGGACCTGAACCATACGGGAGCGCATAAGATCAACAATACCATCGGACAGATCCTGATGGCAAAGCAGATGGGAAAGACCCGTATTATCGCCGAGACGGGGGCTGGACAGCATGGTGTGGCAACGGCTACGGTCTGTGCACTGATGAATATGCAGTGCGAAGTATTCATGGGTGCTACTGATGTGGAACGCCAACATACCAACGTGGAACGGATGAAGATGCTCGGTGCCACGGTGCACCCTGTCAGAACGGGGAATATGACGCTGAGCGATGCCTGTTCCGAGGCCATCCGCGACTGGTGCTGTCATCCCTCTGATACCTTCTATATTGTGGGATCAACCATGGGTCCCCATCCTTATCCGGATATCGTGGCACGCATGCAGAGTGTGATCTCTGAGGAGATCAAGTGGCAGCTGCAGGAGAAAGTGGGGCGTGACTATCCAGATTATCTCATCGCCTGTATCGGTGGCGGTAGTAATGCAGCGGGCACCATTTACCACTATATCGATGATGAGCGGGTGAAGATCGTACTGGCTGAGGCAGGTGGCCAAGGTATTGATACCGATCGCACCGCAGCAACGATGCATCGGGGTACAGTGGGTATCCTCCATGGCTCGAAGATGTTGGTGATGCAGACTCCTGACGGACAGATCGAGGAGGCGTTTACCATTTCTGCCGGTCTTGATTACCCCGGGGTTGGTCCCATGCACTGTAACATGGCGGTGAAAGGACGAAGTAAGGTACTTGCCATCAATGATGACGAGGCTATCCGTGGAGGTTATGAGCTTACTCGTTTAGAAGGCATCATCCCGGCTATTGAGAGTGCCCACGCCATTGCCGCCCTCGAGAAACTCAGTTTCCATCCTGATGATGTGGTGGTGCTGACGGTCAGCGGACGGGGTGACAAGGATATAGAAACCTATTTAAACCATCAAGACTATGCATCCTAACCAGTCCAATCATCGATTCTGTTATATTACCCGGAGCACCACGATCCTGGGTGACCTCTATACCCCGGTGGGTGTCTATCTCTCCTTACGTGACCTCTATCCACAGAGTGTCCTGATGGAGAGCTCCGACTACCATGACTCGAATAACAGTCGGTCGTTCATCGGTATTCATCCCATGGCCAGTGTGGCTATCAGTCATGGCGAGAGCATCAGTACCTTTCCTGATGGCAGTGTGGTTCGTCATGCGGTGGGAAAGGACTACCGTTCTGACCATGCTATCAACGATTTCCTCAAGTGCTTTGAGGTGAGTGGCGATGAGGCCAGTTATTGCGGACTGTATGGCTATACCTCGTTTAATGCTGTACGTTATTTCGAGGATATTCCTGTGAAGGATGAGACCATGGAGAAGAATGATGCGCCGGATATGTACTACATCCTTTATCGTGACATCATCGTCTTCGACCACCACAACAGTAAGATTACCCTCATCACCTTACAACCTTCCTCCTCGGACTGCTGTCCTGTGGAAGGAGACCCTGCCTCCGTCACCCCTTCTTCCCTCGATGAACTCCTGAAGACGATGAACCGTACCCGAGGTAAGACCTACGATTTCCACCCTTTAGGGGATCCTGTCTCTACGCTCACCGATGAGCAGCACAAAGCGAACATCCGGAAAGGTATCCAGCACTGTCTGCGGGGTGATGTGTTCCAGATTGTCCTCTCCCGACGCTTTATCCAACGGTATGAGGGAGACGACTTTAAACTCTACCGTGCCCTGCGGAGCATCAACCCCTCACCTTATTTGTTCTACTTCGACTTTGGAGGTTTCCGCATCTTCGGCTCTTCTCCCGAGACACATTGCCGAATAGAAAGGAAAGAGGATGGAGAGTATGTGGCATTCATTGACCCGATAGCCGGGACGACACGACGTACTGGTCACCCTGAACAGGACAGGGAGAACGCGGAGTACCTGCGTAACGATCCGAAGGAAAATGCGGAGCATGTGATGTTGGTAGATCTGGCACGTAATGACTTGTCCCGAAACTGTCATCATGTAAAGGTGGATTTCTACAAGGACTTGCAGTATTACAGTCATGTCATTCACCTCGTGTCAAGGGTCAGTGGTACGCTTGATCAAGGGGCTGATCCCATCAAGGCATTCATCGACACCTTCCCTGCCGGTACTTTGTCGGGAGCCCCCAAGGTACGCGCCATGCAGCTGATTTCGGAATATGAACCGCATAACCGGGGTGCCTACGGGGGATGTATCGGTTATATCGGATTCAACCGTACCCTGAATCAGGCCATTACTATTCGTACTTTTGTGAGTCGTAATGGTGAACTGTGGTTCCAGGCGGGCGGTGGCATCGTGGCCAAAAGCAATGAGGAGTATGAGTTGCAGGAGGTCAATAATAAGTTAGGTGCACTGCGCCGTGCTATCATCATGGCGGAGAAAATGTGAACATAAAGGTGTGGAAATATGAAAATTGTTATTATCGACAACTACGATTCGTTCACCTATAACCTCGCTCATCTGCTGAAGGAGCTGGGAGCAACGGTGACAGTTTATCGTAATGACCAGTTCGAACTGTCGCAGTTGGAGGAGTTTGATAAAATAGTGCTGAGCCCGGGACCCGGCATTCCCGCAGAGGCAGGACTCCTGCTTGATGTGATCCGTACTTATGCAGGGAAGAAACCCATGCTGGGTGTATGCTTAGGTCATCAGGCCATCGGAGAAGTGTTCGGCGGTACTTTGGAAAACCTCTCCGATGTGTTCCATGGTGTGGCTACCGAGGGAACGGTGTTAAAGACAGATACGCTGTTTGCGGGCTGTCCTACGCGTCTCACCATGGGGCGTTATCACTCTTGGGTGGTGTCCCGTGAGAATTTCCCTACCTGTCTGGAAGTACTGGCAGAGAGTGACGAAGGACAGGTGATGGCACTCCGTCATCGTGACTATGACATCCATGGAATCCAGTTCCATCCGGAGAGCGTGCTTACACCTGAAGGCCGCATGATTCTTGGTAATTGGTTGGGATCAAGGTAAATCCATCTTCTGACAGCACCAGCGTGTCACCTTCATCATCACGGCCATGCCGGGAATCTCTTTGAGAAGGTAGTATTTTCCGCTGGAACGTACCAAACGACCGGAAAGACCTTTTAGCGGACCGTGTGTTACCATGACACGGTCCCCTTTTTTTAGCTTCGCCTCATTCTCACTGAGGTATTTCTTCATGAGGAGTTCGGGGTTGCACATAATCATAAACTCCTGCATCTGACGGGCGGGTATCTGGTAGAACACACTACTGCCACGAGTTTTACGGATGATGTAGAAGTGTCCTTTGTAGCGTTCCTCCATCATACCTTGCAGCAGCTTGTCCTCCATGGTCTTCTTGATGAAAATCAGATTTGAGACAACAGGGCGCAGCTCATGACGGTGCTTGCCCTCCCGGTCGATGAAATCAACGTCGTGCATCGGGAAGAACGACTCTATGTCCTTCCCAGTTAGATAATCTGCCATCTCCTTGGGACGCAGACCGTAAAGCTGAACACCGAACCACGGTGTGGTGTCGCTGTCGTTCAATGCGCTCTCATCATAGATGGGCTTCTCATCATGGATATGATTCATCATCTCATTTCCCATCTTTCAAAACTCACTGGTGAAATGGAATTTAATATGCTCAAAGTCCTGCTGGGCCATCTGTAAGACATAGCCGGAGTCGGCCAGGAACACATCGCGCCCTTCCTTATCCTTGGCCATATACTGGTACTTGCGTTTCTTAAAGGCCTCCAACTCTTTCTCGTCATCGGCCTCTATCCAGCAGGCTTTATACAGATGTACTGGCTCCCAACGGCATTTCGCGTTGTACTCGTTCTCCAGACGGTATTGGATCACTTCGAACTGGAGCTGTCCCACCGTTCCGATAATCTTACGGTTGTTGAACTGGTTGACGAACATCTGAGCGACACCCTCATCCATCAGCTGATCGATACCTTTGTTCAGCTGCTTGGCTTTCATCGGGTCGTCGTTCTCGATATATTTGAACATCTCGGGAGAGAAGGAGGGCAGACCGCGGAAATGCAGCTGCTCACCCTCCGTGAGGGTGTCACCGATCTTGAAGATACCGTTGTCGGGCAATCCCACGATATCACCGGGATAAGCTTCCTCGATGGTGCTCTTGCGTTGTGCCATGAACTGGGTGGGAGAGGAGAAACGGACGGTCTTGCCCTGACGTACCAGCAAATAGGGCTGGTTGCGGACGAACTTACCGCTGCATACCTTACAGAAGGCGATGCAGGAACGGTGGTTCGGATCGATGTTGGCTGTGATCTTGAAGATAAACCCAGTGAACTTCTCTTCTTCTGGATTCACCATGCGCTCCTCGGCCTTGGTGGGTTTCGGACTGGGTGCTATCTCGACAAAGCAGTTCAGCAGTTCCTGTACACCGAAATTGTTCAGGGCGGAGCCGAAGAAGACTGGAGCCACCTCGGCAGTTCGGTAGGTCTCCACATCAAATTCTGGATAAACACCATCTACCAATTCCAGGTCTTCACGCAGCTTCTCAGCATCCTGTTCTCCAATAACATCATCAACAAACGGGTGACTGCTCCCCTCGTCCGTTGTGGAGGGGTTGGGAGTGAGGCTTACCTCCACCTTCTCGGTAACTCTTTGCTTATCGGGTGTGAACAAATCGAGTTTGTTCTCATAGATGTTATATACACCTTTGAACTTGGCTCCTTGGTTGATCGGCCATGACAGCGGACGTACCTTAATCTCCAGTTCCTGTTCCAGTTCATCGAGGAGGTCAAAGGGATCACGGCCCTCACGGTCCATTTTGTTGATGAAGATGATGACGGGAGTGTTTCTCATCCGGCACACATTCATCAGCTTCCGTGTCTGTGCCTCCACACCTTTTGCCCCATCCACCACGATGATAGCGGAATCCACGGCAGTCAGTGTGCGGTAGGTGTCCTCAGCAAAGTCTTGGTGACCCGGTGTGTCGAGGATATTCACCTTATACTCGATACCCGATTCCTCTGGTGTATAGTCAAATTCCATCACCGACGTGGATACAGAGATACCACGTTGTTTCTCGATATCCATCCAGTCGGAGGTGGCTGTCTTCTTGATCTTGTTACTCTTCACGGCACCCGCCACCTGAATCTGTCCACCGAACAGCAGGAACTTCTCTGTGAGGGTGGTCTTACCGGCGTCAGGGTGCGAGATGATCGCAAATGTCCTTCTTCTTTCTATCTCTTGATTCATATCTTTTGTACGAGTTATTGTTAGGCACGGATTACACGGATTACACGGATTATTGATATACCGAATTGTTCGAATCTGTGCCTTAAGTATCTATATTGTTTTAGGCTTAATCGGACTGATACCTTTGTACTCCTTATGGGAGGATGACGTGAATATCTTACGTTTCTGTTGGAGGGAGACACCGAAGTTTAGCAACAGACCCACTTCTATACCTGTAGCTTTCAAGTAATTAATCAGTTGCCATTCGTGTTCTGGACGAATCTCTTTCACTGCCTTTAGTTCTATAATCACCTTGTCCTCAATGACCATATCGGCCACATAGTGTCCAACCTTTTCTCCTTTATAATATACGTCAATCATTTTCTGGCATTCACATTTGATTCCCTTTCTCATCAATTCTTTATATAAGGCATTTCCATATACAGCTTCTAGAAAGCCGAAGCCCAATATGCCATGTACTTCCTGGGCAGCATGTATAATCTCTTTTGTTAAATCTTCATATAACATAAGAATGAACTTTGAAAATCTGTGTAATCCGCGTAATCCGTGCCTAAAAATTTGATTACTCTTTCAACTTGGCAATACATTCTTCGAGACTCTCTTCCCAGTAGGGGATGTCAAGACCGAAGGTAGCTTTGATCTTTGTCTTGTCAAGCACGGAGTAGTGCGGACGGCTGGCGGGAGTGGGGTATTCATCAGTGTGCAGTGGGCGCACCCGACAACTGGTGATGCCGGCGATCCGGTGAATGGCCTTGGTGAAGTCATACCAGCTGATGACACCCTCGTTGGAGAAGTGATACACTCCAGGAACGATCCCCTTGTTGATGATGGTCATGATAGCTGAGGCCAGGTCACGGGCATACGTCGGAGTACCGATTTGATCAAAGATCACACCTAACTGCTCCTTCTCCTTACCCAGTCGTATCATCGTCTTCACGAAGTTATTCCCAAAACTGCTGTACATCCATGCCGTACGGATGATGACACTGTTCTTGCAGAACTTCTGTACGCCCAGTTCCCCGGCAAGTTTCGTCGATCCATAGACACTGTCCGGGCACGGCGTGTCGGTCTCCACGTATGGAGTATGCTTCGTACCGTTGAACACGTAGTCGGTGGATATTTGTATCATCCATCCACCCCGTTTCTCGACGGCTGCAGCCAGATAGGCGGGGGCCACGGTGTTCAGACTGGTACACAGCTCCTTGTTGTCTTCTGCCTTATCCACGGCAGTGTAGGCAGCACAGTTCACGATACCGTCGATCTTCTTCTCTGCCACGAACTGTTCCACGGCCAACTGGTTCGTGATATCCAGCTCTGCCACGTCGGTGTTATACCAGGTATGCTGTGTATTCTCTTTCTCAAGCAACTGCATCTCGTTGCCGAGTTGGCCGTTACAGCCGGTAATCAATATCTTCATAAGCTTATTCGAATTCTAATCCTTCGTTTTTATCCTTCTGATAATAGTCGCTGAGCATCCCGATGAAGGTGGTGATCTCCTTGATGGCATGCAAAGTGTTCTGACTGATCTCTTTCTTCTGCAGACGGAGCATCATCACGCCATACAAGCCATTGAAACAGGTCTCGATTTCACTCTCCTGTCTCCCGTCTCCTGTCTCCTGCCTCCTGTCTCCCATCTCCTGTCTCCTGCCTCCTGTCTCCCGTCTCCCATCTCCTGTCTCCCGTCTCCTGTCTCCTGTCTCCTGCCTCCTGTCTCCCGTCTTCTGCCTCAGTTCCACAATAAACGGCAGTACCTTGTAGTACTCACTGTTGTAGAAAGGGAACTTACTGCTGGAGAGCAGCTGGGCGTTCAGCTCGACAAGTTGCTGCAAGACAATCTGGTTGATTTGCAGGTGTCCACCTTCCCGACAGCCTTCCTGGTTCATCATCCTCAGCAGGTCGCCATACCAGTCGGTCATCTCCTCCTTCTGCTCATCGGTATAGTCGAACCGCTCGATATATTCCCGCCGGATCCTGCTCAGTGAACAGTCGTAGGCACGTATCAAGTCCTCTACCTGCCACATATACAACAGGTATTCGGCAATATTCTTCTTTCTTAACTCCTGTGATACAAACATAATAAACGCATAAAATGAACTGTTAACGAAGAACTGTTAATAGTGCGGCAGCTGATACAGGTTAAACACCGTACCGAAGAGAACGATGAGGGAAAAGATAATCACGATGGAACCAATTACCTTATTAATAATAAGGATGCCACTCGTATCAAAGATTCCACGGATCTTGTCCACCAACCAGGTCAGACCATACCACCACAGCAACGCACCAAACGGGATGCTCAGATAACCCAGACACATCTCGATGGGGTGGTTGGGTACTACGAACGTAAACTGGGCGTACATGGCGATGAAGAGGAAGATGATCAGGGGGTTGGAGAAGGTGACGAAGAATGCCGTCACTGCGTTATGGACCAGTGATCCTTTCTGTTTGCCGCTCACATGCATGTTCTTCATGGGATCGCTGCGGTAGCAATAGATACCGAAACAAAGCAACATGATACTGCCGAACACCTGCAGCAGGTATTGATAGTGGGCGTTGTTGATCATGTCCATGACAAACGACATACCGAAACCAGTGATGAGTGCATAGATGATGTCACTCACGGCGGCACCGATACCTGTCACAAAGCCATACCACCGTCCTTTGTTCAGCGTTCGCTGGATACATAGAATACCTACTGGTCCCATCGGTGCACTGGCGATGATCCCGATCAGTATTCCCTTGAATACCAGATTTACTATGTCAATATGAAACGCAAATGGCATATCGCCTGCAAAGTTACGAAAAAACGAGGGAATAGCCAATCGTTTTTAAAGGTAATCTACGAAATTTTGTTAAATGAAGGAAATAACTTCCCTTGCTAACGGGCATAATAATAACTTTTTCCTTATCTTTGCATAATGAATCAACGGGATTCTATAACCTATTCGAAGAAAGAAATATTCTAACAACTAAAAACAATACGAAAGATGAATAATCAAACAGAGATGAAGCCGTATGTGATCGGCTTGGATTTAGGAGGTACGAACTCCGTGTTCGGTATCGTTGACGCCCGTGGTGAGATCAAGGCTACCACTGCCATCAAGACTCAGGGCTACGACAAAGTGGAGGATTATGTTGACGCCTGTGTGGAGGCTTTGCAGGTGATTATCGACCAGGTGGGCGGCATCGAAACCATCAAGGCCATGGGTATCGGCGCTCCTAATGGTAACTACTATAGTGGAACCATCGAGTTTGCACCGAACCTCTCTTGGGCACACGATGGGGTGGTGCCTCTGGCCAAGCTGTTCAGTGAGCGACTGAATAATATTCCTGTCGGACTGACCAACGATGCCAATGCTGCTGCCGTGGGAGAGATGATCTACGGTGTGGCGCGTGGCATGAAGAATTTCATTGTGATTACCTTGGGCACCGGCGTGGGCTCAGGTATCGTCATCAACGGTCAGCTGGTGTATGGCTGTGACGGATTTGCCGGAGAGTTGGGTCATGTCATCATGCGTCGTGAAAACGGACGTTCCTGCGGATGTGGTCGTTCAGGTTGTTTGGAGGCTTATTGCTCGGCAACGGGTGTGGCCCGTACGGCTCGTGAACTGTTATCTACGACCCAGGAACCCTCACTGCTGCGTGAGCTGGATCCCGAGAAGATCACCTCTCTGGATGTATCTATAGCAGCAGGCAAGGGTGACAAGCTGGCCAAGGAAATCTATGAGTTCACAGGAGAGATGCTGGGTGAGGCCTGTGCTGACTTCGCCGCTTTCTCTTCTCCCGAGGCATTCATCTTCTTCGGCGGTATGACCAAGGCAGGCGATCTCATCATGGAGCCGATCAAGCGGAGCTACGACGAGCATGTGCTTCAGATCTTCAAGGGCAAGGCAAAATTCCTGGTGAGTGGTCTTGATGGCGCCTCTGCTGCCATCCTCGGTGCTTCTGCCATCGGCTGGGAACTGTAATCCCGTGCCTTCGCACCCTCGTGCTCCCGATTACAGTAAGCGGAGCGGAGAGGAATAAACCAAATCCATCACAATCTTAACAGAATCTACCACATTGTGTTTCAATACTTTGTTTGTAAGATTTTGTTAAGGTTGTGATGGATTTTTGCGTGAAGCGCATCCCCCTCAATGATGACACACTTTTGTCTTTTCATTTTCTTTCGTTATGTAAAAAACACGGGTTTTATTTTGTTATTCCAGCAATTTGGGTTAACTTTGCGCCCTATGAATCAACAACAAGATATTGAAGCAGCGGTGAAAGTGCTGCGAAACGGAGGGGTGATCCTCTATCCCACGGATACCGTGTGGGGTATCGGCTGCGATGCCACCAATGCCGAGGCCGTGGCAAGGGTGTATGCCATCAAGCAACGTGACGACTCCAAGGCGATGATCTGTCTGGTGGATAGTGATGTGCGACTGCAGCGCTATGTGAGGAACGTACCCGAGGTGGCCTGGGACCTGTTGGAATTTGCCACGAAACCCACCACGGTGATCCTTGACAATGCCGTGAACCTGGCTCCCAATCTCATTGCCGCTGACGGTAGCATCGCCCTGCGCATCACTCAGGAACCGTTCTCGAAGCAGCTGTGCTACCGGTTTCAGAAGCCTTTGGTAAGTACCAGCGCCAATATCAGTGGGGAACCCCCAGCACAGAATTTCTGTGATATCAGCGAACAGCTGCTGGAGGCTGTTGACTATGTCTGCTGGTCACGCCGGCAGGAACATAAGCCACACACCCCATCGAGCATCATCAAACTTACCCAGGATGGGGTGGTTACTATTATCAGGAAATGAGCGGATATACAACAGATCGTCAGAATCTCTCTTGGGTGCAACGCTTCCTGCGATGGCGTGAGGCGCATATCACCGACAAGCAGTTCACCCTACTGTTGAGCTTCTTCGTGGGACTGTTTGCCGCCGTGGCGGCTTTCGTGCTCCACTGGATAATCAACGAGATCGGCGTGTTGCTCACGGCGAGCTTCGACAATACGTCGTTCAACTGGCTCTATCTGGTCTATCCTGTCATTGGAATCTATCTCACCTCCTTGTTCGTGCGGTATGTGGTCAAGGATAATATCTCTCATGGTATCACCCGCATCCTCTATGCCATCTCACGGAAACAGAGCCGACTGCGCAGTCACAACTGCTGGAGCTCGGTGATAGCCTCAGCCATTACCATCGGCTTCGGTGGTTCTGTGGGAGCAGAGGCCCCCATCGTACTGACGGGTTCTGCCATCGGCAGTAACCTCGGCAAACTGTTCAAGATGGACAATCGTACACTGATGCTGCTGGTGGGATGTGGGGCTGCGGCAGCCATCGCCGGCATCTTCAAGGCACCGATAGCCGGTCTGGTGTTTACCTTGGAGGTGTTGATGATCGACCTGACCATGGCTTCGCTGCTGCCGATCCTCGTATCGAGTGTTACAGCGGTGCTGTTCAGTTATGTGTTCAATGGCAGCGACTCGTTGTTTACCTTCACCAATGCCAACACCTGGGAGCTGGAAAGGATCCCTGCTTATATATTATTAGGTGTGTTCGGCGGAATCATCAGTCTGTACTTCATCCGGATGATGACAGCCTGTGAGAATGTTTTCTCAAAGTTAGGCAGTAACCACTATGCAAAATTGCTCCTGGGCGGTGCCGTACTGAGTACGTTGATTTTCCTCTTCCCTTCTCTCTACGGTGAGGGATATAACAGCATTAACATTCTGTTGAACGGAAAGACGGAAGCCGACTGGAATACAATACTTAACAACTCGTTGTTCTATGGTAGCGGTCATTTGTTGGTGCTGTATATTGCCTTGGTGTTGTTAACAAAAGTTTTCGCGACTTCCGCCACCAACGGAGGGGGAGGTTGTGGTGGAACATTTGCACCGTCGTTGTTCATCGGAGCCTTCGGTGGCTTCCTCTTTGCCCGGGTGTGGAACATTGAACAAATCGGTGTATATATCCCTGAAGGAAACTTCGCGATGCTGGGCATGGCGGCGGTGATGGCGGGAGTGATGCATGCACCGCTCACAGGTATCTTCTTGATTGCTGAGCTGACAGGCGGTTATCAGCTGTTCATCCCTTTGATGGTGGTGAGCATCTTTGCCTATCTCACCATCATCATCTTCGAACCTCATAGTATCTATGGCATGCGGTTGGCAAGGGAAGGAAACCTCATCACCCACCATACCGATCGTGCTGTACTCACGCTGATGTCGCTGAAGAGTATCATCGACCACACTTACACCTCAGTACATCCTGACATGAAACTGGGAGCCCTGGTGCATGCACTTAGTCGCAGCCGGTCCAACTTACTGCCGGTATTGGATGATGCCGGCACCTTCCTGGGGGAGGTGGATATCACGAAGATCCGCCATATCGTATTCCGTACGGAACTCTATCATCACTTCACGGTGCGACAGTTAATGGCAGAGCCTGCCGCTACCCTTGGGGTGAACGATCCGATGGAGGAGGTGATGAGGCAGTTCGAAAGGACACATGCTCCGATGCTGCCGGTACTTGACTCCGACAACCATCTCATTGGTTATATCTCACGAACCCACATGTATGCCACCTATCGCCAGCTTGTTGCGGATTTATCCGCCGAATGAGCAGTGAAATATGATTGCGACGAATGCCCATCCTTGCGGTCTCCCCGCCCATTGTAGGGGCGGGGTCAGGGGCGGGGTCAGTAATCTCTCGTTTCCCTTCAATCTTTAAACGTTAAATGGTATGAACAAAAAAGACTTAAGAATCATATTCATGGGAACCCCCGAGTTTGCGGTGGGCACCCTCCATGCCCTTGTAGAGGGCGGATATAACGTGGTGGCTGTGGTGACGCAACCCGATAAACCCGTGGGACGCCATCAGGATACCCTGCAACCTTCCGAAGTGAAGAAATATGCCTTGTCGCATGGACTTCCCGTACTTCAGCCCGAAAAGATGAAAGACCCTGCTTTTGTGGAACAGCTACGTGACTATCACGCTGATCTGCAGGTGGTTGTGGCTTTCCGAATGCTACCCGAAGTGGTGTGGGCTATGCCACGTTTCGGTACTTTTAACGTACATGCGGCCCTATTGCCCCAATACCGGGGTGCTGCACCCATCAACTGGGCGGTGATCAATGGTGAGACAGAAACGGGTGTCACCACCTTCTTCCTCGACCATGACATCGACACTGGTAGGATCATCCTCCAGAAACATTTCCCGATTCCAGATGAGGCCGATGTGGAATATGTCTATGATGGACTGATGCATCTCGGAGCTGAGATTGCCGTGGAGACCATCGATCTGATACTTGAGGGTGACGGTCAGGTGGAGAGCATCGATCAAGAAACTTTTGCCATCGATACAAAGACAACAGTCCTTCATCCTGCCCCCAAAATTTTTAAGGAAACCTGTGAGATCAACTGGCAGCAGACGGCCAAGCAGATCTATGACTTCATCCGCGGTCTCAGTCCTTACCCCGGTGCATGGACCACACTCCAGATGCCTGATGGGAAACAGACAGTCCTGAAAATCTTCAAGACCGCCAAGACCTCCCTCTCCACCCAATTGGAGACGGGCAGACTGAAAGAAGAGAACAAACGTCTATACGTGGCGGTACAAGGTCAGCTTTTGGAACTTGTGGAGATTCAGCTGACGGGCAAGAAGCGCATGCTTGCCCGCGACTTCCTCAATGGTTTCAGAGGCATTGAAGAAGCTAAAGTGGTATGATTGGTATTTGGCCTTGAGGACTCCCTCCTCCTTCCTCCTTCATCCTTCCTCCTTCCTCCTTCATCCTTCCTCCTTCATCTTTCATCCTTCATCCTTCATCCTTCATCCTTCATCTCTCATCTTTCATCTTTCATCTTTCATCTTTCCTCTCCAACCACCTTCTTCCCATTCACAATCACGATGCCCTTTTCTGGTTTCTTTACCTGCATTCCATTCAGCAGGTAATAAGATGGGGCAGGAGTGTTCTTTTCCACAGAGTGGATACCGGTGGCAATACTCACATTGGTCTTGGGAACTAACGTGAAGGCGTTACCATACATATGTTCTGGCTTGGCAATCATAATATGATCTTCCCAGCCGATACATGGCTGATAGCTGCTGGCAGAGGATAGCTTGCAGACAATGGTCAGCAGCAGATTCTCATGGTCACTGGAAGACCTCATTGGCATGGCTCCGCCACCATACCATGAATTCGTTGGCAGAGGGTAGTCAGCTAACAGATCAGTAAGGATACTGAGAACATTTCCTGATGCATCGATCACTCCAATGGCAAGATCGTAGTTGCCGTTAATACCGCATTGGTTTTCGACCTTGTAGGAAAGGGCATAGTCCATATCATTGTATAGACCAATTTCCGTGACCGTCAGTCTTCTGTCAACCTCATCAATCCCATCCGGCTTCTGAATCCCAATCACGGCTTCTTGATTGTAGGCATAAGCTTCTGTTCCCTGGGTGGGATCCGTGAGATCCTCGTGATACGGATCGGCCACAGAAAGCAGGAAATGACCGTTCCAACCATCTCCCCATCCCCAGTTAATATGATACTTTCCGTCTTTGTACCCGTCGAGGATAAAGGCATGACCGTAATTGTCTGAGGTGGAACCGCTATAGATTACGGGTCGTTTATTCTGGAGTTCCCTGTACATCATATCATCCCATTCTGCTGCATCATAACGGTCACGTGAAAGACTCCGTACATCCTCGTCATAACCGAAATATTGTTTGAGGGCCTCGGCTGCCAAAGCCGTGGAGGCGCCAGAACCGTCAATGCCGTAGTTCATCTCTACCGACTGTCCGCAGTAGCGCATCAACGTAGCTACAGCAACTGCCGAAGCATCGGTCTCATTGCCGGAATAACTTGCTTTCATCGCACTCCAATCGAAGGTGGCAGCAGGTAAGGCATTGAAAGTATGGTCTGTCCCGTCACTTGTCCATCTTGCCTCGATGGTATATTCAGGGATGACGCTACAGCCTGCTGTGGGCCATTGGTGATAGTACATCAACTGAGCCATGGCGGTAGCGACACATCCTGTCAGGCACAGCTGGTTACCGAAATACTCCGGGAAACTGAGATTGAGGTTATAAGGAGAGTATTGGTTCCATGTTGTCTTCAGTAATGGGGAAATCGTTGCCTTGGGTGCTCTCCTCGGAGCACTCCTGAGACTCGTACCATGTTCCTGTATCCAGCGTATCTGACATTCGTATCCCTTCAGCCACGCTTTTACATTCTCAGGTGCCTCCTCCATATTGAATGATCCTTTATCGGCATAGCCCAATATGGATTCGGTGCGGTCATCCCCCGAGACGATCACGAAACCTTCGTCATCACCGATATTGAATAAGTACAGCACCTCATCCTCAGCCACATATGACTGTGTGACAGACGGTATCTGACTCATGTTTGCACGACGACCATGGAAGGTCTTGTCATTCAGTAACTCCATGACCAATGACTCAGCCTTGTGCTGGGCTTGTTGAGGAGTCACCTTACCTCCCCAGACATTCATGGTGAGGAGGAACAGACTAAGGGTTAATAGCAGGCACTTTTTCATTTTAGTAATATGTTTGTTTGGCGACAAAGATACAAAAAATCGAGTGAAAAGCAAAACAATTTCATAAAAAAACACTACCTTTGCACTGCTATTCGTTACAGATAACAATTTTAAAGGAAAGAAACATGAAAATTGCAGTAGCAGGAACCGGATATGTCGGTTTGTCCATCGCAACCTTATTAGCTCAGCATAACGAAGTGACCGCAGTGGACGTGATCCCCGAGAAAGTCGATCTGATCAATCAGCGTCGTTCACCCATTCAAGACGAATACATCGAGAAATACCTGGCAGAAAAGGAGTTAAACCTTACCGCCACCCTCGATGGAGCCGCTGCTTATCGGGATGCTGACTTTATCGTCATCGCAGCACCGACAAACTATGATCCCATCAAGAATTTCTTCGACACACACCATATAGAGGATGTCATCGACCTCGTCCTCTCGGTGAACCCCCATGCCGTGATGGTCATCAAAAGCACCATCCCCGTAGGCTATTGCCGTTCCCTCTATCTTCGCTACGCCCAGAAGGGAGTGAAAGAGTTTAATCTCCTGTTCTCTCCTGAGTTCCTTCGTGAGAGTAAAGCCCTCTACGATAACCTCTGTCCCTCACGAATCATCGTGGGATACCCCAAACTGATCTCCCAGTTCCCCGAGGAGAACGAAGCCATTCAGAAGGTAACCGATGTGGAGAAGATGAAGCAAGCCGCCAAGACCTTCGCCTCTCTCTTGGTCGAAGGCGCCATCGGTCATCCCGACAACGCTCCTTCCTCCCCCGTCCTTCCTCCTTCCTCCATCGACCATCGTCCTTCCTCCTCGGTCCCCCATCCTTCCTCCTTCCTCCTTCCTCCTTCCTCCAGCAAGAACATTCCCGTTCTCTTCATGGGCATGAAAGAAGCAGAGGCCGTGAAGCTCTTCGCCAACACCTACCTTGCCCTGCGCGTCAGCTACTTCAACGAACTCGACACCTACGCTGAGGTGAAAGGACTGGATGCCCAGGCTATTATCCAGGGTATCGGACTCGATCCGCGTATCGGCACCCACTACAACAACCCGTCATTTGGCTATGGAGGTTACTGTCTGCCGAAAGACACGAAACAGCTGTTGGCAAACTACGAGGATGTACCTCAGCAGATGATGACGGCGATCGTGGAGAGTAACCGTACCCGTAAGGATTTCATAGCCGATCAGGTGCTGAAGAAGGCAGGCTATTACGACTATACCACAGGAAGCCGCTATGCCGTGGAGGCAGAGAAGGACGTGACCATTGGTGTGTTCCGCCTCACCATGAAGTCCAATTCCGACAATTTCCGTCAGAGCAGCATCCAGGGCGTGATGAAGCGCATCAAGGCCAAGGGAGCCACAGTCATTATCTACGAACCCACCCTTCCTGATGGAACCACGTTCTTTGGAAGTAAGGTGGTCAACGATATGGATCAGTTCAAGGCACAGAGCGATGCCATCATCGCTAACCGCTACGATCCCGTCCTCGATGACGTGGAGTCCAAGGTTTACACCCGCGACCTCTTCCGTCGCGACTAATCCCCCTTGTCTCACAGATTTTTTATCTCACACAGAAAGCACAGAATTCACAGAAATAATAGTATATGATGTCCTGTCTGCATGGCAGACGAAGCTTCTATTTCAGCATTCTGACTTTGCCCAGCCATACAGGCTCATCCGTGTGATTCGTGCTATCCGTGTTCCATTACCTAGCCGTACAGGCTGATTATAAATCTGCGAAATCAGCGAGATCTGCATGACCAAATAAAGCCGTACAGGCTATATCCGTGCGATTCGTGTTCAAAAAACCAGCCGTACAGGCTGACAATTATCTGATATCTGTGGCTTATAAAAAGTAGTTCTGTGTAAGATTGACAAACTCCCTAATCCCCGTTTTTCCCGTTCCAACCGTTTTTCATAGCTTTTTATTTGGCAGTGTCACAAAAAAGCATTACTTTTGCATCGTAAAAATGACGGGGAAATAGAACAGGGGTGCAACCCCACTATATCATGATATATAAAAGATAATTCATCATCAGTAATTTGTTCGCACAGACAATCTCTGTGGCGTACCTATTTCCTGTACCCCCTCTTTTCCCGTCATCGTTGACAGCACATCGTTCTGCGAGCCCCTCCAGGCTCCTATGCGGAGGCGTACCTGTTCATCATGCCATCCTGCTTTCATAAGTAGGATTAAAGAATTGTGTCCCCGCCTCTTCATCTAAACACTCTTATCTGTGCTATCAGTGACCCCTTCAAAATTCTAAGGATTTCAGGATTTTAGGAACTTTAGCCGTATTTGTGCAATTCGTGTGATTCGTGCAATTCGTGTTCCCCAACCCTTCAGCCGTATAGGCTGACAAATATCTGTGTTTTGGCTTTTTCTCTCCGCTACGCTATGAGTGACCGTTGGTTCCCCGTAGGCGCCGATTTTCAATTCAGTGGTATCTGTGTGAGATTTTAAAGGCAACAGCCGTACTGGCTCATCCGTGCGATTCGTGCAATCCGTGTTCCATTACCCCAGCTATAACTTGTCATTTCTACATGGAATCATACTACAAAGTGAGATAAAATAACAAAGATATGTTTACATTACTCGACCTCCCGTATAAGCAAGAAGCATTAGATCCTGTGATCAGTGCCCAGACCTTGTCCTTTCATCATGGTAAGCACCTTCAGACATATGTAGATAATCTTAACAAACTCCTTCCGGGGAGTGAGTTCGAAAGCATGTCACTCAAGGATATCGTGAAAAACGCTCCCGCTGGAGCTGTTTTTAACAATGCCGGTCAGATACTTAACCACGAGCTGTATTTCAAACAGTTTCGGACAGTCAGCGATGCAGCACATGAACCCACAGGCGCCCTTGCTGCACAGATTCTCAAACAATGGGGTAGTATAGATGTCTTCAAGACCGATTTCGAGTCTAAGGGCGTAAGTCTATTTGGCTCTGGATGGGTGTGGCTATCCTCAGAAGCTGATGGTACGTTGGTCATCACCCAGGAGCAAGGAGCGTCCAACCCGATTGCAAAGTCTCTCAATCCCCTCCTCACGTTCGATGTATGGGAGCACGCCTACTATCTGGACTACCAAAACCGTCGTGCCGTCCATCTCTCTGCCCTCTGGCAGATCATAGACTGGCAAGTCATTGAAAACAGGTACGACTTTTAGATATTCAAGGAAAATCAGCCGTACAGGCTATATTCGTGCAATCCGTGTAATTCGTGTTCGTTTACCCCAGCCGTACAGGCCTCAGGTGACCCTGCATTTTCCGTGCTTTTCTGTGAGATAAAACAATAATTCTTAAGAAGATTTCCAATGAAACGTAAACAATATCCCCAGCCTGTATCTGATACGGAGGTGGTTAAGGAACCCGTGCCTGCGGTTTCGTATAATCATAATGTCTCCCCGTTAGATGCCCTTTGGTCAATATATCAGTCTCAATCAAAAAGAGTTCGCAAAGCATTCCGTCAGCGAATCCTCGAAGAAGAAAAGGCTGATAAACACGAATCAGAGATGCGCGCTTACGAGTTACAGCTACCATCCGAGACGAGGGAGTCAGTTCGCCTCTTCACAAAGACAATTAAGAAAGCTGTGAATGATGTGCGTCAGGCCGCCGCTGATCATACTCATGTAGGTCGAAAAGCTGACGATTTTCTGTCAGAGTTAGAGCAAGAAGAGGCATGAACGTCGTTGTCTATATACATCCGGAATTTGAGCGTCAGTTCAAGCGTTATAGCAAGAAGTATCATTCACTGGTTAATGATTATCGTTGTTTTCTAGAGACTATAAAGGAAAACCCTTTCCAGGGTGTTAGTCTAGGTAATGGCATTAGGAAGGTTCGTTTTGGCGTTGCATCCAAAGGAGGCGGTAAAAGCGGAGGAATGCGTGTCATCACTTTTTCCTTGAACAAGGTAAACGATGATATATATGAGATAACGTTACTCTATATATACGACAAAAGTGAGATGGGCAACGTTTCCGACAAATATATCCAGTACCTACTAGACAAAGAATTATAAATCTGTGGGATGGTTAAGATCTGTGTGAGGTTTTAAATGTTTGAATTGACATCTGAAGAGTCCTCAGTTCTAAGGTCGAAATTTTCGACCTTAGAACAAACCAACGGTAAAGGACGCCACAGTAAATATAACTTCAAGGCGTTCACAGAACGAGGCCTTTACATGCTCGCTACAATATTGAAGTCTCAAAGAGCCGTACAGGCTGTATCCGTGTGATTCGTGCAATCCGTGTTCGTTTACCCCAGCCGTATAGGCTGACAAACATCTGTGATATCTGTGGTATCTGTGTGAGATTAAAAGCAACAGCCGTACAGGCTAAATTCGTGCAATCCGTGCAATTCGTGTTCGAATAAAAGCATTTCAGTGTTTTCCGTGTTTTCCGTGTGCCAATAAAGCATGTTTAAAACCATCAAGCATAACCCCTTAGTGCTGAGACTTTTCCGCAAAGTCTTCAACCTGAATGCCAAATTCATTCGCATGGTTTCCACAACGGGCAGTATGGCCGACGCCTACATCAGTGATGCTGTAAAGAATCGTCAAATGATAATCATTACCGTGGCATTCAATCATGTCGGATTGGTTGAAAAACAGATCGAATTAGTTAAGCGATACGTACGAGATGCAGATTATTGTCACGTGATTGCAGATAATTCTCCGAGCAAAGAGAAGCGTTCAGCTATCAAGGCATTGTGTGAGACACAAGGAGTGAGCTACGTTCCCGTGCCGCGGCGTATCGAGCGTTGTTGCTGGCATCGTCTTTTTTATGGCGGTATTTCACATGGCGGAGCCCTCAACTGGCTTTTCTATAAGTATCTGCCGTTGACCACTCCCTATCATTTTGCACTCCTCGATCATGATGTCTTTCCTTTGACTGACGTTAATTTGACGTTAACTTTGGGTGACCGTGATTTCTATGGCGTAAGCCGTATAAAGGAACATGGCTGGTATCTATGGCCAGGTCGGTGTATCTTCGATTATCAGTTCATGAAGGAGCATACTCCCAATTTCCTCCCAGTTTATGTTGGTGATTCATATCTGGATTCTGGTGGTCATAACTATTTTCAGGTATTTAAGGCATTTGATTTCCGTACCATTCCGTTTCCGAAGGTGGTGACACACCGCATCAAGAAAACCAAGGGACTTGTTCGTTCCGATCAAGTATATCATAACGATTGCATCCAGATCATAGCAGATTCGTGGATTCATCTCATCAACGGTTCCAACTGTGCCCACACGCCAGGAAAAGAACACATTGTTGAAAAGCTCCTGCAGAATTTGGAAAAGTTCAAGCCTGCATGATTTGTATTCTTTAGAACCATCGATACCAGAACCCCTGCCCATCTATGGTTATAAAATACCCTCAGCCGTACAGGCTGTATCCGTGTGATTCGTGCAATCCGTGTTCGTTTACCCCAGCCGTATAGGCTGACTATTATCTGTGATATCTGTGCTCTCTGTGTGACTAAATGAAGCCGTTCAGGCTATATTCGTGCGATTCGTGCGATTCGTGTTCGTTAATAACCTTTCCGTGTTTCCCAATGATGTCTGCTGCTTGGACAACGATAACGAGAAGCCCAATGTGCGATTGTCCGATGATCAGGTATGGCAGCAGATAAGAGAGATAACGAATGTGACTAATAGCAGTGCTTTCCAGCATCTGCCCAACGATAAAAGACAAGAAGTATTCTTAGTTTTGAAGGAAAAAGGTGCATCCCTGAGACAGTTAGAGAGATTGACAGGAATAGGCAAGGGAGTGATTCATAGAATCTGGGGCGCAAGATACTGACCCGAGACAGGTACCTGTCCCCTGTCCACCCCTCTGTCCACCTTACCTGTATGAGGGGTATATTTCCAATCTGTTCATTGCTTTTTACACATTTCATAAATTTCAGCATCATTCAATAGCACTATGATAGAGAGAATTGATTTCAAAGATACGCTTATTCAGGAAATGAAAAAGGGTATCAATCTTTTTGTAGGCGCAGGCTTTTCTGTTTATGCTAAAGATTCAAAAGGGAATCCTTTGCCTTTAGCTAGCCAACTAATTAAAGAACTACATGAAAATGTAAGTCCAGGTTTGAATGATCTTGCTAAGTATTGCTCAGTTATGGAACGTAAGAATCGGACAAATCTTTATGATTATCTAACAGAACGTTTCCATGTAAAGAGTTTTGACGATTGTTACTTGAACTTGAACCTTATCAATCTAAAAGGAGTCTATACAACTAATATCGATGATTTAGTTCCTCAAATTATTGAAAAGAATCCGAGTCGTTATGTTAATGAGCAGAACGTTAACGGAGCATGTGCTAATGAACAAGGTGTGAACTATCTTCCTTTGCATGGGTTCATAAAGTATCCAGAGAATGGGTATGTTTTCAGTGTTGAAAAAATTGCGAGCATCTATAATCAGGCTCCTCGAATATGGTCATATCTGTCATTGGCAATGGAGAAGTATCCGACAATATTCATAGGCTATGGACTTAACGATACTGGGGTGATAGAGTCAATAATGTCTCAGCAGACATTTTCTAATGCCCAGAAAGCCATGTGGATAGTTCTCTATAAACCATCTCAAGACGATATTGATTATTTTGAGGGAATTGGCTTCAATATCATTATTGCTGACACAAAAGATTTTTTAGATGAAATACCGAAGATGAGTGATTGGGAGAAAGGAGTAAGACACAAGAATAATACGATTGAAACTCTTTTCCCTGCAAATATTATTCCTAAAGATAGTCGCGGATTAACACAGCGTCCTATTGAGGAGTTTTATAGAGGAATGCCTCCTAACTGGGCAGATATTCTCAGAAATGTTATCTATAAAACCGCTTTCTATAGAGAGATTGAGAATTCTGTATATAGCAAAAAGCATACAATAATTATAGGAGCACCGATTTCTGGAAAGACGACACTGGCCATGCAGGTAGGTGAGTTTATTAATTTTGACGGTGTTAAATTAATGTTTAATGATCTGAATGTAAATAAAGCAGAATATATTTCAAAACTAGTAGGAAGACAGAAAGTTTTAATCATTGTAGAGAATTTCTCAGATGACGTTGATGCTTTTATGGTTTTGAAAGCTATGCCTAATGCGAAAGTAATAGGTATCGACCGAAGTCACTATTTTGCTATTGTAAGCCATAAGTTTAATCAAAAAGAGTTTGACATAATAAACGTCACTGAACTCAAGGATCAGGATATTCAAGGCATTATTGATACTATACCAGAAGGAATACGAAGAGGTGAACGAGAAATAAAACGAAATAGAGAGAAGAGTGATAAGTCTATTTTTGAATTTGTGATTCGCCATGTCAAAGGGCAAACCATCAAGAACAGATATCATGATTTTATTACTAAGTTGGAAACGGAAAATCCTGACTTGGCAGAGTTTCTTGTTCTTTGTGCTTATATGCACGTATCTCGGGTACCTTTATCTATGGAAGTAGCCTATAGTTATTTTAATGATAAAAGCTATTGTGAGGTTATAGAAATGAGGAAACGATTGTCAGATTTCCTCCAAGAAGACGATGAGGAAGAACTTGCGACAAATAATGTTGATGGATATCGGCCAAGATCTTCCATTGTAGCAGATGCGATTCTTGAGTATACCAGCAAAGATTTGCTTTCAGAAGTAATGTGGAATGTCTTAAATAATGTAAACTACATTTCAATCTGTAATTATAATAAGTTTAGAAGGTGGGCATTTGACAAAGCATTGGTAATGAGAGCATTTCCAAAGTGGAAAGAAGGCAAGGAGTTTTATGAAGAAGCTTTTTTGTTTGACAATAGGAATCCGTATATTTTGCAACAGGGTGCTCTTTACCTTTCTGCGAAGAAGCAGTTCAATGATGCATTTGATTGGATTGATAAGGCAAAAACTATGACGAACGATAGGCAGTTTTCCATAAGGAATTCCCACGCTGTTATTCTCTTTGATGCTAATTATGAAGTTACAACTAAAGAATCTGAAAGTCTTATGGACAATAGTATGGAGATTTTGCATAAGTGTTACAATGATGACAAAAGGAGGACCTTTCATGCTAAAACATATGCTGATCAAGCTTTAAGGTATTTCAGAAAATACCACAATGATAAAGCGAAATCATATTTGGAACAAGCAAAGACTTGGTTAAGTGATGAACTAGTAGAGAATAGTTGGGAATATGAGCTAAAATCTTTATATTCCAGAGTTTGTGAAACATTGACAAATGCATAAGGAGTATTTAAATAGTATTGGGTCGAGTTTATCCGAGAATCTTTACCATAAATCCCCAAGATAGCGGGTGATAAAGTTAAGTCCTTTGAACTATAATATGGCAAGAAAAGGAACTCGAATTTGAACAGATAGGAGATGTCCCTTTGGAAGCAAAACAATAGTTCGTGATTGTTAGCAAATGAATATCAGTACAGTGAAGATATAAGTTGTTGCATCCCGTTTCAAGATTGAACAAGCCTTCGGTAAATGTTTGAAAGTATTCTGCTTTCATCATTCTGGGACTAAGAACTTCTATGTTGAAGATAAGGGCTTGCCTCATCTCAGCCTTTTTCGTTTAGTATGAATGAAGCAGCAATACAGCTTATTCTTAGTGTTGTCATAGCAATTGCGACAGTTGCATATTCTATCATCAATCTGATGATGTGGTTTGAGAGCAGGGCAACAAGACGACAGAAGGTAGCACCTCTTATTATACCTTTTTTAAAAAGCACTGATACTCATGAGATGCTTTGCTTGTATATAAAGAACATGGGTGAGGGCTGTGCTAAGGATGTGCGAGTTAAGGTAATTAAGGATTATCATGTTTTCAACAGGGATGATCTACAATTAAGCAGTCTTCCTATCTTTTCTGAGGGAGTTAGCATTTTCCCATCTGGCTACGAGTTGCACTATTGCCTAAATTGGTGGGAGGATCTGAATAAAGAGGGGATGGATGGTTCTGTCGTACTAGAAGTAGCATTTAAGGATATAGATGGGCGCGACTATGGACCTAAAAGATATGAACTAAAGTTCAGACAGATAGTGAGCAATTACACAAATCCTCCTGAAACATATGAGGGTCAGATTGCTTATTATCTAAAGGAAATTGACAAGGATATGAAAAAACTACATCAGTGATGTGTTCCTTCTCCTACCTAGCCCCTCTAATGATAATAATCTGGGTTTGTTTAATTTGTACTAGATTTTGTCAGATTTGGCTTCCCCTAAAGCGCCGACCGTTGGTTCTGCCCGCTGGGCATCAAAGATAATTATCAAACAATATGATTACAAAGTACCTAGTCTTAATAGACAAGTTGCAATCATCCACTAGAGAGAGAAAAATCATATGGGAAAAAGGCAGGCTTTATAATGAGTATAAGGCGGCGATTGGGAATAATTCTGTTTCGATTGAGTATGATTCTTCCAAAAAGGGAGAAGGCACAAGAGGATCAGTATCTTTGATGATATAGAATAGTAAAGGTGAGAATATTGATGAAATAAGAGAATATGTTAGTTCTTATCTTTTCGATGCTCTTTACAATCTGTACCATAGTGCAAGAAGAGCATGTCTGAAAGTTGAGGACACCATGGATGAGATGATAGCAGAATTAGGATAGTATTCTCAATGCGGTGACAATCACTTAATCATCAGTTACAAGGATTTCCGCCCTTTCTGCGGGACCGTTAATAATTCTGTGCTTTCCGTGCAATCTGTGAGAGCTTAACGCAGGACTACCGAGTATAGATTTCAATCATTTACGATAAAACTATAATTGTTCCGATGTCACGATGTCAGGGAACCGGTTCCTAGTATCTCTGTTGATAGACGATAATGTATGGATAGGAGAAAACGTTGTAGTGTTGTCCGGCGTTCATATAGGAAAAGGATCAATTATAGCAGCAAATGCAGTCGTCACCAAAGATATACCACCTTACTCCATGGCTGTAGGAGTACCTGCCAAAGTTATAAAAACACTTTCATAATTAGTCTTAAGATGATAGATATTACAGTTATTCTGCCATTGTTTAATGGAGGACAATATCTTCGTGATGCGGTTCTTTCTGTTGAAGAGAGCAACAGTGATATAAGTATTGAACTACTCATTGTTGATGATGGCTCTACAGATAATAGCTTATCTGTTGCTCAAGCATTAACCAAAGAGTATTCTAATATTGTTGTGTTATCTAAGCAGAATGGAGGAATTGCGTCAGCTAGAGAGCTTGGTTTGAAGAATAGTAATGGAAGGTATATCACTTTCCTAGATCAAGATGACAGAGTGATATCTGGGTATTCATCATTTATCAGACAAATGGAGGATAAACAAGCTGACATTTTGATGTCCGATCCTTTCTATTCCCGTCATGGCAATGTTCAGAAATCAAACACAATAAAGGAGGATCGTCTTTATGAAAAAGAGGACTGTTTGAATATGGGTAGGATGCTATTCTGTCCAGAGGTGTTTACTCCTGTTGATGCAGAGAAGAGACATCTGATTAGTGTCACCTCAACAGTTTGGAACTGTATTTTTTCAAAACAGTTTATTGTAAACAATAATCTACATTTCCAAAGTAATGTTAGGTTTGAAGATGATTGGATCTTTATAGGTCAAAGTCTTGGATGCTGTTCACGTTTGATGGTTACTTCCTACAGTTTCTATTGTTGGACAATTAACAATGATTCTGAATCACATAGCACTAAGTATGTTCAAGATATGTTTACAAAGAGGAAGAGACATAAGGAATTGTTGATGAACCTAGTGTCAAACATGGGCGCTAATGAATCTCAACTTCAAGGATTTGAACACATCCTTGATGCACAAACTATCATTATCTGTGGTAAAAATGCAATGCTCTTACCATTAAAAAATTATCGAGAAGAAATAAAACAACTCAAATCATTTGGTGATTTAAGAAAGTACTCTGATTTCAAAGTGGGAAAACTGTCTTCTTTTTATTTAAGTCTATGGAACCTTGGGTGGTATGGTTCTTCATATGTGCTAAATCGTATCATTCGTAGTATTGGTTAATGACTTAGGTATCCTGCCTCAATGTCCACCAATCGCAAATATGAATGCGTATGCATTTCAAAGAACCATTAAGTCAGAGGTTGACTGTAATTCCAATCAACTATATTTGTCACTTAAGGATACTGTGAAAAATTGATTCTTTAATGGTACGTTAGTAAGGAGTTAAGGCTGATAACCTTGTGAATTGATTCTAATGAAAAAACTATAATTATGATTAAAGATATCATCACCGTAACATCCCCCTTGCTTCCCAATCTTGATGAGTTCTATGAATTCCTTAAACAGATTTGGGATAGCAAGTGGATTACAAACAACGGCTCTTTCCATCAACAGTTGGAAAAGGCCTTGGCAGAATACCTGAAGGTGCCCTATGTGAGTTTGTTTACCAATGGTACACTGCCATTGATAACCGCCTTGCAGGCATTGCGTATCACAGGAGAAGTCATCACTACACCTTACAGTTTTGTCGCTACAACCCATTCCCTTTGGTGGAACGGTATCAAACCAGTTTTTGTTGATATTGAATGGGCAACAGGTTGTATGGATCCTAACAAGATCGAGGCCGCCATCACCCCCAAGACAACAGCTATCATGCCCGTCCATGTCTATGGCAAACCCTGTAATACTAAAGCTATCCAGGACATAGCAGACAAGTACGGACTAAAAGTTATCTACGATGCCGCTCATGCCTTTGGAGTGGAAGTCAACGAAGAAAGCGTGTTGAATGCTGGCGATATGAGTACACTCAGTTTCCATGCCACCAAAGTCTATAATACCATTGAGGGTGGAGCTATGATCATGCATGATGCTAAGACCAAGCAGCGAATCGATTATTTAAAGAATTTCGGTTTTGCAGGAGAAACGGAGGTAGTCGGACCTGGCATTAATAGTAAGATGGATGAGATGCGCTCAGCCTATGGCCTGTTGAATCTGAAACAGGTAGATGCAGCCATAGAAGCCCGCCATCAGGTAGCCATCAAGTATCGTGAGGCATTAAAAGACGTGGAGGGCATCGAATACTGGAATGATCTCCCTGGAGTGAAACATAACTATAGTTATTTCCCTATCTTTGTTGATAGCAAAAAGTACGGTATGACTCGTGATGAACTCTATTTCAAGATGAAAGAGCAAGGCGTTTTAGGCCGTCGCTATTTCTATCCGTTGATCAGTGAATTCAGCACCTATCGTGGTCTTGAGAGTTCTCGTCCTGAGAATCTGCCAGTGGCACATCAAATGGCTAAAAGCGTGATATGTCTGCCGATGCACCATGAACTTTCAGAGAAAGATATAGATAGAGTTCTAAACTGTATAATTAAAAGATGAAGAAAAAGAAGTTAATGCTTCTCGGAGGTCTAAGATATCTCCTTCCTGTCATAGAGGCTGCACATAAGCAAGGTTATTATGTCATTACGGCAGATTATCTGCCTGATAATATCGCTCATAAGTACAGTGACGAGTATTGCAATGTTAGCATTGTAGATAAAGAGGCTGTTCTCAAGGAAGCGAAGAGATTACGAATTGATGGCATCATGTCTTTTGCCTGTGATCCAGGTGTCGTGGCTGCAAGTTATGTACAGAACAAGATGGGACTTCCATCTTTTGGCCCGTTCGAGAGTGTTGAGATTCTCCAGAATAAAGACAAGTTCCGTATGTTCTTGGCTAAAAATGGATTTAATGTCCCACAAGCCAAGGGTTTTGATAGCGTTGAGGCCGCTATGGATGAAATCCTCTGGTATCCTTGGCCGGTGATAGTGAAGCCTACGGATGCTGCGGGTAGTAAAGGTGTAACAAGGGTTGACAAGGCTGAGGATTTGAAACCTGCACTTGAATATGCTATGGAGCATAGCATCTCTGGGCATATCATTGTGGAAGAGTTTATTGATAAACAGGGCTGTTCTTCTGATACAGATAGCATGTCTATTGACGGCAAACTGGTATTCGTCAGTTTCTGTGCTCAGCGATTCGATGCAGAAGCCACAAATCCTTACACGCCAGCAGCCTACTCATGGCCTTCAACCTTCTCAAAGGAACAGGAAGAATACCTCACTTCAGAAATACAGCGTCTTATCACACTGTTAAACCTGAAGACTGTGGTTTACAACATTGAGGTGCGTGTAGCACCTAACGGCAAACCTTATATCATGGAGTTAACCCCTCGAGGCGGTGGCAATCGTCTTTGTGAGATGTTGCGCTATGCTACAGGTGTAGATATGATTACGGCCATTACCCGTGCGATGGTGGGTGACCCCATCCTGGAACCTATCGAGCAGAAACCCTACAATGGTCATTGGGCAGAGATTATCCTCCACGCTGATGAAAGCGGAGTGTTTGACCATTTAGAGGTTAGCAAGGAACTTCCTGCAGAAGTTGTTGAGGAAGATCTGTGGGTTAAGAAAGGTGACCACGTGGACACTTTTGAAGGAGCTAATAACGCCATAGGTACGCTGGTGCTGAAGTTCCAGAGTGCAGAAGAACTTGAACATGCCATTACGCACCAGAGGGAGTGGCTTAAAGTAGTAGTTGTTTAGTTTTGTTTTTTTGTAAATTTACACTCTATACAGCATGAAACCAATAGGAGGTTTTTTTTCACTTGAGCTAAATACTGGACGTGAATTGCATGCTAATGCAATTCGTCTAAATGCTGGACGCTATGCCTTAGAATATATTTTGAAGGCTCGTAAGTATTGTAAAGTATATATTCCTTACTATATTTGTGATTCTGTTCTGGAACCTTTCAAACGCTTGGGTATATCTTATGAGTTCTACCATATCAATGAACAACTGGAGCCTGCCATAAAGTTGACCCCAAAAGACAATGAGGCAGTACTCTATGTCAACTACTTCGGACTGAAGAACCGATATGCCGACACATTTTGCTATGCATATCATAACACTATCCTTGATCAGACACAGGCGTTTTATAGTGGACAGGGGAACAAATACGATGACAGGCGCATCAAATGTGACACATTCTATAGCTGCCGTAAATACTTCGGTGTTCCTGATGGGGCGTATCTTTATACCAACTGCTTGCTTGACGAGGAACTACCACAAGATGAGTCTTTTGAACGTATGACTTTCCTTACCAAACGCGTCGACCGCTCTGCGCAGGAAGGATATGCAGACTTCCAAGCCAACGACAAAGTACTCTGCGGTGTTGGGCTGAAATGTATGTCGAAGTTGACAGAGGCGATGATGCAAGGCATTGACTATAGTGCTAAGAGTAACAAGCGCATTCATAACTTCCACGTACTTGACAAGGCATTGCGTGAAACGAACCGTTTCAAATGGGAGATGGATTACGGCACCGTACCTTTGGTATATCCATATTATGTAGAGAACGGTGCAAGGTTGCGCTGGACGCTTATAGAGAACCAAGTGTTCTGCGCCCGCTACTGGCCTAATGTGCTTGAGTGGTGTAAGGCAAATGATCTGGAATACAAGTTGGCAGAGAATTTAGTATGCATTCCAATTGATCAGCGGTATGGAGAAGAGGATATGAATGGAATAATAAGTATAATAAAAAAAGTATTTTAAGAGAAATGGAATCAAGAGTATATCTTCGTGCCTTCGAACCAGAAGATTATAAAATATCTGTGGAATGGCGCAATGACGACGAAATATGGAGTATGCTTGGAGGTAGAAAGTATTTTGTGTCTTCTGCTTACGAAAAGAAATGGATAGAAGACACAAAATCAGGCACACGATGAAAGAGAATAATGTATCACAAAAGCAGAATGGGAAAATTAATGTCTTGGTTTTTCCCTGCGAAAGTAACTCGAATGAATTACATGATGCACTATCATATTGCTTTAATGTAAATGTGTTTGGGGCTTCATCAGTAAAAAGGCATGGCGCTTATATATATAAGAACTACAATTGTAACCTGCCATTTGTTAATTCAGATGACTTTCTCGATGTCTTTAATGAGTATTTGGATGATAACAGAATAGATATCATCATGCCTACACACGATACTATTGCGCTGTTTTTAGCGGAACATGCATCGGAAATCCATGCAAGGGTAGTTCAATCAGATATAAGGACCAACAGAATTTGTAGAAGCAAAATACAGACATACGAAACATTCAATGATTGTGATTTTGTTCCTCAACGATATACAAATAAGCAAAATGTAGAATTGCCTGCATTTGCAAAACCAGATGTTGGAGAGGGCGCTCACGGAGCTTTCATGGCAAAAAGCATAAAGGAACTTAGTACTATTGATTACGACAATTTTTTAGTTACAGAGTTTCTTCCAGGAGAAGAGATAACTGTAGATTGTCTGACGGATAAAAATGGAATGCTAGTATGCGTCCTTCCACGTACACGTGACAGAATCTTTGGAGGAATAGCAGTCAATAGTAAATCTATTCCCGCAACTGACGAGATAAAAAACATCGCTGCAAAGATTAATGAACGCTTAACATTTAAGGGGCTGTGGTATTTCCAGCTGCGAGCAGATAAAACCGGGAAACTGAAGCTGATGGAAATCTCTACGCGTTGCGCAGGTACGATGTGTGTATCAAGGGCACGTGGATATAACCTCCCGTTATTGAGCGTATATACCGCAATGGGATATGAAATCAGTGTCGCTAAAGAATTAATGGATGTGGAGATGGATCGCGCTCTCATTGCGCGATATGATTTGCATCTTCATTTTGATACCGTCTATATTGACTTTGATGACACCATTACTCTTCGTGGGGAAATTAATCCACTGGCGATGTTTTTCTTATACCAATGTCATAATAAGCAAGTGAAAGTATATTTGTTGACTCGACACATTCACGATATACACGACACTCTAAGAAAATATGCTGTTTCAGAGGGATTGTTTGAAGATATTATATATATCCCAGATAATGAGAAAAAATCAAAATATATAACCGTTAAGAACTCAATCTTTATAGACAATATGTTCAAAGAGCGTCAAGAAGTATCTGATAAATGCGGAATTCCCGTATTTGATGCGGATGGTTTTGAATTTTTATTAGATTGGAGAATATGAGAAATTTTGAATGAAAAATTAATGGCAGAACAGAGTTTAAAAGATAAAATATATGGCAATAACTGATTTTGATTTATGGCTTGACAATAATGATTTGTCAGACTTTAATGATGTATATGCCCTTTATCATTCTGTTTCTGGAATTGAAGATTGGGGTAGTTTTAAGGCTGTACGTGGTCGAGGTGCACAACAATTAATAGTTCACTCTCGTGAATGTGATGAGCCTCTATTGCTTGCTTCGGATAAAGCACGTGATGCATTCTTGAAGAAAATAGAAGACACCTATTGTGAAGATATGGGTATAGAGGGCTATTATGGTTTCCATCATGCAATGGAGAAAGATGATTAACCATTGTTATGGCTGAGCAAAGCTTGAAAGACAAGAAGGTTAGTTCGGGTTTATTTACAAATAAGCTTGGCTTACTGGCAATATCATTACTGCCTGTGTGGCTTGTGCTCTTTGTGAAGGATGTGGATATACCCATTTATCTGGGACAAGACTGGCAGTTTGTGGGCTGGGGAAGGTTGTTAAACTTTAGGAATATAGTGGCAGCCACAAGTTTTGTTATGACATTGAACGGTATAGCAAGTCTCCTTCAGTTATTGCATAGGACGGAGGGAACTCCAGATGGACTGACAACGGCTATTAGTATAGTAGGCAATAGAAATTACGATTATGTGAATACGCTTGCAACTATAGTAACACTTTTGGGCGTTATACTTGTGCCAGTTGATACACTGAGAGGTTTTCTTATTTTCGCCATTTTGATGATACTTATTATAGTATGTTACATGAAGACAAATTTGTATTATTGTAACCCGATATTTGCAGCACTAGGCTTTAGGGTTTATACCGTAAATGGAAAAGGGTTGCAGGAAGAATCTATAGCTATCTATCGTGGAGCACTTCAAAACCATAGGGGGGTAAGGTTTTATCATATTTCCGACAATGTATATTTCTTGATATGACAACAGAAGATTTTAAAGAAAAGATGCAATCGCTGATTGATCTTGACGATGATTTCAGTGCGATTGTCTTTTTTGCGATGAAAAGCGAAGAGGGTATTGTGCTTAAGAAAGCCAATATAATCAATGAAGTCCTTATTGGAATTGCCGAAGGTTATAGAGAGGCCCTTGCTATAGAATTGTCTCGATTTGAGGATGACGACCAAATGTTGGTATTGAACCTGTCAGACAGAGACGAACGTGGAAATGTCGTTTATCGTTATGATATACCAGACGAGCAACCTTCTTATTTTGAGGTGATGAAAGAACCCATAGGCCCGCAAATAGTGGATTATGTCGGTGAAAAAATGTTCAATTTCGATAGAGATTCATTTTCGGACATAGACTATTTCGTTGTACGACTGGGAACTGAAGACAATAACATTGTGATTTATCGGAACAATTTCAATGTGAACCTGATGAAGCAAGGTCGTGGCCGTTTTTATCTTAATAAGTCGGGTTCTCAGATAGCAAAGGTTGAGAATGACATTCTTCGTATGGATTCTCAGATAGACTGTATGCTGATAGACGATGATTTCTATATCATTAACCTCAAGAACCTTGATACAAGTAAGGAGTTCTCAGCAATTATACGAAGAAGAGCCGATGCGGCCTTAGACCAGATTGCAGATTTACCATATATCGATGATGTGGAAGTGTTGCGGCAACGTCTGGATGACCTTAGCTTTGCTAGACGATTGATGCGGGCGATGGATAACTCACCTGTGACTGCATTGCCACAGAATGATGTGTTAGATTTTGTAAGAGGTCACCAGAAATTGGGGAATCTTATTCGCATCAACGGAGATAAGTTTGATTTGTCAACCAAGCGTTCGCAAAGCGCATTTATCAGTTTGTTGAATGATGACTTTCTTTATTCCAAACTGACTAGACGGGACTATGAGAGTTCTGCCAAGGGACCGGTAAGGGAATAAATCAGTTTTCATGAACTTCTTATTTTGGAATATTCATAACGACGGGTCATTCTTCGATGTTATCTGCGAAATGGTCAAGGAAAATTCGATTGGAGTGGCCATGTTTGCTGAATTCCCAGAGGGAGAACAAAGGAGACTATTGCTGTCATTGAGAAAAGTTAACAATTCATTCCGATATGTGCAGACTGTGAAAAAAGTGAAGGTGGAGGTTTTTACGATATTACCGGAAAACGAACTTGTTACCATTCTTGATGAACGTCGCTTCACAGTGAAACGCTATCATAATAGAACGCTTAATAGGAATTTCAATCTTGTTCTGTGCCATTTGATTAGTAAATCTAATGACTCGAATGCAGAGGTTGATCAGGCAGAGGAAGTCAGATATGTAGTTCAGGCTATCAATGAAATGGAGAAAACACAAGCTAATGAACTGACCATAGTCTGCGGTGATTTGAATATGAATCCATTTGAGGAGGGGATGGTTGGTTCTTCATGCTTCAATGCTGTGATGGACAAGACTATTGCACAGAATCTTAAGAGAACTGTAGGAAATAGACAGTTTAAGATGTTTTATAATCCTATGTGGGGACTTCTTGGTGATAACGGACGCAGTGTGGTGTCAGGCACTCATTTCTACAACCCTCATCACCATATTCAGTACTTTTGGAATATGTTTGACCAAGTATTGATTCGTCCAGGAGTGATACCATATTTCACGGATCGTTATTTAAAGATATTGACAGGGACTAAGTCGGTGAGTCTTTTAACTGTTAACCATACGATGCGTACAATTTACTCAGATCATTTGCCGATAAAATTTACAATTAAAACAAAATAGACAGGTTACTTATGGAAAGTTTATGGCCGAAACTGGATACAATTTCTCAGGATGTGCCTGTGCAAATATTAAAGGCACAAGCAGAAATATTTAATAGAGAAATGAAAGGAATATTAGAATGTGAAGTGAGTTCTTCTGAGATTCAGCATACAGGCGTTTTTGTCCCTGGCATAGATAATGATTTCACAACAAAGTTGATAGTTTCCTGTCCAAATCTCTATGATTATAATCTAGTGTTGGTTCAGGTGAACAACCTTATTTCAAAAGCGTATCCATGTGAAATTATCAATTGTTTAAAGGATGAGAGTTTAAGTTTTGGCACAAAGGCTGACAATGCAGAAGAGTTCAAACAAATTCTTTCATCAATATTAAAAAGTGAAGAAGTAATTACTGCGTTGCAGAATTTGATTGCGCAGACTAGGGATATGTAAAAATGGAAATTGCTAGGAGATGGCTGAACAAAGCTTAAAAGATAAGACAGTAAAAGGCTTTGCATGCAAAAAACTAGCGTGATTCGATGTTTTCTTAAATATAATTTGGCAGATCAGAAAATATTCTTTATTTTTGCATACTAAATATGTAGCTGAATTATGAGATGGAAATTATTATATGTAATCTCATGGTCTGGAGGATTGTTCTTTGCGACTTTTCCAACAATGGTGAGAGGAGACTTTAACTTCTCACTGAGGGAAGGGTCGACAACGGATCTTATAGACTTATACACCATCCCCCTGATGATGGCTATGGCTTTGTTCTTAGAAGATGCACTTTATGCCTATAGGCTTGACCAGTCAATCGGTAGGAATAATAGTATAGCTGGGCTCTTTCTGGCTGAGATTGGTTTTTTGGTGTCTTTCGCATTGTCTTTATTTGGTGACAAAACTCTTTCTCTGATAATGTTTGTTACGGCATGGATTTCCATGACGTTTATGAAACTGATTACAACTCCTGCCGTACGACAATCTCGTGCGCAAAGGGATGGACGAAGGATTAGCAAATAGATAAAACGAAGATCAGTATGTACGAAACAGTTTTTGCCATCTTGTTTATAGTTTTGATGGGTGTGTCTGTGGGATTAGTTGTATCAGGGCTCATTGGCTTAAGTACAGCAAAGGCAGGTAAGGTTTCAAAGCCATGCCCTAGGTATGTATTCTATAATAGATCTGACAATGGAAAGATTTCTGTGGATGGAAGGCCTGTAGATGTTTCCAAGATGGTGCATCTCGCTGTGTGTGGCAATTCAATGAAAGACTATGATATCTTTGACGGCCAAGAGATATATGCCATGCCAATTTCTACTGATGCAGATAAAAGGATTATTCAAGATCATCCGGTTTTGATTTTTAGAATAACGAATGCCAAAATTTTTGATAGCCAGTATAAGTTAAGGAAATTTGTTGATTATGGCAATTTAGGATATTCTGATGCACAATGGGATGATGTTTTCGAGAAGAATGCCCAGAGGATAAAACTAAGAAGAGAAGATTTTGTTCGAAAGTGTCTGATTAAAGCCGATAAACTAAAGAGACTGCAAGTGGGAGACGAAGTTGCATTATCAGAAACCTTTGATGAAGATGCTAATGCCTACGACTACTCTTTGCATCCAGTAGATACCATTTTTGCAACTGTTGAGTATGCTGTTTAGCATGAACGATTAGTTTTTGAATTTAACGCTTCACTCCCTATATGGGTTGAAGGTCACATCGCTGAATATGAGCCAATATTCTTTTATAATAACTGTGAAGCGGGGCTAAGTAATTGTTATGGCAGAACAAAACATAAAAGATAAGTTTAGGATAGTATGAAGAGAATAACAATACGCGACTTTGGACCAATAAGAGAGGCAAACATATTGCTCAAAGATGTGAATGTGATTATCGGAGAGCAGAGTATCGGAAAGAGTTGTGTGCTGAAGGTGTCTTGTTTCTGTTCGTGGGTGGAAAAACGCATTGAGATAGAACAGAACGCGAGACGTTTTGAGAAGAAAGGTGGCTTTATCAACGAACTCGTGAATTTCCATCGTCTGGATGGTTATGTCCACGAGAACACGAAGATTGGCTATGAGTCTGACTTTATGAAGTTCTCTTATGATGCAAAACATGGTTTCACATACGAATGGAAAGAGAAGAGATGGGATTATAAGCGCCCCAAAGTAAGCTATATACCTGCAGAAAGAAATTTGGTGGCCGTAATACCCAACTGGTTTGAGGTGAAGTCGGTTGCCAACAATATTCAGGACTTTATGGTGGATTGGTCAGAAGCTAGAAAATCTATTGAGAACGACAAAGAAATTCTTAACTTAAACGTAGCTTATCATTATGAGGAAAGTACAGATTCCGATCAGATAAAAATGAGCGACGGACATGTCCTACCTTTCACAAATGTATCCAGCGGTCTACAATCATTGATTCCACTCTACATACATCTTGTTAATATTACCAGTAAGAAGTATCGAGAGAAGGAAGACAACTCGGTTAAGCATAAGTCGGAGATGGAAAAATTAGTCTCTTCGCTATTTGAATATTACAGTGATAACATCGGTGAGGCTTTTATTAAAAATCCCAATTATGGACTAATCGGAAAAAGAACGGATTCAGACAAGGAGTATATACAAAACCCAAATATGACTCAATGGACTATCAGGAGACTTTTCAATATGTCGAGAATAAATCATTGTGAAATATTCTTGGAAGAACCTGAGTTGAATCTCTTTCCCCCGACACAACAGATTCTTATGAGGAACCTCCTAAAACTTCTTGGCCAGAAAAAGGAAAATATGCTTTTCATTTCTACACATAGCCCATATATTCTCGATATTTTGTTGGAAAGAGAGAATTATGATTATGGGCTGTTTTATGTTCATTTCTCAGAAAGTGGCTCTGTTGTAAATACCGCCACAGAAGAGGATGTACAGGATATGTTTGAAGCTGGAGTAGATGCTTTCTTCAATATAGAAAGGTTGGGCAATGAAGCATAACGACATTATGCCAGAGTGTTATATTGACACAACACTTGTCGAATCATTACTATATGCTAAGGTCAACCATAAACATAGTTGCAATGAGGTGGCGAAGGAGATGCAGAAAGGGAAATTCAAGGATGCATTTGCCGTCGGAATTATCGACAATGACAAAAGGAAGATCTCGTATCTTGAGGATTTTGAAGAAATAGGAAGAACTGAGAATTTGACCTTTCTGAAACATAGGGAAAAGCATCACTATGTTATAAAAGTGGGTAAAGAGCATAAGGCTATGGAAACTTTCATCAAGGAAAATGTTTCCGCGTTAGGAATGAAGATGGAAGATTTTGGTTTGCCGTCCGATTTAGATTCTTTGATTGGAGCTACAAAAGACAGCATCTCTACCCAAAAAGATCCAAGAATACTGAAGTTGTGCAAGACTCTGCAACAGTCACCGGAAATGAGCAAGTTGAAAAATGTGCTTGACTATCTCGCTGCAAACAAGTATAATGCAAATGAGGAAACGTTGAAAGCTATGATTAAAGAATAGAACAAATAGAAAACAGACCTGTATTTTACTTGGTCATTTATGAATAATCAAATTGAATTTAATGGAAAGTCTCGATAATCAAATAGTTGTCAGTATCCAGTGTCTGGTTTATAATCATGCACCATACATCCGCCAATGCCAAAATGGATTAGTGACATTTAAGGGTTGAATAAGGATTAGGATAATAACTAAAATGGCAGAACAAAGTTTAAAACAAAAAACTAAGAAAGGTCTTTACTGGAAGTTTGCTGAGCAATTTGCAACTTATGGTATGCAGTTTGTTATTGGCATAGTATTGGCTCGTCTGTTGTCGCCAAGTGACTATGGCATCATAGCACTGCCAGTGGTTTTTTACAGTGTAGCATATATCTTGGCGGGATCGAGTTTTGCCACAGCTATAATCAGAAAGCCAGACCTGAAAGAAGAAGACATTTCCACGGCTTTTTATTACAGTACGGCAGTTGGTATTGTGTTCTATATATTGTTATTTATTGCCTCTCCTTGGATAGCAGATTTTTATAATGCCCCTGTATTGAAGCCACTTATCAGAGTGTCTGCATTGGTATTCTTATATGAGCCTATTGGAACTCCACAGAGTATTATTCTTCAGCGCAGACTTGATTTTAAGACACCTGCGATAATCAGAGTTGTCTGTAATATTGTTTCGGGTATAATCGGTATCACTATGGCCTATTATGGTTATGGCGTATGGTCTTTGACAATATCAAGCATGTTGTCGGGCATTGTAGGCCTTTGTTTCATGCTATATGTGGTTCGTTGGTACCCGAAGACAGGTTGGTCAAAAGAGTCATTCCGTTATCTTTGGGGATTTGGAAACAAATTGATGGTATCCTCTTTGCTTAATACGGTGTATAACAACATTGCACCCATTGTTATTGGAAAATATTATTCTACTGCTGATCTCGGTGTGTATAATCGTGCGTATAATTATGCCAAGATACCGTCTGAGAATGCAACAGGTGTGCTACAGAGCGTTACTTTTCCTGTATTGTCAAAAATACAAGAAGATGAAGCAGCGCTTGCTCAAAACTATAGGCGCATACTAAAAGCATCTGCTTTTGTTATTTTTCCGGTGATGATGCTTCTTGCCGCTTTAGCCCATCCGCTTATTATCATCATGATAACTAAAAAATGGGAGTCATGTGTCGTCTTGTTGCAGATCATCTGTTTTTCTGTGATGTGGTACCCTATACATGCCATTAACTTGAACCTTCTTCAAGTGAAAGGACGGAGCGATTGGTTTATGAAACTAGAAATCATCAAAAAGGTTTATGGTGTCATAATTTTAGGTGTAACTCTTCCTTTTGGTTTAATTGTTTTTTGTTTAGGAAGTGTGTTGTCAAGTTTTATAAGTTTAGTTGTGAACACACACTACACAGGCAGACTGATCCATCTAGGGTTTTTGATGCAATTGAAGGATCTTGCACCAACATTCTTTCTTTCTCTTATGACATTTGTCATTTCGTGGAGTCTTACGCAGATAATATCCAACATATGGTTACAATTAGTTTTGGGAGGTATTGCTGGTTCTGTATTCTATTTCGGTGTCGCATGGTTATTGAAAATGAATCAATTGTCTGATATTAAGTATCTATTTAGCAGATAATAGTAAGTATGGAAAAATCGAGGAAACCAATATTGGTAAGTATTCTGTGCTTAGTATATAATCATGAGCCATATCTTCGTCAATGCTTGGATGGGTTTGTGATGCAGAAAACGTCTTTTGCTTTTGAGGCAATCGTTCATGATGATTGCTCTACAGATGGCTCTGCTGCTATTATTCGAGAATATGCAGGGAAGTATCCTGATATTATAAAGCCAATTTTTGAAATGGAAAACCAATATTCTAAAGGAGATGATTCTTTGGAACGCATCATGTATGACGCTACACATGGTAAATATACTGCGCTATGTGAAGGAGATGATTATTGGACAGATCCAATGAAACTCCAAAAACAGGTTAGTTTCTTGGAGACTCATTCGGACTATACGATGTGCTGTCATGGAGCAAAGAATATTAATTTTGAAAAGCTGGTTTGGTATACTCAAATGAATCATGATACGCCAATAGCAATAAATAAAGCAATTGAAATGGATGGAAGTTCTATTCCTACGCTGTCTATTGTTTATCGTTCTGAACTACAATTGGGTTTTTTAGATTTCAAAAAAGGAATATCTATTGGTGACTATCCGTTGCAGATATACTGTGCTTTGAAAGGGAGAGTTATGTTTATGAAGGACATTATGGGAGTACATACTTTGGGTGCAAAAGATTCTTGGCATTCAACTGTGGCTATGAACAAAGATAGATATGAAAGATTTCTAATGGAATTGTTTCAATGGTTAGACAAAGTTGATATTTCTACGGATAAAAAATATCACGATAGTATAAACTTTGTAAAGATTTCCAAGAAACTATCCCAGTGTATTAAGACAGGTAATTTCTCGTGTCTTAGATTCCATGATGGTTTGCGCTATTTTATGTTTAAACATTCTTTTAAAGAAAGAATAGTTTTAGGTTTACGTATTTATTATTGTAATTGGCTTGTTGATTTATATATAAATAAGAGATAATTATTATATAGACGTTGGGCTTATTTGTTTAATAATGAAAAATTTAGCAGTAATTTTTGCAGGTGGTGCCGGTAAACGAATGAATTCGAAGTCCCGTCCAAAGCAGTTCTTAGAACTCAATGGGAAACCTATCATTATCTACACTATTGAATTGTTTGATAATCATCCTCAGATTGATGGTATCGTTGTTGTTTGTCTGGAATCATGGATACCTTTTTTAGAAAAGATGATTAGAAAGTTTGAAATTAACAAGATTCTTTCAATAGTTCCTGGAGGAGCTACAAGTCAGGAATCTATTTACAAAGGTTTGTGTGCTGCAGAGGAATATGCAAATTGTTATCAAGATAATGATTGTATTGTTTTGATACATGATGGAGTTCGCCCTTTGATTACTGAAGAGACTATTTCTGATAATATTACCAAAGTTCGGGAATGCGGTAGTTGTATTACGGTAGTACCTGCTATTGAGACCGTGGTCATCAAAGATAAGAATGGAGATCTTACTATTCCCCAAAGAGATGACTCCATGCTTGCCAGAGCTCCACAGAGTTTTTATTTGCGTGACATCATTTGTGCTCATCGTAAATCCCTTGCTGAAGGAAATGATAGTTTTATAGATTCGTGTTCTATGATGAGTCATTATGGATATAAATTAGGACTTGTGTATGGGCCTATGGAGAATATAAAGATTACGACTCCAACGGATTTCTTTGTTTTGAGAGCTATGGTGGAGGTTCATGAGAATCAGCAGATTTTTGGTTATTAGCCTATTGTCTTTGGATTATGATAAAAGCAGATATAGAAGAATTGCTTCCCATCTACAATAGATGTCCCGAACTGCGAAATGCTAAAATTTTGATTACCGGGGCTACGGGCATGATAGGCTCAAATCTAGCCTTGTTTTTCCAATCATTAAATATTGGAATTCAACTTACTCTTCCTGTACGTAGTAAGAATAAGGCAATGGAAATGTTTAAAGGCAATTATGACGGGTTGACTTTTATTGAATGTGATTTGGTGACATATTTAAGGAATCTAGAATCACATTATGACTACATAATTCATTGCGCATGTCCAACCTGGGGACAATATATGTCGCAATTCCCAGTGGAAACATATACTCTTGTTTATCAGTCAACGTTGGGTATATTGGAATATGCTAAATCTGCTAAAGTCCGTGGAATTGTTTATGTTTCATCAATTGAGTATTATGGGCAAGTGACTTCTGAGACAATGATTACAGAGGATTTCCAAGGTTACATTGATATGAAAAGTTCCCGAAGTAGTTATCCCATGGGAAAACGTGCAGCGGAGTTTTTATGTGTTGCATTTGCTAAAGAATTTAATGTTCCTGTACGAATTGCAAGACCTACACAAACATTTGCCTCTTCCGTATCATCGTCAGACAATAGAGTTTTTAATCAGTTTGCCAGAAGTATAATAAATAATGAGGATATAGTTCTCCATACATTAGGTGAAAGTGCTAAGCCGTATTGTTTTATAACAGATTGTATTGATGCACTTCTTTGTATTTTGTTGAAGGGGAAAAATGGTGAAGCATATAATATAGCTAATGATGAAACATATACATCCATATTTGCCCTTGCTCATTTTTTACGAGATCATTTTAACCCATCAATAAATGTGCGTATAGAGCAGCATCCAGATATGGGCTATGCTCCTGTCACAAAGCTAATAATATCGTCTAGGAAATTACAACAATTAGGATGGAGCCCAAAATACGGACTTTATGAGATGTTTGAAAAACTTATTAATTACATGCGTGCAGATAATTAAGGAAATAGATATGATTCATAAGTTGTTGAATAATCTTGCATATTATCCTATAGCAATCGACAATCGCTTATTAAGGAAGAAGATCAGGCGTAACATTCCCAAACTTGTGGAAGTGGTTAGGAAAAAGGATAGGATTAAGGTACTTTTTGTTCTTAGCAATTTGTCAAAATGGAAGACAGAGGCTCTTTATCGTGCCATGCTTGTTCATCCAAGATTCGATCCTATAATAGGAATAGCATTGGGGGTTGTGGATTATCCGACCTACGAGGCGAATAATCTAAGTTCGCTGATTGCATATATTGAAGAGAAAGGATATTCATATACTGAATTACGTCTAACGGCTGATATTCAGGAACGTATTCAGCCAGATATTATCTTCTACCAACAAGCAGATGGCGGAATCTATGATTGCTTGAATTTCAACCACATCCGTGAAGTGCTGTTTTGTTATATAGCATATGGAGTCGCAAATGGGACTGCTGCGTATGCTTACAATGATGTTTATCATAACATTTGTTGGTACTGGTTTGTGGAAAACGAATTGGTAATAGATTATGCAAAGACAGTAATGTCCAATCAAGCACGCAATTTGGTACCAACAGGAACGCCGATGGCTGACGAACTACTTGCTGACAGACAATTCGTGACAAACCCTTGGAAACAGCAAGGAAAGTTGAAGAAAAGAGTCATCTGGGCTCCTCACCATACGATAGGTTCAGGTAAGGAGGAAATTCATTATGGCACATTTCTACAAGTGGCAGACGGAATACTTGAACTTGCCAAGAAATACCATAAAGATACACAGTGGGCTTTTAAGCCACATCCCTCATTGAAACAAAAACTATATTATATATGGGGGGAGAATCGCACAAATGAATATTATAGAACATGGTCAGATATGGATAATACGCAATTTGAAGATGGAAAGTATGCTGCATTGTTTATGTATTCAGATGCAATGATTCATGATTGCGGCGCATTTACGACTGAATATCTTTTTATGCGCAAACCGTGTATGTATCTTGTAAATGGCAAGGAGCATCCTTTGAATTCATTCGGCAAAGGGTGTTATGAACAGTATTACAAGGGCACTAATGTGGCTGACATAGAACAGTTTGTTGAGAATGTTATTCATGGCATAGACCCAATGAAAGGACAACGAGAAAAATTTTTCCATGACTATTTACTTCCACCAAATGGGAAAACAGCCTGTGAAAATATTATAGATAGTATTTTAGGTTAGTTTTTTTAAAGTATTCTCTGACTAGTTTTATACTATGATAATGAATCGTTTATCTTGGGTTGATTGGGCAAAGGCCATACTTATTTCGTTGGTCTGTGTCGGCCATTTTAACTCACCAGAAAATCAGAAATTGCTGATTTGGGGATGTCACATGCCTGCTTTTTTCATAATTAGCGGATTCTTATATCGTAGGCATGGAGCTTGGAGAACCCTTTGCTCATTTGCTATACCTATGATGTTTTACACAGCAATAGTCTTTGGGGTACATGTCATTCAGGATTATGTTCTGAATGGATATTGGAATTGTTTACTGGATTTGGGACATTTTTGGCACCGGGTATTAGAGCAGTTTTTTTTTCGAAATGCAGGTAATCCATATGGAATAATCCCTGTTATTGGTGTGTGGTTTGTTGTCGCTTTGCTTATTGTGCGTTTTTTTTGTGGCGACATCAAATTGTTTTCATTTACCTTGAAATATAGATATGTCACTTTAGCTGTGTTACTATTATGGTTAACGATAGAACCCTTAATTTGGGAGTATATCCCTATCAAAGATGTTAAGCTGTATTATGGAATCTATGCGTTTCCCTTTTTTATTACAGGGTATATTGTAAAGGATCTTAAACTTGATGTCTCAAAGATTCATCCATTGATTATCTTAATAAGCCTTATCCTATATGTTCTAATATCATTGAACTTTCCACGATTCGACATGATGAATTACCAATGTGGGCCAACATATATGGTTTTTTTTGCAAATGCTATTTTGGGTTCTTTAGTTCTTTTCTGGTTTTGTACAAAATTGCCTCAGAGTAGATTGGCAGAAGTGTTCAGTATTGGGACTTTATTGGTTTTAACATTGCACATGCCACTTGATTTCTTTATATTACCGATTTTTCATCGTATTGGTCTAACTCCACCTAGTTCATTATTTGTTTCATACTTAATACCGTGGTTGGAAATGGTTGTTGTTTTGCTGGTAACCTATTACCCCATAACGTGGCTGAATATGCATTTCCCTATTCTATTAGGGAAAATGCCAAAGAAAATAGTAAAGTGATGGCATATAACATTAAAAAGTATTTTCATTGTTTATTTGGAAATAATTATACATGGTTGGCGATGCACTACCGACAATGTCAGACGTATTTTTATTCTGTTTCGCATCCATATCATTATGATCCGAAAAGATATAAGGGCACATTCCTAGATATGCCATGTGAATTTGAATATTCGGATGAGTTAGAACCGCATGTAAATAGAGTTATTTATATATTCTGGACAGGTAATAATGAGATTACGCCAAATCGAATGAAAGGCATTAAATCAATGGAGGAGGTATGTGGTGTTGAGGTGAAACTCATTACGCCAAAGAATCTGTTCAATTATATTAAAGAAAATGATCCACTTCCAGAGGCTTATCAATATCTATCTCTTAATCATCGATCAGATTATTTACGCTCATACTTTATGTATCATTATGGTGGTGGCTATGCTGATATCAAGACGTTCTACCACAGTTGGGTTTCTGCTTTTGATAAATTGGATAAATCTAATGCATACGTGATTGGTTATCCTGAAGTCGGTTTTTGGGGAGCAGCCAACCATGGTATACAAAATGAGGAGTTAAAGAAAGACCTATACATTCATTGGCGTTATCTTATAGGGAATGGTGCTTTCATTTGTCGACCTCATACATTGCTAGCAGCTGAATGGCATACAGTGGTAAAAAATAGACTTATTGCTTATACAGATGCTCTTAGGATACATCCCGCCCAAGACATTTTCGGAAAGAATGAAGACTACCCATTGCCATGGGCTGGAATGCAAGGAGAAATCTTTCATCCCTTTTGTTTAAAATTCAAAGACAAATTGCTAAAGGATAAAGCATTGAAGCCATCGCTTGAGAATTATAGATGATATGTTAAGCAAATGTGTTATATTTCGATTATAGTTCCTGTGTATAATGCAGAATCTACACTTAATAATTGTGTGGATAGTATTTTGGAGCAAGAGTTTCATGATTTTGAACTGTTGTTGGTCGATGATGGGTCAAAGGATAACTCACCTGCTATATGTGATGAATATGCAGAGAAAGATTTTCGAGTAAGAGTCTTCCATAAAGTGAATGGAGGAGTTAGTTCTGCACGAAACATAGGTTTAGATGAAGCTAAAGGGGAATGGATATCATTTGTTGATTCTGATGATTTTATTTCAGATGGTTTTTTGAATGGAATAGTTCATAGTTCAGAAGATATAATATTTAAGGGATATTGTATGGAAAAAGATGGACTATTGAGAGAATGCTTGTTATATAAAGATTTGTGTGGATATACTAGTCTCTCTCTCTTATTAAATCACTATATAACAAATACCCTTATACGTGGACCAGTTTTTAAGTTTTATAAGAAAGAATTGATAGGTAATCTGCGTTTCCTTACAGATATGAGAATCGGGGAGGATGCTTGGTTTATGTTCCATTATTTATCTATATGTAAATCATTCTGTATCTCAGATCAAGGTAATTATATCGTAAATGTTGATGATAGACCTGATGAAGTAAAATATGCTATCTCTGTTGACTATGCAGTTCAATCTTTGACTTACCTGAAGGATGCTTTTGATATCCTTTCTGTAGCTCATCATGTTGATCGTGGACTTTTTTTTCATTATATTGGTTATTTTAAACGAATTTCCAAGTCAGATTGGATGACAGACAAGAGAAAATGGTATTCAAATCAACAGGTAAACTCTCTCTATAATTACGTATGGTCGTATCTGTCTGCCAAACAGAAACTACGGTTAACTATCGCAAGACTATTAAAATGGTAACAATTATGATTCCCATATCTGTTATAGTACCAATATATAATATGGAGAAGCTGATGCGAAGATGCTTGGATTCTATTTTGGCACAGTCGTTTCAAGATTATGAATGTATTTTGATTGATGATGGTAGTACTGATGGCTCACCAGCTATTTGTGAAGAGTTCGCTACCAAAGATAACCGATTCAAAGTTTTTCATAAGCCAAATGGCGGGTTGAGTGATGCCAGAAACTATGGTTTGGCTAATGCGCAAGGAGAATATACCATATTCTTTGATCCGGATGATTGGGTAGATCCCAATTGTCTAAAAGACATGTATGCAAAGGCTAAAGAGACAAATGCAGATATGGTAATGTGTGATTTATTCTATAATGATAAATATGTGCAAACCTATTATAAGCAGGAACCAACATCTTTAAATCATCATGATGTATTGAAGGATTTGATAACAGGTAAGATATATGGTTTTACAGTGACAAAACTAATTCGGCGTGTCTTATATCAACAATACCAATTAGAGTATCCTAAGGGGATGTATGGATGTGAAGATCAATATACCATCTGTGCTTTATTAAAAAACGAGCTCAATACGGCTTATATACCTAAAGCGTATTATCATTATATGCATTATGGTAGTGAGACTCAGTCACGAAGATATGACGAAAACACGTATCAACATGATTTGAAAATTCGGGATATGTTTGTAGAGCTTTTAGAAAATACGCCTTATAGGGATTTGGTGTATAGTAAAAAAACAGCATCCATTTTATACCGAGCGTTTTGTTATGGTAACAAAATATACTCTTCGAAGCAGTTCAAGTACCAGTTTGGGCAATTCCGGCCATTTACGAAAGATCTCTCTCCGTCATATTTCATATTCTTTTTGAATTGTTCATTGCTAGGAAACTATCATTTTTTCCATTGGGTATGGACATTACTATTTAATATTAAACAAATGCATAAACGCCTTTCTTCTCTATGCAAATAATCGCTTTTATTATTTTTTTCATCTTTGCCATCTGGATTACAAGTAAGAATAATCCAGAGATGATTAAATTATATTTAATACTGACATGTGTCGTTTTAGTTTTTTTTTCTGGTTTCCGGGATGCACATGTGTGGGCAGATACAGATTCGTATATCATTTGTTTTCGAAAAACTCCATCGATATTTGATTATAGTCCTTTGGATTCTCCATATGGATACAACGAAAGAGGCTTCCATTTGCTCAGCGTATTGATTAAAACAATTAGTAATTCTTATCAGTTTTATTTCCTCGCTATTGCAGCAATCACTATGTATTATGTTTCTAAAGGGGTGCTGAGATATAGTAGTTTCCCTCTTATTGGTCTTGCAGTCTATATTGCTCGATTCTTTGCTGGGCGAAATATGATGCAGATTCGTTCTGGATTGGCATATGCCATCTGTATCTTGGGCTTTAAATATCTTACTGAGCGAGATTGGAAGAAATATTTCCTGATAGTTGGTATAGCATGGTGTTTCCACCATTCAGCAATTATTGCGGTTCCGTTATATTTTATTACTGCAATTAGAATAAAAAAGTGGCATGTATTTTGGGGAATGCTTATAGCTTTCATATTAGGAGGCTTTTTCCAGTCTGAATTACAATTATTTGTAACAGATAATGCTGAAGATTTTGGAAAAGGTATGACCTCGTACACGAAAGGAATAGAAGTAGAACGAGCTAAAGGACTGGCAAATCCTTTGATTTATTATCAGACCTTCTTGTTATTTGTATATACCTATTTCGAGAAATTTTTGAAAAGGAATAACATTCATTATTATGCAATAAGAGCTGCATATTTGTATTCTACTATGATATTGACAACGTTTTGCATGTTTCTTGGATTGTCAACAAGAACTTCTACATTGTTTGCTACAATGGAAATCGCAATAATACCATCTTTGCTAAATCTTTTCAATAAAAAAGAAAGAATCGTTGGCTATTTGGTGCTTGGCGTAGCCTTGACAGGAATCTTTTACATGAACTACATAATGTAAAACTATTTCCAAGATGAAGATTTCAATTATATGTAGTTGCCTAACGCATGGCGGGGCTGAACATTGTGCCGTCATGTGGGCTAATGGGTTAACAAAGCAAGGACATAAAGTGATGGTAGTAACGAACTTGTTTGAACCTATTACATTTCAACTGAATAATGAAATTGAATTGTTTGATTTAGTTAAATACAACAAAAATAAATGGCAAAAATGGGCTAGTTCTATACAATGCGTAAGGCATGCAATAAAACAATTCTGTCCTGATGTGGTCATTGGTGTAATGCCTACTTGTTCTTTTATCGCAAAAGCGGCAGTTATAGGTCTTCATGTTCCTGTTGTTGCCACAGAGCACAATTCCTTTGAACGACCACAAAGCGCCCCTTTCCCTTTTATTGAGAAATTTGCTAAATATATACTTAATTATTTGTATGATGGCGTAACTGTTTTGACTGAGGCTGACAACAAGATTATTTATGGTAGGTTTAAGAATTCAAAAGTGATGCCAAATCCCTTGTCATTAATTCCTGTCAGAGATACATTTAATAAAACCAACGTGGTTATTGCTGCAGGACGATTGGATGCATGGCATTATAAGGGGTTTGATGTTCTCATTCGAGCATGGGGGCAAATCATTCGTAAGAAGACGATTGATAATGGACGATTGATAATGGACAATGAACAATTTGATGTTCAAAGTTTAAAGTTAACTGAATGGAAATTACAAATTGCAGGGACAGGAAGTGAGGCGAGTTTACAGTATCTGAAGCAGCTGTGTAAGGAGAATGGGGTGGAGAACTCTGTGGATTTTTTAGGCTTTGTTTCAGATATGGAGTCGCTTTATAAAAGAGCTTCAGTTTTTGCGCTGAGTAGCCGATATGAAGGATTTGGATTAGTCTTGATTGAGGCGATGAGTCAAGGGTGTGCCTGTGTAGCCTGTGATTATAAAGGACGGCAGAGGGAAATCATTTGCCCTGGCGGGGTAAATGATAGTTTCAAGTTCCAAGATTCAAGTTCCAACACGTCAAGTTTCAAGAATCAAAAATCAAAGGTGTTGGAATGTGGAGCTATTGATACTTGTAACCTGAAACCTGAAACTCACTTGCAACCTGAGGCTAACTTGCAACCTGAAACCACTCCACTCCGCGGAGTGGAAGTATGTGAGAATGGCATTCTTTGCGAGCCAGACAATGTGGAGGCATTAGCAAGTGCGTTGGAAAAGATGATAGATGATGATGCTTATAGGGAGTCTGTCAGGACTCACGCTATAGAACGTAGTAAGTACTATGACATGGAACATACCATGAAGAGATGGGAGGAGTATTTAAACACTATTGTTAATATTAAGTGATATGAATAGATTTGAATATTGGAAGGAAAATCCAAGTGCTTTGGTTTCAAGTATTCTGGCTCGTGTGGGTAAGAACTGGTCTGATGAAAAGTATATTAGAGTCTTGTATAGATGGGGGCTTGGTAGGAAACTGAATCTTGATAACCCTCAGAGGCTGTCAGAAAAACTGCAATGGCTAAAACTTTACAACAGGAATCCGCTCTATACTCAACTTGTTGATAAGTATCAGGTGAAAGAGTATGTATCATCTATGGTTGGAGAAGAATATGTCGTTCCACTACTTGGCGTGTGGAACCATTTTGATGAAATTAATTTTAGTAAATTGCCCAATCAATTTGTTCTTAAGACTACTCATGACAGTGGTAGCGTTATCGTTGTGAAAGATAAAACGGTCTTTGACCATGCTGTGGCTAAAGATAAATTGGAACGTTCGTTACAACATGATTTTTACAAGGGTGGACGTGAGTGGCCATATAAGGACGTTCCAAGAAGAATCATTGCTGAAGAGTACATACCGTCGTTGGGCCATCTAGATTCAGTTGAGTATAAAATCACTTGTATGAATGGTGAAGTGAAGTTCGTTACGTTCTGCAAGGGGCCTGCACACACAGACCTAAGTTTAAGGACTAACGATCATTTTGATAAGGACTTCAACCGTTTACCATTCTACGTCTATTACAAGAATTCCAATAATCATTATGAAAAGCCAAAGACATGGGATAAAATGATAGAGATCTCAGAGAAACTGGCAAAAGATATCCCATATGTACGAGTTGATTTCTATAATTTAGGAGATACTATTTATTTCGGTGAGATGACATTCTTTACTTGGGCGGGATTTATGAAGTTTAATCCCGATGAATGGGATGAGATATTAGGGTCTTGGCTTCAATTACCTGAAAAGAGGTAGAGCACAAATAATACATAGATTTGAACTTAGACACAAACACAAACAATGTATGAATAAATTATTATACTTTATCAACCATCCCCAAGAAGGATTACTTGTCGCCATGGGGCATTTGTTCCATGGCGTTTCTGACAAACAGTATTTGAAGTGGGTATATCGAATTGTTTTTGGAAAGAAACTGGATATTGAATATCCAAAGACTTTTAACGAAAAACTTTGCTGGCTGAAGGTCAATTATCAGAAACCCTTGTTCACACAGTTGGCTGACAAGTATCGTGTAAAACAGATTGTGACAGAAAAGATCGGGAAGGAGTATGTCGTTCCTTGTTATGGGAAATGGAAACATGTGGATGAAATAGATTTTAAACAGTTGCCAAACAGGGTGTTCCTGAAGTCGAACCATGATAGCGGTGGCGGCATTTTGGTGGATCAGTCCAAGGGCATTGACTGGAAAGCATTGCATCGACGTTTTAATCATCGCACCCTGGAAGGACGAAACAATTATTGGCATCTCCGTGAATGGCCTTATAAGAACATTGAACCATGCATCCTTGCAGAAGAATACCTGGATGAAGGTACTGGTCATGAGTTGCATGATTATAAGTTCTGGTGCTTCAATGGTAAACCTACCTATATGTATATCACCAATAAGGGAAAGGTAATCAAGGAGAATTTCTATGATATGGATTTCAATCCTGTGGCTATAGACCATGGATTTGAACGTACGGTTCCTGAATATGAGAAGCCGGAGAATTTCAATAAGATGAAAGAATTGGCTACAATCCTGTCAAAGGACATTCCTTTTGTACGAATAGATTTCTTTAATGTCAATGGACACTTGTACTTTGGGGAGTTCACTTTCTACGACTGGGGCGGTATGCGCCCGTTCCGTAATGGGTGGGATGAACTCTTAGGGGAAAAACTGGTGTTGCCTGTGGAATAAATAATGTCTCTAGTTTCAGGTTCCAAAGTTTCAGGCTCCAAGTCTCAGTTTTCAATATCCAAGTTTCAGTTTTCAGTCCCTCTAAGTTTTGGGTTCCCAATCTAAGTTTCTATGAAAATATCATTTGTGACTTCAACACTCCATTCTGGTGGAAGTGAACGCGTGATGGCTCTCTTGGCCAATAGCTTGTCTGAGCGAGGTTATGATGTGGAGATTATTTGCATCAATAAGCACGTGGTTTTCTATCCGATTCAAGAGAATGTGCGCATCTCTTTTGCTGAAGATGAGGTGGGAAAGTCATATCTGAAGAAAACGAAGTGGCTGAGGAATCATATCAAGACGGAAAAACCTGACGTGGTAATCGCCTTTATGCTGGAGGTGTATTGCATGACACTGTTTGCATTGATGGGTGTGGATATTCCTGTCATTTCTTCAGAAAGAATCGATCCGCATTTCTTCGGGAAGGCAAAAGGGTTTATGCGTTGGGTTCTACTGCGGAGGACGACACATCTAGTAGTGCAGACCCAGAAAATCAAATCGTTCTACTCAAAAGCCTTGCAGAAACGTACTACTATTATTCCCAATCCTGTAACAGATAAGGTGTTCAGTTTATCACCAGCTGTGAAGGAGGATAGGCTAATCGCTGTCGGGCGTCTGGCATATCAAAAGAACTATCCGATGATGTTCGAAGCTTTCAAACGACTGATGGATGTGTTCCCGTCTTATAGCCTTGTGATTTATGGAGATGGACCGAGGAGGCAAAGCCTCCAATTGATAATTGAGAATTTACAATTGAAAGATAGGGTGGTGTTGGCAGGAAAAACGGAGAAGGTTATTGAGGAGATGAATAAGAGCAGGGCTTTCTTGATGACGTCCGACTTCGAGGGGATGAGCAACGCCATGCTGGAGGCATTGTGCGTAGGGCTTCCCATCATCACGACAGAGGTATCTGGTGCAAGAGACTTGGTAGAGGATGGGGTGAATGGTTTCGTAACCAAGCAGAGAGATGTGGAGGAGTTTACCAAAGCCATCCGTAAGGTTCTGTCGGATAAGGAACTGATGGAACGGATGGAAGCGGATAACAAGAATAAAGCAAAAGAGTATCAAAAGGATCATATCGTAGATCAATGGGAATCCTTGATACATCAGATAGTGAAAAATCATGTGCGGAATTTGTGGCGTCATAGATAAAGGACAATTGTCTTATGAGATAGGAAACCAAATGGTGCAGGCCATGCTGCACCGTGGTCCTGATCATCAAGATGTAAAGGTTTATCCTGAACAAAACTGCATGTTTGGACATGCACGACTGTCGATTATCGATTTGTCGGCTGCGGCTAATCAGCCGTTGGAGTACAATCAGTATGCTATTGTGTTCAATGGTGAGGTGTATAACTTCAGGGAGATCCGACAGGAACTGGTTGCTAAAGGTCATCATTTCCTTCTTGATTCGGACACAGAGGTGATACTGCATGCTTTTGCAGAATGGGGTAAGGACTGTGTGAAGCGTTTCATCGGTATGTTTGCTTTTGCCATATTGGATAAAGAGGCAAACAAGCTGACGTTGGTTCGAGACCGGGCGGGAATTAAACCACTATATTATTTTGAAAAGGATGGGACGTTTTTGTTCGGTAGCGAACTGAAAGTGTTCTATCCTTGTCCATCATTTAAGAAGAGCATTAAGAAAGATGCGGTGGGTATGTATTTCAAATATGGGTATGTGCCGGCACCTTATTCTATCTTTGAGGATACATGGAAACTGAAACCGGGTCATGTGCTGGAATACGACATCACCAAGCGAAAGAAAACGATTTCTAAGTATTGGGATGTGATGGATTTCTATAAGCGCCCCAGACTGACGGTAGATTATGAGGATGCAAAGAGGGAAATGGAGGGAATCCTTCTGTCGGCCTTTAACTATAGGATGGTGGCAGATGTTCCTGTGGGGGTGTTCTTGAGTGGTGGTTATGACAGTGCACTGTTGACGACACTGCTACAGAAAGATCGTACGGAGAAGTTGAAGACGTTTACCATAGGCTTTGAGGATGAGAACTGGAATGAGGCTCCAGCAGCCAGGGAATTGGCGGAAAGACTGGGAACGGATCATACGGAATACTTGTGTACACAGGAGGATTGCAAGGCTATCATACCTGACTTGCCTTTCTACTATGATGAACCGTTTGCTGACAATTCGGCTGTTCCTACTATTTTGGTAAGTAGGCTGGCCAGGAAACAGGTGAAGGTAGCTCTGAGTGCTGATGGGGGTGATGAAACGTTTGCCGGGTATAACCGATACGGTGGCCTGTATGGGGTGAAAAAGATTCTCCGAATGATGAAAGGTGTGAGGAGCAGACATCTTTCAGACATGGGTAGCCGCATTGGAAACTTGCTGACTCCAAATTATTCGTTCTTGCATGAAAAGTTAGAAGCGTTCTCAAAATTGTTGGCTGTGGAACCACAATACCGTGTCGCTTTTACTGCCGAGAGTGGTTCGTTCAGTACGTTATCAGAAAGTGTTTATCGGGAAATATGCACAGTGGACTATCCACAACCCATGTTCTTGCTGGATGAACGAGAGTATGATGATCCGATATCAGTTGCTACTGCAATGGATTATGTGAACTATATGCCAGATGATATCTTGGTGAAGGTGGATCGGGCAACCATGAGTGTGTCGTTGGAAGGAAGAGATCCCTTGCTTGATCATCGCATCATCGAATACGCTGCCCAGCTGCCTATCTCCTATAAGTTTGATCTGGGGAACAAAAAGAGAATCTATAAGGATATTCTTTATCAGTATGTACCCCGAGAGATGATGGAACGACCGAAGAGTGGATTCATGATGCCTGTAGATTCATGGCTGAGAGGGGAGCTGAGATACTTACTGGATGACAATTTTGGGGATACACTGAATCCTGATTATTTCAATGTGGAACAGGTGAAAAGGATAAAGGAGCTGTATCTGCAGGATAAGCTGGATCATGAGAACAAGATAATTTGGCGAATCTTAGCTTTTCAGTTGTGGTATGGGAAAAATATGTAGATAAGAAGTTAGAGAAGTTAAGGAGATATGACGATATCGGTATTAATGTCTGTATATAAATCTGAGAAGGGACCGTTTTTGGAGCGTGCCCTGCAGAGCGTGTGGGATGACCAGACGCGGAAGCCGAATCAGATTGTACTCATCGAAGACGGAGCGTTGACGACTGAGTTGTACGATGTCGTTAACAGGTGGAAAGAACGATTAGGAGAGACACTCACACTATGTGTCAATGAAGTGAATTTGGGATTGACGAAATCATTGAATAAAGGAATCTTGGCTGTGACCTCCGACTTGATAGCTCGCATGGATAGTGATGACATTGCAGTACCTAATCGGTTTAAACTGCAGGAACGGTTTCTGGAGGAGCATCCCGAGATTGATATCGTGGGTGGATCCATGCAAGAGTTTGACGACGAGCATGAGTGCCTGAATGTACGGCACTACCCGCAGACACACGAAGAGGTATGTAAGTATATCGTTAAGGCATGTCCGCTGGCGCATCCTGCCGTGATGATGCGGAAACGGATGTTTGACGAAGGACTGCAGTATGATGAGCGGTACCGAATGAGTCAGGACATTAAGCTGTGGTATGATGCTATTTTGTCAGGATACAAGATAGCGAATCTCCCAGAGATCTGTCTGTTTTTCCGTCAACAGGGGGAAGTGTTTAAGCGACGGAGTAGGGTGAAGGCTTGGAATGAGTTCAAGATATACATGAATGGGATCTATCGGATGCATGGCCTGTTCACCACTGCCTATCGTTATCCCATCGCCCGCTACATCTTCCGTCACCTCCCTCCAAGTATGGTGAAGAGAATATATGAGAGTGGTATGCGGAAGAGGGTGCTTGAGAAGTCGTAAGCTCACACAGACACCATGTTTTAATCTCTCACAGATTCCTCAGATTCCACAGATTTTTCAGTCTGAACGGCTGGGCTAAGTTCACACAGATATCACAGATGTTGTTAGCCTGTATGGCTAGATTCTTTTTTATGGGTCGTCCTTACGTCCTCAAAATCCATCAAATCTAACAGATAATCTATCAGATATGCTTAGAGTGATTTCTGCAATATTTGCGGGATCAATAATAATCTGTGCTATCTGTGTTATCTGAGAGAAAATTACAGTGTGAAATTATCGTTTTTTGAGATATAACCAATTCTAGATATAGGATCTTGTTAGTTAATTCGATAGTTTTCTGTGCTTTCTTCCTCGTGGTCCTAGTACCCTATTTCAGCATCCTCAGGAGTAGTTCGAGATGGCAGAACCTGTGGGTTCTTGCTGCCTCGTACTTCTTCTATGGGTATGCGGATTGGAGGATGACCATACTCTTATTAATTGCTACCATAACCTTCTATGTTTTGGGGTTGGCAATTAATAAGGTTTCAAGATTTAAGTTTCAAGATTCAGGTAGATCATTACTCACTCCTAAAACATTAACTGCTTTAGGGGTTATTATCGGGGTAGGGATGCTGCTGTACTTCAAGTACATGAATTTCTTTATAGAGCAGTTTGCGGCGTTGCTCGGACTGATGGGATTGCATACCAACTGGAGCACATTCAATATCATCGTACCGATTGGCATCAGCTTCTTTACATTCAAACTGATTGCATACGTGGTTGAGGTGTATAAGGGGAATATGGAGCCATGCAGGGACTTCGTGACGTTCGCTGCCTATATCGCCTTCTTCCCAACCATCATGTCGGGACCGATTGACTCACCGAAGATGTTTATCCCTCAGTTGGAGAAACCACGTTGGTGGAACAACGAGATGGTCTTGGAAGGATTGAAGCGGGTGCTGTGGGGTATGTTCCTGAAGATGTGCATCGCGGATAAGATTTCTCCTTATACCGATTCGGTGTTCAATAACTACTATCATCATAGTGGTATCACCATCATCTTAGCTTCGGTGCTTTATACCTTCCAGATATATACAGATTTCTGTGGCTATTCAGAGATGGCCATTGGTGTGTCACAGGTGATGGGTATCAAAGTAACGGAGAACTTCCTTCGCCCGTATTTCGTAACGAACGTAGGAGATTTCTGGCGCAGGTGGCACATGTCGTTGATGAATTGGTTCCGCGACTATATCTATTTCCCGTTGGGAGGAAGTCGGTGCTCGAAGGCAAGGATGTACTGGAACACAATGGTGGTGTTCATGGTGAGCGGACTGTGGCACGGGGCCAACTGGACGTTCATTATCTGGGGAGCGTATCACGGGGTGCTGGTGTGCTTGTATAAAATGACGAGGAAGGAGGAAGGACGAAGGAGGAATATTTCGAGGAGTGAGGAGTGTGGAGTGAGGAGTGAGAATAGTATTAAGCAATCCATATCGAAATATGGGGCGGTGTTGTTTGTGTTCGTATTGGTGACTATCGGATGGATGGTGTTCAGGTGTGACACGTTCCAGCAGTTCTTTGGGATGTTGGGACGGTTCACGGCACCGGGTGGACTGTTCTTCTCATGGGCGCTTACGGCAATCCTGCCGATAGGTATTATGTTGTTCAAGGAACTGAAGGACGAGGAGGGGTGGAACATCCATCTGCTCCACTCGAAGAACCTGTATGTGCAGGCGGTATCCATCGCTCTCCTCATCGTGTACATCTTCTACACAGGCGAGCTAAACGGCGCCCAGTTCATCTACTTCCAATTTTAGTAAGCTCTCACAGAACAACTTTTTATAATAATCTCTCACAGATGTCACAGATGCCACAGATTTTTAAAAATACAACTGGCGGAAGAGCAGAATCTGTGTAATCTGTGCAATCTGTGAGCAATTTTTAATTATGACAATTAACGAAATATCTTACGAAATCCGTGGAGCAATCTTTGATGTGTATAACGAGCTTGGTCCTGGCCTTTTGGAATCTGTTTATGAAGAGGCTCTTGTATATGAACTGCAAAGCCGAGGCTTAAAAGTAGATCGCCAAAGAATCGTACCTGTTGTTTATAAAGGCGTGGCTTTAAATACAGAACTCCGTTTGGATTTATTGGTTGAAGATAAAGTCATCATAGAACTTAAGAGTGTTAAGGAATTGCAGGATATTCATTATAAACAAACTTTGACTTATTGCAAGTTACTTGATGTTCGATTAGGCATTCTTGTCAACTTTAATACAGATAGTATAATAGATAACATACGTAGAGTAGCAAATTGAAATCTGTGAAATCTGTGCAATCTGTGAGAAAAATAATATTTATAGCTATCATTTTGGCAATTGTGCTCGGCGCGGATCTACTGATCGGTGCGGTCACGAAGAGTGCGATCGTGAACGTGAGGGATGTGGGTGTGAACCAGACGAATACGGTTCAGGCATTCTTCAAACGGAAGGCTGATCTGTTGATCCTTGGTCCCTCTACGGCGAACCACCACTTTGACTGTCAGATCCTGAAGGACTCCTTAGGTATGACCTGCTATAATGCGGGGCGTGACGGACAGAACATTATCTATAACGCCATGGTGCTGGATGCGTTCCTTACACGGTGTACACCCAAGATGGTGGTGGTGGATGTGGGCTCGTCATCGTTGTCGGATGTGTGGATGTCTGCCCTCAATGATTTCAATTGCTACTATGGAGTCCTGAAGCCGATAGATGACATCCTGGATTCCATTGGCACACCCATTGATAGAATCAAACGACTGTCAGGTATCTACCGTTATAACAAGACGTGGGAGTGGTTACTGAATGCAAAAATGGCGAAGGAGGTGGCTGACTTAGACGGCTACCGGCCGATGCCGGTGAATGCCGATACGCATTTTTCGGCAAAGGTGCAGCAGGAGAAGTTCCTGATTAATCAGAAATGCTTGCACTACCTGAATCATATTGTTCAGACTTGCCAGAAGAATAATATCCGGATGATTCTTACTCATTCACCCTCATTGATCATCGGTAAGGGGAACTTCATACCTGAGGTAAAAGCGTATGCGTCCAAGAAAGGATTGGAATTCTATAACTGGAATGGCGATTCGGTATATACGAATCATCCCGAACTGTTCTATGATATGACGCACCTGAATCAGGAAGGGGCGAAGGTGTTCACAAGGGATTTTATAAAGAAGGTAAAGGAGTGAAACGCTTCTGTTGATAGCCTGGTAAACTGTTGATATTTCTCACAGATCCCTCAGATAACACAGATTTTTCAGCCTATACGGCTGTTGCCTTTTAAAACCTCACACAGAAAGCACGGATACCACAGATATTTTTCAGCCTGTACGGCTGGGTTGTTGAACACGAATAGCACGAATTACTCGAATATAGCCTGTACGGCTAATGATAGGGTCACACAGAAAGCACGAAACAGAAATGAGCCTGTACGGCTGAAAGATTTAAAGTCCCGCAGAAAACGCAGAGATTGCAGAAACGCCTGTACGGCTAATGATAATCTCACACAGAAAGCACGGATACCACAGAAATTTTTCAGCCTGTACGGCTGGGGGGTGAACACGAATTACACGAATAGCACGAATAAGAGCCTGTACGGCTAAAGGGGAAAATCTGCAGGATCTGCGTAATCTGCATGCCAGAATAAATACTTAGATATGTTGGTTTAAGTCATGCAGATCTCGCAGATTTCGCAGATATATATTTATAACGGAATAAACAGAAATAAACGGAAGAACGGAAATTTCTGTGTGAGGTCATATTCGTGTTCGTCATAATCTTTTTGGATAATTCTTTGGAAGATTAGATAAAAGGTTGTATATTTGCAGCGAAATAGCCATTTCGGAAATGGCTGTTGCGGAAGTTAAGGTTCAATATTACAACGATTTACAACATGAGATTCTACGACAGAGAACAAGAAATATCCTTCTTGAGAGAGACTCGGGACGCGGCAGAGAAGGTGGCTCGCTTTACAGTGGTGACCGGCCGGAGGCGTATCGGCAAGACTACGCTCATTAGGGAGGCTTACAAGGATGAGTCCTTTGTGTATTTCTTCGTGGCCAGGAAGGCGGAATCGGACTTGTGCGAGGCGTATCAGGAGGAAATCAGTGAGAAGCTGGGCATCCCCACACTTGGCAGCAGCAGGCACTTCAGTGAGATATTCCGCTACTTGATGCAGCTGTCGCAGACCAAGAGCTTTACATTGGTGATAGACGAGTTCCAGGATTTTTTTCGGGTGAACAAGGCTGTATACAGCGAAATGCAGAACATCTGGGATGAGTATGAGAAAACATCGAAGATTAATTTGGTGGTGTGCGGCAGTATCTACTCGCTCATGCAGAAAATATTCAAGAACAAGAAAGAGCCTCTGTATGGAAGGAATACCGCTGAATTGAGGGTGAAACCTTTCAAGCCTTCGGTGCTGAAGCAGATTATGGCGGATGCTAAGCCTGGCTACAGTAAGGAGGATCTGTTGGCCATGTTCACCTTTACGGGTGGTGTGGCTAAATACGTGGGTCAGCTGGTAGATGGTGGCGCTCTTGACAAGGATTCCATGATTCGGTACATCATCGGCCCCAATTCGACTTTCCTGAACGAGGGTAAGAACAACCTGATAGAGGAGTTTGGCAAAGACTACGGCATCTATTTCTCCATTCTTTCGTGCATAGCCAGAGGTAAGAACACTCGCAGCGAGATTGAGGATGTGATAGGCAAGGAGGTTGGGGGATACCTGACCAACCTGACTGATGAGTATGAATTGATAAGCAAGCGACAGCCTCTGTTTGAGAAGAGTACGAACAAGAATGTGCGCTATGAACTGGACGATGTGTTCTACAGTTTCTGGTTCCGCTTTGTCTTCAAGTACAACTATATCATTGAGATTGAAAACTATGGCAAGCTACAGGAGATCATCGGGCGCGACTACAGTACGTTCAGCGGACTGATGTTGGAACGGTATTTCCAACGTGTGGCGATGGAATCGGGTGAGTTTACCCGTCTTGGCCGTTGGTGGGATAGACGGGGTGAAAACGAGATTGACATGATTGCTGAGGATGAGTTGAATGACCGCGTGGTATTCTACGAGATCAAACGCCAGGCAGAGGAAATTAGCATCGGTGTCCTGAAGCAGCGGGCAGAGGTGATGCTACAGGCGACTCACCAGTTCAAGAAGTATGATGTATCATACAAGGGACTGTCGATGGAGGAGATGTAAATATAGACAAAAGTTTTTTTTAGACATAAAATATCTGCTGAATCTGCGTAATCTGCATGCGCAAATAAATACTATTTATATGTGTTGTGTTCAAGTCATGCAGATCTCGCAGATTTAGCAGATATATAATCAGCCTGTACGGCTGGGGCCTTTTAAAATCTCACACAGATACCACAGATACCACAGATATTTTTCAGCCTGTACGGCTGAAGGGGTTTTGAACACGGATTGCACGAATCGCACGGATGTAGCCTGTACGGCTCCTTTTACAATCTCACACAGATACCACGGATATCACAGATGTTTTTCAGCCTGTACGGCTGAAGGGTTGGTGAACACGAATTGCACGAATGCGAATATAGCCTGTACGGCTAAAGGGGGTAATCTGCAAAATCTGCGTAATCTGCATGCCAAATAAATAAAAAAGAAACAAGTTCTTGGAGTTTATCGTCATGCGGATCTGACGGATTTAGCAGATATATCAGCCAAGGCAGATAGTACTAAAAGGAGTAGATGATAAGTTTGCTTTCTTGCTAAATTCCGAAAATATTATAATAATTTTGGATTCAATTCCAAAAATCTTAAAGAATATTTGGAATTTCTCAATTATTTAGTTACTTTTGTCAACGAAAACAAATCAGTGATGTCATGATACACAGAACGCTTGAGAATAAACTGAAGCAGTTGTTAGGTTCTCCCAAAGCAATCATAGTAATGGGAGCACGTCAAGTTGGCAAATCTACGTTATTACATGCTCTGTTCGATTCATACGATGATGTGATATGGATGAATGGCGACGACCCCGATGTCCAGGAACTGTTTAATAAGATGACCTCTACTCGATTGAAGGCTATTGTTGGTAACAGACGATTTCTGGTAATAGATGAGGCACAACGCATACAAGATATCGGAATGAAACTGAAATTAGTGACCGATCAAATAGTTGGTGTGCAGACCATAGCTACGGGGAGTAGTTCGTTTGAACTGGCTAGCAAAGTAAATGAACCCTTGACAGGACGGAAACGTGAATTTCGCATGTTCCCACTCACTTTCAGTGAGATGGTAGCCCATGCCAATCTGCTTGAAGAGATGCGGATGATACCCCATCGGATGGTTTTCGGCTACTATCCAGAAGTGGTGTGTAATCCAGGTGAAGAACATATTGTGTTGAAGGAACTGACCAATCGCTATCTTTACCGTGACATCCTTTCGCTTGATGGCATTGGCAAACCAGAAAAGTTGTCAAAATTGCTACAAGCCTTAGCATATCAAATAGGAAATCAAGTGAGTTACAATGAAATTGGAAAACTGATTGGTCTTGACTCCAAGACCGTTGAGCGCTATATTGATATTCTTGAGAAGTCATATATTGTATTTCGTCTTGGCAGTTTTAGTCGTAATCTTCGCAACGAACTGAAAAGCAGTCGAAAAGTGTTCTTTTGGGATTTGGGCATACGTAATGCCGTCATTGGAAATCTCTCACAGGTTGAAAGTCGTACGGATGTTGGAGCTTTATGGGAGAATTATTGCATTGCCGAGCGCATGAAACAACTCTATTATAATGACAGTATCTCTTTGTCATGGTTTTGGCGTACTCAACAGCAAAAGGAAATAGACTATCTGGAAGACCGTAACGGACAAATTCATGCCTATGAGTTCAAGTGGAACGATCATAAGAGTACCACTAAGTGTCCTGCTGCTTTCTCTGCTGCCTATCCATCCGCATCATTCCAAGTTGTAACTCCTCAAAGTGTCGATGCATTCCTTTTGTAAATATACATAAGAACATAAGTCATGCAGATCTCGCTGATTTAGCAGAAATATAATCAGCCTGTACGGCTGGGTTGTGGAACACGAATTACACGAATAGCACGAATACAGCCTGTACGGCTGTTGCCTTTTAAAATCTCACACAGAAAGCACGGATACCACAGATATTTTTCAGCCTGTACGGCTGTTCCTGAAATCCATAGAGTTTTAAAATGGGGTATAAAAGTATATTATAGCCTTTCCCTTTGTTAATTAAGATGAAATCATTGGGTGTTTATGGTTTTATTACGATTATAATTATTATATTTGCAATAAAATTTTAAGATATGCAGGCAACCCTTCTGAGGAACCCGTTCGTTGTGGGTAAATATATCTCTGATCACTATTTCTGCGATCGTGAGCAAGAGACACAGTTTCTGACGAAACAGTTGGAAAACGGGCGCAATGTGGCACTGATTTCTTCACGACGTATTGGAAAGTCTGGCCTGATCCATCATCTTTTTAACCAGTCTGCTATCTGGGAACAATACTATGTGTTCTTCGTGGATCTCTATGCTACCAATTCATTGGCAGAACTGGTATATGCCCTGGGAAAGGAGATTTATGAACAGCTAAAACCCATCAAAACCCAATGGAAGGAAAAGTTCTTCCAGATAGTCAGTTCTTTCCGTGTGGGATTCAAGCTTGATGCAATGACAGGATCCCCAACCTTTGACATCGGACTGGGTGATATTCAGACACCTCTTACGACGCTTGATGAGATCTTCCAATATATTGACGAGGCTGACAAACCATGTATCATCGCGATTGATGAATTTCAGCAGATTAGTGAGTATGCGGAAAAGAACGTGGAGGCTTTTTTACGGACAAAGATCCAGCAATGTAAGAAGGGACAGTTTATCTTTGCCGGGAGTAAGCGACACATGATGAGTCAGATGTTCCTGTCTTCTTCGAAGCCGTTCTACCAGAGTGCGATCACCATGGGGCTGGAGCCAATACCCATAAATACTTACACGCAGTTCGTAAAGGACCTTTTCGCCGAGTATAACAGGGATATAAAGGATGAGGTGGTTGAAACTGTGTGGAAACAGTACGATGGTTTTACCTGGTATGTACAAATGATGATGAATGAACTCTTTGTACTAACTTCTGAGGGAGACACATGCACAACTGATTGTATCGCAACGGCATGGAAGAATGTGGTGTTATCTCAGGAGATGGGGTATCGTGAGACGATGAACCGTCTGGCACCGAAACAAAAGATCGTATTGCAAGCCATTGCCAAGGAGGGAAGGGCAAGGAATATTACTTCAGCGCAGTTTATCAAGAAGTATCATCTCAATTCTGCAAGTTCTGTGCAGGCTGCCGTGAAGTCGCTGTTGAAGAATGAAATGGTAACTTATGAAGAGGGTTGCTACCGCCTCTCCGATTTCTTCTTTGCGGAATGGCTGGCCAATGTGTTCTGATTTCGCTAAGGTGCGTTTTTAAAGTCATGCAGATCTCGCAGATTTCGCAGATATATAATTCTATCATGGACAAAGTGAAAAATCTGCATAATCTGCGTAATCTGCATGCCCAAATAAATTCTTGTTGGAGTTTAAGTCATGCAGATCTCGCAGATTTCGCAGATATATAATTCTATCATGGACAAAGTGAAAAATCTGCTGGATCTGCGTAATCTGCATGCTATAATAAATACATAGATTCTTGTTGGAGTTTAAGTCATGCAGATCTCGCTGATCTCGCAGATACAATACGATAAATATGACAGAGAATCAGATATCATACAAAATAAGAGGAGCTATCTACAAAGTTTACAACACACTTGGCCCAGGACTGTTGGAAAGCGTGTATGAAGAGGCACTTACATACCAATTGAAAAAGGATGGGTGTAAGGTGGAACGCCAAGTGGTGGTACCTCTTTTCTATGACGGTCAACAGCTCGGAACGGATTTACGGATAGACTTGTTAGTTGATGATAAGGTAATTGTTGAGCTTAAGTCTGTTCTTGAAATGAAAGAGGTGTTTTTCAAGCAGACAAGGACATATCTGAAGCTGATGGGTATAAAGCTTGGTATCTTGGCGAATTTCACCACCGATGATATTAATGATGGAATCTATCGAATTGTGAATGGGATGGATGATTGAATCTGCATAATCTGCGTAATCTGCATGCCCAAATAAATACTTGTTGGAGTTTAAGTCATGCAGATTTCGCCGATTTAGCAGATATATATAACGGATGGAGACAGTCGACAATAGAAGCTTTGGTTCTTTGGTTTAATTAAGGGAACTATATATGATTTGACCCAGGTAGATCTATATCAAGAATTTGAGAATTGGAGAATTCATTCTCTCATTGCTTTTCCCTTCGGCCAGCGACTTCTATGTTCATTCAATAGCTCTATCTAGAATAGAAAGAATTCTCTAATTGCTTTTCCCTTCGGCCAGCGACTTTCAGTTCTCTAATTCTTGAAAAATGGGGTCTAAAAGTATATAATAGCCTTAAATAATTAGTCGTTTGTTTGGCAGTTTTGTTTGAAAAGTGTATTTTTGCATCGCGAATTTTCATTGAAAAGTGTAGTTTTTGACCGTTAAAAACATTTGAAAAGTGTAAAGTCGATGCTGTACAGAAAGATTACATCATATCTTGAGGACTATTTTAAGTCTGACACTGACAAGATTCTGATATTGGAAGGAGCTCGTCAGATAGGGAAGTCGTTCAGTATTCGTGAAGTGGGTACACGTTTATTCCCGAATTACGTGGAAATCAACTTTGTGGAAGACGATGAGGGTGAACAGTTGTTCAAGAATATTCACAAGAAGGAAGACTTCTACCTTACCCTCAGCATGATTGCCGGAGATAGGTTATCTCGTCGCGACGATACATTAGTGTTCCTGGACGAGATTCAGCATTACCCCCAATATCTTACCATGCTGAAGTTCCTTCGTGAAGATGGACGTTTCCGTTATATTGCCAGTGGCAGTCTGCTGGGAATAACGCTGCAAGACACGACCTCTATTCCCGTTGGTAGTATCATTCGTAAGGAGATGTTCCAACTGGATTTTGAGGAGTTCCTTATTGCTAATAACTTTGGTACAGAGGCCATAGCAATGCTCCGCCAATCGTATGAGAACCGCCAGAGTCTGACAGAAGAGCATCACAACCATGTTCTCAACTTATTCCACCGCTATCTGTTGGTAGGTGGCCTGCCCGATGCGGTTAACTCCTACCTTGATACACATAATATCGTGCGGGTGCGTGAAGTGCAGAATGCCATTCGCAGCCTATATGGCGACGATGCATCCAAGTATGAACGGGAACATAACAAGAAACTGCTCATACGTCGTATCTACGATATGATTCCCTCACAGATGGAGAATAAGAAGAAGCGTGTTGTGGCTCAAGAGATACAAGGTAAGAAGGGTGACCGCTTCACTCAGTACCAGGAAGAGTTTGAGTATCTTATATCATCTGGCATTTCCTTGGCTGTACATGCCATAGCGAATCCGCATTTCCCCCTGAGTGAGTCGCTGCAAAAGAACCTTTTGAAGTTGTATCTGAATGACGTAGGACTGCTTACCGCTCTTCTTTATCACAACAACATCCGACCTGTGCTCGACGATATCCGTAGTATCAATCTCGGTTCTGTATATGAAAGCGTTGTTGCTCAAGAACTTCGTGCCCATGGACATAAGCTTTTTTACTACGACAACCGTAAGCAGGGTGAGGTGGATTTTCTGATTGACGATTATACAGCCATGAGTGTCCACCCTATAGAAGTCAAGTCGGGTAAGGACTATACTGTGCATAGTGCACTTAACAACCTCCTGAAGAACCCTGATTATCATATCCTTGCAGGTACTGTTGTATCTAATGAGCGAGAATTCCATCAAGAGGGGAAGGTAACATATATGCCAGTTTATTACGTGATGTTCATGGAGGCAGATTTATCCTCAAAGGATGAATCCGCATATTTTTAGACAAAAGAACTTTTAGACAAAAAATATCTGCATGATCTGCGTAATCTGCATGCAAATAAATACTTAAATTCTTGTTGGAGTTTAAGTCATGCAGATCTCGCTGATTTCGCAGATATATAATTCTATCATGGACAAAGGGGAAAATCTGCTGGATCTGCGTAATCTGCATGCCAATAAATACTTAAATTCTTGTTGGAGTTTAAGTCATGCAGATCTCGCTGATCTCGCAGATAAATAATCAGCCTGTACGGCTAAGGGGTGTTGAACACGAATTGCACGAATTACACGAATATAGCCTGTACGGCTAATGATAATCTCACACAGAAAGCACGGAAAACACAGAAAATTTTCAGCCTACGGCTGGTTTTATAAGGTCCCGCAGAAATTGCAGAATTGAAAATCGGCGCCTACGGGGAAAGCCAAATCGCAGAAATTTACATGCAGTTGCGATATATATAGTATACATTATACAGTACCATTATATTATTTCTGCGATTTGGCTTTCCCCGTAGGCGCCGATTTTCAATTCTGCAATTTCTGCGGGACTTAAATATTTCTTGGATTATAGGAACAATCAGCCGTATAGGCTGAGAAGATATCTGTGATTTGGCTTTCCCCGTAGGCGCCGATTTCCAATTCCGTGCTTTCTGTGTGAGATATAAAAGAATCTGTGTGGTAAATAAATTTCTGTGTGAAAAAGATATGAATCTAGTTTTATTATCAACTATATACAATTTTACTACAGTAAGGTATGAAAATCACGATTTTGAAACCTTCGCGGGGAAGGGTGACCACGACGTGGCTGTCTCCTGCGGAGGTGGTGGAACTCATCCGAAGCGAACGCTACAGCCAGGAAGTAGGAGAGTTCCGTGGACTCTACCCTGTGTTTCAGGGTGAGCAGGTACAACTGCCCCAAGTGAATAATGCGCTGCCCGCCATCTGTTTCGGGGCGGAGTTGGAACGTGGAAATGGGAACAACTTCCTGAACAAGAAGGACTACCATCCACAGGTGCGAACAGAGAACGGGTTACTGCTCCTGGAGATCAGTAACCTGAAAGACTACAAGGAGGCTATCCGACTGCGGGACATGAGTACGCAGCTGCCCCAGACCTTCATGGCCTTTGTGGGGTATGACGACCGGTCGGTGAAGATGGTGGTGAAAGCCTCCCCAAGCCCCTCCAAAAGAGGGGGTGTTCTTAAGGCATTCCGGATGGCGCAGAAGTTCTACAGTGCGCAGCTGGGGGTGACGGTGGATGTGGTGGAGCCTTCGGTGACACAGCTCTGTTCCGTCAGCTATGATCCAAACATTTTCTATCATGAGACGGCGGTGCCGTTCTATGCCCCTGCTGAGGAGCGCATGGTGACACCGACTGTCAGGACTCGAAGGGAGAAGGAGGAGCTGCTGCCGGGACGTGACCTCATGCAGTCGCAGCGCATGGCCTACCAGTTCTGTTTGGAGAAGGCACTCGACAAACATTTCATGGCCACCGATGAGGAAGAGGCCACGAAGGTACTGTGTCAGTTGGCGGTGTATTGTCGGGAGAGTGGACTGCCCCTGGCCTTTGCCATTCACCAGACGTCCTATCGTCCTGACCTGTCGAAAGATATGCAACTGGTGAGTCATGTGTTTACCAGCACTTACCAGAAGCTGAAGAAGCGGAAGGCGAATCTGCTGAAACATGTGAATCCCAACAGTCTGCTGATGTGGAGCACCCAGGCGTTCATGGATACCTATTATGACATGCGGCTCAATGTGCTGACGCATCAGCCGGAGTTCCGCCATAAGGATATTCCCGGAGACCCCTTCCGGGTGCTGGAGAAGGAAGATCAGAACACGATGACCATCCGCGCCCTGGAGGCAGGACTGAAATCGTGGGACCGTGACCTGGAACGGTATATCAACTCCCGGGAGATAGAGCAGTATAATCCCGTCGAGGATTACTTGGACAAGCTGCCGCGATGGGATGGGGAAGACCGCGTGACGGCCCTAGCGAACAGGATCCCTACCGATACCCCACATTGGACGGAGTTTTTCCATATCTGGATGTTGGGTATGGTGGCCTGCTGGATGGGACGTGACCGGGAACATGGGAATGCGCTGGTGCCACTGCTGACGGGCTATCAGGGGTCGGGAAAGACCAGTTTCTGTCGGGTGTTGCTCCCTACGGAGCTGCGCGGCTACTATGCCGAGAACCTGAACCTGAAGAATGATACGACCATCGCCTTGGCCATGTCGAGTCGTGCCCTGATCAACATCGATGAGTTCGATAAATACACCCGCAGTCAGCACCCGTTACTGAAATTCCTCATCTCGCAGAGTGATGTGGATATGCGGTTGCCCTTTGCCGCCCATATCGAACAACGGCGACGTTTCGCCTCGTTCATCGCCACGACGAACAGCAGTCATCCGTTGGTGGATAGCACGGGCTCCCGTCGGTATGTCTGTGTGCATGTCACGGGTCCCATCGATTTCCTGTCGCCCATCGACTATCCCCAGCTGTATGCCCAGCTGGTGGAGGAACTGCAGAGTGGCATGGCGTTCTGGTTGAATGAAGAACAAACGGCACAGCTGATGCGACAGAACGACCAGTTCCAGGAGATCGACGGACTGGAACAGCTGGTGATGGCGGTGTTCAAACGGCCTGAAAAGGTAGAGGAAGGACAGGCGATGACGATGCCGGAGATCGTGGAAGTGGTGCAGAAGCGGTTCCCAGGGTTGTCCGTTGGAAAGAACACTTATCGGGATATTGGTTCCATACTGACAAGAATGGGAATAGAGCTCACACATACCCGAAACGGAAACATGCGTGTTATTTCTCTTCGAAAAGATGAAAATCCGCCTTCACGCCTTCACGGTGACGCAAGTTGCTGAAAATTAGTTTGTTCCGTGTGAAGGCGCCTTCACGTGCCTTCACACTCCAAAAACATTGTTTTTACCTCCTAAATACGGTGTTTTTACAAGCTAAATATAGTGTTTTTGACTCCTAAATACTATGTTTTTGGAAACCAAAAACGTGGTTTGGGAGATGTGGAGAATGACAAAAGGAAGTGTGAAGGCGCGTGAAGGTGCCTTCACACATAATTTAAAGATAATCAAGGCGTTGCGCTGGTGTGAAGGCGTGAAGGCACTTTTTGACTTTCGTAAGTGGAAAACTAAAGGTTAATTGCGATGAAAGTAGAGTCTAATTGCATGCAAAGTAGGCTTTACTTTCACTCAAAGTAGCCTTTACTTTCACACCAATCAGACGTTAGTTGGGCTCACAGATATGGGTAAGGTCCCACAGAAAGCGGATACTTTTTCAGCCTGTACGGCTGGGGTAAGGTCACACAGAAAGCACAGATATCACAGATATTTTCAGCCTATACGGCTGAGGTTCCTGAAAATAATATTATCTTAAAGGTCCCGCAGAAATTGCAGAAATAGCAGAAATTCTTTTTTCAGATAATATGAATACAATCCGCATGGCTTGGGGCGTAGCCCCATTTCTGCGATTTCTGCAATTTCTGCGGGACTTTTTAAATATCAAATAATCACTTGGATTTACGGAACAATCAGCCGTATAGGCTGAAAGAATTCTGTGATTTCTGAGATTTCTGTGTGAAATAATAATAAGAATTTCTGTGTGAGATGAAGTGAACAATGATACGAGGTGAAAAGGAATTTTTGGAGTTATTGAAGGCGGGGCTATGGAATGCTCCGCTAGACCTGTCACTGTTCTCCCCCAACACCGATTGGGAGCGGATCCAGCAGCTGGCGAAGGAACAGACCGTGATGGGCATCATCACCGACGGCCTTTCCGGTGTGCCCAGGGAGAAGCAGGGGGCGCGGCCCGTGATGATGCGCTTCTATGCCCGTACCATGGCCCTGGAGGATGAGAACCGGAAGATGAATGCCTTTGCGCCGCAGCTGATGATGCAGCTGGAGCGCAAGGGTGTCCACTCGTTGCTGCTGAAAGGGGCTGGCGTGGCACAATGCTATCCCCAGCCCACGCACCGCGTGGTGGGTGACATCGACCTCCTGGTGATCGATGAGCAGGAGTATGACAAGGCCCGTAAGCTGATGCTGATGATCGCCAAGGAGGTGGAGGGCGAGGACGTGGAGAGGAAACACTCCGCGTTCCATTATAAAGGGTTTACCATCGAGGTGCATGGTGACTTCCGTTTTTATATCAACCGGCCCTGTCGGACGAAGACACCTGCCTGGAAACGAAACCGTCTGTCGGAGGAGGGATGCCGTGTGAAGGAAGGGGTATTGGCGGGTGCCATGCTGCCCCCCGTGCAGTTTGACGTCATCTTTATCTTCGCTCACATGCTGGGGCACTATATGGGTGCTGGTGGAGTGGGCTTACGACAGGTTTCTGACTGGATGATGTTCCTGAACAGGCATTTTGAAGAAATAGATCTCCAGGAACTGGAGGATGACTTGAACTTTTTAGGCATACGGCGCTACTGGGAGGTGTTCGGAGCGATGGCAGTCGGCTATCTGGGATTTCCGAAGGAAAAGATGCCGTTGTATGATGACAAGAACACGAAGAAGGGTAGGATGGTGTTGGAGAATATCTTCAAGACCGGGAACTTCGGGGCGTTGCAGAAGCAGGACCAGCTGAAAGGGGATGCGAACCCGGTGCTGAAGAAAATCGTGACGTTCGTGGGACAGGTTCCTGTCTATGCCAGGAACCTCCGTGTCTTCCCCAAGGATACCCTGTGGTGCTTCAGGCAGTTCGTCGCCTCGGCGTTGAGGGGGTATCAGTCGAAGCCCCTCCCCGAGTAGTACCTCACACAGAAATCTTTTTATCACACAGATATTATTATTTTGTCACACAGAAATCGCAGAAATCACAGATATTTATCAGCCTATACGGCTGATTGATAAATTGAACACGGATTGCACGGATCGCACGGATATAGCCTGTACGGCTAATGATTTTAATAAGTCCCGCAGAAATTGCAGAATTGAAAATCGGCGCCTACGGGGAAAGCCAAATAGCAGAAATTCTTTTTATATGATAACTGTCCGCATGGCACGGGGCGTAGCCCAAATTTCTGCTATTTGGCTTTCCCCGTAGGCGCCGATTTTCAATTCTGCAATTTCTGCGGGACTCTTTAAAAGCCAGCCGAATAGGCTGAAAAATATCTGTGATTTCTGCGATTTCTGTGTGACAAAAATGCTTTCTGTGTGACAAAATATATTCTGTGTGAGATAGAACTAGATACTATGAGGAACGATTTCCACCTTTTTGATGAAGTGATTAATGATGGCGTGCAGCCCTATCCATAGGGCGAAGTCGATCATCAGGATGTAAGTGACATTGAGATAGGGGTTGATCAGGTAGTTGAAGATCATATAGAACACGGAGAGTCCGATGATGGAAATCAGCACGGACCGTTTCCGCATGCCCGCCCGCAGCAGCTTATGATGGATATGGTTGCGGTCGGGCTTGAAGGGGTTACGGCCTTTGCGGATGCGGTGCAGGGCCACGCGGAACACATCGAACATCGGCACCAACAAGGCACTGATGCATACAATGACATGGTTGGTAGCACCATCCGTTTCAGCTCCTGTCAGACAGATACGCAGGGTGAGGAAGCTGATGATGAAACCTAAGGTCAGACTGCCCGTGTCGCCCATGAACAGCTTATGCCCATGTGCCTGGTTACCAAAGACATTGTAGAACCAGAAGGGGACGACCACTCCCAAGGTGGAGAAGGACACCAGGGCATAGATGAGCTGACGTTCTTTGATGAAGATCAGTCCGAAGGCGGAGAGGGCCACGATGACCAGACCAGAGGCCAGGCCGTCAACCCCGTCGATGAGGTTGAAGGCATTGGTGATATAGACCACGATAAAGATGGTGAGGGGGGCACTGTACCGCATGCGGATGGCATAGATGCCAAAGATGCCGTCTAAGTTATGCAGCCAAAGACCCGAAAGTACCAGAAGCACCCCACAGATGATCTGGGCGATGAACTTCGAGCGATAGGTGATGCCGATCAGGTCGTCTCCCACGCCCACGACATAAAGAATCATGGTGCCTGCCAGGAGGAACAGGAACTCGATCAAGACAATACGCTCAGGGATATAGATGACATCGTAGCCCAACAGGTAACGCACCGCCATGCTCATGGCGAGGGTGACCACAATAACAGGGAAGAACGACAGACCGCCTAACCTCGGGATGGGCGTGTCGTGAATCTTCCGTTCATCGGGTAAGTCGTACAACTGGTGCTTGTGGGAAATCACCAGAATACGCGGTATGATAATGCACCCCATGATGAATGACATCAGGAAGGCCGCGATCATGAATATATAAGCTGCAGGCACTTTTTACTTTTTACTTTTTACTTTGAACTTTGAACTTTTTTTTCTGGAGGAAGGAGAAAGGAGGAAGGAGATTACTATTAAGTACAATCTCCGTAACTTTCCTTCATTCTTACTAGTTCCTCTTCATTATTATATTTTTTATCTCAGTATCATTTCTCCTTCGTCCTTCGTCCTTCCTCCTTCCTCGAGAATCCTTCCTCGAGAATCCTTCCTCGAGAATCCTTCCTCCTTCCTCCAGATAGAGCCCTCTGGGCTCTATCTGCTCCACCACTTTTTCCTGGGTGGCGGTTCCTGATCGGCCCCCCGGCGTTCACGGATGATGTCACGCCAGGTCTTATGCTCGGAGATCATGCGGTAGATGGTGCCCCAGTCGGGCAGACCGCCGATGTTGCGGTCGTCGATGAAGAGATCGACTTTCAGTTTCCGGGAGAAATGCTGGTTACGCTCTATATCCTCCTCGGGGAAGTCGCGGTTCACGGCATAGAAATCCACGCCGCGCTCATGGCACCAGTCGATGGCTTGCTGCAGGAGCTCGCCCTCCCGGCATGACCAGAGGATGAGCTGATGCCGATCCTCTATCAGCATCCGCAAGGTATCGGTGGCGAAGGGGATCTCGCGCCCAATCTCCGGGTATTCATGCTCGACGATGGTGCCGTCGAAATCTACTGCAATGGTCATTACTTATTTGTTATTTGTTATTTGAGGACTGTGGAGTGAGGAATTGTTTCGAGGAGTGTGGAGTGTGGAGTGTGGAGTGAGATATGTTTCAAATACAGGTGGTTTGATAATGAATACAGAATCTCAGTACTATTCTCACTCCACACTCCACACTCCTCACTCCACAATTTATCTCTTCACCGAATCATCCTGCTTGTCACTGTACCGGCTGTTGGAATAGTTGCCGTAGGTGCCGTATGTACCATAGCTGCCGTAGGAGCCGTAGCGACCGTATGAACCGTAACGGCCGTAGCGACCGCCATAACGTCCGTAGCTGCCGTAACGGCTGTACTTGCCGTAGCGACCGTAACCGTAATAGTAGCCGTACTTCTTCTTCGACATGTCGATGCCGTTGATGACGATGGCCATGTTCGGCAGTTTCTTGTCGGCACTCAGTCCGTTGATCAGTTCGAAGCTGCTCTTCGGGGTGTAGTCGGCACGGCACATATAGACGGTGACGTCGCAGACGCGTCCAATCTGCAGGGTATCGGATACCAAACCTACTGGGGCGGTATCGACGATGATATAGTCGTACTCGTTCCGCAGGATCTGGAAGATCTCCTCCAGGGAGGAACGGGATACCAACTCGGTGGGGTTGGGAGGAATTGGACCTGCCAAGAGGAGGTCGAGGTACTCATGCACACCGGAAGGAAGGATCTGCTCCTTCACATCTTCCACGGTCGGGTGCTCGTGCTTCAGAACGGGGGTGATACCGTGCACCTCATCCTCGATATCGAACTGCTCCGCCAAACGGGGCTTACGGATATCCAGTCCCACCAGGATCACCTTCTTGTGCAGCAGGGCGAAGCTCACGGCGAGGTTCGCGGCATTGAACGTCTTTCCTTCTCCCGAGGTGGTGGAGGTGAACATGATAACCTTGTCGTTCTCCTTCATCATGAACTGGAGGTTGGTACGCATGGCACGGAACACCTCTTCCATCTGACTGTTCTTGTTCTCCCGCACCACGATGTCGGCCTTCTCCTTGGCAGACTCGTTGGCTACCGCCACATCGGCCAGGATGGGCAGGTCGGTGAGCTTAACTACATCCTCATGTCCTTCGATGCGGTAACGGAAGAAATAGATGAGGAAGAAGATCAAACTGGGGATGGCCAGACCGATACCGGCGGCTATCAGATACTCCTTGTTGGGTTGTGGAGAAACCTGTCCTCCCATCTTGGGATTGTCAATCAACTTTCCCTTGTCTGCGTTAGAAGACAAGGAGATAGAGTTCTCCTCACGCTTCTGGAGCAGCATCAGGTACAGACCGGATTTCACCTCCTGCTGACGACCAATCTGGGAGAGCAGACGCTCATGCTCAGGTGACTGGTTGGCGGCACTGACATACTGGCCGTGCTGCTGCATGAGCATGTTCCGACGGAACTCCGCATTGTGACGGGCCTGGTCGAGAGTCATCTTGATACTGTTGTACAACTCATCCAACTGCTGGGTAAGGGGCTCGACGGCAGGACTGTTCTCCGATGCCGTACGGAGCAGACGGTTACGTTGTCCGACGATGGTGTTATACTGCGCAATCAGCTGGGAAACAGAGGCGTCGGTCACGTTGGCCGGCATCATCTGGTATTTGTTGCTGGGCTGACTGATGGCGTTGGACAGGTCGTTGATGAACATCAGCTGCATATTGATCTCGTTCATCTGTTTCTGTGTCTGGTCGGCATTCTCGGAGGCTTTCTGCACGGTGGCCTTCATCTCGTTCAAAGCCTGGCGGTTGCGGTAGCTCTCGATGGTACTCTCCGTACTGCTCAGTTCACCGCTGATCTTGGCGATACGGTCGTTGATGAACTCCTCGGTGCGGACCGCTGCCTCGTTCTTGTCCTCGTTGGCCTGACGGTTGTAGCTGATCACGACCTGTCGGAGATAGTCAAGGGCACGTGTGGGAACATCATCTACCAGTGACAAGGTCAGAATAGACGACTCTTCAGAATCGACCACTCCTAACCGGTTGGCATAGCTGTTGGCTACCCTGGCTGGGGAATTGATGGTAACCTGGATGGACTCCCCGTCTTCTAAAACATTATGGGTGGTGTAGAAGGTGAGGTATCCCGCCTTGGTGCGCATGGTGCAGGGAAACTTGGTGAGAACGCGGTCGATACCGTAAGGACCTTTGGACGACACCTCATCCACGGGGATATAATAGGTACCCGTGACATGGTAGGCTTCGCCTTCCCGTTTGATGGTCATGCTGATGGGCGCATTCAGCTTCTCCAGACTGGCCGCATCAATGTTCACCATGATGGGTGAGTCCTTGTACAAGTTTCGGTTGCGAATGATACCGACAGTTTTGTAAGTGGTATATAACTTCAGGTCACGCACTGTCTCCTCGGCAATACCGGTGGATTTGAGAATCAGCTTCTCGTTCTCCATACCATAGCTCTGTACCACCTTACCTAACTCGTTGGTGGTGCGGAGGCTGTTTGTGCTGTTGGTCTTCACATACATCTTCGCAAAGGCATTGTAATAGGGTGTGGTGTAGCGCAGGTGCAGCCACGCAATGCCGAGGCAGATGATGAGCGAGAGCACAAACCACTGCCAATTGAGGATAAGCACATCGATAATGGCACGAAGGTCAAAGAATGATCCGCCTTCTTCCTCTACCTCTTGGGGAGTTTTTACAATTTCTTCTGACATGTATAATTAGAATTTTAGAATTTTAGAATTTTAGAATTTTAGAATTTCAGAAACTTAGAAACTTAGAATTTTAGAATTTTAGAATCTTAGAGGGTTAGAGAAATGTACTGAGATGCAGGATTTTGGTCTTGAAAGCATATCTCTAAACTTCTCGCCTCTAATCTTCTCACCTCTAATCATCTCACCTCTAATCATCTCACCTCTAATCATCTCACTTCTTTTTTTCTGCAACCCAGAGCAAATATTGACCATAGTCGTTCTTGGCCATGGGCAACGCCACCTCTTTTAATTGCTCGCGGGTGATCCATCCTCGTTTGAATGCGATCTCCTCCAGACAGGCGATTTTCAGTCCCTGGCGCTTCTCGATTACCTCGATGAAGGTGGAGGCCTCCGATAGACTGTCGTGGGTGCCGGTGTCCAACCACGCAAAACCGCGCTGGAAGGGCTTTACCAACAGGGCATCGCGCTGCAGGTACTCCTGGTTCACGGTGGTGATCTCCAACTCTCCCCGGGCACTGGGCTTGATATGCTTGGCAATCTCCACCACGCTGTTCGGATAGAAATAGAGACCTACCACGGCATAGTTGCTCTTGGGATGCTGGGGCTTCTCCTCGATGGAGAGGCATTTGCCGTCAGCATCAAACTCCGCCACGCCATACCGCTCCGGGTCGTTGACGTAGTAACCGAAGACGGTGGCCTGGTTGTGCTGCTCCGCATCGATCACACTCTGCTTTAATAAAGAGGTGAAGCCGGCACCGTGGAAAATATTGTCGCCTAACACCAGACAGACACAGTCGTTGCCGATGAACTCCTCACCGATGAGGAAGGCCTGGGCCAGTCCGTCGGGGGAGGGCTGCTCGGCATAGTCGAAGTGCACCCCGATCTCCGAGCCGTCACCCAGCAACCGCTTGAACCCCGGCAGGTCGTGCGGGGTGGAGATAATCAGGATGTCCCTGATCCCTGCCAACATCAAAACGGAGATGGGATAGTAAATCATGGGCTTATCGAAGATAGGGATAAGCTGTTTGCTGATGCCCTTGGTGATCGGGTAGAGGCGGGTGCCACTACCACCAGCGAGAACGATACCTTTCATGTCGTTTCGGAAACTTAAGTTCGCAATTTTGATGCAAAGATAATAATTTTAAACCATAGATGATGCATATTCCGTGGAATTTTTGTAATTTTGCATCGATTTTTTGAGGAAATAGGGTTTTGAGGAGCGTAATCGAGGAGTAACTTGAGGAGTGAGGAGTAACTTGAGGAGTGTGGAGTGAGGAGTGTGGAGTGAGAATAGCACTGAGATACAGTGTTCATATACAAAATCACTTGTACTTGAAACATATCTCACTCCACACTCCACACTCCACACTCCTCACTCCACGAAACGTCCACGAAACGTCCACGAAACGTCCACGAAACAGAGTTCCATAAGAATAAAGAAACAACTAAAAATAATACAATGGGAATATTTAACAAGCTTTTCGGAAAGAAGAGTACAGAAGAAGAGAAGAAAGCAGGTGGCATGGAAGACTATATGACACTGATCCGTGTCTATTTCCAGGCAGCCATCGCAGAGAATGTCGGCATCACCAACCTGGCCATGCTGCCAGACCTCCGTATCTTCAAGAATACGTTGAAGGTGCCTACCCTGAAGAACAAGTTGGGGGTAGGGGAGCGCATCCAGTGTAAGAAGATGCTGAAAGATATCTATAAGACCGATGACTCCTTCTTCCAGGAGATCGATCAGAGTATCAAAAAGAATTGTAGGAAACTGCAAGATGTACAGACTTATCTGATTCAGTTCCAGAACTTTACGCAGGACTTGATGATGCTTACCGGGAACTTGATGAAGTTCAAGCTCCGCGTGCCGTCCATCTTCAAGAAAACCATCTATGCGGCCACCGAGAAGACCGTGAATGATATCTTCAACAAGAACGATTTCACTGATGCGGGGGTGCTCAAGACGGTTGCCGCTATCCGCACCTTCGACAAACGGTTGGGGTTCAGTCAGAAATGGGTCACCGACTTCGTGTATCAGGTGGTGATGCTGGCAAAAAAGGAGAAGAAGCCCGCTGAGCAATCATAATCATTCTCACACTCACACAGAGATAGTTTTACCTCACACAGAAATCTCAGAAATCACAGAATTTTCAGCCTTACGGCTGGTTTTTAAAAAGTCCCGCAGAAATCGCAGAATTGAAAATCGGCGCCTACGGGGAAAGCCAAATCGCAGAAATTTGGGCTGTGCCCCGTGCTATTCGGACAGTAATAATTATCAAACTAGAATATATTTCTGCGATTTGGCTTTCCCCGTAGGCGCCGATTTTCAATTCTGCGATTTCTGCGGGACTTTTAAAATCAATTGCCGCAGGCTATATCCGTGCGATCCGTGCAATCCGTGTTCAATACTCTCAGCCGTTAGGCTGAAAATATTCTGTGATTTCTGAGATTTCTGTGTGACAAATAACGCTTTCTGTGTGAAATAAACTGCTTTCTGTGTGACAAATAACGCTTTCTGTGAGATATTTACGAAAAATTGTTTAAGAAATTTTGTCATATAAGGATTTTTCTTTAACTTTGTAGGCAAAATTCAAATCCATGGCTGAGGAAAGCAATACTTTGAAGCTGTTTACTACCCGCATGCGGCAGTTGATTCTCCAGTACCAAGCTACGAAAAAGGAGAATGAGGAACTGTATGCGATGGTGGATCTCCGCGAGAAGGAGGTTCAACAGCTGAAGGAACAGCTGGACCAAGCCAGGAAAGACTATCAAAGCCTTCAGATGGCCAAGATGATCGAGATTACCGACGGTGACATGGATGCCGCCAAGAAACGGATCGCCGGGCTCATCAGGGAGGTGAATAAATGTATCACGCTGCTAAGTGATCAATAGCGATGGCTGAAGAAAGACTACACATAAGATTGCATCTGTACGATACGGACATGGCGGTTGTCGTCAACCGCGATGAGGAGATTTTTTATCGTAACGCTGCGAAACTTATCAACGATACAGTCAATACCTACTCGAATATCCTCAAAGGAAGGAAAAGCGAGAAGGAAATCCTGTATGCCGCTATGCTCGTCATTGCCTTGGAATATGAGAAGAACAAGGACAATAACGACACCAGTGCGTATGATGGTATTCTTGAAAAGCTGACGCAAGAGATTGAGGCGGCGCTGAAATAGGATGGGTTTTTGCTCCCTGACAAGAATACGTATCATACATTAATAATAAAAAAAGAATAGAAATGACTTTAGTGATTATCGCTGCTGCGGTTGCGCTCATCCTGGGCGGAATTGGCGGATACCTGATATTCCGTTATGTTGCCAAAGGCAAGTTTAACGAGATGATGGAGACAGCCGAGAAGGAGGCTGAGGTGTTGAAGGAAAAGAAACTGCTGGAAGTGAAGGACAAGTTCCTGAACAAGAAGGCTGAACTGGAGAAGGAAGTACAGGCCAGGAACCAGAAGATTCAACAGAATGAGAACCGACTGAAACAGCGTGAGATTAGTCTGAACCAGCGTCAGGAAGAGCTGGGCAGAAGAAAGCAGGATGTGGATCAGCAACAGCAGCGCGTGGACAACGAGAAGAAACTGTTGCAGGTGAAGCAGGATGAGCTGGAGAAGATGCGTCTGCAGGAACGTGCCAAGTTAGAGGAACTGAGCGGTCTGAGCGCCGAGGAGGCCAAGACGCGTCTGGTGGAGAGCCTGAAAGATGAGGCACGTACCGATGCTGCCAGCTATATCAATGAGATCATGGACGAGGCGAAGCTGAATGCCAACGCCCAGGCCAAGAAAATCGTGATCCAGACTATCCAGCGTGTGGCCACGGAGACGGCGGTGGAGAACTCCGTCAGCGTGTTCCATATCGAGAACGATGAGGTGAAAGGACGCATCATCGGTCGTGAGGGACGTAACATCCGTGCCCTGGAGGCTGCCACCGGTGTGGAGATTGTGGTGGATGACACGCCCGAGGCTATCGTGATCTCTGCCTTCGACCCCATCCGTCGTGAGGTATGCCGTCTGGCCCTGCATCAGTTGGTGGCTGACGGTCGTATCCATCCGGCCCGTATCGAGGAGGTGGTGGCCAAGGTGAAGAAGCAGTTGGAGAACGAGGTCATCGAGACGGGTAAGCGTACCGCCATCGACTTGGGTATCCATGGTCTGCACCCCGAACTGATCCGTATCATCGGAAAGATGAAATACCGTTCTTCTTACGGTCAGAACCTGCTGCAGCATGCCCGTGAGACCGCTAACCTCTGTGCAGTGATGGCATCGGAGTTGGGATTGAACCCGAAGAAGGCAAAACGGGCCGGACTGCTGCACGATATCGGTAAGGTGCCCGATGAGGAGAGTGAGCTGCCGCACGCCTTGTATGGTGCGAAGATCGCGGAGAAGTTCAAGGAGAAACCGGATATCTGCAATGCCATCGGTGCCCACCACGACGAGATGGAGATGCAGACACTGCTGGCACCCATCGTTCAGGTGTGTGATGCCATCTCTGGTGCCCGTCCTGGTGCCCGTCGTGAGATCGTGGAGGCTTACATCAAACGACTGAATGATCTGGAGGCCATTGCCATGAGCTATCCGGGTGTTACCAAGACCTACGCCATCCAGGCAGGTCGTGAGCTCCGTGTGATTGTCGGGGCCGACAAGATGGATGACAAGGAGACGGAGGCGCTCTCTGGTGAGATCGCTACGAAGATCCAGAACGAGATGACGTATCCCGGACAGGTGAAGATCACCGTGATCAGAGAGACACGCAGCGTTGCTTACGCGAAATAAGAAATATGAATGAGGGTGCGCTTCGCGCAGAAATCTCCCTTCGGCCAGCGACTTTCAGTTCTCCAATTCTCAAATTCTTGATAAAGATCAACCTGGGTCAAATCATATATAGTTCCCATATATAGATTATTGTAAGATTTTGGGTAAATTTTTGTTGGATTTGCCTTTTTCTCTCCGCTTCGCTTTGAGTGACCGTTGGTTCCCCATAGGCGGCGATTTTCAATTCTCGCCGAAGGCGATCCCTAAAATTAAAAATAAGGTAGTATGAGAAACCAGAAGATGTATGAGGCTGACGATAAGATGATCAACCTGATTGCCGACAATTATAACCTCCTGGAGAGTCTGGGACGGTTTGGTATTAACTTGGGCTTCGGTGACAAGACCGTGAAGGAGGTGTGTGAGGACCAGGGTGTGGACACCTATACGTTCCTCGCGGTGGTGAACTACTCCATCAACGGCTTCAAGCAGATGGATGACAGTAACCGGATGTCGGTACCCACCTTGCTGCATTACCTGAAGGCATCTCATGAATACTACCTGGACTTCCAGTTGCCGAATATCCGCAAGGAACTGTTGGAGGCACTGGATGAAAATGACAACCTGGCACGGCTGATCATGAAGATGTACGACTCGTACGCCCATGAGATTAGGGTGCACATGAAATATGAGGAGCAGAACGTGTTCCCCTATGTGGATAAACTGCTGAACGGGGAGCAGACGGGGGATGATGACATCGACACGTTCTCCAAGCACCATCACCAGATTACCCAGCGTCTTCGTGAGCTGAAGAATATCATCATCAAGTACCTGCCCTCCGACACACAACGGAACAATAAACTCACCGCCGTGCTCTACGACTTGTATAAGAACGAGGTGTGGCTGGGACAACACTCGGAGGTGGAGGACTATATCTTCGTGCCGGCCATCCGTCACTTGGAGCGTCAGCAGAAACAGAATGACGTGAGTGTGAAAATCTCGAGGATGATCAGTCAGAATCCCGATAACAGCGAGGCACTGAGCGACCGCGAGAAAGACGTGATTGTGAGTCTGGTGCAGGGCATGACGAACAAGGAGATTGCCGACCACCTGTGTATCTCGATCAATACGGTGATCACGCACCGCAGGAATATTGCCCGGAAACTGCAGATTCACAGTCCGGCAGGATTAACCATCTATGCTATCGTCAATAATCTGGTGGATATCAGCTCCGTGAAACTGTAAGACTATATCTGGTTGATATCCACATAGCCGTGCATCACGGCATAGATGGTGAGGGCGCTCACGCTCTTCATCCCTAATTTCTCCATGATGTTTTTCCGATGGGTAATCACCGTCGTCAAGCCGATATTCAGCTTGTCGGCGATTTCCTTATTAATATACCCCTGTACGATCAGTGCCAGCACTTCCAGCTCACGGTCGGAGAGAATCTTCTGCTGCAGCACCTGAGGCATCGGGGGGAGGTTCTTGCCGTTGCCGTGGGCATGCTGCTCCAACAGCAGCAAGGATCGCACGAGCTCCGATTCGGGTACGTTGATGCACAGACTGTGGAACTCCGACAGCTGGGAAGCGGTATCGCGTGAAAGGGTGAGGACGATGGTCTTGCGACGGTGTTCAGAGAAGAACAACTTGTTCTCCAACACCACGTTCATCGCCACGAAATAATGGAAGAACGACTCCGGTTTGTTGGCCATGAGTTCAGCGAAGGAACCGAAGGTCTCGACGGTCATGATGGGCATGACATTCATCAACATCGACTTCAACCCCAATGCCGAAAGGGTATTGGGGTCGATAATCGCTACTTTGGGTCGTTTATTGTTCATCTTGATTTTTGTGGAATGTGGAGTGTGGAGTGTGGAGTGAGAATAGTACTATAATAATAGTAACAGGATATGAATAATTGTATCTCATTGCATATCTCACTACACACTCCTCCCTCCTCCCTCCTCGAAATATAATTAGGATAAGAATCCTAACAACGCACCGGCAGCCACGGCGGAACCGATCACACCGGCTACATTCGGACCCATGGCATGCATGAGCAGGAAGTTATGGCGGTCGTATTCCAAACCGAGGTTGTTGGAGATACGCGCTGCCATCGGAACAGCCGACACACCGGCATTACCGATCAGCGGGTTGATCTTCTTGTCCTTCGGCAGGAACAGGTTCATGATCTTCACGAAGCCTACACCACTCATTGTTGCCACGAAGAAGGCACCGGCACCGATGGCGAAGATATAGATGGTGTTCAGGGTGAGGAACTCACTGGCCTGGGTGGAACATCCTACGGTCAAACCTAACAGCATCACCACGATATCGTTCAGGGCAGAACCGGCGGTCTTGGCCAGACGGGTGGTCTTGCCAGACTCCTTCAGCAGGTTTCCGAAGAACAGCATACCGAGCAGCGGCAGACCAGAAGGAACGATAAAGGTGGTGAGCAACAGACCGATGATCGGGAAGAGGATACGCTCGGTCTGACTGACATGGCGTACGGGCTTCATTCGGATCAGACGCTCCTTCTTGGTGGTCATCAAACGCATCACCAACGGCTGGATTACCGGTACGAGGGCCATGTAGGAATAGGCACAGACGGCGATGGCTCCCATCAGGTTCGGGGCGGTCTTCGATGACAGGAAGATGGCGGTAGGACCATCGGCACCACCGATGATGGCGATACCGGCAGCCTGGTTCGGCTCAAAGCCTAAAGCCAAGGCCAGCATATAGGCACCGAAGATACCGAACTGTGCAGCAGCACCGATGAGCACCAGTTTCGGATTTGCGATGAGGGCGGAGAAGTCGGTCATGGCACCGATGCCTAAGAAGACGAGTGGGGGATACCATCCCTGTCGGACACCCTGATAGAAGATGTTCAGTACGGAGTTGTCCTCGTACAGTCCGATCTCCAGACCGGCATCAGCACGGAACGGGATGTTTCCGAGGATGATACCGAGACCTATGGGAACGAGCAGCAACGGCTCGAAATCTTTCTTGATGGCGAGCCAAATGAAAAAGGCTCCCACAGCAATCATAATGAGGTTGGGAATCGTCGCGTTGGCGAATCCTGTATAGGTAAGGAACTCATTAAAATTACTGGCGATGAATTCTGTGAAACTCATATCTAATTATCAATTATCAATTATCCATTGTCAATTTTGATCACCCAATGGTAATCAGCGTCGCTCCTTCCATCACGGTGTCGCCCTGACCTACCAACACGGAGGTGACGGTACCGGTGGCCTCTGCCTCGATGTTGTTCTGCATCTTCATCGCCTCCAGGATGATGACGGTCTCACCGGCTTTCACAGCCTGACCTACTGCCACCTTCACTTCCGTGATGGTACCGGGCAGCGGTGCTGTTACCTTGGTACCGGATCCTTCCTTGGCAGGAGCGGCAGCGGGCTTGGCAGCAGGTGCCGGAGCTGTGGAGGCAGCAGGAGCAGCCACGGGAGAAACCTTCTTGGGCTTCGTGGCTTTCACTGGCTCTTTCATTTCTACCTCAAAAGACTTACCATTGACGGTCACCTTGGCCGTCGTTCCTTCAATCTCTTCAATCTCTACTTCGTAGTCAATACCATTGACCTTATACTGATATTTATCCATAATTAAAGTTCAAAGTTTAAAGTTCAAAGTTCAAAGTTAAAGTTCATTGTTCCACATCGTCTGACGAGGACGGATGGTGATGATACCGCTCTCCTCGTCGTGCAGGTTGTCTTGATACTCTTTCAAGGCCATGGCGATGACAGCGAGATAGACATCAATATCTTCGTTCTTCTTGCTGGGCGGAATCTTGGAATGCTTGGCTTCAATAGGCATACGCGCCTTGGGTAGCTTCACCCATCCGGCTTCGCGGTTCTCCCTGTCGGCTTTCTCTTTCCGAACCATGTATTTGCCTAACAGACTGAAGAACACGAAGAGCAGGGCCAGACAAGAGAACACAATACCCATGGAAAGCACGGTGATACCGAAGCCATGGGGGTCGTCGCGTTTCAGACGGGCAATCTTCGTCTCGTTGATTTCTATGTAGTTGCCAATACCGGGGGTAACGGCATCGACGGCTTTCACATCCCATTTCATCTCTCCGTCCTTGATGCGGGCATACGATTTGTTCTCGGCAAGGGCAGGAACGGAGACGGAGTCGATGAGGTCAACACCGTTGCCATCATAAAGGGCAACCCAGAGGGCCTTCCCGTTCGCAACTTTGGAGGCAAAGTGCATGGCGCCTTTGGCCGGATTGGAGTTCAGGAAAAGGAGCAGGTGGTCACGCCCTGCCATGACGGTACGCTCATCCCCGTTGGGAATGATCTGCATCTTGGCAATGCGTTGGGGTGCAGAGAGCGAAGGGTTGAGAACGCTGCGGTCGGTGGTGATGAACATTCCTCGGATGTCGTAAGTGGAAAAAGAGGTGTTCGCCAGCTCCACCCAGGGCAGGTGCTCTCCGAATTCGTCTTGCAAACTGGCGGTATTGTTCGTCAGCACCTCATTGATCTTGATGTTCTTCGCTCCTTGTGCGAACATCGTAGAGGTGGAGGTCATCAACATACCGCAGAGCAGTATTCCAAGTTTTCTCATGTTGTTGAAATTATATAAGTTTTTAGTTTATATTCAATAGATAAAACTAGTATTACTAGTGTTACTAGATTGGCTGGTAAACAAGTTTATGCTCCGCAGAAGAAGAGCACGATAATCTGCGCGGTGAAGATGCGCAGGAACATGGAGAGCGGATAGACCGTAGAGTAGCCCACGGCAGGGGCCTCTTTGGAGCACACGCTGTTGGCATAGGCCAGTGCTGGCGGGTCGGTATAGGTTCCGGCCAGCATACCCATGATGGTGAAATAGTTGAACTTATACCGTTTCCGTGCTATCGTACCTATTATTAATATAGGAATGGTGGTGATCAGGAATCCCGAGGCTACATAGAGCAGTCCGTCACCTTGTACCACGGTCTCCCAGAACCCGGCACCTGCCTTGATACCCACACTGGCCAGGAACAGGACCAGTCCGATTTCCCGTAACATCATGTTCGCACTCGTCGTGGTATAGGTGACGAGACGTATCTTATAACCATAGCGGCCGATGAGGATGGCGATAATCAGCGGTCCGCCTGCAATACCTAACTTCACGGGAACAGGCATGCCGGGGATGGCAAAGGGAAGGGAACCGAAGATAATACCGATGATGATACCGATGAAGATGGTGGCGATGTTCGGCGCGTTCAGACGGTGGGCGGAGTTACCCATCAGACTGGTGACACGGGCTACCGCATCTTCAGGACCTACTACCATGATGCGGTCACCTACCTGTAACGGCAGACTGACACTGGCAAAGAGGTCGATGCCATGACGGGTGACACGGGTCACGTTCACACCGTGCACACTGGAGAAATGCATCTTTCCTAATGTCTTACCGTTGATGGAGGGATTGGTAACGATGATCCGACGGCTCACCATCGGCTGATCCTGTTGCTCCCAGTCGATCTCGATCTCCGGACCGATGAAGGCGATGATTGCTTCGGCGTCGGCCTCGGCACAGACGATGTTCAGCTGGTCATCCAGATGGAAGATGGTGTCGCGGTTGGGAATACTGACATGACCGTCGTGCAGGATCCTTGAACATACAAAGTCACGGTTCAGGAAGTCATGCACCTGCAGCATCGTCTTTCCTTCCAGATATTGGTTGGTAACCTTCAGACGCAGACGGTAGGGCTTCACTGCACCGTTGGCCTCGTCCTGCTGGGCTAAACTGTGCTCTTCATTGGCGAACTTGATGCCGCAGATATAGCGGATGGCGATGGTGGCACCAATGATGCCCAAGACACCTAAGGGGTAGGCACAGGCATAACCCGAGGCAATCTGAGGGGCATTGTCGGTGAACACACTGTTCAGGGCCTCGTTGGCGGCACCTAAACCTGGGGTGTTGGTTACTGCACCATATAATGTACCCACCAGCATCGGCAGGTTGTTGGGGTTCGACGTGTCGAAAAAGAGATAGTAGCAGCCGAACATCACGGCGATGTTCAACAAGATGGCAGCAGTGGCTAAGCCGTTGAGCTTGATGCCTGCCGTACCGAAACTCTCAAAGAATCCCGGTCCTACCTGCATACCAATCATGAAAACGAAGAGGATCAGACCAAAATCCTGCATGAAGGTGAGGATATCGGTGGGGGCGGTGAAGCCGATGTGACCCGCCACGATGCCGGCAAACAAGACGAATGTGACACCTAAGGAAATGCCGCCGAATTTCACCTTTCCCAAAAGAACGCCTATGGCGATGACGACAGAGTACAGCAACACGATGTGCGCTACTGATTGCGTGTTTGTGAATATCTCAGTTATCCAATCCATAACATATTATGTATGACAAAAGGCAGGCTCTCGTACCTCCCTCCTTAATTTCGCAAATTTGGTGCAAAGGTACTCATAAATTACTCATTCAAAGAATTTTTGTGCAATTATTTTAGGACGAAAAATAACTTTTTGAATTTTTAATGATTAAATATAAATTTCTTCGACGAATTACGTGTTATCTCGGAAAAAAAATATATCTTTGCAGCGAAATAGGGGTGGTGAGCAATCTCACGGCTCCTCATCATCATGACAACTCACTTTAATAACTTATTAGTATAATACACAACGCTATGTCAAACAGTAAAGAAAAGCTCTTTACCGAGTTCACAGCGCCAACCACACAAGAGTGGCTGGACAAGATTGAAGTCGATCTGAAAGGTGCTGATTTCAACAAACGACTGGTATGGAGAACAAACGAAGGTTTTAATGTGCAACCCTTCTACCGCCGCGAAGATGTGCTGAAGCTGAAGACACCCGACTCACTGCCGGGTGAGTTCCCGTTCGTCCGTGGTAACAAGAAGGATGACAACACATGGTACATCCGTCAGGATATCCATGTGGATGACGCCGCCGAGGCTAACAAGAAAGCCTTGGACATCCTGAACAAGGGCATCGACTCCCTGGGATTCTGTATTCCTGGAAGTAAGGTGAGCGAGGCGTTCATCGAGCAGCTTCTCGACGGGATCCTCTGCGATGTGGTAGAGGTGAACTTCCACACCTGTCAGCGTCATGCCCTGGAACTGGCCCAGATCCTCACGGCTTACTTTGAGAAGAAGGGTTATGACAAGGAGAAGATCGTGGGTTCTATCGACTTCGACCCGATGAAGAAGATGGTGATGAAGGGAAAGGATGTAACACCTGTCCTCGCCATCGCTCCTCAGCTGGTAGAGGCCTTGAAGGAATATCCTAACTTCCGCTGTATCTGTGTGAACACCGTCGCCCTGAACAATGCCGGTTCTTATATCGTACAGGAACTGGGCTACGCCCTGGCTTGGGGTAATGAGTATCTGCAGCAGCTGGTGGATGCTGGTGTGGATGTGGATCTCGCTGCCAAGAAGATTAAGTTCAACATGGGTGTTTCCGAGAACTACTTCATGGAACTGGCCAAGTTCCGCGCTGCCCGTCTGCTCTGGGCACAGATCGTCAAGCAGTATGAGCCGAAGTGCGACTGTGCTTGCATGATGTGTGTGAACGCTGTTACTTCCAAGTATAACCAGACCTTGTTTGACTCGTATGTGAACCTACTGCGCTCACAGACAGAGGCGATGAGTGCCGCCCTTGCCGGCGTACACTCCATGGTGGTGACTCCGTTCGATGTGACCTATGAGGAGCCGACGGATTTCTCAGAGCGTATCGCCCGTAACCAGCAGCTGCTGCTGAAGGAGGAGTGCCACTTCAATACGGTGGTCGATCCGGGTGCAGGCTCCTACTATATCGAGCATCTTACCGACAGTCTGGCTGTTGAGGGCTGGAAGATCTTCCTCAAAGTGGAGGAGGAGGGTGGCTTCTTAGCCGCCGTGAAGGCCGGAACCGTGCAGGATGATATCAATGCCACCAACGTGAAGCGTCATGGTGATGCTGCCAAGCGCAAGGAGTTCCTGCTGGGAACCAACCAGTTCCCGAACTTCACTGAGAAGAGCGAGGGTAAACGCGCTGCAAGTGGAGCCTGCTGCTGTGGTACAGCATCAGACTGCGAGCATCCTTTCAAGGCGATCAACAGCACTCGTCTCGCTGCCGACTTTGAAGACCTGCGTATCCACACTGAGGAGACGAAGGTGCCTACAGCGTTCATGCTGACTATCGGTAACCTCGCCATGCGTCAGGCTCGTGCTCAGTTCTCTTGCAACTTCCTTGCCTGTGCTGGTTACAAGGTGATTGACAACCTCGGTTTCAAGACGGTGGAAGAGGGTGTTGATGCTGCTTTGGAGGCTAAGGCTGACATCGTGGTGATCTGCTCCAGTGATGCTGAGTATGCTGAGTATGCTATTCCTGCATTCAAGTATCTTGACGGTCGTGCCATGTTCGTGGTGGCCGGTGCTCCTGCCTGCATGGAAGACCTGAAGGCTGCCGGTATCGAGAACTATATCCATGTGAAGTGCAATGTACTGGAAACTCTTAAGGAATATAATGCTAAGTTAGGTATATAATGATTGGAGGACAAAAGATGAGAAAAGATTTTAGTAATATCGATATCTATGCCGGCATTCAGGCCAAAGACGGTAATGCCTGGCTGAAAGATAATAATATAGTACCTACCTGGAAGACTCCAGAGCATATTGAGGTTCGTCCTGTTTATACGAAAGAAGACTTGGAAGGCATGGAGCATCTCGACTTCACAGCCGGTATCCCTCCCTACCTCCGCGGTCCGTATTCGATGATGTATCCGTTCCGCCCGTGGACCATTCGTCAGTATGCCGGATTCTCCACTGCTGAGGAGTCGAACGCATTCTATCGCCGTAACCTGGCATCAGGTCAGAAAGGTCTTTCCGTGGCCTTCGACCTGCCGACACACCGTGGCTATGACCCCGACAACCCCCGTGTGGTGGGTGATGTGGGTAAGGCAGGTGTGTCCATCTGTTCCTTGGAGAACATGAAGGTGCTCTTCGCCGGTATCCCCCTGAACAAGATGTCTGTTTCCATGACGATGAACGGTGGTGTGCTGCCTATCCTGGCATTCTACATCAATGCCGGTCTGGAGCAGGGTGCCCAGTTGGAGGAGATGGCAGGAACGATCCAGAATGATATCCTGAAGGAGTTCATGGTGCGTAACACCTATATCTATCCGCCCGCATTCTCCATGAAGATCATCGCCGATATCTTCGAATATACCTCACAGTTCATGCCGAAGTTCAACTCCATCTCCATCTCCGGTTACCATATGCAGGAGGCCGGTGCTACGGCAGACATCGAGTTGGCTTATACCCTGGCAGATGGTATGGATTACCTCCGTACTGGTGTGAATGCCGGTATCCCGGTGGATAAGTTCGCTCCGCGTCTGTCATTTTTCTGGGCCATCGGTATGAACCACTTCATGGAGATTGCCAAGATGCGTGCCGGTCGTCTGCTTTGGGCAAAGATCGTGAAGAGCTTCGGTGCTGAGAACCCGAAGTCACTGGCTCTGCGTACGCACTCCCAGACCTCTGGTTGGTCACTGACCGAGCAGGATCCGTTCAATAACGTAGGACGTACCTGTATCGAGGCTATGGCAGCTGTGCTGGGACATACCCAGTCATTGCACACCAACGCCCTCGATGAGGCTATTGCACTGCCTACCGACTTCTCTGCCCGTATCGCCCGTAACACGCAGATCTATATCCAGAACGAGACGAAGGTATGTAAGCAGATCGACCCGTGGGCAGGTTCCTACTATGTGGAAACCCTGACGAACGAGTTGGTGCACAAGGCATGGGAGCATATCCAGGAGATTGAGAAACTGGGTGGTATGGCCAAGGCTATCGAGACAGGTCTGCCGAAGATGCGTATCGAAGAGGCTGCAGCCCGTACGCAGGCTCGTATCGACTCTGGTGTGCAGACCATCGTAGGCACGAACAAGTATCGTCTGGAGCATGAGGATCCTATCGACATCCTCGAGGTGGATAACACTGCCGTACGCCTCCAGCAGGAGGAGAGCCTGAAGGAGCTCCGTGCCAACCGTGACGAGGCCGCTTGTCAGGCCGCTCTGAAGGAGATCACCGAGTGCGTTCGTGAGTTCGCCGAGGGTAAGAAGAGCAAGGAAAACTTGCTGGCTCTTGCCGTGAAGGCTGCCGGCTTACGTTGTACGTTGGGTGAGATCAGTGATGCCTGCGAGGAGATCGTAGGCCGATATAAAGCAGTAATCAGAACAATTTCAGGCGTGTATAGTTCAGAATCAAAGAACGACTCAGACTTCGAGAAAGCCTGTGCGTTAACCGAGGAGTTTGCGAAGAAAGAGGGCCGTCGCCCGCGTATCTTCGTGGCAAAGATGGGACAGGATGGTCATGACCGTGGTGCGAAGGTGGTAGCTACGGGTTATGCTGACTGTGGTTTCGATGTGGATATGGGACCGTTGTTCCAGACTCCTGCCGAGGCTGCCCGTGAGGCTGTGGAGAACGACGTGCATATCGTCGGTGCCTCTTCGTTGGCCGCTGGTCATAAGACACTGATCCCGCAGCTCATCGAGGAACTGAAGAAGCTCGGTCGTGAGGATATCATGGTGATTGCCGGTGGTGTGATTCCCGCTCAGGACTATGACTTCCTTTACAAGGCGGGTGTTGCCGCCATCTTCGGTCCGGGTACTTCCGTTGCCAAGGCAGCCGTGGAGATGATGAATATCCTGCTTGAGAAGGAGTAATAATGGTGAAAATCCCCAGCTGGTATTCTGGCTGGGGATTTTATTGGTTTCATATAATACATCAATCTGGGTAATGCCGATGTGGGAACCTATCGGGAGTGGGTACTTCGAAAACCATAATATAAGAATGAGGGTGTGACGACACACCCTCATTCTTATTAATTCGAAGGTAAGCTTACCTTTTATACATGGAAAGAGTCGCGCTCATCGGCCTTGTAAGCCTTGCCGTCTTCTTTCATATACACCATCAGGTCACCGAAATAGCCTGTTGTCTGCAGTTCTTTCAAGTCAGCGGCAGCGTTCTCTTCCTGGTTGTACTCCTTGGCGCTTGCCAGATGATTGGTAAACTCCAGTTTTTTCTTTTCCGTGTCGAGCACTGATATCCACTCGTCTTTTACACGGTCACCGATCACAAATTTCTTAGCCATCATTCTTTTCTTTTTATAGTAGTTCGTTATTTCTGCTGCAAAGATACAGATTATTCTTATCAGTTGTTCTGAGGAACGTCCTTTTTTTACCGTTAACGTTTGCGCTTGGAGAGGAATCTTTTCTGGTTGAAAGGCATCGTTTATCCAATAAAATAGAAACTATTTCGTTATAAAATAAAAGGGAACTATATATGATTTGAACCAGGTAGATCTTTATCAAGAATTTGAGAATTTGAGAACTGAAAGTCGCTGGCCGAAGGGAAAAGCAATTAATTCTATTGTTCTATGTTCATTCAATAGTTCTAGTTGGAATAGATAAATTCTCTCATTCTCTAATTCTTGACAAATAAGTATATAATAGCCAAATAAAAAGGATGTGCAGATGAAGAAACAAAGGAAACTGTTTTGTGAGATATCGCCACTGACCTATCGGATTTCAGTGGAGAAGGGAATCCTGTTGCGACATGTCAGTGACCTGTCACGGAGGGTGAGGTTTGCGCGGAAACGACAGGAAAAGCTGTTGCCAGTGCTGATATATCGTCATGGTTCACTGATTCGCCGACGCTTAGGCAATGTGGATATGCTACTGCAGGAGAACAAGGCGGTGAACCTCTCCATCGCCGCACCCAAGGTGAATGGAGTACTGATCCGACCCGGTGAGACCTTCTCTTTCTGGAAACTGGTGGGGCGGACAACGAAACGTCGTGGCTACAGGGTAGGATTGATGATAGCCCGTGGCAATACCTCACAGGGAGTGGGAGGGGGGATGTGTCAGTTCACCAACCTGATCCATTGGATGGTGTTGCACTCAGAACTCACCATTGTGGAGCATCACCATCATGACGGCGTGGATCTCTTCCCGGATTTCAACCGCACAATACCCTTCGGGACAGGTACCAGCATCACATACAACTACTTGGATTACCGGGTAAGGAACAATACCTCCAACACCTATCAGCTGTTGACATGGGTGGATGGGGAGTATCTGCGAGGAGAGTTGCGAGCCCTCCGTCCACAGTCGTTCTCGTTCCATGTGCATGCCGTCAATGAACATTTTGCCCATGAAGAGGATGGGGTTTATCGTTGTGGGGAAGTGATGCGGGATCAAATAGACCGTAAGACGGGAGAGATTATCAGTCAACAGGTCATCAGGAAGAATCACGCGAAGGTGATGTACGAGATAGAAACAAAATAGCGCGGACCCTCTGGATCCGCGCTATTTTTATCATGAAAGGTGTAGGATTATTCACCCTTGATGGCTGCCACACCCGGGAGCACCTTACCCTCGATAGCCTCGAGCAGGGCACCACCACCGGTAGAGATGTAGCTCACCTTATCGGCCAGACCGAACTTGTTGACACAAGCCACAGAGTCACCACCACCGATCAGTGAGAAAGCACCCTCGGCAGTAGCCTCGGCAATAGCCTCACCGATGGCACGGCTACCAGCTGTGAAATTGTCGCACTCGAACACACCGGCAGGACCGTTCCACAGAATGGTCTTGGCACCCTTGATAGCCTTGCGGAAATCTTCCTGGCTGTCAGGACCGGCATCAACACCCTCAAAACCTGCGGGAACATTGTTGGCAGGACAGGTGATGATCTCAGCACCTTCCTTGACAGTCATCGTACCGAAGTCGAGACCGTTGGTAGCGGTGCAGTCAGAGCCAAGTACAAGCTCCACACCGTTCTTCTTAGCCAGCTCCTCTACACCGAGAGCCACATCCAGCTTGTCGAGCTCCACGATGGAGTTACCGATCTCACCGTTGTGAGCCTTGGCGAAGGTGTAGGTCATACCACCGCAGAGGATGAGTTTGTCCACCTTACCCAGCAGGTTCTCGATGATACCGATCTTGGAAGAAACCTTGGAACCACCCATGATGGCCACGAACGGACGGTTGATGTTGGAGAGAACGTTGTCAACGGCTTTCACCTCTTTCTCCATCAACAAGCCCAGCATTTTGTTGTCTGCATCGAAGTAATCAGCGATAACGGCGGTAGAGGCATGCTTGCGGTGAGCGGTACCGAAGGCATCCATCACATAGCAGTCAGCATAAGAAGCCAGTGTCTTGGCAAACTCCTTCTGAGAAGCCTTCATGGCCTTCTTGGCCTCGTCATATTCGGGAGTACCCTTCTCCACACCTACGGGCTTACCTTCCTCCTCGGGATAGTAGCGCAGGTTCTCGAGCAGCAGGGCCTCGCCCATCTTCAAAGCAGCAGCGGCATCAGCAGCCTTGGCACAGTCGGGAGCAAAGGCAACGGGAACGCCGAGTGCTTTCTCCACAGCCTCGCGGATCTGTCCGAGAGATAGCTTGGGGTTCACCTTTCCTTTGGGCTTACCCATGTGCGACATGATAATGGTGGCACCGCCATCAGCCAGGATCTTCTTCAGCGTGGGGAGGGCACCGCGGATACGGGTGTCGTCAGTGATGTTACCATTCTCATCGAGGGGTACGTTGAAATCTACACGTACGATTGCCTTCTTACCGGCAAAGTTGAATTCGTTGATTGTCATAATTGCTTAAACTATTTAATATTACATCTGAAATCTTTCTGCAAAGGTAATACAAATCATCGTGATTCGTACTTGAATAAATAATAATTTATACTTTTTTTGCGAGAAGACTTTGAGAATGCTATATTAACATGGCAAAATCACTTGAATATCTTCTGCGCAAACTCCGACAGGTAGATGCGCCAGTTACGCCAGATATGTCCGCCCTCGGTCTCCCGATACTCATAAGGATAGCCTTTCTCATCGAGATATCTGCGGAGGTCGGCATTCTGCTGGAAGAGGAAGTCGGTCTTGCCGATGGCAATCCAATAGAGGGCAGGCTTCCCGGCAAAGAGCTTGGCTAACTGGTTCTGCACCTCCTTATTCTCTTGCAGCAGCTCGTAGAACGACTTGTTCCGGTCGCCGTTGATATGCAGACCGGCAGAGAACAAACCGATATAGTTAAAGGTGTCGGGATAGCGCTTGGAGGTGGCGAAGGAATGACCGCCACCCATCGACAATCCGCAGATGGCACGGTTCTTCTTTCCCTTGGCTACTTTATAATGACTCTCCACATACTTCACGATATCCATAAAACTCTCGTCCATGGTGGCGATAGGCTTCTGGTTCACACTGCCCATGAAAGTAGGCATGTACATTCCTCGTGACCATGCACCGGGGGCTGCCTGACAATCGGTATTGCCGTTGGGCATCACGATGAGCATAGGCTTGGCCTTACCTGCCGCAATGAGGTTATCCATGATCTGTGCTGCCCGACCGAGGGTTGTCCATGCATCCTCGTCACCGCCGGCACCATGCAGCAGATACATCACGGGATAGTTCTTTCCCTTGTCGTAGCCGGCAGGGGTGTAGATTGTCATACGACGTTTCATCTTCAGCGTAGGACTGTTATACCACACCTTGGCCAGGTCGCCGTGGGGTACCTCGTTTACCCGGTAGATATCGCCCTTGTCACCTTTCGCAGCAGAGACGATGAAGATGCTGGTGAGTGAGGCAATGTCGCGGTTGACATAAACGTTTGACGGATCAAGGATGTTCATGCCATTGATGATGACATTGTAAGAGTAGAGCTCAGGGGCGAGTTTTCCAGTCGTGTACGTCCATACACCATTCACCTCTTGCATTTCAGCCTTTCCGGGTTGGGTTGTCTTTCCTAAAGGTGAGTCCACTTCCACAGGGGGAAGGAAGTCACCGGTCACTTCCACTTTTACTGCCTTGGGGGCGAAGACGTTAAAGGTGACCGTACCGTCGGCGTTCACCACGGGTGAGGTTACCTGACTGCCACTGAAGAGGGCTTCTTGGGCCATGACTGCACCTGAGAGGAAGGTGCAACAGATCATTGTGAGAATAGTTTTTTTCATGATGAGTGATTTGATAGGGTTGATAATCATTCTGTAATTATTATTTGTTATAACGGAAGAATCGCTGGAAAATTGTTTGCAGGGAAAAATAAACTCTTTTTATTTTGCATTTCACTCGTTTATTCGTGCCTTGGGCTTCGCCGAAAGTACTCTCGTTCGGAAAATAGCAAATATATTTGCATTTTCGCTCACTTATTCGTACCTTTGGCTTCGCCGAAAGTATTTGCACTCGGAAATGAAAAGAAAAGTATCCTTTCCTTTTGCATTTCACTCGTTTATTCGTACCTTTGCAACATGAAAGATTCGATTATTATTCTAAGTGGTGGCATGGATAGTACCACGCTACTGTATGACCAAAAGGAGCGTATAGCCTTGGCCATCTCTTTCGACTATGGAAGTAACCACAATGCCCAGGAGATACCTTTTGCCCGATGGCATTGCGAGCAACTGGGGATAGAGCATCTGGTCATTCCCCTTGAGTTTATGAGCCGCTATTTCGAAAGCTCACTTCTGCAAGGGGCTGATGCCATCCCTGAGGGTCACTATGCTGAGGAGAATATGAAGTCAACGGTAGTACCCTTCCGCAACGGTATCATGTTGGCGGTGGCTGCGGGAATGGCAGAGAGCCGCGGACTGAAATATGTGATGATGGCGAACCACGGAGGCGACCATACCATTTATCCGGACTGTCGTCCGGAGTTCGTGGAGGCGATGAGTGCCGCCACGAAAGCGGGTACCTTCCCCGGTATCGAGATCTTGGCTCCGTTTACTAACCTCACCAAGACGGATATTGCCCGCAGGGGGAAGGAACTGGGTATCGACTATGCTAAGACATGGAGCTGTTATAAAGGTGGTGAGAAGCATTGCGGGAAGTGTGGTACCTGCGTGGAACGGAAGGAGGCTCTTCGTGATGCGGGAATCGACGACCCTACGGAATATTTAGATAACTAACCATTCTTATTTTATGAACAAAGCAATTAGTACAGAAAAGGCTCCTGCTGCTATCGGACCGTATAGCCAGGCCATCGAAGCAAACGGATTCGTTTATGCATCCGGACAGTTACCCATCGATCCTGCTACAGGGGCATTCCCCGAGGGCGGAATCAAAGAGCAGACACGACAGTCGTTGCTCAATGCGCAGGCTATCCTGCAGCAGGCAGGACTGGATCTGAAGAATGTGGTGAAGACCACTGTGCTGTTGGCCGACATTGCTGAATTCGGCGCTATGAACGAGGTATATGCCGAGTTCTTTAGTCAGCCTTATCCTGCTCGCTCTGCTTTTGCTGTGAAGGCCTTACCCAAAGGTGCCTTGGTGGAAATTGAATGTATTGCCGCACGCTGATTATAGGATATGAGAAAGTTTCTGTTATTCATGGGTGCGGTCTGTTGCATGGGTGTCTATGCACAGCGTTTACCCTATCAGGATCCTACTTTGTCAGCGAAGGATCGGGCGATAGATTTGTGTTCGCGGTTGACATTGGAAGAGAAAGCCCAGCTGATGCTTGATGAGAGTCCGGCCATTCCTCGGTTGGGTATCAAGAAATTCTTCTGGTGGAGTGAGGCCCTGCACGGTGCGGCCAACATGGATCATGTCACGGTGTTTCCAGAGCCGGTGGCCATGGCTGCTTCATTTAATCCCTCCTTGTTGTACAATGTGTTCGATATCGCAAGTACAGAGTTCCGCGCTCAATACAATGAGCGCATGCAACGAGGGTCTGGTGAGGATGAGAAGTTCCACAGTCTGTCGGTATGGACACCGAATGTGAATATCTTCCGCGATCCGCGATGGGGCAGGGGACAGGAGACCTATGGAGAGGATCCTTACCTGACCTCCGTCATGGGCACACAGGTGGTGCGTGGCCTGCAAGGACCGGAATCATCGAAGTACCGCAAGCTGTGGGCTTGTGCCAAACATTACGCAGTACATAGCGGACCGGAATATACCCGTCATAGTGCCAACCTCACGAATGTATCCCCAAGGGATATGTGGGAGACCTATATGCCGGCGTTCAAGACCTTGGTGCAGGATGCCAAGGTACGTGAGGTGATGTGTGCCTACCAGCGCCTTGACGATGATCCGTGCTGTGGTTCCCAGCGGTTGTTGCAGACCATCCTCCGTGATGAGTGGGGATTCCAGTATCTAGTGGTGAGCGACTGTGGTGCTGTCTCTGATTTCTATGAATCGCATAAGTCATCTTCCTCGCCTGTCCATGCTTCTGCCAAGGCCACCATTGCCGGTACGGATGTGGAGTGTGGCTACGGCTATGCATACAGGAGTATTCCTGAGGCTGTTCGCCGTGGCTTTATCACAGAGGCTGAGGTAGATAAGCATGTGATCCGTCTGTTGGAGGGTCGTTTTGACTTGGGCGAGATGGACGATCCCTCATTGGTGGAATGGTCGAAGATTCCCTATTCGGTGATGTCGAGCAAGGATCATGCGAAGGTGGCATTGAATATGGCGCGCGAATGTATCGTCTTGTTGCAGAACAAGAACCAGATCCTGCCTTTGCAGAAAAACAAGGAGAAGATCGCGGTGATCGGTCCGAATGCCGACAATGCTCCGATGATGTGGGGCAACTATAATGGTATGCCCAACCATACGGTGACAATCCTCGATGGCATCAAGGGCAAGCAGAAGAAACTCTTCTACCATCCGGGCTGTGACCTGACTTACGATCAGGTGATGGACTGTCTGATGGCTTCGCAGTGTAGCTTTGAAGGAAAGAAAGGCATGAAAGGTACTTTCTGGAACAATCGCAGGATGGAAGGGAAACCGGTGACCACACAGTACTATACTACTCCGCTGGCGGTGACGACGGCAGGAATGCACAATTTCGCACCGGGTGTTCAGTTAGAGGATTTCTCTGCCAAATACGAGACGGTCTTCACACCGAAGGAGGCTGGAGAATATGTAGTGAATGTGGAAGGCTGTGGACATTTTGAATTGTATATTAACGGAGAACAGAAGTTCATGCATCATATCTGGCGCACCACTCCGAACCGGGTGGCTATCCAGGCAGAGAAGGGCAAATCGTATCAGATAGAGGTACGCTTCTCGCATATCCATACCTACAATGCGAATCTGAAGATCAATATTGCCAAGGAACTGCCGATTGATTATCAGCAGATCATTGCCCAGCTGAAGGGTATCGAGAAGGTGATCTTTGTGGGGGGAATCTCTCCAGCCCTCGAAGGGGAGGAGATGCCTGTTCAGATTGAGGGCTTCAAAGGGGGTGACCGTACCAGTATTGAACTGCCGAAGGTGCAGCGTGATTTCCTGAAGGCTCTCAAGGAGGCTGGAAAGAAGGTGATCTTCGTGAACTGCTCGGGTTCGGCGATTGCCCTGACACCCGAGACAGAGAACTGCGAGGCCATCGTACAGGCTTGGTATGCTGGTCAGGAGGGTGGCACCGCCATCGCCGATGTGCTCTTCGGTGACTGTAACCCTTCAGGAAAACTGCCGGTGACATTCTACAAGAACGACAGTCAGCTGCCTGACTATGAGGATTATTCGATGAAGGGACGTACTTATCGTTACTTCAGTGATCCCCTCTATGCTTTCGGTTATGGCCTGAGCTATACCACCTTTGCGGTGGGTGAGGCTCAGCTGACAGCCTGTCCCAAGAGTGATGGCGGTCCTCTCTATAAGGTAACAGTCCCTGTGAGTAACATAGGAAAACGCAATGGCACAGAGACGGTGCAGCTCTATATCCGTAACCTGGCCGATGCCAACGGTCCGCTGAAGTCACTCCGTGCCTTCCAACGTGTGGATGTCAAGGCAGGACAGACGGCGATGGCAGAACTGACACTCACCCCGGCATCGTTCGAGTTCTGGGATGAACAGACGAATACCATGCGAACACTGTCGGGTACTTACGAAATTCTCTATGGTAACAGTTCTCAGGATCAGGATCTGAAGAGTATCCAAGTTACACTCGACCTATAGAATCCTCTGCTGTTCGGAAATTTGCAAATTTATTTGCATATTCGCTCACTTAATCGTACCTTTAGCTTCGCTGAAAGTACTTCCGTTCGGAAAATTGCAAATTAATTTGCTTTTTCGCTCACTTAATCGTACCTTTAGCTTCGCTGAAAGTACTTCCGTTCGGAAAATTGCAAATTTATTTGCATATTCGCTCACTTAATCGTACCTTTGCAACTCGTGTCGCAAAGGTGCGACTTTTTATATTATGAAGTACAAATCAATTTTCAACAAGCGCGAACCACTGAAGTTCAAACACTTCAGTAACAAAGGTTACGCCCTCTATGCTTGTCTGGGAAAGGAGGTACTTGTCGGGGTACTGAGTGTGGCTACACTCACCTATGCAAAGGCTGATGGCATCAGCACGGATACCGACAAGGTGGATTCCACATCCTGGAAGACAAACAGAGAGGTGGTGCTCGATGGCGTGGAAGTCACGGGCTCGCGCGCTCCGCTTACCTTAGGGCAGGCGGCGAGAATGGTCACTGTACTGGATCGTGAGCAGATTGCGCAGGCGCCAGTACAAAGTATGAACGATTTGCTGAAATACGCTGCAGGCGTGGATGTCAGACAACGTATGCCACTTGGTGCACAGACAGACATCAGCGTGAGAGGCGGCACATCAGAGCAAATCACCATCCTGCTCAACGGCATTAATATTTGTGATCCCCAGACGGGACATAATGCCTTTGATCTTCCCGTTGACATTAGTGACATTGAGCGTATCGAAGTGTTGGAAGGACCGGCAGGTCGTGTCTATGGCACATCCTCGTTGGTGGGTGCTATCAATGTCGTGACGAAGAGATCATCTGCGACGGAGGCTGATCTCCATGTGGAGGGAGGATCCTTTGGCTATCTGGCAGCAGGAGGACGGCTTTCCTTGAATGCTCCGTCGGCACTCACCTCTTCCCTCAGTGCTCACTATACGCGCAGTGATGGTTATAGCAGATCACAGGATGGAAACCTTAATTCCGATTTCAAAGGTGGGAAGGTGTTCTACCAAGGACAGTACGATACGCGACTGGTTCGTATCAGTTGGCATGCCGGCATTCGCTCGAAAGGGTGGGGCAGTAGTACCTCGTATGCCACACCGAAATGGAAGGCCGATAACCAATATGAACATACAGACAAGATTTTCACGGCCCTGCAGGCCGAGACGAAACTGGGAGATTTCCATTTCCATCCGTCATTGTACTGGAATCAGAACCGTGACCGCTATGAGGGATATCGTGGTCAGTCCGAGAAGATGAAATATAATTATAATAGGTGTAATGTCTATGGCTTGAACCTGAACAGCTATTTTGACTGGGTGGCCGGACGAACGGCCTTTGGTGCGGAGTTCCGCAACGAGGATCTGGTGAGTGGAAACTTGGGAGAGCCGTTGCATGAACCTGTACATATCAGTGGCGCAGACCGTGACTATACCCTCGGACTGAATCGCAGTAACCTGAGTCTTCATTTGGAACACAACATCCTTTTGCAACAGTTCACCCTCTCTGCTGGTTTCATTGCCGTGAAGAATACATGGAACGAGATGCCGTTCAAGGTATATCCAGGTATCGACATGAGCTATCGATTAGGGGATCACTGGAAAGTCTATGCCTCGTACAACTCTTCACTGCGGATGCCGTCGTTCACCGAACTTTATTACAGTGTGGGAGGACATAAGGCGGATAAATACCTGAAGCCAGAGGAACTGCATGCCGTGGAGGGTGGCGTGAAGTTTTTGTCACCTGCCATGACGGCAACGGCCAGCGTGTTCCATCACCATAGCCGGAACATGATCGACTGGATTCTCGATACATCCGATCCGGATCCTGTATGGCAGAGCGTGAACCACACCAAGGTGAATACCATGGGATTTGAAACATCGTGGTCCTTTGATTTCCAAAGACTGTGGAACACCCAGCAGGTGCTGCGTTCGTTCCAGGTGGCATACACCTATCTCAGTGAGGATAAGAAGGAAGAGGAGCATCTGCAGTCGCAGTATTCCATTGAGTACTTGCGTCATAAGCTCGTGGCCTCGCTGCAGCTCCACCTGTTTGCACAGCTCGACCTCGGTGTGAACTATCGTTTCCAAGACCGCGTCGGTACTTACTTGGATCTGGAGGGAGCGTTGAATGACTATCAGCCCTATGGTATCTTCGATGCACGGTTGTCATGGAACGCCCCGAGTTATTCCCTCTACGTGGAGGGTAATAACCTCTTTGATAAGAAGTATGTGGATTATGGACTGGTCCAGCAGCCTGGTACCTGGATTGTGGCAGGCATCAAACTGCACCTGACAAAAGAATAGGTAATGATCATGAGGGGGTGTGTCAAAATAATCTGTTGGTCGCCCAAGGGCATTCCCCCATTTTGACACAACCCCTTCTCCTAACTTATCCGAAAAGAGCGCGAAGTGCTTCTTCGACTTTCCGCACAGGATGCAGGTTGATCTGGAACTTCTTCGTGTTCAGACCAGAGAGGTTGTGTTTGGGAATGATCATGTGGGTGAATCCTAATTTCTCCGCCTCTGCAATACGTTGCTCAATGCGGTTGACAGGACGTACCTCACCACTCAGCCCTACCTCGCCTGCCATACACCAGCCTGTTTCAATGGGGGTATCCACATTACTGCTCAATACGGCGGCTATCACACTCAGATCCATTGCCAGATCAGTGACGCGGAGTCCTCCGGCGATATTGATAAACACATCTTTCTGAATCAGTTTGAAACCCACGCGTTTCTCCAAGACGGCTAACAACATGTTCAATCGGCGCTGGTCGAAACCGGTGGCACTGCGCTGAGGTGTTCCATAGGCGGCAGTGGATACCAATGCCTGTGTCTCTACAAGGAAAGGTCTCACTCCTTCGATGGCCGATGAGATGGCGATGCCGCTCAAACCTTCATGATCTTGAGTAAGCAGCAGCTCGGAAGGGTTACTCACCTGGCGCAGTCCGTTTTCCTGCATTTCATAGATACCTAACTCTGATGTACTGCCGAAACGGTTCTTGATACTCCGCAGGATGCGGTACATATAGTGCTGGTCACCCTCGAACTGGATAACGGTATCCACGATGTGCTCTAAGATCTTCGGTCCTGCCAGTGTGCCCTCCTTGGTGATATGACCGATCAGGATGACGGGAACACTGCTGGTCTTGGCAAAGCGCAACAGGGCAGAGGCGCACTCCCTAACCTGTGATATACTTCCCGGAGAGCTCTCCACATCCTCAGTGGAGATTGTCTGAATGGAGTCGATGACCACCAACTCGGGCTGCACCTCCTTGATATGGTCGAAGATGGCTTCAAGGGAGTTCTCACACAACACGAGAAAATTATCTGGAGCATTGAATTGTCCATTATCCATTGTCAATTGTCCATTGCCTAAAATGCGTTCTGCTCGCATTTTAAGCTGGTGGGCACTCTCCTCACCGCTGACGTACAGCACTTTTTTCTCAGGCATGTGGAGGGCAGTCTGTAACGAAAGGGTACTCTTGCCAATGCCGGGCTCACCGCCTAAAAGGATGATACTGCCAGGAACCAAGCCTCCGCCTAACACGCGGTTCAGCTCCTCGTCGTGCATATCAATTCTTGGTTCATCTTTTGCCGATATCTCTCTGAGATACAATGGCTTATTTCTGTCTTTTGTGTGTGATGCTCTAACGGTCGTGGCTGCCGAACGAGCAGCCAGGGTACCGCTCTCATTTGCGATCCTTATCTCCTTGAAGGTGTTCCATTGTCCGCAGGCCGGACACTTACCGATCCACTTCGCTGATTCCTGTCCGCAGTTCTCGCAGACGTATGCTATCTTGTCTTTTGCCATATCTCTCAATTATTTCTGCAAAAATACAAAAAAAACTGAAATACCTGTTATGCCTTGGCAAATATATACAATAACGTGAAAACATTTTTACGTAAATCATTGGAGGTTTCATATTTATTGTGTATCTTTGCAACAGATAATCAACTAAATAGCATAATCATGAAAACAAAACAACGACTATTGGTAATGCTACTCATGGCTATTCTGCCCATGTTGGCGAGTGCCTATGATGTTAAGGTTAATGGCATTTATTATAATCTCGATGCATCTACAAAGACAGCTACGGTTACTCAAGGGAATTCTAATGAGTATTATTCAGAGACTGTCGTCATCCCATCAACGATTAAGCCAAGTGGCGTTACTTATACTGTAACAACAATCGGACGGAGTGCATTCTATATTTGTGATAAACTGACAGCTGTTACCATTCCGACAAGTGTGACCACTATTAATGATTTCGCTTTCTGTGGAGCAGGATTGACGTCTGTCAAGATTCCAGGAAGTGTAAAGACTATCGGTACCAATGTTTTTAATGAGTGTGAAGACTTGACCACTGTCCAGTTTGAAGAAGGTGTGACTATGATTGGCCAAAACATGTTTCAGCAATGCGTGAAACTAAATAACGTGACCCTTCCATCTACGTTGAAAACCATTGATTATTATGCCTTCTATAACTGCGAAAGTTTGCAATCCATTACCATACCTGATGGGGTAGAGGACATCAATTCTTATGCATTTGACGGTAGTGGTCTTCGGTCTATCACCATTCCCAGTAGTGTGAAAAACATCGGCTGGTATGCGTTCTATTATTGTGAAAATTTAAGTGAAGTTACCATCAACAGTGTGAATCCCACCATCAGCAATGAAGCATTTACTGGGTGCCAATCTATCGAGACCGTCACGTTGGATTGCCAAACCATTGGCAATTGGTTCGCTAAGCGCTATTCGTTGGAAACGGTTGTCCTTGGCAGTCATGTCAAGACAATCGGTGAAGGGGCTTTCAAGGACTGTTCCGAATTAAGATACCTGACGATTGGTAACAATGTGATAACCATCGGGAAAGAAGCCTTTTCTGGAATTTATGAACTGAATAGTGTAACCATTCCTAATAGTGTGACAACCATCGGCGAGAAGGCGTTTGCAAATTGTGGAACAGGTAATCCTTTATACATTACCTTTGGTACGGGAATAACGACCGTAGCACAGGACGCTTTTGCTGGCAGCCGATACGGCTTTTCATTTAATAGTTCAAACACCAGCATCCTGTCTTCGTTGATATATCCTGGACTGGTGGATGTCTCCTTCGGTAGTAACGTAACCGCAATTCCTGCACATATTTTTAGTAAATGTGATTGCTTGGAGTCTGTTTATATTGGGAAAAATGTGAAATCCATCGGCGAAAGTGCTTTTTATGAATGTTACAATTTGACTACTGTTCGAGGTGGCTCAAATGTGGTATCCATCGGCAATAATGCTTTTTACGATTGTATCAACTTGAATAATATTACCTTTATTAAGAACGTAGAATCCATCGGCGAAAATGCTTTTTCTGGTTGCTACGGGTTGAAAGACATTACTCTAGGTGAGAAAATCAATACCCTTGGGAAAAACGCTTTTGCCTCGTGTTACGGCTTGAGGAAGGTGTATATCTATGCCACGACTATCCCAGCGGCTGATGCTACATCTTTTGATGAGATGGAAGTATCTGATGCCACGTTATATGTGCAGTCCTCTTTGTTATCTACCTATAGTAATCGTGTCCCGTGGAGTTATTTCCGTTCGATTCAACCCTTACAGACAGGTGTCGCCACGGGCATTGATAAAGTTCAAAGTTCAAAATTCAAAGCTCAAAGTGAATCGTGGTACACCATCGATGGCCAAAAACTGAGTGGGAAACCCACGAAGAAGGGAGTGTATATATTCAACGGCAAAGCCGTGGTAAATTAGTGGATAATCAATATATGGTGGATAATCCTTCATTATTAATCTTTAAAAACAACTGAATGAGGGAAATTCGTCTCATTCGTCATATTCGTGGATAGAAAATAGTAAACTTTCTTTTGTAATCCAAATAAAATGATTATTTTTGCATCCGATTATAAACGCGGCTAATATCGCACATGAATTATAAACCCGAAGGCGCACGGTGATGATTCGCCAGTGTGCCTTTACTTTTTCTCTATGAATAGAAATCTGATCATCATATTATTCTGTGTGTTTCTTTGCTCATGTGGACGGTCGTACGAGGAGCAGAGACGTATCTCCCGTGCTGAGAGAGCCCGTTTGCAGAAAGAGGATTCACTGGCATTGAAAGTGGGAACGTTACCTACCCTCGACTGTCTCCCCCTCTTCGTTGCCTATGAACGGAAGTTCTTCGAACGGTTGGGAGAGGATATCCGGGTGAAGCCGTACCAGTCGCAGATAGACTGTGACGATGCCTTACTGAAGAAAAAGATTGAGGGAAACGTGACCGATGTGGTACGTGCCCAGCGGATGAAGCATCGCGGTACTGCCCTTCGCTATGTAGCTTCAACCAATGCCTATTGGCAGTTTATCAGTAACAGGAAGTCTCGTATCCACGAGCTGAAGCAGATGGAGGATAAGATGGTGGCGATGGCACGTTATTCGGTAACCGACCTGCTGACGAGTATAGCAGTGGATAGTGCGAAATTGAAATCGGAGTATGTCTTCCGTATTCAGATCAACGACCCGAATATCCGCTTACGTATGCTGATGAACAACGAGTTGGATGCGATGCTGTTTACGGAGCCTCAGGCTACGGCGGCACGCTTGTATAAGAATCCCGTATTGATGGATTCTCGTGATAAGGATATCCACATGGGGGCTATCGTCTTTCGTGAAAAGGCGGTAACTGACAAGCGCCGTGCCCAACAGCTCAAGGTCTTCATCAAAGCGTATAACGAGGCTTGTGACAGTATCAACCAGCGTGGCGTGCAGCATTACGCTGACATCATCAAGAAATATACCAAGGCTGATGACCGTACGGTGAAGGCTTTACCTAAAATGAAATTCGAGCATGCCAAGGCACCCCGACAGAAAGATCTTGACCGTGCTGACAAATGGTTGAAGTGATATGAGACCCGCATCTACAGAATTACCGTTCCAGATACCCGTACTGATTGCTGACCATCAGTTGGCATCAGCAATCCGTGATTTGCGTATGTATATGGAGGATCATCCTTCAGAGGGTGCCGTTGATGTCATCAATGCGATAGAGAACGATTATCAGCTCATGCTTAGCTATGCCCGTCAAGGATATCAGGATCCGTCGCGTGAAATCCTTTATAAGCATCTTCAGCAACGGTTGCTTCGTTTATGTCTTTCCTTGCAGGTTCGTCATTGGATAGAGAAACTGCCGTTCTTCCGTAATGCCGACATGGGCACTGGAGTCACCAAACTTTTGTCTCCTATTCGTATGAAGGAGCAGCTGGAGAGTTTCGTTTCCGAAATGGCCATGCTGTCGTTGGAGACCGATGAGGTGCGGCGTGAGAAGTCAAGGGAGGTGCATCGTCTCCATCAGGAGTTCCTCACTTGCCTTTTCAACCGTTTGGTGGTGGATCACCCCTGGAGTGAGACGGATCAGCAGTTCTATGAGGAATTGTTCTTGTCACCAACTCTCGACAGACTTGATGTGCTGATGATGGTGAGTGCGGTGACGCTCTCGGCAGTCCAGACTTTTGACCTTCCGAAATTCATCACACTTCTGCATGTCTATCAACGCAGTACGGATCCTTATGTCCGTCAGCGTGCTTTGGTGGGGTGGGTGTTTGCTTTGCAGAGTGATGATCACCTGGCTGATGAACCTGAGAACATGGTTCAGGAAGCATGTCGTGACGCTCAGGTAGTACAGGATGTGATCGACTTACAGAAACAATTGATCTTCTGTGTTCAGACGAAACAGGATAATGAAGAGATCCAGAAAGACATTATCCCTTCGTTGATGAAGAACAATAACTTCACCATCTCACGTGACGGCATCATCACAGAAAAAGAAGATGACATCATGGAGAGCATCCTGAATCCGGATGCTGAGGACCAGCGGATGGAGGAAGTGGAGAAAGGCATCCGAAAGATGATGGAGATGCAGAAGGCTGGTTCTGATATCTATTTCGGCGGCTTCTCGCACATGAAGCGTTTCCCGTTCTTCTATAAGGCAGCAAACTGGTTCTGTCCGTTCTATCCAGACCATCCGGCCATTGCCAAGGTTACAGAGAAACTGGGACCCAGCGGCTTTATGACCAATCTGGTACAGTACGGACCTTTCTGCGACAGCGATAAGTATTCCTTTGCCTTGGCCATGTCAAGTATTGTCGACCGTATCCCTGACAACCTGAAGGAGATGATGGGAAATGCTGAGGCGTTAGGACCGGTCATGGAAGAACAGCAACGACAGGATGAGGCTTATATCCGACGGATGTATTTGCAGGACCTATACCGTTTCTATACGCTGAACGAATCGGCTGTAGGACTGGTGAATCCTTTCAAGCGTGAGCGTTACGTTGTCGTGGGCAATGAGGATTTCTTCGAAACGGATGTCGCAAGGCGTTATCCAGAGTTGTGCCTGTTCTTTATCAAGAATCACTGCGACGATGCTTTTGAACAGCTCCAGAGAAGGAGCATGCCTTATCTGAATATGTCACAGCGACTGGCCTATGCCGAATGGTTCCTGGAATCAGGAAAGCAGACCAATCAGGCGGTGCAACTGTTAGAAGAGATGATGGAAGAGGATCCCGACAACGAACAAGTGAACCGCTATATGGCCCGTGCCTACTATGCAAGTCTGGATTATGTGCGAGCCAGCACGACCTACGAGAATCTGTATAAGCGGTACCCGGAGAAACCGTCATACGCACTGAACTATGCGATTACGTTGTCGAAGAACGAACGGTTCGAGGAAGCCGTGCAGATATTATACCAGCTCGATTTCGAGCATCCTTCTCAACATGTGACACGTGGGTTGGCATGGGCTTTGATGGGACAGCGGAAACTGGAGCAGGCAGAACGGGAATACAACAAACTGCTGGCTTCTTCACCGGCTACCATTGATTATCTGAATGCCGGCTATTGTCAGTGGTTCAAGGGGGACATCCCCAAGGCTATCTCCCTCTTCCGTACTTTCCTGAAGCAGCATCGTGATGTGGGCGATAAGATTGATTTGAGAGATGAGATGGAAAACGACTGCTCGATGCTTCGGATTTATGGCATCTCAAATACCGACAAAGGCATTATGTGCGATCTGGTAATGGAATGATTACAGGAAAGGTGCTAACAGATGGGCAAACCATCCCACGAATTTCTTCCAGGGCGTGCGCCATTGGTTCCATGATTCCTGAGTAAGTTTGAAGGAGTCTTTCTTGTCACGTTCGAACATGTCTGACAGTTCCTGTGTGGTACATGGATCGATGATCACGGCGTTCTCCTCATAGTCCCACCTCAGACTCCTGGCATTGAGGTTCGCACTACCTACGGTGCAGAACTGTCCATCTACCATGATAATCTTGGTGTGATGGAATCCAGGTTCATAGATCCATACTTCGGCCCCTTTCTTCATCAGCTTGTGTACATTGTAGAACATGCAGTCGGGAGTCAATGCAATATCACTGGGCTTGGAAACCATGATCTGTGTTTTCACGCCTCGTTTGATTGCTTTCTTCAAAGCTTTCTTCAGTTTATGGTTGAGGGTGAGGTAAGGGTTCACCAGTTTGATGCTGTCCTGGGCATCGTTGATGGCATTTACGTAGAAATTGCGGATGATGGCCTTGGTGATGTGCGGCTCCCTATTGATGATGCCGATCATCTTTTTCCCAGCTGTCTCACAACTGTCTGACTTGAGGTTCTGGAAATAGGCAGGGGTGGGGGAATGCCTGAAATACTTCTCCCCTTGGATATCCTCTTTGGTCACCTTTTTCCACATCTTCAGGAAGATACGTTGAAGGGTGTTCACCTCCTCTCCCTCTATCCTGCAATGCATGTCACGCCATGAACCGACCACCTTTGTACCGTTGATATAGTAGTCGGCTACGTTCATACCACCCGTGTATGCGATGGCACCATCGATGACTACAATCTTCCTGTGGTCACGGTTGAAGACGGCATTCACCCATGGGAACCGGATGGGCTTGTATTCATAGATCTGAATGCCCTGTTCGTGGAGACGCTCAATATGGCGTTTTCTCAAAGGCTTGTTATTGGAGGAGTTGCCGAAGCCGTCGAAGATGGCACGCACTTCCACTCCTGCCTTTACCCGCTCTGCCAGGATGTCGAAGAGCAGGTTGGCAATAGAGTCATTGCGGAAATTGAAATACTCCAGGTGAACACTGCTCTGTGCCTGTCGGATTGCCTCGAACATATCATCGAACTTCTCCTGACCGCTCATGAGCAAAGTCACGGAGTTGTCATGGGAAAAGGTGACTCCTTCATCCCGAAGCTGGTTGACAATGAGTGAGTCGGCACGCTGGGCATAAAGCGTGCAGCAATATAGACAAACGAGTAGCATTCCACACCTTTGTCTCCATAAACCGATCTTTAATCTCTCATCTTTCATCTCTCATCCTTCCTCTTTCATCCTTCATCTTTCCTCCTTCATCTTTCATCCTTCCTCCTTCATCTTTCATCTCTCATCCTTCATCCTTCATCAAATTCAAATCATACACGAATAGTGGTCTACAACCCCTAAAAGATGTCTTGCTTCATCCACAACAAGCACGGTATGGATCTTATGTTTGTGCATGATTTTCTGGATTTCACTGATCTTGGTGGTGGGCAGCACACATTTCGGCTCCCTTGTCATGATATCCTCAACGGTCCTGTTGAAGAACTCCGCCTGCCATTTCTCCATGGCCCGACGGATATCGCCATCGGTGATGAGACCGGAAACCTTTCCGTTCTCTAAAGAGACACCCAAGCCGAGCTTTCCTTTGCTCACATGGATGATGGCCTCACCCAAATGCATCTCCTTCGGGATAATTGGCATATCGTCGGAGCGCATCACATCTTGAGCGGTGGTCAGCAATCGCTTACCTAATTCCCCACCGGGATGGAACAGGGCAAAGTCCTTGGGCTTGAAATGTCTGAGCTGCATCAGTGCGATGGCCAAGGCATCACCCATCACAAGCTGTGCCGTGGTACTGCTGGTAGGAGCGAGGTTCAGCGGACAGGCTTCTTTCTCCACCCTGGTCATCAGGCATGTCGTGGAGTATTTAGCCAACAGGGAGTCAGCGTTGCCTGTCATGGCGATGATGGGTACGTTCATGTGGAGCACCATGGGGATGAACCGTAGCAGTTCATCGGTCTGACCGCTGTTGCTGATGGCGAGCACCACATCGTCGGATGTCATCACGCCTAAGTCACCATGGAACACATCCAGGGGGTTGATGAAGAACGAGGGTGTTCCCGTACTGCTGAGTGTGGCGGCAATTTTCGCACCGATATGTCCGCTCTTGCCTACACCAGTGACCACGATCTTGCCTTTGCAGTGGAACATCAGCTCCACAGCCTTGTCGAAACTCTCGTCTAACTGTTGTTCCAGACCAAGCACAGCCCGTGCTTCATCCTTGAAACACTGTATCGCTATCTTACGTACTTCCATTTCTCACTATGATTATTATTTTTACCACGATTACGCAGATGACACGGAATATTAGATTCATACGGCATCATTCACGTATCTTTTGGTGTGTAAACTCATTTTCTCTCTTTCATAAGGAATACCTCTCATTTGGAACTCAACCTCAAGTGCATCGGCATAGACCGATTCAGAGAATCCAGGCCCCAGATGCCTATGTACTTCCATAGCAGCTCCAATCACTTGGTATGTTTCATTGTCATTTATTTCCATACATCCTCTATCTTCTTAACATGCTACTTAATGATCATGTCTATCTGTTCTTATTATTGTTCAAATCCGTGTTCTCCGTGAAATCGTGGTATTAAAGAAGAATTTGCATTCCATCTTGTTCTTTTTAAATCCGTGATCTCCGTGAAATCGTGGTAGAAAAACCTAATCATGGAGTAGTTGTTGAATCAGCTGTCTTAACTTTCCAAGTTCAAGCATGTTCGCGGCATCACTCAACCCTTTATCCGGTTCGGGGTGTACCTCGAAGAAATATCCTGTGGCACCAAAGGCTTTGGCTGCCAGGGCCATACTGGGAACGAAGCGACGGTCACCGCCTGTCTTCCCATGACTACCGCCAGGACGTTGTACCGAATGGGTGCAGTCCATGATCACAGTGGGTACGATGTCGAGCATGTCGGGGATATTCCTGAAATCCACTACCAGGTTGTTGTATCCGAAACAGTTCCCCCTTTCTGTCAGCCACACTTCCTGAGCTCCAGCATCTTGTGCTTTCTCCACTGGGTAGCGCATGTCCTGACCACTGAGGAACTGTGCCTTCTTGATGTTGACTACCTTTCCTGTCTTGGCGGCAGCCACCAGTAGGTCGGTTTGCCGACACAGAAAAGCAGGAATCTGTAATACGTCGCATACCTGTCCGACAGGCTCTGCCTGCCAGCTCTCATGAATATCAGTAAGCACCTTCAAACCGTATTTGCTTTTCACTTCATCCAACATCTGTAGTCCTTTCTCCAGTCCAGGACCTCTGAACGAGTGGATGCTGGTACGGTTCGCTTTGTCAAACGATGCTTTGAAGATGATATCCACATTCAGCGCATGGTTGATATGGACCAATTCACATGCTACGATGTCTAACAGTTCTTTCGATTCAATGACACAAGGTCCAGCAATCAGTTTCATATTCATTCCTATTTGGAATGCAAAGGTACGGATAAACGAGCAAAATGCAAAAAGAAAAGTATGTTTTCTTTTTCATTTTCGAGTGAAAGTACTTTCAACGAAGTTAAAGGTACGGATAAGTGAGCGAAAAACCAAAAGAATTTTTGAGTTTTTCCGAACGGGAGTACCTTCGGTGGAACCAAAGGTACGGATAAGTGAGCGAAAAACCAAAAGATTTTGGCTATTATATACTTTTAGACCCCATTTTTCAAGAATTAGAGAATTAGAGAATTTCTCTATTCTATCTAGGGCTATAGAATGAACAAAGAATGAGAGAATGAATTCTCCAATTCTCAAATTCTTGATAATAATCTTCTTGGGTCAAATCATATATAGTTCCCAAGATTTTTGAGTTTTGAAAATAAATCCTTACCTTTGCAGCTGTTCTCTTGCTTCTTACCTCTAAAAGTGAAGCGAATCTAAATAGAATATGAAAAAGGATGTAGCATTAATTACAGGTATCACGGGTCAGGACGGCTCATACTTGGCAGAGTTTTTAATAGAAAAAGGTTATGAGGTGCATGGACTCCTCCGCAGGTCCTCTTCCTTCAATACAGGTCGTATCGAGCACCTGTATTTGGACGAGTGGGTGCGTGATATGAAGAAAGCTCGTTTGGTGAACCTCCATTGGGCAGATATGACCGACTCGTCATCCCTGATCCGTATCATCGGTGAGGTGCAGCCCACCGAGATCTATAACCTGGCGGCACAGAGCCATGTCAAGGTGAGTTTTGATGTTCCTGAATACACGGCTGACACCGATGCCGTGGGTGTCCTCCGACTTTTAGAAGCCGTCCGAATCTGTGGCTTGGACCAGAAATGCCGTATCTATCAGGCATCCACCTCAGAACTGTATGGTAAGGTGCAGGAGGTACCCCAGAAAGAAACCACGCCCTTCTATCCCCGTAGTCCGTATTCCGTGGCCAAGCTCTATGGCTTCTGGATCATGAAGAACTACCGTGAGAGCTATGGCATGTACTGTTGCAATGGCATCCTGTTCAACCATGAGAGTGAGCGGCGTGGTGAGACCTTCGTTACTCGAAAGATCACGTTGGCCGCAGCACGAATCGCACAAGGATTCCAGGATAAGCTCTATCTGGGTAATCTGAACTCCTTGCGTGACTGGGGCTATGCCAAGGATTATGTCGAGTGTATGTGGCTCATCTTACAGCAGCCCCAGCCCGATGACTTTGTCATCGCCACAGGCGAGTATCACACGGTTCGCGAGTTCGCCACCCTTGCTTTCCATCATGTGGGCATTGAACTGGAATGGCGGGGAGAAGGACTTGACGAAGTGGGTGTCATCAAGAGCCTCGACAGTCAATTATCAACCGCCAATTGTCAATTGTCAATTGGCGACGTAATCGTAGAAGTCGATCCCAAATATTTCCGTCCGGCAGAGGTCGATCAGTTGTTAGGTGATCCTACCAAGGCCAAGAACACGTTGGGTTGGAATCCCCGCAAGACCACTTTCGAACAGCTTGTCAAGATTATGATAGATCATGATATGAGGTTTGTCAAGAAACTTTATCTGAAATCAAGTCTTTAATCTCTATGTTAATCATATTATTTAACTCTACGAATTAGACGAATTAGACAAATTATTAAAAATAGATTCAATAAGATTCTTGTTGAAATATCTGATTGTCCTGAAATAAGCTAAGAGGCATTTCATGTTATAATGTAATAGACTCAGTAATTCGTCTAATTCGTCCAATTCGTAGAGAAAATAAATACCAATTCGACAAATTCGTAGAGAAAGAACTCATTAATTCGTCTAATTGGTCTAATTCGTAGAGAGAATAAAGAGAATGACCTAAAAGATTAATTTGTAACGATATATAATTAATGGAATCACTAATATGTAAAGATGAGTCATACGCTATTATTGGGGCATGTATGAAAGTGCATAACGCTCTCGGTCAAGGCTTCAAGGAATTCGTATATGGTGATGCCTTGGAGCTTGAATTTAAAAAGCAAGGTATTCCTTTTGAGCGGGAACCTCAATATCAAATAACCTACGAGGGCGAAGTCCTGAAGCATGTCTTTCAACCAGATTTTGTCTGTTATGGTAATATAGTAGTAGAGATAAAAGCTGTTAAAGAACTTGATGATGGAAACAGAGAACAATGCATTAACTATGTACATGCCTGTCATGCTGAGTTAGGACTGTTAATAAATTTCCGTTCAAAATCGTTAATTTATGAGCGATATCCCAATTTTGACATTAAGTAAACTCTGCAAAGAAGTAATTCGTCAAATTCGTCAAATTCGTAGAGGAACAAAGATTCTGAAGAACAAATAATTCGTCAAATTCGTCAAATTCGTAGAGAAACAAAGATTTAGAAGAACAAATAATTCGTCAAATTCGTAGAGAAATATGATTCAGAAGATGGATAAGAAGAGTAAGATATATGTTGCGGGCCACCGCGGTCTGGTAGGCTCCGCCATTTGGAGCAACTTGTTGCAGCGTGGTTACACCAACCTCGTGGGTCGTACCCATGCCGAGCTGGACTTAACTGACCAATTAGCAGTGAAGCATTTCTTCGATGAGGAACGTCCTGATGCTGTGGTGTTAGCAGCCGCCTTTGTAGGCGGCATCATGGCCAACTCGCTATACCGTGCCGATTTCATTATGATGAACATGAAGATCCAGTGCAATGTCATCAGTGAGGCCTATGCCCATGGGGTGAAGAAGCTCCTTTTCCTCGGCAGTACCTGTATCTACCCCAAGAATGCCCCACAGCCGATGAAGGAGGATGTCTTGCTGACAAGCCCTCTGGAATACACCAACGAGGAGTATGCCATAGCGAAGATTGCCGGACTGAAGATGTGCGAGTCGTACAACCTGCAGTACGGCACCAACTATATCGCCGTGATGCCCACCAACCTCTATGGTCCCAATGACAACTTCCATCTGGAGAACTCCCATGTCATGCCCGCCATGATGCGCAAGATCTACCTGTCGAAACTCATCCACGAAGGTGCTTGGGATAAAATCGCCACCGACCTCAACAAACGTCCCGTTGAAGGTGTCACCGGTGAAGGCTTAAATTCGTGTGATTCGAGCGATTCGTGTTCGTCCCAAAAAGAAGAAGTACTTCGTGTTCTTGCCAAGTACGGCATTTACGATAACCATGTTGTCCTTTGGGGCACAGGCAAACCGCTTCGTGAATTCCTTTGGAGCGAAGACATGGCAGATGCCTCAGTCCATATCCTGTTGAATGTAAACTTTAGTGACATCATTGGCATTGAGAAGTATTCAAGCGTCCATTATGGAACCTCGACCGATGGCGCTGTTGATCGTAACCATAGTGCAGGACGTGGAGGAGCCATCCCGTCCTTGGGTGAAATCCGTAACTGTCACATCAATGTGGGTACAGGTAAGGAGCTGACTATCAAAGAACTGGCAGGTCTGATCGTCAAAACCGTGGGCTTTGAGGGTATCGTAGAGTTCGATGCCTCCAAACCCGATGGCACCCCTCGTAAACTGATTGATGTGTCTAAACTCCATTCCCTGGGATGGCATCATCATGTCGAGATTGAAGAAGGTGTCCAGAAACTCTTCGACTGGTATCAGGAGTCACTTGGGCTATAACCTTTTTTAACGCTTTGATGCACTTTCCCACCGTTTTGTTTTGTGATTTCAAGAATAATAATTATCTTTGCAAAAGAAATAGAATGGAGGTGTCTTCTTGTTCTCAGACTATTGATTACGGGAGATATACCAATTGCAAACAATTAAAACCAGACCGTTATGAAAGTTTTTACTCATTTTAAGAAAATCCTTTTAGTGGCAGTGGGAGTGCTGTTCACTACGCAGGCTATGGCTCTTACAGAAGAGGAGTTTAAAGCAAAAGCCATTGGAACATGGTTGACAACCAGGTTTGTCGATTCCTACTTGGAAAAGTCAACAGACTTTATTAATCATATCGATAATGATTTGAATGAGAGAAAGCCGTTGGTCATTAAAGCCGATGGTACCATAGTTTACAATTTCGGTGAAGAAACATTAACGTATTCCTTTGTGAACGGGAATGTTGTTGTCAGTGGCTCTATGGGCCCTTCTGTAGAGTTCGATACCGAAGGCAATCTGATCCTTTTTAATAGGACTGACAACGAAGACTTTTATCATTCTACAGAATATCATTTCAAATCGGCAAAAGGTTCTGTCTATGAGGACTTTATGAATAATTACTTAGGTGTTTGGTTTGAGACGGGATTCTTTGATCATACCTATTTTAAAGAAGACCAAGGTGTCGGTAACGATGCTGAAGTACCTTATGAAACACGTATTCCTATGGTCATCAATCCTGATGGAACAATTGATTATAATTGCGGATCTTCTCATTGGACTTATTCATTTAATGACAACGAGGTGATTATCCATGCTGTTTCTGATTCAAAAGCCAAAATAGAAAGTGATGGATCTTTGATCATTTATACTTTCCAAGATGACGATTATGTTTACAGTTATCAAGGCTATACTTATGAACGTGGAACAGACACTCCCTATGGTGAATTTATGAACAATTATTTGGGTAATTGGTACACTCGAGGACAATATTACACAAATGTGTACTTGGATCAAGAAACAGTCTTTGGCGAAGTGGCCGAATATACTTACAGCCCTATGGACGAACGATATCTGTTGGAGGTGAAAGCAAATGGAACTATCGTTGAGCATCATAGTGGTACATATACATTCTCTTACAAATACTCCTTTGATATCAATGGGGTGACGATTGAAAGTCAGAATCATGTGAAGGGATACCAATTCGTGACGATGCCCGATGGCTTCCTGTTGTTTGGCCTTAAAGATGGCTATGACAATTTGGCAGGTTATTCCTATTCAAGGGAAAATGGTGCCAACGTGGCTGGAATCATGACAGACGTAAAGGAATTACCAATTAAGGCACAAGTACTTGATGGCGTGTATTCATTACAGGGTCTTTATGTAGGAAAGATCAGTGATTTGAAGAATCTTCCCAAGGGCATCTATATAGTCAATGGCAAGAAGGTATTGGTGAAATAGCCATTCCTTTTGGCAATTATACTTTTAAACCCTTTTTTTCAAGAATTAGAGAACTGAAAGTCGCTGGCCGAAGGGAAAAGCAATTAGAGAATTTATCTTTCCAGCTAGAACTATTGAATGAACATAAAATGAGAGAATGAATTGCTTTTCCCTTCGGCCAGCGACTTTCAGTTCTCCAATTCTCAAATTCTTGATAAAGATGATTCTGGTTCAAATCATAATAGTTTAATAGTAACCCTTCTAAAGTTTCGCAAGTGATGGCGCACCTGCATAATTTAACATAAAATAGGAATAAAAAAGGCTTCGAAGTTTGTGTAACTCACAGAAAATTAGTACCTTTATAATCGCCAAAAAATAAAGTTCAAACTTAGAAGCCGTGAGCAAAGGTATAACAATTATTTCAGATTTGAGAAGCTTTTTCTCAGAAAATGAATCTTCTGGTGCTGTTCCCGTTTTTTGTCGTCAGGAATGCATACCGATACTCGGGCTCTTCATTAAGCCGCCTATTCTGTTGTGAGAAGGACATGTTCTATCGTTTTATGAATGATGGTAATATCAAGTGGCGCAAGCTGCTGTATGCTATGAATCTCCAGCTGCTGCGTAAGATCAGCCGCAGCACAGAGGCTGAGCATGACAAGCCTGTCTGCCTGATTATCGATGACACTGACGCTCCGAAGAGCGGACGTAAGAGTGAGCTCATCGGCAAGGTATTCTCTCACCTTGAGCACAAGAGCATCCTCGGTTACAAATGTCTGACGCTGCTTCTGAGCGATGGCATGAGCCAGTTGTTCCTCGATTTCTCGCTTCATGGCGAAGAGGGCCGCAAACCTGACAAGAAGCAGGGGCTGACGGATAGGCAGCGCAAAGCACGGTATAGCAAGGATCATAGCGGAGAGGCTGTCGAGGAACGCATCAAGGAGTACACGATGTCAAAGATTGACAAGGCCATCGAGATGGTGAAGTACGCCATCAAGCGCGGCATCCGATTCGACTATCTGCTCATTGACAGCTGGTTTACCTGTGCAGACTTTGTGAAACTCATTACCAGCCGACACATCAAGTGCCATCTGATTGGTATGATCAAATTGGGAAAGACCAAATACCACACCCAATGGGGCGACTTGACAGCCAACCAAATCATCAAGAAGCTCCAGAAGCAGGGACTCACCATGCACAATAGGACATTGAAGTGCACTTACTGCACCATAGACGTGAAGTTTGCAGGTACCACCGTGCGCCTGTTCTTCTCGAAACGAGGCAGGAGTGGGCATTGGAATGGATTGCTCACAACGGATCTCTCGCTCAGTTTTCTCAAAGCATATAGGACGTACGCT
>CACXMM010000004.1 GCA_902768785.1 uncultured Prevotellaceae bacterium
CTTGTGCGTCCAGGTGAACACGTTGTTGCAGAACAGCGACAGTGTGATATCGCTCAGGTAGAGCTGGCTCACCCATGCCTTCGGCAGCTGGTAGGCCAGAGTGATGTTACGCAGTTTGACGAATGACTTGTCGAGGAGGTAAGCCTCGCCTCCCTGGCCCCATCCGAAGTTGTTGTAGTAGTCCTGGTAGTCGCCTACACTGAAGTCGGCACCGCCGAGCATGATCGGTGTGGTGTTCTCCACATAGCCGCCGTTGCCGTCGCTGACCACAGAGTTGGGGATGACGAACGGACGACGCTGGTTGTAGGTGGTGACATCGCCGTTACCAGTGAACTGCATGAGGTTCTTGGAGCGTGAGAACATATAGCCACCCTTGCGGATATCGAGGGCTGCACTCAGGGTGATGCCCTTGTAGGAGAAGGCTGTGGTGACACCGCCGATCCAGTCGGGGTTCATGTTCTTACCAGTATCCTGGAGCTCAGTGGTCAGCACGGGCTGTCCGTCCTCACCTACGATGAGCTTGCCGTCGCTGGTGTATTGCGGCATATAGGTATAGTACTCACCCATGGGGTTTCCTTCCTCTGCATAGAAATAGACGGCATCGTTACCAGCTGAGAAGCTGTAGATATCGGTCTTGCCGCCTTCCACGCTGGCAGGCATGGAGAGCACCTTGTTCTTGTTCTTCGAGAAGTTGAAGCCCAGTTCCCAGCGGAAGTCCTTGGTGCGGATGGGCACGGTGTTCACCAACAGCTCGAAACCGCGGTTGCGTACGTTACCGAAGTTGGTAACCATGTAGGCATATCCGGAAGCGGGATCCACCGGGAGGGTGAAGATCTGGTCCTTGGTCTCGCGGTTGTAGTAGGCAGCATCGATGTTGATGCGGTTGTCGAAGAATGCCAGGTTCAGACCGATCTCATACTCGGTGGTCATCTCCGGCTTCAGGCTGGAGCTACCGATGGTGGAAGAAGCCTGGAAGGCGTTGATGCCGCTCATCGGGAACTTGGCCACGTCGGCACCGTAGTAGGCGCGTGAGGTACCCTGGATGAAGCGTGCGGATGTGTAGTAAGGATCGGCGTCGTTACCGGTCTTACCGTATGCCAGGCGCAGCTTACCGAAGTCGAGGATCTTGTTCTTCGGGATCAGACGGCTGAAGATCCAGCTCAGTGTGGCTCCCGGATAGAAGTAGCTGTTGGCATTGATAGGCAGTGTTGACGACCAGTCGTTACGGGCGGTGAAGCCTAAGAAGAGCATGTCGTCCCAACCGATGGTGATATCACCGAAGAGTCCCACGAGACGGCGCTTCGACTGGTTCTCGGAGAGCTCGGCCTTGGTGGCACCGTTGGAGAGGTCCCAGTAGCCGGTCTCGAAGGTCAGACCGTCGGTCTCACCGGTCATGTAGGTGCTGAAGCGCTCGTTCATGTTCACACCGGCGTTGATGTTCACGTCGAGCTTGCCGTCGAGGTATTTGTCTGCCCAGTTGGCAAGGAAGTCGTGGTTCTTCTCATACTTGCGGAAGTAGCGGCTATATACCCAACCGTCCTGGTTCATGTTCGAGGGAGCGTATCCGTAGTCCTCGTTGATGAGGGCATCGTCGAGGGCGATCTGCGGGTATCCCATCTTCAGGTCGAAGTCGGTATAGTCGAAACCATAGCGATAAGTCAGTGTGAGCTGTCGGATCGGCTTGATGTCTGCCTGGATCTTTCCATACACCTGCTTGGAGTCGTTGTGGTTATAGTTGTTCTCAATGGCCCAGTAGGGGTTGGTGACACCATAGGGGGTGTACCATGCCTCGGGAGTGTTGAAGGGCGAGTTGAGGTTCTTGCGGTCAACGAGACTCAGGTCGCGGGGGAACTCGAGGATACCGTCGATGAATGAGGTACCCTGATAAGAACCCACGATGTCGGTCTTTGTCTTGGCGATATTCACGTTTGAAGAGATCTTCAGCCACTTCACGGGCTCATAGCTGCCGCGCATGGCGATGGTGTTACGCTTGTAGGAGTCCTTGTCGCTCGGGATGACACCGTCGTCGCCGGAATAGCCGTAGCTCAGGTAGTAGGTCATCTTCGCATCGTCGCTGATACCGCTGAGGGCTATGCTGTGACTGGTGTTGAAGCCGGTCTCGAAGAAGTCCTTGACATTGTTCTTGGCAGCACTGTACTCATGGATGAGCTGCTGGTGGTTCCAGATGGGACCATACACCTGCTGTGAGCCGTCGAACTCCGGTCCCCAGGAACCGTTCTCGATATAGGTCTGCTTACCGTTCCATCCCTGTCCGAACTGGTTCTGGAACTTTGGCAGTGTGGCTACCTGGCGCCACTGTGCACTTCCGTCGTAGGTGATGGAGAAGTTGCGGGCACCGTCTTTCTTACCGCTCTTGGTGGTGATGACGATCACACCGTTGGCAGCGCGGCTACCGTAGATAGCGGTGGCGGCAGCACCTTTCAGCACTGTCATCGACTCGATATCGTTCGGGTTGACGTTGGAGATACCACCGAAGGCCTCCTGATGTCCCTGATGCAGTGAAGATGTTTGCTGGAGGGGCACACCATCGACGATGTACAGCGGCTGGTTGTTACCGTTGATAGAACTGAAACCGCGGATAATCACGGAGTTAGCGGTACCGGGGTCGGCGGAGCTGGCACTGATCTGCACACCGGCAACCTTACCGGCCAGTGCAGAGGTGACATCGGTCATCTTACCCACCGTCAGCTCCTCGTTGTCGAGCTGTGTGGCAGAATAACCCAGCGTTTTCTGCTGACGTGAAATACCCATGGCGGTCACCACGATCTCGTCGAGGTTGGTGTCGCCGCTGCGCAGTACGATGCGCATATTCGGCTTCGCCACTACTTCCACTGGTTCCATACCCACGTATGAGATGGTGAGCACTTTCTTGCCTTCAGGGCAAGTTAAGCTGAAACTACCGTTTGTATCGGTCACCGTTCCCACATTCGTTCCGGAAACGCGGATGGTGGCACCGATGACCGGCAGGCCATCATCCTGAGATACTACGGTACCAGTAACTTTCGTTTGGGCAAATACCCCTCCTAAGCAGAGGAAGAGACCTGCCAAAACCATCATTAGTCTTTTTTCCATAAATAATCTCTAGTTAATAAATAAATAAAAATACTCTCTCTTAATTGTATGCAATGCTCTTGCAGTTATGTATGGCAGTACACTATATATAATAATATAATAATGTGTAACCTTAGCTCATCTTTTCTTAGTTCATCTTTTCTTCATCGTACGTGCACCTTCCGACGATAGGTATGTTACAAAGTGCAAAAGTATATAGATTTTTGTTATCCACAAAATATTTTACTAAAAAAATCAAGTTTTATTAATAAAAATACCATTTTTTGCTAATTTTTTTTGCCAATAATAAAAATATGCTTAAATTTGCAAATTGTATACCAAGAATTATTTTTATTTATCTAATTAATAACAACTAACGAGAGGGTATTTATGGAAAAAAGACTAATGACCTTGTTGGCCTGTCTGTTCCTCATGATGGGAACGGCATTGGCCCAGACAAAAGTCTCAGGCACCGTGGTATCTGCGGATGACGGGGAGCCGGTTATCGGCGCCAGCGTCATGATAAAAGGTACCAAGACAGGTGCTATTACGGACGTGGACGGTAAATTCTCCCTGACCTCCCCCCAGAGTAATCCACAGATTGTGGTGACATACGTGGGTATGGTATCCCAGACCTTACGAGGCGGTCAGAACATGAGAATCGTTATGGAATCTGATGCAACGACCATCGACGAAGTGGTGGTAACGGGTATGCAGAAGGTTGACAAGCGACTGTTTACCGGTTCAACGACAAAGATTGATGCCGCAGCAGCGAAGATCGACGGTATCGCCGATATCTCACGTTCTCTGGAAGGACGTGCAGCCGGTGTGAGCGTGCAGAACGTGTCTGGTACGTTCGGTACGGCTCCGAAGATCCGTGTGCGTGGTGCCACGTCTATCTATGGTAACTCCAAGCCGCTGTGGGTGGTGGATGGTGTGATCATGGAAGATGTGACCGATGTGAGCGCCGACGATCTGTCGAGTGGTGACGCCAATACGCTGATCTCCAGTGCTATTGCCGGTTTGAACTCCGATGACATCGAGACCTTCGATATCCTGAAGGACGGTTCCGCCACCTCTATCTATGGTGCACGTGCCATGGCCGGTGTGATCGTCATCACCACCAAGAAGGGTAAGCAGGGACAGGCACGCATCAACTACACAGGTGAATACACCATGCGCCTGAAGCCCAGCTACAGCACCTTCAACATCATGAACTCACAGGATCAGATGAGTATCTACCAGGAGATGCAGCAGAAGGGTTACCTGAACTATGCTGAGACCTCCAATGCTGCTTCCAGCGGTGTCTATGGAAAGATGTACCAGCTGATTACTCAGTATGATCCTTCTACAGGACAGTTTGGACTGGCCAATACGGCCGCTGCCAGGGCTGACTACCTGCGCCAGGCAGAGTTCCGCAATACCGACTGGTTCGATGAGCTGTTCTCCAACGCCATCCAGCACAACCATTCCGTGAGCATTTCTACAGGTACGGAGAAGTCACAGACCTATGCTTCTGTGTCTGCCATGTTCGACCCGGGATGGACAGAGCAGTCGAGAGTGGAGCGCTATACCGCCAACCTGAACAATACGTTCAATCTCTCGAAGCACCTGACGTTCAACATGATCGCCAACAGCAGCATCCGTAAGCAGCGTGCTCCGGGTACCTTGTCGGCAGAGACCGATGTAGTGTCAGGAGAGGTGCACCGCTCCTTCGATATCAACCCGTATTCTTACGCTTTGAATACTTCACGTGCACTGGAAACGAACACTTTCTATACACGTAACTATGCGCCGTTCAACATCCTGCACGAGCTCGATAACAACTACATCGACCTCGATATCTTTGATATCCGCGTACAGGGTGAGTTGAAATACAAGCCTATTCAGAAGGTGGAACTGTCGGCATTGGGTGCCTTCAAATTCAACCAATCCACACAGAACCATACCATCGCCGACGACTCGAACCAGGCCAATGCCTATCGTTCCATGGGAACAACGACGATCCGTGACAGGAACCCGTTCCTCTACACTGATCCCGATGATCCCTTCGCACTGCCGGTTTCAGTGCTGCCTTACGGTGGTATCATGAACAAGACGACCAATAAGATGAGCGCCTGGGACTTCCGTGCCACGGCCGCTTATAACGATGTCTATGCCAACGACCATATCGTGAACCTCTACGGTGGTTTGGAGGTGAACAACATCGACCGTACCTACGACTGGTTCCGCGGCTGGGGTATGCAGTATTCACTCGGTGAAATCGCCAACTACGCCTACGAGGTGTTCAAGAAAGGTGCCGAGGACAACTCCGACTACTTCAAACTGACCAATACGCACGAGCGCCGCGCTGCCTTCTTCGGCACCGCCACCTATTCTTATAAGGGACGCTACACCGTCAACGGTACCATCCGCTACGAGGGTTCCAATAAGTTAGGTAAGAGCCGCGACTCACGCTGGCTGCCTACATGGAACGTATCCGGTGCATGGAACGCCCACGAGGAGCCTTGGTTTGAGAATACCTTCAAGGATGTTCTTTCACATGCTACACTGAAGGCTTCTTACTCTCTGACAGCTGAGAGCGGTCCGAGCTGGGTGACCAACTCCCTGCCCGTGATCAAGAGCTTCAACCCCTGGCGTCCCTCTGCAGGACTCCGTGAGAGTGGACTGGAGGAAAGTGATCGTGCCAATGGTGAGCTCACCTTCGAGAAGAAGCACGAGCTGAACCTCGGTATCCAGTTAGGTTTCCTCAAGAACCGCATCAACTTCGAGTTCGACTGGTACAAGCGTGACAACTACGACCTGATCGGTATCGTGAACACCCAGATGGGAGGACAGAAATACGGTAACGTGGCTTCCATGAAGTCAAGAGGTGTGGAGATGAGCTTGACGACCACCAACATCAAGACCAAGGACTTCACCTGGACCTCCAACATCATCTACTCACATACACATAATGAGGTAACAGAACTGGAGAACAACCAGCGCGTGATCGACCTCGTGAAGGGTAGCGGTTTCGCACTCGAGGGCTATCCCGTACGCTCCCTCTTCTCCATTCCTTTCAAGGGACTGAACAACGAGGGTCTGCCTCTCTTCCTTGACCAGGACGGCAACATCACCTCTACAGGTATCTATTTCCAGACTCGTGATAAAGAGAAGTTAGGTTTCTTGGAGTACAGTGGTTCCGTAGATCCTACCGATGTGGGTTCATTCGGAAACGTCTTCAAGTACAAGGGCGTCACACTGAACGTGTTCATCACTTATTCGTTCGGTAACGTGGTTCGCCTGGATCCCGTCTTCAAGAACGAGTACAACGACCTGAACTCCATGCCGAAGGAGTTTGCCAACCGTTGGATGGTTCCTGGCGACGAGAACATAACAACGATTCCCGTTATCGCTTCTCAGCGTCAGAACGAGAACGACTCTGACCTGAGCTATGCTTACAATGCTTACAACTACTCTACAGAGCGCATCGCCAAGGGTGACTTCATCCGTATGAAGGAAATCTCACTGGGTTATGACTTCCCGCGCTCACTCGTGGAGCCTCTGAAGGTAAACAGTCTCTCTTTGAAGCTGCAGGCCACCAACCTCTTCCTGATCTATGCCGACAAGAAGTTGAACGGTCAGGATCCGGAGTTCTTCAATACGGGTGGTGTGGCTGTACCGCTGCCGAAGCAGTTCACCCTGACACTGCGTGTGGGTATCTGATGAAGAATTGAAGAATTGAAAAATTCAATTGAAGAAAGAGTAAATAGTAAAAACGATACGATTATGAAGAAATATATAGGAATTTCAATCATGGCGGTAGCGATGGGCTTGGGCCTCACTGCCTGCGATGACTTCCTCGACAAACTGCCCGACAACCGTACCGAGGCAAACACCGAGGAGAAAATCCAGAAACTCCTGGTGGCCGCGTATCCCACTCACGACCACATGGGATTCACCGAGTATGCCTCGGACAATGTGGATGACATGGGTGAGAGCAATCCCTATACCGACCGTTACCTTGACCAGCTCTATACATGGGCGGACGTGACGGAGACCGATAACCAGGACCCGGAGAGCTACTGGATGGATCTCTACCAGTGTATCGAGACCGCCAACATGGCACTCGAAGGTATCGAGTCGATGGGCGGTGCTACCACCACGACCTTGAAAGAGATGCAGGCAGAGGCCCTGATGTGCCGCGCCTATGCTCACTTCATGCTGGTGAATGTCTTCGCCATGCACTACGACTCCAACAACCCCAATGCCGTGGGTGTGTCGTATGTCACTGAGACGGAAAAGGAACTGAATCCCCAGTATCAGCGTGAGACCGTTCACGAGAACTATAAGCATATCGAGGCCGATCTGGAGGCTGCTCTGCCATACGTGGGCGACAGCTACTATAGCGTGCCGAAATATCACTTCAACAAAAATGCGGCATACGCCTTCGCTACCCGTTTCTATCTCTATTATGAGAAGTACGACAAGGTGATTGAATATGCCAACAAAGTGCTCGGAACCAATCCGAGGAACATGTTGCGTAACTATCAGCACATCGCTACGCTGCCTCGTGAATGGGCTCAAGGACAGGGTCCGATTCCGATGTTCATGATTGATGCTAACCAGAACTGCAACCTGTTGCTGCTGACCAGTTTTTCCAAACAGGGTGTGCACTTCGGTCCTTACTACACCGGTAAGCGCTACTCGCACAATGCCTATATCGGCACCAACGAGGACATCAGCGCTCTGGCTGGCTTGTGGGGAGGAAGCTATTCCTCTTACCTGGCACAGGTGTTCCGTTATTCAGGTACCAACCTGAACGCCTGGCTGAACTGGCGCACACCGTACCTCTTTGAATATACTGACCCCGTGGCAGGTATCGGTTACAGCCATACCGTGTATAACGCCTTTACCGGTGATGAGGTGCTGATTAACCGTGCTGAGGCATACGCCATGCTGAAACAGTATGACAAAGCCTACAGCGACCTGACCACATGGGTGCGCAACGTGGTAGTACCTGCCTTCCAGTCGTTCACCGTGAACAAGGAGACGATAGAGGCATACTTGAGCAAATTAAGCTATTCTTACGACGATGATGCCCACATGGTTTCTACGCTGAAGAAACACCTGCACCCGAAGTTCGCCATCGATGCAGAAGGCTCTGAGCAGGAGAACCTGATCCAGCTGATCCTCGCCGTACGCCGCTATGAGACACTTACCGAGGGTAAGCGCTGGTTCGACATCAAGCGCTGGGGCATCGAGATCCCACGTCGTGTGATGACTTCCGGTGGTGCTCCCGACCATGTGAATGACTGGCTGAAGGTGGATGATCCCCGTCGTGCCATCCAGATTCCTCTGAAGGTAAGAGATGCAGGCTATGAGCCGAACCCACGCGCCACATCTTCTGACAACGGTAATCAATTAATTCCCGATCAATATCTCTTAAAGAACTGAGCATTATGAAAAAGAGTGTATTATATATACTGCCGCTGATGCTGATGGCACTCGGTCTGACTTCCTGCGAGAAGGATGAGATCAAGAGCGATAGCGTGATCACGGCAGACAGCTATAAGATGAACGAGTTTGACAAGTGGCTGGAGGTCAATTTCGTCAACCCGTACAATATCGACTTCAAGTATCGCTACGAGGAGATCGAAAGCGACTACAACTACTACACGGTGCCTGCACAGATGGAGAACTCCATCATCATGGCACACTTGGTGAAGTATCTCTGTGTGGAGACCTATAACGAGGTGGCCGGTGTGGATTTCACCCGCTCACAGTTTCCCAAGATGTTCTACCTCATCGGTACATGGGAGTTCCGTAACAACGGTTCCTTCATCCTGGGTACTGCCGAGGGTGGTAGGAAAATCCTGCTTGCCGGTATCAATGAACTTGATCAGCACCTGGGAAGTGCCGAAGAGCTGAACCACTACTATATCAAGACCATTCACCATGAGTTCACGCATATCCTGAACCAGACACGCGACTATCCCACGTCGTTCCGTCAGGTGACGCCGAGCTCGTATGTGAACGACAGCCAGTTCGAGGAGCCTTACAACAGTGCTTATCTCTATCGCGGCTTCATCTCTGCCTACGCACAGACAGAGCCGAAGGAGGACTTTGCCGAAATGGTATCCGAGTATGTGACTCACTCTCCTGAGTGGTGGGAGGCTATGATGAAAGAGGCTGACACGAAATGGAGCGAGGACCTCAAACAGACAGAGACGGGCCGTTCGCTCATTGAGCAGAAACTCGACATCGTGAGAGCCTATATGCATGATACTTGGAACATTGACATTGACGAGCTGCGCGACTGTATCCTCCGTCGTCAGGACAATGTGACAAGAGGTCTGGTGGATTTAACTGATTTGACCGTTGAATAAACAGCTAAAAAGAGAATGAATATGAAAAAGAATAATATAATCCTTTTCCTGCTCATGGCGCTCCCAACGTTGTTGATGACGTCATGTCTGAAAGACCAGGAAGACCTGTTCGATGATTCGGCATCGGCACGCACCACCAAATACTTGGCTAATATCAAGCAAGTGCTTACCAGTGCTGAGAACGGATGGCTGTTCAATTATTATCCTGACCGTGATCAGAGCTATGGAGGACAGCCGTATGTTGTGAAATTCAAGGATGACACTGTGATCGCCTATGCTGACACACAGGACAGAAGCTATAGTGAGGAGTCATACTATACCTTGAAGAATGAGGACGGACCGGTGCTCATGTTCGACACCTACAATTCTCTTCTGCACATGTATTCTACTCCTACCGGCTCTTCCAGTGCCGGTGGTTATGAGGCTTATGATGGTGACTTCATCTTCATCATCATGGGTGTGAGCGAAGATAAGAATACCATTACCCTGAAGGGTAACCGTACGGGTAATATCATGTATATGTACCGTATGACGGGCTCTGCAGAAGACTACATGACAAAGGTTATCGAAGTGGAGGACAACATGCCTACGAACTATTCCTTCGAGGCAGGTGGTGAGACCGTCAAGGTGGCCCTGTCAAGTGGTACCGCTACGTTCTCTACTGACACGAAGGAAGTGAAACAGGCTTATATCTATACCAATGAGGGTATCGAGTTCTATGAGCCGGTGGAAATCAACGGACAGACGCTGAATGGTATCAAGTTTGGCGGTGAGGCTGATGTGACGTCCTCTATTGGCGACAATCCCATCCAGCTTAAAGTGGTGTTCCTGCCTATTAACGAGATCTTCGTGAACAACGACTGGTATCTCTCTTATGCAAACCTGAGCGATGGCATGAAGCTTTACTTCGACCAGGCAATTGCCGGCTCAAAGGCAGAGGGAGAGACAATCGGTACCATGGCATTCACCATCGTGAACGGCTTCAGTCTCTACTTCACGAGCGGTGGCTATGCAGGTGCTTTGGCCTTCGATGTCGAGTTTATTGGTGAGAATAAGGTGAAGTTGACTTACAACGAAGCCAATAACTATAGTAACGGTACATGGTATTATAACAATGCCAATTACAACTATGTGACTTACATCCTCTCGACAACGTTCACATTGACGGCTAATAGTAAGATCAGACCTACAATTATCAGTTTGGTGGATGACAACAATCCTGATAACGTGTTCTATGTTACGGCAGCTGCCGCCGCGTTCTAATTTCATAATACTTAAAGAATTTTCGATATGAAAAAGATATTTAGTTTAATCGTTTTGCTGGCAGGCGTGACTGTGTTCACGTCCTGCAGCGATGACGATGCCACTTATTCACCGATCAGACCCTTGGAGATCTCTTCATGCGACACTGAGTATGAAGCTACAGGTGGTACGGGAAGCATCGTTGTCAATACCAACGAATCGATAACGGCAACATCGGAAGCTGCTTGGGTGACCGTTTCGGCTTCTGGTCGTAATGTCTCCATCAATGTGGCTGCCAATGACAAGCTGACAGGACGTAGCAGTAAGATTACGTTGCGCAGTGCCAGCGGACTGACGGCTGATGTCACTGTTACTCAGAAAGGACATGTCTTTGGCTTAGGCGAAACCGACCTGTCGTTCCGTGATGTTGCTTCCACCACTTATGTGGATGTGGAACACTCACAGAATGTGACGGTGAAGAGCAATGCCGACTGGATCAATGCAGAACTGGTGAACAACGGACAGCAGCTGATGGTATCCGTGCTGGACAACGAGGGTGAGGATCCTCGTGAGGGAACAATCACGATCACCGTGGGTGATGTCTCTGACGAGATTACCGTAACGCAAGCGGGATTGTTGCTGACACCTGCTGTCACTTTCTTGTCTAAAGATGCCAAGGCTGGCTTCACTGAGAAGGTGAGTGTGGATCATTCACGTGCCGTGACCGTTGAGACTTCTGATGAGTGGCTCACCGCCGCCTTCGATCCTGCGGACGATGCCTCCTTAGTGATCACTGCGGCACCTAATGATGGTGAGCGTCGTGTGGGTGAGATTGTTCTGACATCCGGATCTAAGCAGGAGGTGATCACCGTTGTCCAGTATGACTATGAGACCGATGTGCTGGGTGTTTATTACTTTGTATATCAGGCAAGTGGTCAGTGGACCTACACACCAGTTTATCTGAGTGATAACGGTGATGGTACTGGCTCTCTGAGCTTTATCGGCTCACCGTTTGACACCTTCGGCATCACTATTCCTCTGGAACTGGATAGGGCGAATATGACATTCAGCATCTATAACCTCACAGAGCTGACCGCTACCTATTCTACAGGTGATGCTACGTATAACATGATGGCCATGGTGATGGGTACCAACGGTTCTTCTGTCTATCGTTATAACAATAGCAAACTGGCCATGGTGGGTGAGTTCAGTGTAGATACTGACGGTACCTTCTATTGGGATACAGATGCCAACGACCAGCTTGACAGGGAGAAGTATGAGTTCTATGCCTTCCGCCTGGGTCTGACCTCTGGAGGCTATGAGGGCTATGCAGGTGTCTTGACTTCCTTCATAAAGCCCTACCTGATGAAGTAATCGCGTTATTGCTATAGAATCCAAGGCGCGGATTTCACGGATTACACAGATTTCTTGGTTTCGAAATCTGATCCGTGTCATCCGCGCCTTGTTTTGTCCTTATGAAAAGCACGTAGGTTCTCGCTCCCCTGTGCCCTCAAAAATTATCGAATCACGAACTTTCGTCCCTTTCTCACATAAAGGCCCTTGGGAAGACGATCCTGACTGGTGCCAAGGTTTATGCCTTGGAGGGAGTAGATGGTCTCTTCCTGGGGCTGTGAAAAGGTTCTGATCTTGCGAATACCGGATGCTGCACCCCTTCTGTCTTCGAATTGGAATGAAATGGTTCCATCATCATGGGCCTTGATCTTTTGGATAGCTCCTAGTAACCAGAAGTTTTTCTGACTGTTCAGGTGGAAAAAGGTGGCAGCGGGAGTGGAATTGATGGTCAGACTGTCTTTGAACAGATAAGGGTAGGTGTCACCGACAATGCTGGCATCAGTGAAACCTGCGGAGTTATCTGCATGTACTACCGTGCACCGTTGGTGATTGTTGGTGTATTCACGGTACATGTTATCATAATAGGTGGCGTTAGTGTTCACGGTGTTCCATTCCCACACGTTCTTATCGTAGTCGATATGGGTGATCAGTAATCCCTTGCCAATAAGACTGCTGTCCCAGTGGGTCTTCTGTCTGTTCTCCAACAGATAGTATTCGTCGGGGTGAGCGTCATTGTAAATGATGTAGGTGTCACCACCCTCGCTAATGGCTTTCATCTCACTTACCACCGTGTCATTGCTCAGAATAATGGGCTGTTGCCATCCGCAGAACATCTTCTCATAGGCAGTGAAGCCAGCTGGACGGAAGCCGTTGCCGTTGTATGCCCCGTTGTCCATGATATCCCAAGACCCCATGCCGTAGTTCTTGTAGTCCATGTCGTACATATCGGGGAGTCCTAAGCAGTGGGAGAATTCATGACAGATGGTGCCGATACCGTCGATGCTGTTGCCGTCCATCTCGGAGGAACAGGCGTAGGTGTCGATCCATACGCCATCAAGAAACAGGGGCTTGCCGTAATCGGAATACGATAGGTCCCACTCATGGGGCCAAATGGTGTCGGTGCCACCACCGGCTGCTTCCCCTTCTCCTGCATAGATCACCACAACCTGTTCAACATAGCCGTCACCATTCCAGTCGTAGTCGGCGAAGTTCACTTTGCTATTGGCAGTTTTGCATGCCTCGGCAATCATCTCACCGACATACATATCATTGCCATTGTCTTCGTTCTGACCATAATATTGGTAAGTGTTCTTCAGTTTGATAGGGCCGACGATATCAAATGACAGTTCAAACTGTCCTCCACTCTGATCACGGAAATAGTCGCTCACACTACCCTTGAAATTGTTTTCGTGGTAGTTGGGCGTGTTAGCGATATGATGGTAGAGTTCCTTGTTGTGCCCGCTTCTAAACGATTTGTCTGAGAACTCCACCAAGATAATGATGCCGTGATGTTTCCCTTTCAGAGGGGTCTTCTCTACCTTGTTATCGGATGACAGGGCAGAATGGAAACGGCTTCTTCTCATGCGGTTCTTGGCATGGGAAGTCAAACTGCCACCACGCGTTTCTTGCCAATCGCTGTCTGTGACCCGATACCATTCTTCTGTGCCATTGTTCCTGTTCATGGAATAACGTTGTCCGAGGGAGTCCTGCCACCAGTGTATCTGCTCATCACCACGCAGTTCCACCTTCACTTGTTGACCATCGGCAAGGGTTATCGTCTTCCATAATCCACGTTTCGCGGGGATGGCCCATGACGCCAAAGTGAAGGTGAATGTGAAAAGGATCAGCAGTAGTATCTTGTTATTTCGCATCGTTTTCTTTTTTTGACTGCAAAAATAAGAAAAAGGAGTGACACTGCCAACAGAAGGTAGAAAAAAGAGCTGTTTCGGATACCGAATAGGCCGTTTAGGTGATGTGATATCACCCTAAGTTGTTCGTGACGTTGCTAACACTCGTTCCGCCGTCATCTATAGGGGGTAAAGTGACGGCGGAATGACTCGTAGGTGACGGTGGAATGAGTCGTAGATGACGGTGGAATGACTCGTAGATGACGGCGGAACAAGTCGTAGTTGACTTTGCTCCTATTTTCTCCCTCGAAAGCAGAGATTAAAAAGGGCAGAACCTCTTGGCTCTGCCCCTCAAAAAGCATGATATAGTTGATGTTGAACGTTAGTTCACATAAGCAGGATTCTGGTAAAGCTTCTTCTCTGCCGGATCCATTTGCATACCGTCGAGCTGTCCCTGAGGAATCGGACGGAGATAGTAGCCAGCAGGAATGTCACGCTTGAACTCCTTCAGATCCTTGTCGGTATAGCCGTCACCGGCAATACGATAGGTGCTTGCACGCTCAGCCCACTTCTGGGTGCGAACAAGGTCATACCAGCGGTAACCCTCACCCCAGAACTCACGCGAACGCTCGTCGAGGATGTAGTCGATGGTGATGGTGGCAGGGGTAGCGGCAAGCATCTCAGCACTGTGGTCAACAGAAACGGCCACATTGTCATTCTGACTGAAGGTCTGCTTACCAGCACGGGCACGGAGTACGTTGACCAAAGTCTTTGCCTCAGCCTGCTTGTTCAATTTCACAGCAGCCTCAGCACCGATGAGATAGAACTCAGAGAACTTGGCAATGTTCCAAGGACGGGGGCTACCACCGTTCACCTTAGAGCCCAGGCCACCTGCGTTGTCAGTACGATAGATACCAAGTTTCCAGTTGATAGGATACTTCTTGCGGCTGATATGGTTCACGGCCACTACGAAGTCAGCACGTCCTGGCATCTCACCGAAACCAAGCTTACCGTCGGCACCGGTGTAATTGATCTTGCTGTCCTCGCTCTCGGGAACCCAGCTGAAGTAAACCTCGTTAGGACCTACCTGCATACCGTTGGCACCAAACACGTAAGGCTCTGTGCCACCTGACTTCTGCCAGTTGGTGTGATAACGTAGGGTGAAGGTTGCATCGTAACGAGAGTCGATAGCCTTCACAGCATCTTCCCAAACACCACCTTCCATGAAGTTGTCGGCAATCGGAGCCATACGGGTCCAAGGACGACCAAGAGCCTGTACTGCCTCACGCTGGATCGGGTTGATTACAGCACCGGAAGCAGCCTTGGCTATCATCTCAGTGTAGTTCCAGGTCTCCATCCAGTAAGCAAAGTTCTCAGGCGAGCCACCGCCACCCCAGCCATAACCGTTTCCGCCGTTACCGAATTTCTCGTCCTCATCGTGGTCAGCATAAAGCATAATCTCTGAGTTACGATCGTTGGTAGCTACGTTCACGTCATAGAATGTGGGCTGCAGAGCATACGGACCAGGATTGTTGATGGCCTGCATAGCCGTATCGTATGCCTTCTGGAAATAGCTGTTAGCTTCACCGCTGTTACGGCTGCACTCAGGATAGGTGGGGATATTGTTCGGATTCTCCAACCACCATGCGTAGGTCAGGTAAGCCTTGGAGAGATACAGACGGGCTACGTTCTTGGTAACCGTACCGGTGAGACGCGGATTCTCGGGCAGATCGGCAACAGCCTTCTCCAGGTCTTTGAAGATAGCAGCATAGACCTCAGGAACCGTGTTACGTACGGATGTGCGAACAGTAGAAGTATTGAACTTGAGTTCACCAGCACCCAGATCGAGGGGCACACCACCATAGGTCTGCACCAGCAGGAAATAGTCGAAGCCGCGGAAGAAGTAGGCCTCGGCCAGCAGGGAAGCATCGATACCAGCTGCATCACCGTTCTCGATAATACCGCTGGCTGTGTTGATATTGGGGAACAATGTGCCCCAGATAGAACCTGCGATAGAGTTGGTTGCCACCATCTGACCTACACCCGAGAGGTCGGCATCCTTGAAGTTGCCGTCGGCCGACTGGGCATATGTATATTCATCGGTACCAGTCTCTACACTGTTCAGGAAGTAACCATTACCATAGAAATAGCGCAGGTGAGCATAGAGCGATGTCAGACCGCCTTCAATACCAGCCTTTGTATTGAAGAATGTCGGGTCGAACTGACTGCGAGGCTGCTCGTCGAGCACGTCAGAGCAGGAGGTCATGGTTGAAGTGAGACCACAGCACAACAAACCCGCAGCAAGGATGTATTTGATACTTTTCGTTTTCATATTCTTATTTTTATTATAAGTCGTTTATCAATTAGAACGTGACATTAATACCGAACAGGAAGTTGCGTGTGGCAGGTGTGTTGTAACCTACAATAGGCATTCTATGCTTGCCAGAGTATTCACCATAGGCCACTGCAGTGTTCTCGTTTGCCCAAGAGTTTGTCTCAGGATCAAGTCCGCTCTCGTTGTTGAACGGCGAGAAGAGCACGAACGGATTCTGAACTGTTGCATAGAGGCGCAGACGACTGATACCGAGATCCTTGATGGCTTTCAGGTTGGTGAAGTTGTAACCGAGGGTGATGGCACGTACCTTCAGATAGCCTGCATTGAAGTAACCGAGGGTAGAACCGTACTTGGGGTTGTCACTGCTCATGATACCACCTGGTTTCGGATACTTGGCACCGGTATTCTCTTCTGTCCAGTAGTCAACGTCGAGCTGTCCACGACGACCTGACAACATATTCAGATAACCATTTGAAGAGTGGATGGCGCTGATGAGCTTACCGCCAATCTGGAAGGCACCGATAACGGTCAAGTCGAATCCCTTATAGCCGACGGTAGTATTGAAACCACCAATCAGGTCGGGCTCCATGCTCTGGATACGACGGTCATCAGCACCAATGGCACGTGTAGGCTTGCCGTTGGCATCGAGAATATCATCATTATACTTCACCTTAATCATACCGAGATTGCCACCGGGCTCCAGAATATCGAGGTTAGTAATGGGCTTACCATCAGCAGTGGTTCCTACCTGATAAACATCTTCAGCATTCCACAATCCGTCGTACTCATAGTCGTAGATAACATCTATAGGATGACCAACGAACCAGCGGTTGGCTTCGTCTCTTTCAGGCTTGCCGTCTTCCGTGATGGCACCTGTCAGCTTAGTCAGCTTGTTGCGGTTAGCATAGAGGTTGATTCCTGCTTCCCAGTTCCAGCCGTTCTTGTTGTCGATAATGATACCGTTGAGGGTGAACTCCCATCCTTTGTTCTCAGTATTACCGATGTTACCTGTAAAGCTGCTTACACCAGAGGTAGAAGGCAGACTGACATCGAGCAGAATGTCATTGGTTTTCTGGATGTAGTATTCGAACGATCCAGACAGGCGACCTTTGAACAGTGAGAAGTCGAGACCGAAGTTCCATGTCTTGGAGTACTCCCATCCGAGTTCAGGATTGGGCAGTGCGTTCACATAGTAACCGGCATTGTAGTTGGTGCCATTACCGAAGTTGTAGTTACGGATAGCAAGACCACCGAGGGTAGAATACGGGTTGATACTCTGGTTAGAGGTTTCACCGTAACCGATGCGTAACTTCAGGTTGTCAAGCCACGACTTGGTGCTCTCCATGAATTCCTCACGGGCAATGTTCCAACCGGCACTGACAGCAGGATAGGTATGCCACTGATGACCTTTAGCCAGACGTGATGAAGCATCCGAACGAATGGCAGCAGAGAGCATGTACTTGTTATCGTATGAGTACATCACACGGCCCATCCATGACATCAGACCACTCTGCCAGTAGTTGTAGTTGTTGAGGTTTGCCTGACCGGTAGCCTTGTCGAGTGCATAGTACTGGAAGTAATCGGCAGGAATACCCTGTGCAGAACCGCCAGTAGACTCGTAGGTGGTCTCCTCGGCAGAATACATGCCCACCACATTGACATTGTGCTTCTCTGCGAAGGTGTGATCATAAGTGATCAGGTTCTCAACAGCCCAGTTGCGAGTCTGGTTCTCAGAAACAGAACCGCCATTGATAGCATTGGCATCCTTGTTGTTGATACCCGTACCAGTGAAACTGCCACCCTTTGAACTACGGAAGTTCAAACCGATGTTGATACGATAGCTCAGTCCTTCAATCCAAGGGCACTTCACCTCTCCGAAAAGGGTGTTGTATGATCCAATACCCTTGTTCTCGCTGAGCCAAACATCTTTGTCGCGCTCAACGGTCTTCTTGGTAATCACAGCTTGGTCATCGGCAGGTAGGGATACATAGCGTTTGAGATTACCATCGGCGTCATAGGGACTGGCCAACGGACTCATGCTCAGCACGCCATACATGCTGTTGACACCCTGTGTCTTGCGATAACTGTTGTTGGTGCTCAGACCGAAGCGGAACCACTTGCCTACCATCTGGTCGAAATTACCGCGAACAGAGATACGGTCGTAACCCTCAGTGGGAACGACAGCCTCGTCGTGATAGTAACCGGCACCGAAGCTGTAGCTGCCGCCATTGGTACCACCAGCCACGCTGACGTCGTGGTTGTGGCTTACACCTGTCTGATAGTACAGATCCTGCCAGTCGGTGTTGGTGTCATCGCTCTCATCCAGAGAGTTCTGATACTTACCGGCATACTTGCGGAACTTGCTGTACGTAGGTCCGTCCATCATCGGGTATTTGTGGAATACCTTCTTGAAACTTACATAGCCATTATAGGAAACCTTGGCGGGGGCACCCTGATAGCCTTTCGTGGTGGTGATAATGATCACACCGTTGGCACCACGGGAACCGTAGATAGCTGTAGCGGAAGCATCCTTCAAAATGTCCATGGACTTGATATCTGCGGGGTTGATATCAGAGAGCTGACCCATGAAGGGGATACCGTCGAGCACGATCAGCGGGTCGTTGCTCGCACTCAGAGAACGCTGACCACGGATACGGATCTGCATCTCTGCACCTGGCTTTGAAGAGGTCTGTGTCATCAGCACACCTGCTACACGGCCTTGCAGAGCCTGAGCAGCGTTGGTGGCTGCGATCTGGTTCAGTTTTTCACCGCCTACGTTAGCCACAGAACCTGTTACGGCCTCACGGCGCTGTGTGCCATAACCGATGACCACCACTTCGTTCAGGCTGTGCCCTTCTTCTTTCAGAGTTACATTGATGTTCGCATTGTTCCCCACTTTGATTTCCTGCGAAACATATCCCACGTAAGAGACAACCAGCGTTGCACCTGGTTGTACATTGATGTCAAAATTGCCATCAAAGTCAGTCACAACACCATTAGAGGTGCCTTTTTCCAAAATAGTGGCGCCGATCAGCGGACCCTGAGAGTCGCTCACCGTACCCGTCACTTTCTTTGCTTGCTGAACGGCGTTCACCGAGTTTCCCTCTGGTGCAGCCGTAGCCTGTACGGAGTAAGCGAAGCTCATCGCTGCGCATAGTCCCATACAGAGCATTTCTTTTCTAAGGTTTACTTTCATATAAGTAGTTATTATAAATAGGTGATAAAAATGCTAAAACATTTCTCGTTCAGGTCGTATCCGTTAAATACATAGAAATCGACGGTGCAAAAGTAGTGAAAATTCAATAATGTGTCATTTGATTTTGTTTCATTGGAGTTAATTTATGTCTTTTGTTGTTTTTTTTTGTGCTTTTTTTCACCAAAATCAGCAGGCTTTTGCTGCCTGCTGATGCTTTTGGGTGTGTTTTTGATGTTTTTTGGTGTTTTTTTTGTTTTCTGGTGACTCTCTTCTCTGCGAGAGTTACCTAATCAACGTAGCCATTACTGTACGTCTGCGCATGCCTTTGGGATGTCTCGCCCTAAAATGTCGATGGAATCGTGATTCTGTATGGTTTTATTTCTTTGCTTGCTCCTTCACCTTTGTCTGCTCTTTTTCCCGCTCACAGTATTCAGTAGGAGGCATACCGAAATGTCTCTTGAAGGCGGTTGAGAAGTAGGTTGGGTTATTGAAGCCCACTGTGTATGCCACCTGGGTGACATTGGTCTTTTTCTCTTTGAGCAGTCGTGCCGCCTGTTCCAGTCGCAAGTCCCTAATGAAGTCACCAGTGGGGATGCCGGTAATCTCTTTCATCTTCCGGTGTAGATGTGCTCTGCTGACGCCCACCATATCCGCCAGTTTCTCCACCTTGAAATCGGGATCCTGAAGATGTTCGTTGATAATCATCATGACACGGTCCATCAAGGCATCGTTGTTGTCTTTCATGTCCAGATTCTCAACCTTCTCCTCCTGTTTCAGTGCACCGGAGAACTTACCGCGCAGTCTTCTGACATTGTCTATCAGGTTATCGATCAAGATATGCAGCTCTTCCATGTTGAAAGGCTTGGCAATGAAGGCATCAGCCCCTTGTTTCAGTCCTTCCAAACGGTCACTGACCTCTGACCGTGAGGTGAGCAGGATTACGGGGATATCACTGACAGTCGTATTGTTCTTGATTTCCTTCAGTAAGGTAATACCATCCATTTCGGGCATCATCACATCAGAGATCACCAAGTCGTATGTGCCTGTGAGCAGTGCTTTCAGTGCCTCCTTGCCGTTGGGTGCCGCATCGAATCGGTACCACCGTCCCAGTTCGTTTCGAATATAGTTGGCGATTTCCACGTCATCATCGGCAATCAGAATCCTGAAATTCTTGATGGCCAGGTTCTTATGAGCACTGTTCTTCACGCGTGGCGCCTTCTGTTCAATCTCCTCCGGTTTTAGATGCTCTTTGCCCAAAGGCATTCGAATGGTGATCACCGTTCCCCGCATTCCGTCAGTACGGTTAGCTGCGGTAATCACTCCGCTGTGCATGTTGACGATGGCTTTGCTCAGATTGAGCCCGATACCCGTACCGTCGAGATGCAGGTCACGAGAGTTGCTGCCTTGGTAGAACCTGTCGAACAGACGCTCTGGCTTTTCCTCATTGAGTCCGATACCGTTGTCAATCACCTTGATAATGAAATCTTTCTCATCGTGGGTGAGTTCAACGTCGATCTGTCCGTTGTCGAACGTATATTTGAAGGCGTTGCTCAACAGATTACTGATCACCTTGTCGAAGTTAATCCTGTCGATCCATGCTATCAGTCTCTCGTCCTCATGGATAAAGTTAAAACTGATGTTCCGCTGTTGCGCATTATAATTATATAAGGTGAGGATACCGTTGAGGAACTGCACCATATCGGTTTTACTACAATGCAGCTTCATCTGATTCTTGTCGATCTTCCGCTCGTCGAGAATTTGATTCACCAAAAGCAACAGTCGCTGTGCGTTCCTATCGATGGTATCGATGTCTGCCTGACTCTCCGCATCGTCGATGCGTGCTTTCAGCTTCTTCAGCGGTCCCATGATCAGTGTCAGCGGAGAACGGATGTCGTGGGTTGCATTGATGAGGAAGCGCATCTTCGCCTCTTCCAGCTCAGTCCTGCGACGGCGCTCATAGCTAATAAGCACATATGCGATGATGGCGGCCACGAGAAGGAAGTACAGCAGATAGGCGAGAGGGGAGGAATACCACGGATCCTTCACTCTCACGTTGATGGTTTTGGTCTTCTCCGAATAGATACCGTTGCACAAAGCCCTTACTTCGATGGAATATTTCCCTGGTTTCATCTTGTTGAAGGAGATCGCATTGGTGCCTTCATTTATTGAGAACCATTCGTTACTGCCATTGATGCGGTATTGGAAGGTGATGTTTTCCGTGTTATTATATGTCAGCAGCGAGAACTCCATGATAAAGGTGTTCTCATCGTAAGTCACGATGAAATCGTCGTTCATATTGTTCCTGCTCTTCCCGTCAACGATAAAATTGGTGAGGAAGACATCTCCCATCTTCACGGTGCTGTTCTTCACGTCGGTGGGATAGAATGTTGTGATGCCTTCACTGGTACCGAAGCCTATCAGGTCGTCATTCCGCTGGAACACTGTCCCTACCACATATTCCTTGGTTGCCAGTCCGTTACCGTTGATATGACCGATCCATTTATGGGTATTGTTGTTGTATTGCCAGATTCCCATGGAGGTGCTCAGCCAGACGTCGTTCTCCTTGTCAGTGACAATGCCATAGATGAGTTTGTTGTTTAACGTATCGGAGTCGGCAAAACGGCTCATTTTGTTCTTGATTCTGTCGAATACGAAGAGTCCGCTGTTAGTACCGATCAGGATATTTCCCTGTTTCTGTTCACTCAACGCGTTGCAGAGGATCCCTTTCAACTGCTCGTTCCACCCGTATTGATGGAAATCGAGGGTCTCGGTATTCATGCATGATACTCCGTCGGCAGTGGCTATCCACAGCATTCCGTATCTGTCGATATACAAAGCCCTGATCCAGTCATTACACAAAACACCCAGCTTCCCGCGGTTTTGTGTCATACTGAACAGGGTGCTTTCCCCCGTCACTGTGTTATATTTGATCAGTCCTTTGCCGTAGTCAGAGATATATAAAGTACCCTTTCCGTCATCCGTCATGCAGTTGAGGCCCCATCCGTTGGCGGTCAGTTTAGGTGTGCTCACTCCGCTTACGGGGTTATAGCTGTAGAGAATGTTCTCCGTGCAGAGCCAAAAATGTCCGGTTTTATCGCGGTATATGGTTCTGGCACCTGTAGGTGAAGCTGGTCTGTCGATAACCTTTCCAAAGCGGTTGAAACGATAGACTCCACCGTTCTGAATGGTACACAAGACTTCCCCGTTCTCATCGAGCGCCATAGAGGAGATACTACTGCCTATCGCGAAGTTCTGTTCGGCAAAGCTCCAGTTCCGGAAAGCATCCTGTCCTTGGTTCAGCTGATACAATCCTTTTTGGTAACAGCCTATCCAGAGATTATGGTCTTTGTCCTCGATGACGTCATTCACATTGGAGCAGGTCAAATCGAACTCCCAGTTCCTTGACTCTACGGTGCGCAGTACTTTGGTATCGTGGGGAATGACCATCAGACCATGTCCGGAGGTGCCGATGTAGATGTCGCCTTGACGACTAAGCGTGGCTTTGCGCATGGACAGTTCGTGATTCAATGCAGACAAATCGTATCCTGCATCAGAGACGATGCCCGTGGCATAGTCATACCGCAGGATACCATAGAGACAGATGATCAGGAATCCGCCGTCGTTGCACCGGATGTAATCTCTGGGCGCGCCATAAGGTGACTCAAAGTCTTTTACCCCGACGGGTTTGTTGTTCTTCGTGCTGAATCGTGTGAAGGTGGTGAGGTGACTGCTGCGCCAGATGTTGTGCTGGTCATCTTCGAAGAAACGACTGAAGAAGTCATCGATCTTCCGCTTACGGAAACTTGTTTCCTTGGTGATCTTGTCCTCTCCATGACGGATACTGTACAGGCCGTAGCCAGCCGTACCGATGAAAATGTCGCCATTGGAGATCTGCTGAAGGGCATTCACGCGTGGATGGGTCTTGTCGGGGAACGTATATCTTACGAAACGGTTACTGTTGTAGTCGTACCTTGCTAAGCCTGAACTGCATCCCACCCAGAGTCTTCCCTCATTATCGCACAGAACCTTTACCACCTCATTGTCAACGATGGAGGTGGTGTCGTTCTTATCATAGATATAAGTGGAGAACCGGTACCCGTCGAATTTATTCAAGCCATATTCCGTACCGATCCATAAATAGCCATATTTGTCCTGACACATACATTCTATCAGAGTGCTTGACAGCTTGCCAGAAGTATATAGCTTACCGATGTCTGCCCTGCTTAGACATACATAGAACAAGCAGAGTGTCATGAGCGCAAATCGTTTGTAACCCTTCATATCTTAGTAGTATTTTCACTGCAAAAATAGGAAAAAACCTCCCATATTTCAAAATATTTCGATAAAATATGTCTCAATGATACAATTTGAAACGTTAAAGTTACGATTTCTATAGTGAATGTGAAAAGGAGTGAGTAAATTTGCAGATGAAAATACTAACCCGAGTTGTATGAAGCATATATTATCACTTATCCTGATGGCTTTTGCCATCCAAGCCCATGCCCAATGGATTGGCACCTGGGCAGCTGCAGCAGAGTTCACAGGTCCTGGCGATATGCCTGCCAGCAGTTTGTCTAACCGTTCGTTGCGGGAAGTCATCCATGTCTCCATCGGAGGTAGTGAACTCCGTCTGAAAATCTCCAATGAGTTCAGCAAGGAGCCAGTGGATATCCGTTCCATGTATATAGCCGATGTCCTCGAGGGCTGGGAGATTCAGACCAAGACAGCTAAATATGTGACTTTTAATGGTAAGCGAAATGTGACGGTGGAACCAGGCAAAGCGCTTTACTCGGATGTAATCAAGTATCCGCTGAAACCCTTACAGCGCCTGACGGTCACGATCAATTATGGGGAGACGACGCCCGTGAATGCCACCTCTCATCGCGGTTCTCGCACCACATCCTATATCATCCCTGGTGTCTCCAAACCCAAGGCCAGTTTTGCCGAGGGAGAGAAAGTGGACCATTGGTACAATATCGCAGCGCTTGAGGTGAAAGGAAGTGATATTCCCTGTGTGGCCGTATTGGGCAACTCCATCACCGATGGACGTGGCAGTACGACGAACAGGCAGAACCGCTGGCCGGATTTCATGGCTGAGGCCTTGGGTGGAACAGTGGGTGTCCTGAACCTCGGCATTGGTGGGAACTGTGTGGTGCAGGGTGGCTTGAGTGAGCCTGCTGTGAAACGTTTCAATCGTGATATCATGGAGCAGAATGGTGTGAACACCTTGATCATCTTCCAAGGCGTGAATGATATCGGTGGCAGTCGTCATGTGGAGCAGACAACCCATCAGCTGATCGCTGCCTACGAGAACTTTATCAAGCAGGCGCGTGCCAAAGACATGAAAGTTTACCTTGCCACCATCACTCCGTTTAAGGGCAATGGTTATTTCTCCTATTTCCATGAGGCTGCCCGTCAGGCCGTCAACGAATGGATTCGTCAATGCAAACAAGTCGATGGAATCATCGATTTTGATGAGTTGGTGAGAGATTCCGCTGATCCCATGAAAATCAAAGAAATCTACTCTGATGATTGGCTGCATCTGAACCCCGCCGGCTATGAGGCGATGGGTAAATATGCCGCTACTTTCATCCAATAATAATATGTCAGGGGCGTCGCAGAAGATATCAATGGGCGAGAAGGTCGGCTACTCCATGGGGGATGTAGCCGCCAATCTTGTTTTTCAGATGCTGATGGTCTATCAGCTGAAGTTTTATACCGATATTTTCGGTCTCGACGGTGCCGTGGCAGGTATTGTACTGCTCTTTGCCCCATTAGCCAGTGCCTTTGTTGATCCCCTTGCAGGAATCCTTTCCGACCGTACTTGCAGTAAGTGGGGCAAATACCGTCCGTGGCTGTTGTGGACGGCAGTCCCTTTCTCTGTGTTCTACGTGTTGGCATTCTATAACCCTGGAATTACCGACAAGACTATGGTGGCCGTGTATGCCACGGTCTCGTATGTGCTCCTTCTCACCATGTACGGTTTTAACAACACACCTTATTCCTCTTTGGGGGGTGTGATGACCAGTGATGTGAAAGAGCGTACCAGTATAAATAAGGTAAGGTTCGTAGCCACCTCCATCGCACAGTTCGTCGTACAGGGACTCACCCTGCCTCTCGTCGATCGTTTCAGCACGGGGCATGACGCCTCTTATGGTTGGCTCTGTACCGTTTCCCTTTTCGCCCTGTGTGCCTTTGTGCTCTTTGTCATTGCCTTCCTTTCCACCCGTGAGAGGATCGCACCGCCACCGCAGCAGACCATGAGTGTGCGGGAGGATATTCGTGAGACCTTTACCAATATCCCGTGGCGCACGATGTTTGTGATGACCTTTGTGCTCTTCATCACCCTCTCCCTCTGGAGCTCTTCCATGAACTTCTACTTCCAGAGCTATGTTGATCAACAGGCGCTCTGCGATTTCCTCCACCGGGTGGGAATCAGTACCACGCCTGATCGTGCCTATTCCCTGGGATTCTCATTGTTCAATACGGTGAACGCCATTGTACAGTTCTGTGGTGTCTTGTTCCTCTCTTCGTTCTTAGCCAACCATTTTGGGAAGAAGACGACCTTCGTGACGGGACTGACACTTACTGCGGTGTTTACTTTGCTGTTTTACCTTCCTGATCCCGAAGATGTGACAGCGTTATATCTCCTCTGTCTGTTGAAGAGTCTTTCTTATGCACCAACCGTACCCTTGCTTTGGGCCATGGTGGCCGATTGTGCCGATTTCACCGAGTATCAGCACCATCGTCGAGCTACCGGATTTTGTTTCTCCGGCATCATCTTCGCCTTGAAGGCAGGAACGGGCTTGGGAGCCGCTTTCGCCGGTTTTCTCCTCTCCCTATTCGGGTATGTCTCGGGAGGTCTCGCTGAGCAGTCGTCATCTGCCCTCCAGGGTATTCGACTGGTGGCCAGTATGGTCCCCGCCGCCCTGTTTATTGTCTGTGTCTGTGCCATGCGTTTCTATCCCATCACCCGCGTCTTCAATGAGCGGATGCAGAAGGAACTGGCATCCCGACGTCTTATGAATCAAAATATTCACAATCAATTATAATTATTATGGACACATTTTCTAACTCACAAGAAGCAAAAGGCTTCTACAAATTATCATGGTTGCAGCGCATCGGCTTCGGAGCCGGTGACATGGCTCAGAACTTGATTTACCAGACAGTAAGTATCTGGCTGCTGTTTTTCTACACGAACGTTTATGGACTTGACCCTGGTGCTGCCGCTGTCATGTTCCTGATTGTAAGACTGATCGACTGGGCATGGGATCCTGTCGTAGGTGCATTTGTTGACAAGAGCAACCCCAAATGGGGTAAATATCGCTCCTGGCTGATTCTCGGTGGTATCCCCTTGACCGGTTTTGCTATCCTCTGCTTCTGGAACGGATTCAGCGGCTCTCTCCTCTACGCTTACGTTACATATGTGTTGATGTCCATGGCCTACACCTTGGTAAACGTGCCTTACGGTGCGTTGAATTCATCACTCACCCGTGATACCGATGAGGTCACCATCCTCACCTCCACCCGTATGTTCATGGCTAACGCAGGAGCACTCATCGTGAAGTCGCTTCCGATGGTGATCGCCATTTTCGCACCTGTAGCTGCTGATGGCTCAGCCATCATCAACAAGCCAGAGTCTGCTTCCGCATGGTTTATCACCATGTTGCTGTTCTCCCTGGCGGGATTCGCACTCTTGGTGTTCTGTTTCACGCAGAGCAAGGAACGTGTTGTGATGGATAAGGCTGAGGCCGACAAGGTGAAGGCCAGCGATCTCTTTACAGAGTTTGTCCGTAACCGTCCGTTGCGTATCTTGGCCTTTTTCTTCGTTACGGCGTTCTCGATGATGAGTGTCAGCAACGCTGCCGATGCTTACTTCATGACCTACAACGTGGGTGCCAACGAGTACATGACCACCGCGTTTATGTGGCTCGGAACCATTCCGGCATTCATCTTCATGCCTATGGTGCCTGCCATCAAGCGCAAGATTGGTAAGAAAGGCATGTTCTATTGCTTCCTGGGAACGGCTATCGTCGGAATGCTGCTGATGTACATCTGCGTGCAAGTGGAGTCACTCAAGCAGTTCTGGATCCTCTGTGTGATTCAGTTCATCAAATCCACGGGTATCATCGTTGCCACGGGTTATATGTGGGCATTGGTTCCTGAGGTGGTATCCTTCGGTGAATACAAAACGGGGAAGCGTATTGCAGGTATCGTGAACGCACTCACGGGTATTTTCTTCAAACTCGGTATGGCACTGGGTGGTGTCGTTCCTGGTGCGGTCCTGGCCTTTGTGGGCTTCGATGCCAAACTCGATCAGCAGACCCCGTTTGCCGAGCAGGGTATCCTGTGGCTTGTCTGTGTGATTCCTGCCGTGTTGCTGTTGCTTGCCATGTGGATCATCAGTAAGTATGAACTCGAAGATGACGTGATTGACAAGATCAATAAGGAGATCGAGGGTCGTCATCTGAAAAACAATGTGGATATTGAATAATAATATACAAACGAAAAAAACAGAATAAGATGAAAGCAAATTATCTATTCCCAAGCGATTACATGGCAGATCCTGCCGGTAACGTATTCAACGGTAAGTTTTATATCTATCCCTCTCACGACATCGAGACCGACCATGCCTTCGACGACGACGGCGGCCATTTCCAGATGCGTGACTACCATGTGCTCCGTATCGATGGCGATCCCATGGAAGTGGAGGCTACCGACCTGGGTGTGATCCTCGATGTGGATCAGGTGCCCTGGGCCGAAAAGCAGATGTGGGATAATGATGTGGTAGAGAAAGACGGTAAGTACTACCTGATTTTCTCAGCAAAGGACTTTGGCGGCGTGTTCCACCTGGGTGTGGCAGTGGCCGACAGTCCTGAAGGTCCTTTTATCCCGCAGCCCAGTCCTATCCGTGGCAGTGTGAGTATCGACCCCTGCGCCTTCAAGGATGACGACGGACAGATCTACGTGTATTTTGGTGGTCTGTGGGGTGGACAGCTGCAGTGGTACCGCACGCCTGAGGAATATACCGAGGAAGGTGTGGAGATTGGAAATGCGCCGAGCTTGAAAAAACTGCTCTATACACGTCCCGATGCTCCTGCCCTGCCCAGCTTCGTGGCAAAAATGACGGATGATGTGCTCCAGTTTGCTGAGGCTCCCCATGCTGTCGTCATTGTTGACGAGGAAGGAAAGCCGCTGCGTGCCGATGATCCCCATCGTTTCTTCGAGGCTTCCTGGATGCATAAGTACAATGGAAAGTATTATTTCAGCTACTCTACCGGCGACAGCCACTATCTCTGCTATGCCGTGGGTGACAATCCTTACGGACCCTTCACCTATAAGGGAGTGATCCTGGAGCCTGTTGTGGGCTGGACCACCCATCATAGTATCGTGGAGTACAAGGGCAAATGGTACCTGCTGCATCATGACTGTGTGCCCAGCAACGACACCACCTGGCTGCGTTCCTTGAAAGTTCTTCCCCTGGAGTATGATGAGGAGGGAAATATCAAGACCATGGTGAGCGAGTAAACTTACCGCTTGACGAATCTCTTGGAGGGTGTACTCACCCTCCTTTTTTTATACCTTTTCGTTCCCCCCCATTTGTACAGTGATCCATAATAATTCGCTTTGCACCGTAGTAGGAGATCATGTGCTCCACGTGATAACTGTATAACTGCAAAGTGTGATCGTGTGTCGAAATAGTGCAGAGGCGTTGCGCAAGTTGTGCAACACTTGTGCACAAGTTGTGCAAAGCATCTGCACAAGTTGTGCAGAGCACTTGCACAAATTGTACAACCTTTCTATTCAAGTCGCACCTCTCGGTATCTCATATACTACCTCTCGTCTGAACATTATTTACACAATATCATTGTTTGTTATTCTTCGTTAATCATCGTCAAAGGATTGTGTACACTTCACGGATTCTCTTATCTTTGCAAGCAGTTTTCAAGATCAGAGGATGACAAAGACGTTCCTATATCATGAGGTGAAGAGAGCGGGTGCCATGCGATGGATGGTGCTCCTTTTGCTGGTGCATGCCACGGCGGCTCAGGCACAGGAGAAGGATTCCGTGGCTCAGACAACAGATTCTTTAGCGCAGCGGAAGCCTCGTGAGCGCGTCATCTGGGTGGCTGATATCGAGTCGAAACGTCCTTTGAAGAATGTGATGGTGCGGTTGGATCGCCGTGAGGAAGTGGTGAAGACGGAATGGGGCGGACGATTTGTGTTGAAGAATGATAGTTTTCAGACCATTACCTTCATTCATCCGAGTTATCTCACACGTGTCATCGACAAGAAGGAGGGTGTGCCCGATACGATCTTTCTGTTGCCTTCCGGACAGCAGTTGGCAGAGGTGGTGGTACTGGGCAAGGCACCGAAGATGGTGGTTTCTACAGAGGATGTACGCAAGTATGCTGCTGAAAACTACACGCCTTCGGGCAATGGGGGCGTATCCGTTTCCTTTGATTTCTTCAGTATGTTTGACTTCAAGGGTCGGAAGCACCGCAAACGGGCGAAGAAGATGAAGGAGATCATGGAAAAATATTGAGAGATGAAAGATTATGGTGCTCTTCGATGGGGCGTGATTACTCTCCTTTCCACGTTTCTTTCATCACCCCCAATGATTTCAGTTCTGGGAAATTCGGCACATGCAGTCGGTAGTAGGTAATGAGCACGTCGATGATGCGGTTGCGGTCATCGTGACTCATTTTGAACAGGTGCATCGACTCATAGTTCATGCGCATGAGGATTCCGATTTTCCCTGAATCCTCTTGGTTGAGAAAATCGGGATGGAGGGGTGCCTGTAGGGTGAATGAGGCAGCACGCATATCGAAGTAGGCCCCCGGACTGTAATCCTCGATAAAGGGGAAGAAGCCGATGAAGCGGCTCAGGCGCATCATGAACACCAGGTGGAAATTGGCAAAAGACTCCATGCAGCCGTCGAGCCATTGGATGCTGTGCTCGATGTAGGCGAAGAGTGTGGGGTTCTGTTGCTCATCACGGGTGCTGTAGTGGATGAACTCCGCGAGGAACAGGGCGATGCTGAGCTTGTAGGGGTCGAAGGGGATACTGGTAAAAGGGAAGGCAATGTGGGCATCTCTCAGGTGCTGAAGCTGCGCCTTAGGACGGATATCCAGCTCCACTTCGAGGATGTTCAGGGGCTGGAAATACTGTTTCTTCAGCTTCCCCTTCTGCGTCTTGGGAATGTGAATGACGACAGACACGCGTCCGTCGCTCTCGGTAAGCAGGTCGATGATCATTTTCTGCTCTCCGTATTTCAAATTCCTCAGTACAATTGCTTTTGTTTTTGTCAGCATACGCTGCAAAAGTAGTAAATTTCATGTGATTAGAGAAAAAATCGGTGATAAAATTTGCAGGATTGAAAGAAAACCTCTAACTTTGCACCCGCTTTAGCGCAAATGGTCCCTTCGTCTATCGGTTAGGACGAGAGATTTTCATTCTCTAAAGAGGAGTTCGACTCTCCTAGGGACTACCAACGATCTGTCATCGCGCAGCGATGCGCAAGCAGGAGATTCCCACGTGGTGCTTCTGTGGAAGGTGGCAGAAGGCTCGAAAGGGTCTGCCAGGGCAGTGGAGACACATAAGACCCACAGCTAGTGAAAATGGAAGAATTTAAAAATTTAAACAATTAAAAGAAATGGCAAATCACAAATCATCGATTAAGCGAATTCGTCAGACGAAGAAAAGAACCCTGCACAACAGGTATTATGCTAAGACCATGCGTAACGCAGTACGTAAGCTGCGTGCCATGACCGACAAGGATGAGGCTGTTAAGCTGTACCCGAGCGTACAGAAAATGCTGGATAAACTGGCTAAGACCAACGTGATCCACAAGAACAAGGCAGCTAACTTGAAGTCAAGTCTCTGCAAGCACATCAGCAAGCTGGGATAATCATCACTCAAGATAGATTCCCGAGAGCCGCAATCCTATGATTGCGGCTCTTTTTGTGGTTTTTTAGCAGATAAAAGGTATTGTAATTCGTGGATTTTTTGTACCTTTGTATCCAAATTGTAAAAGACGAGAAATGACAGAAATACAGAATCAAGAACAACAGAACTATTCTGCGAGTAATATTCAGGTCTTGGAGGGCCTGGAGGCAGTGCGCAAACGCCCTGCCATGTATATTGGTGACATCAGTGAAAAGGGTCTGCACCATTTGGTGAACGAAACAGTTGACAACTCCATCGATGAGGCGATGGCAGGTTTCTGTACCCATATAGAAGTAACGATCAACGAAGATAATTCCATTACTGTTCAGGACAATGGCCGTGGTATTCCCGTGGATGAGCACGAGAAGATGCACAAGTCGGCTTTGGAGGTGGTGATGACCGTGCTCCATGCCGGTGGTAAGTTCGACAAGGGCTCTTACAAAGTGTCCGGTGGTCTGCACGGTGTGGGTGTGAGTTGTGTGAACGCCCTTTCGTCACACATGCTCTCACAGGTCTATCGCGATGGTAAGATCTACCAGCAGGAATACGAGAAGGGTAAGCCTTTGTATTCGGTGAAGGTGGTGGGTGAGACTGAACTGCGCGGTACCCGTCAGCAGTTCTGGCCCGATGCTTCCATCTTTACTACTACCGTTTATCAGTGGGACATCATTGCCCGTCGTATGCGGGAACTGGCATTCCTGAATGCCGGTATCACCATTACGCTGACCGACCTGCGTCCTGATGAGGAGGGAAAAACCAAGCAGGAGGTGTTCCATGCCAAAGAGGGTCTGAAGGAGTTTGTGCGCTATGTGGACCGCCACCGTACGCATCTCTTCGATGATGTGATCTACCTGAAGACCGAGAAGCAGGGTATCCCCATCGAGGTAGCCGTGATGTACAACACCGACTATAGCGAGAATATCCATTCGTACGTGAATAACATCAATACCATTGAGGGTGGTACCCACCTGACAGGTTTCCGTATGGCACTCACCCGTACGCTGAAGAACTATGCCGATAACGACCCCGCCATCTCGAAGCAGATCGAGAAGGCGAAGATCGAGATTGCTGGAGAGGACTTTCGCGAGGGTCTTACCGCTGTGATTTCCATCAAGGTGGCAGAGCCGCAGTTCGAAGGACAGACCAAAACGAAGCTGGGTAACAGTGAGGTGGCCGGTGCCGTGCAACAGGCAGTGGGTGAGGCTTTGGCCAACTATTTGGAGGAGCATCCGAAAGAGGCCAAGCAGATCTGTGACAAGGTGATTCTCGCTGCCACTGCACGTATCGCAGCCCGTAAGGCTCGTGAGAGTGTGCAGCGCAAGAATCCGATGAGCGGTGGTGGTCTGCCAGGTAAGTTAGCTGACTGTTCCAATAAGGATCCGAAGGATTGTGAGATTTTCCTTGTGGAGGGTGACTCTGCCGGTGGATCGGCTAAGCAAGGTCGTGACCGTTATACGCAGGCGATCCTGCCGTTGCGAGGAAAGATCCTGAATGTGGAGAAGGTACAGTGGCACCGTGTGTTCGAGGCTGAATCGGTGATGAATATCATCCAGAGTATCGGCGTGCGCTTCGGTGTGGATGGCGAAGGCGACCGTGAGGCGAATATCGACAAGCTGCGCTACGACAAGATTATTATCATGACCGATGCCGATGTCGATGGCTCGCACATCGACACGCTGATCATGACACTATTCTACCGCTTCATGCCGAAGGTGATTCAGGAAGGTCATCTGTATATCGCTACACCACCTCTTTACAAGTGTACGTATAAGAAGGTGAGCGAGTACTGCTATACCGAACAGCAGCGACAGGCTTTCATTGATAAGTATGTGGCAGGCGATGAGAACAGTTCTGCCCTCCACACCCAGCGCTACAAAGGTTTGGGAGAGATGAACCCCGAGCAGTTGTGGGAGACCACCATGGATCCTTCCACTCGTCTGCTCAAGCAGGTGTCCATCGAAAATGCCGCCGAGGCGGATGAGATCTTCTCCATGCTGATGGGCGACGATGTGGAGCCGCGACGTGAGTTCATCGAGAAGAACGCCACCTATGCGAACATCGATGCATAACATGTTTCTTCAGACAAGGGCATTTCCTTCGGGATATGCCCTTGTTTGTTTTTTTACCCTTTTCATTATTGCCTGTTCACACCCCAAGGATGAGCAGGAACGACAGATAGTGGAAGCACGACGGCTGATGTATCAATATCCCGACAGTGCCTTGAAGTTGTTCCTGCAGGTTCCCGATAGTACTTTCTCTGCTGTTGGGATGGAAGATGCCGAGCTACAGACGATTTATGTGTTCTGTGCCGACCAGCTCTTGGAGCAGAGACATCCCCAGGAGGCGAAGAGGTGGTTAGACAAGGTGGTGGATGGGCAGCGCAAAGAATACCAACAGCGATTAGATGAGAAACGAGGTGCCTTGTACCGCACGTCGGGTTCTCCCTATTCCCATCCTGTCTATTGGGGAATGTTGGTTGTCCTGGCTGGTCTTCTTGCCGGTGTCTTGATCTATGAGAGAAAGGAACGTCAGGTGAAAGACCTGCATTCTTCCGTACAGAACCAGTCGGAGGAGATTTCCTTACTGACAGATCAGATTCATCACTTGAGGAATACCACGAACGAGCAGTTAGGACGGGGACGACAGTGGATGGAGCGGTTGGAGCAGGGTGAACCTTTGAAGAATATCTCCATCGAGGACGAGCAGTGCTTCGTTGACTATTATGCCTTTGTTCACCCGGAGGACTTCCAACGGATCATCCAGCCTTTCCGTAGTCTTTCCCTTCGCCACACCACTTATCTGATTCTCTCGGAGATGGGCTACTCCGATAAGGATATTCAGCGCATTCTTCTTGTCAAAAGCAGCACTATCCGAAACTATCGTCTGCGGATGAACAAGAACAAACGGGTCTGACAAACGTCGCACTTGATGCTCTGTCTCTTATGATGAGAATCATATAAATGCTTTATTATCAATTATTTGATACACCATTCCTGCTGCGACACCCCTTGAAAATAAATCCTTTGTGATTTGGAGGGGACGTTTTTTGTTGCTAAGTTTGCAGCATCAAACAATCAAGCATTCGAATATGGAAAAGAAAAAGTATCTGATCGCGTTCTTTGCTTCATGGGCTGTGATGATGCTGTCGTGCCTGCTGTCTGCACCGGGCAAAGATGAAGTTGGACGCACCTTTACTGACAGTATTTGTTTTTATGTGATGGTCACCTTATTGCTACGGCAGTATGCGACCGACGGAAAAAAGATCTGGCAGCTAACAGCCGTGACCGTTGCTGGATTCCTTGTACTGATGTCACCCTTGTATCTGGATTTCACACATGAGTATTTCGCTCAGGCTGACATGGCGGTTATCTTGTCCGCCATGATCCTTGCAGCTGTCAATTTCAAGACACGCCGCCTCTCCGTGTTTCTTTTGTCGCTTATCGTGATGATCTTACTCAATACTTATTGTGTGCATGCGTGGATACAATTCGTTAAACCCTAACCTTTAAGATAAATGAAAACAAGTAAGTATTTGATTGTAGCTATCGCTACCGCCCTTCTCTATCTCATGACCTGCTGGACCACCAGTCTCTCCTTAATCCTTACCGGTTGGGTAGCCTCTTTCTGCTTCGCTGTGTTTACCTGGTTTGTCTTACAGTGGCTAAAGCCATCGGTGTCGGAGGGAATCATGGTCATCATGGATATGATGGTTGTCCTGCTCGTGGTGTCGCTTGTCTTTGTCTTTGTAGTATGGAGAAACTTCCTTCCGATGTTCCCAGCGGTACTGGCCATGATAGCAGCCTCGCTGACGGCTGTGGTTTACTGGAACAGACATGTTGCAGAGGTGGTGCTGGCTCTGCTCATTCTCTTGTTCTTTAATACGCTTGGTCACGACGTATGGATTAGCATGGTAGGTCATTAAAGCGCATTTTATACGATGAAAGGTTTGCTATATCACAAAAAAACACTATATTTGCAAGAAAAATATAGTGGATAGTGATGAAATGCTTATTCTCAGAACTGGCACTCCTGATGATGTCACTGGCTGCCACTGCGCAGCAGCCCATGAGACTGCAGTATGATCAGCCGGCACGTTACTTCGAGGAGTCGTTACCCATCGGGAACGGAAAGATCGGTGCCCTGCTTTATAGCGGTGCGGATACAGATTCTTTGTATCTGAATGATATCACCCTGTGGACAGGACAGCCTGTTGACCGTAACGAGGATGCGGGGGCTTCAAAGTGGATTCCTGAGATCCGTCAGGCATTGTTCGATGAAGACTATGCTTTGGCGGATTCGTTACAACACTATGTGCAAGGACATAACTCCCAGTTCTACCAGCCGCTGGGCATGTTGTATATCGATGACTGTAACACTGGCGGCATCGAAGGCTACTATCGTACACTGAGTCTCGACAGTGCCGTAGCACAGATGACCTACAGGCGTGACGGCTTGCGCTATCAGCGCGAATATCTGGCATCGAACCCAGACAAGGTGATGGCTGTGCGACTGACAGCCAACAAGGACAGAGCCATCAACGTCAATCTCAGACTCACCTCGCAGGTGCCTCATCATGTCAAGGCCAGTCAGAACCAACTGACCATGCTGGGACATGCCATCGGTGACGAGAAGAACAGCATCCATTTCTGCTCTATCCTGCGTGTCGTGAACAAGGGGGGTAGCGTGATGGTATCCGACAGTACCTTGCAACTGCGGGCTGTGGATGAGGCTACCTTGTACTTTGTGAATGCCACCAGTTTTAATGGCTATGACAAGCATCCCGTGAGTGAGGGAGCCGACTATATCAACGATGCTGCTGATATGGCATGGCATCTGGTGAACTACACTTATGAGCAGATCCGTGAACGCCATATCAACGACTATCGTCAGTTCTATTCTCGTGTGAAACTGGAGTTGGGTGAGCGTACGGAACAGACGGTGGCAGGTCACACCTTCAGCCTCTCCGACGATTACGAGTCGGAGGCGATGACCACCGACGAACTGCTGCGAGCCTACAGCAATGGGCGGCCAAGCACCTATCTGGAGACACTCTATTTCCAATACGGGCGCTACCTACTCATCAGTTGCTCACGGACATCAGGTGTTCCTGCGAATCTGCAGGGATTGTGGACCCCGCATAAATGGTCACCATGGCGCGGCAACTATACCGTGAACATCAACTTGGAGGAGAACTACTGGCCTGCCTTTGCTGCCAATCTTGCTGAGATGGCCATGCCGTTGGATGATTTCATCAAGGCACTCTCGGAGAATGGACGATATACGGCCAAAAACTACTATGGGATAAACAAAGGCTGGTGCAGCAGTCATAACTCGGATATCTGGGCCATGACGAATCCTGTGGGTGAGAAGAATGAGAGTCCGATGTGGGCTAACTGGAACATGGGTGGGGCTTGGTTGGTGAACACGCTATGGGACAAATACTTATTTACGCAGGATGAGGATTACCTGAGGCAAACGGCGTTCCCGCTGATGAAGGGGGCGGCGGAGTTCTGTGAGGAGTGGCTTATAGAGAATCCCAAGAATCCAGTGGAGCTGATTACTGCACCGAGCACCTCTCCAGAAAATGAGTATATCACGGACAAGGGATACCATGGGGTGACCTGCTATGGAGGAACCGCTGATCTAGCCATTATTCGTGAACTGCTCACGAATACCATTGCCGCACATAAAGTCTTGGAAAAACACGATGACACGCAGAACAAATATGGCTTAATAGATGATTGCCTTCCCATGCAGATAACAATCAACAGCCTTCACCCCTATACCATTGGAAAGAACGGTGACCTGAACGAGTGGTACTACGACTGGGATGACAGAGATCCGCGTCATCGTCACCAGAGCCACCTGATAGGACTATATCCGGGAAGTCATCTGATACAACCTGAACTGCAACAGGCCGCACGACAGACTCTCATCCAAAAAGGTGATGAGACGACAGGGTGGAGTACAGGGTGGCGCATCAACCTCTGGGCGCGGCTCCATGATGGAGAGAAGGCATACCAGATCTATCGTAAGCTGCTAACTGCCGTAGCACCTGAACTGGATAAAACACCAAACTACAATCATGGAGGCGGTACCTACCCCAACCTCTTCGATGCACATCCGCCTTTCCAGATCGATGGTAACTTCGGCGGGACGGCAGGTGTCTGCGAGATGTTGCTGCAGAGCCGTTACGATGTGTTGTCCAAGCACTACAATATCGAACTGTTACCAGCGCTGCCCAAGACATGGGCGTCAGGACGCGTTTCTGGACTCTGTGCCCGTGGCGGCTACGAGATATCCATGAGGTGGCGCAAAGGAAAAGTGATGGAGGTGACAGTATTCAATCGTTCCGGTGGGAATACACCCGTCACGCTCTCATGTCATGGCACCACCAAAACATTAAAGATCAAACAAGGAAAAACTAAGACCATTCGATCATGGAACGTATCAGAATGATAGAACTCTCCATCGCGGGAGCCAGAAAGGTGTATCACGGTAGTTACATCGAGGACAGTATCCTCCTCATAGACGAGTTCGCTCACCTGCCGTTACCAGAAGAGCCTCGCAGGGCAAAATGTATTGTCCTGGGACTGTGCTTACGGGGTAAGGCGCAGTATTCTGTGGATACAGAGGATCACAATGTAAGGGCGAACGATGCTATCCTGATCAGTGAGGGACAGATTATCGATAACTATATGCTCAGTCCTGATTTCAGCGGCATCGGTATCCTGATATCCGCTGATTTCTTCAGTGAGATTATCAAAGGAGTGCACGAACTGTCATCCTTGTTCCTTTTCTCACGCACGCATCCCGTCTTCAGTCTCAACAACAAAGAGGTGGAAACCATTAAGATGTATTTCACTGCCATCAAACAGAAGGTGGATGATGTTGAGCACCATTTCCGTACGGATGTGGTACGCTCAATCATGATGACTATGATCTACGACTTGAGTAATGCGATCTACCGTTTGCAGACGAATAACGATAAGCGACAAACGCGTGCAGAGGCTATTTTCGCCTCTTTCATTCAGTTGGTGGAACGGCATTTCCGTGCTGAAAGACGTGTAGGATGGTATGCAGAACAGCTTTGTATTACACCGAAGTACTTGTCTGAAACGGTTAAACAGGTGAGCAGACGGACCCCCAACGAGTGGATCGATAATTATGTGACGCTTGAGGTAAGGGTGCTTCTGAAGAACAGTACGCTGAGTATCAAGGAGATTGCTCAGGCACTTCATTTCCCCAATCAGAGTTTCCTTGGGAAGTTTTTCAAGGAACATGTGGGGATGAGTCCTTCGGAGTATAGGAAAAATTGAAGAATTGAAAAATTGAAGAATTGAAGGATTGAAGAATTGAAGGGGGATAGATTATTGGGGTGAGGAAGAGAGGAGCTGGGATGCCAGATCACACAGTTCATCATACCACTCCTTCCCAAAGCGTTGAATCAGGGGTTCTTTCAGAAAACGATAAACGGGAATCTGCAGTTCTCGTCCTTTGTCGCGGGCACATTTGCAGATATCCCATTTGTTGTAGTTCAGCCCAATCAGGTTATTACTGAAACATTTCACTCGGATAGGGTAGAGAGCACAGCTGATGGGTTTGCAGAAGGATGTCTTACCATTACGAAAAGCTTTCTCCAAGGCACAGAGGCAGCAGCTACTGATTGTGCCGCCTTCAGGATTGTCAATATCCCCATAGCAGGTAAACACACAATCTTTGCCGTTAACAATACTGGTCACCAGGTCTCCTTCCACATCTGTGTAGGCAACACCCTGCTTGTCAACGATGGCTTGTGCTGAAGCTGACAGATCGCTCCATACCAGGTCTAGCACATTCTCTATCTCCATCACCTCGTCGAGTGTGACAGGTGCACCTGCATCTCCTTCCACACAACAAGCTCCTTTGCAAACGCTCAGATCACAGCAGAACATCTCTGTTAGAATCTCTGATGAGAGGAGCACGTCACCTACTTGAAGGATGGGGGGAAGCATGTTTGGATTGATAATTGACAATTGATAATTGGTTGGGGGAGGACTTACCAGTTGATGGGGGTGAGGCCGTTCTGTTCGAGATAGGCATTGCAGCGGGAGAACTGATGCTGTCCAAACCATCCACCGCGGTTAGCACTCAAGGGAGAAGGGTGGACGGATTCCAGGACGAGATTCTTCTCTTTGTTGATCATATAGGCCTTGCCACGGGCATACCCGCCCCAGAGCATGTACACCAGATGGTCGCGTTGCGTGGCGAGGGCTTTGATAGCCGCATCGGTGAAGGTCTGCCATCCTAAGCGTGCATGACTGTTTGCTTGATGGGCTCTCACCGTGAGGGTAGCGTTCAGCAGCAGCACTCCTTGTTCTGCCCAGCGCGTGAGGTTACCACTTGTGGGCATCGGAGTACCGAGATCGTCTTGAATCTCCTTGAAGATATTCTGGAGGGAAGGTGGAAATAGCACACCGTCCTGTACTGAGAAACTCAGTCCGTGGGCTTGTCCTGGCTCATGATAGGGATCCTGTCCGATAATCACCACCTTCACCTGGTTGAAAGGGCACAGGTTGAAGGCGTTGAAGATCAGACGTCCTGGCGGATAGCAGACGCCCTGCCGGTATTCCTGCCGCACGGCATCAGTTAGCAGTGTGAAGTAAGGCTTCTCAAACTCTTCGTGGAGGTGAGCCTTCCATGAGGCTTCTATTTGTACGTCCATGGCACCTTACTTCGTCAGGTTCCCTAAGATATCGCGTGTCAGTTCCTTGGTGATGGTTCGGGTAGCGGCCGACGTGGCGTTCTTCACCACTTTCTCCTTGGCGGAGGTCTTACTCTTCGTAGTCTTTCCCGATACCTTATTACTTACGTAAGTACCGAGGATGGTGGCTAAGGTGGAGGTGACTGCAGTCATCACGGCTTTCCATACCTTACTCATCATTCCGGCTTTCTTCTTTCCTTTGGCTTCTTTCTCTTCTTCTTTCTCTGTAGCCTTCGCCTCCTCTTCCTGTGCGGCAATGGCAGCTTGTTCCTCTGCCTCTTTCATTAAGATCTCATAAGCACTCTCCCGATCGACAGGTGTGTCGTATTTACCATAGATTCTACTCTGCTTGATCAGGTCAAGACGTTGTCCCTCAGTGATGGCACCGATCTGCGACAAAGGGAAGAGAATTTTGGCGCGCTCCACCATGTTGGGAGCACCTTTCTCGTCGAGGAAGCTCACCAGGGCCTCACCCGTTTCCAAGTTCATGATGGCTTCATCGGTCTTGAACGAGGGATTGGCGCGGAAGGTGTCAGCAGCAGTCTTCACAGCCTTCTGGTCTTTCGGAGTATAGGCACGCAGGGCATGCTGCACGCGGTTTCCTAACTGTCCGAGGATAACCTCAGGAATATCCGTAGGACTCTGTGTGATGAAATAGATACCCACGCCTTTCGAACGGATCAGACGAATCACCTGCTCGATCTTGTCGAGCAGTGCCTTGGATGTCCCCTCGAACAACATGTGTGCCTCGTCGAAGAAGAACACAAGCTTCGGCAACGGAAGGTCACCTACTTCAGGGAGGGTGGAGTAGAGTTCACTAAGCAGCCACAACAGAAAAGTGGAATACAACTTCGGTTGCATCATCAGTTTGTCGGCTGCTAGCACATTCATCACACCCTTGCCGCCCTCTGTCTGCATCAGGTCGTAGATATCGAACGACGGCTCACCGAAGAATTTATCTGCTCCCTGTGCTTCCAACTGCAACAAAGCACGCTGGATAGCACCTACTGAGGCTGCAGTGATATTACCGTATTTGGTCGTGTAGTCCTTGGCATTCTTGGATACGAAGTCAAGCATTGAACGAAGGTCTTTGAGATCAAGAATCATCAGTCCGCGCTCATCAGCAATGCGGAACACGATGTTCAACACACCGTCTTGTGTCTCGTTCAACTGTAGCAGTCGTGACAACAGCTGGGGTCCCATTTGTGAGACCGTGGCGCGCATGGGATGTCCCTGTTCTCCATAGACATCGAAGAGCCGGACGGGACAGCTTTGGAACTCGGGATTCTCAATGCCGAACTCTGGCAGTCGTTTCTCGATAAAACCACTCATCTTACCCACTTGAGAGATGCCGGAGAGGTCGCCTTTCATGTCGGCCATGAAACAGGGCACACCTGCCTGGCAGAACGATTCGGCCATCACCTGCAGGGTGACAGTCTTACCTGTACCTGTGGCTCCCGCTATCAGTCCGTGGCGGTTGGCCATTTTCCCGTTGATTGTCAGTGCTCCTTCCGAGCAGTGGGCAATATATAGCCCGTGTTCCTTGTCGTACATATCGGTTGTTTTTGATGATTTCTGTCAGATGAGTATGAGAGGACATACTATTTCCGAGGGCAAAGATACGATTATTCTTTGACATTTCCAAAGGATTGTGATCCTTTTTAAGGCAGCCTGTTAGTAGAACAAGGAAACTTTCATTCTCGTCTTTGTTAATTAGATTTAAATCTGTGATTCCGTGATGCAAGAACCTCCTGTCTTTTGTGTTAGTATGATAAACGAAATCAAATTATAGAAAGAAGATGAAGAAAACATGGATGCTATTGGCTATTGTATATGATCAGGAAGGAAAAGAGTTATGCCACTAGGATCATGTGGCTAGAGGAGGTTAAATTGATCATAGGAAAGTTCCTTTGATACAGCTATACTTCTATTCATAGTTTTTTCTACAGGAGTGTCTATTCAATACTTCAAGACAAAGTATTTGTTTATTCTGAACACAGAAACTCAGAGACACAGAGAAAAAGCATGTGCTTAAAAAATTCTCTGTATCTCTGAGTCTCTGTATTCAATTCTTCAAACCTTGGCGTTTTTAATGATTAATCGCTGATCAGGCACTCACCCGTCATGTCGCTGGGCTGCTCCAACCCCATGATATGCAGGATGGAGGGAGCAACGTCTGCCAGACGACCGTCTTTGACGGTGGCAGAGTTGTTGTTGGTGACATAGATGAACGGAACGGGATTCAGTGAGTGAGCGGTATTCGGCGTTCCATCGGGGTTGATGGCATTGTCGGCATTACCGTGGTCGGCAATGATGATAGCCTCATAGTCGTTGGCCTTGGCAGCCTCAATCACTTCCTTTACACAGTGGTCAACGGCCCATACAGCCTTTGCAATGGCGTTATAGACACCTGTATGACCCACCATGTCACCATTGGCGAAGTTCACCACGATGAAGTCGTATTCCTGTGTATTGATAGCACCTACCAGCTTATCCTTCACCTCATAGGCACTCATCTCTGGCTTCAGGTCGTAGGTGGCCACCTTCGGAGAGGGAACGAGGATACGGTCCTCACCCTCGAACGGAGCCTCACGACCGCCGTTGAAGAAGAAGGTCACATGGGCATATTTTTCTGTCTCAGCTGTGTGCAGCTGTTTCTTACCCTGCTTGGAGAGGTATTCACCCAGCGTGTTCTCTACGTTCTCCTTGGGGAAGAGGATATGAACACCCTTGAAGTTAGCATCATAGGGAGTCATGCAGTAGTACTGCAGACCGGGTATGGTGTGCATTCCCTGCTCAGGCATATCCTCCTGCGTCAGTGCGATGGTCATCTCCTTGGCACGGTCGTTACGGAAATTGATGAAGATCACCACGTCGCCCTCTTCGATGCAACCGTTCACGCTGGCGTTGTGGATAGGCTTGATGAACTCATCAGTAACACCGTCATCATAGCTCTCCTGCATAGCCTGAACCATATCGGTGGCCTGCTTACCAGTACCATTTACAATCAGGTCGTAACCTTCCTTCACACGCTCCCAGCGCTTGTCGCGGTCCATGGCGTAGAAACGACCCACGATAGAAGCAATGGCTGCATCATTGTCGGCGCACACCTTACTTACCTGCTCAATGAAACCCTTACCAGAGTGGGGGTCAGTGTCACGGCCGTCCATGTAGCAGTGTACGAACAGCTGGTTCTTCAAGCCATACGCCTTACCAATCTCGATGAGCTTGAAAAGATGATCGAGGCTGGAGTGTACTCCACCGTCAGAGGTCAGACCCATTAGGTGCAGTTTCTTGTTGTTTTCCTTGGCATAAGTATAGGCAGCCTTCACCTGCGGGTTCTCCATGATGGAGCCATCCTTACAGGCTCGGTTGATCTTCACCAGGTCCTGATAGACAATGCGACCGGCACCGATATTCAGGTGGCCTACTTCTGAGTTACCCATCTGACCATCGGGCAGACCCACGTCTTCTCCACTGGCCATCAACTGTGAGTGAGCGCTCACTGCTGTCAGGTAATCTAAATACGGGGTTGGTGTGTTGTAGATCACGTCTCCCTTACCATGTTGTCCGATTCCCCATCCGTCGAGAATCATCAATAATGCTTTCTTTGCCATAATGTATATTTATTTTTTAGTCTTTATTCTTTCCAAGCTGCAAAGGTAGTGAAAATGAGTGAAATAAGGAAATGAAAAGGGGATAATTTGAAGAAATAGGGCATTGCTACCCTTGAAAATCATCATTTTTAGTGATTGTTTTCATTTTCCCAGACTGATTTGAACGGTATTTCAAGAATAATTCGTAACTTAGCGGTCGAATCTTTTCATCAAACGACTATTCATTCAATAAAACAGTATAAACATGTGGAGAAGAACTATGGGAGTCGTGGCGGCATGTATGACCATGTTGGCGGCTCAAGCGCAGAAGAACATCCCTTTGGTGTATGAAGTAGAGAACACGGGAAATAACTTCAAGGCACCTGCCATGCCTGGTTATGACGGACTGCGGGAATGCCGTTCGCTGACTGATCCGTTGGAATGGTCTAACGGGAAAGGCAGGGTAAAGAAATTCAAGCAGTGGGAACGCCGCAGGAACGAGATTGCCGCTGAGATCCAGCACTATGGCATCGGACAGAAACCCGCTGTTGACCGGAAACAGGTGGCAGCACACATGAGTGGCGACACCCTTTTCGTGGATGTCACCGTGAACGGGGAGACCTTACATCTGCAATCTACCATCATGTATCCGAAGGAGGGCAAGGCACCGTATGCCTTGATGATCGGCACCAGTATGATGTCATTGCCGCGACAACTCTTTACAGGGAAGAATATCGCCATCATGACGTTCCATGAGAAGCAGGTGAACGACTACGGACAGTTCGGAAGACATCATGAACGGGGAGAGCACAACTTCGATCGTCTCTATCCGGCTCTGAAGGACAATGGTGCCTACAGTGAGTGGGCTTGGGGATTGAGTCGCCTCCTTGACGGATTGGAGATCGTGGGCGAGGCCCGTACCAAGATCGACATGAAGCATATCGGTGTGACTGGTTGTTCGTATGCGGGGAAGATGGCGCTGATGTGCGGCGCCTTTGATGAGCGCATTGCCCTGACGATTGCCCAGGAGCCCGGCGGTGGCGGTGCAGCAGCCTGGCGCGTGTCGCATACTTTACAGGAAGTAGAGAGTCTGGAACGTACTGACTACCACTGGTTCCAGGAGAGCATGCGCGAGACATTCTCTGGTGACAGTGTCTATCGGATGCCCTACGATCATCATGAGCTGTGTGCGATGGTTTGCCCGCGTGCCTTGCTGATGCTCGGTAATCCCGATTACAAATGGTTAGCTGATGAGGCGGGCTATGTGTCGATGAATGCGGCCAGACGGGTATGGGAGCAATTCGGTATTGCCGACCGTGTTGGCTATTCCATCGTTGATAAGCATGGGCATTGTCAACTGCCGGAATCACAATACCCTGAGGTATCTGCCTTTATCGATCGTTTCCTGTTAGGGAAAGATGCCGATACAAAGAATATCCAGGTGGCCCCGATGTTTAAAGACAAGGTTGACTTGGGCCGTTGGATAAAGTTTTAAATGATAGGTTACATTTGACAGGATCATCGTCTTTCTTGAAAGGACAAATCAAGAAAGACGATGAATACAAAAGACTTATTGTTGCTTGCGGAGAAGAACCGTAAGCGTTTGGTGGAAGTGGTGTATCGTGCCAAGGCAGGACACATCGGCGGTGACCTGTCGTGCCTGAACGTGATGACAGCCCTCTATTTCGAGGTGATGAGGAACCTCGACCCCACACAGCCTAAGAACCCTTCGCGTGACCGTTTTGTGCTGAGCAAAGGACATTGTGTGGAAGCTCTTTATGTTACCCTCGAGGCTAAGGGATTCTTGAAGCCTGAAGTGTTGGACACCCTAGGACAATTCGGTTCAATCCTCTCGGGACATCCCACGATCGAGGTGCCGGGCATCGAAGTGAACTCCGGAGCCTTAGGTCATGGTTTGAGTATCGGTACGGGGATGGCGATTGCCGCTAAGATGGACCAAAAAGACTATCGTACCTTTGTGCTGATGGGTGATGGTGAGCAGGGTGAGGGTAGTATCTATGAGGCTGCCATGGCTTGTAATCGTTATCATCTTGACAACCTTGTGGCGATTATTGACAGGAACCACCTGCAGATCAGTGGCAACACCGAGGACGTGATGCCGATAGACAGCATCCGGGATCGATGGACGGCCTTTGGCTGGGACGTGAAGGAGATGAATGGCGACTGCATGGAGGATATCCTGAAGACCTTTGCTTCAATTGACTATTTCAATGGGAAGCCGCACCTGCTGATTTCCGAAACAACGAAGGGCAAGGGAGTAAGTTTTATGGAAGGTATTGCCAAGTGGCATCATGGCGTGCTGAATGAGGAGCAGTGTAAAGAGGCCGTAGCAGAGATCGAGGCGAGGATTAAGGATTTAGAATCGAGATAAGAAAATTCGATATGCCGAAATATCGATATAACGGTATATCGATTTTCGAAATAACGAAATAACGATAAATCGAAAAAAGAAATAACGATGAAAAATATGATTGCTTGTAGAAAACAATTCACCGACACGTTGCTGGAACTGGCACGTGAGGACAAAGATATCATCGCTGTAACCACGGATGCCCGTGGCTCTGTGACCTTGGGCGACTATGCCAATGCGTTGCCAGAGCAGTTCGTGGAATGCGGTATCGCAGAACAGGATGCGGTAGGAATCTCTGCAGGTCTCGCCCACTCTGGCAAGAAAGTGTTCTGCTGCGGTCCCGCCTGCTTCTATGTGGCACGTTCCCTGGAACAGGTGAAGGTTGATCTGGCATACTCAGAGAATCCTGTCACCATCCTTGGTGTATCAGGTGGTGTCGCCTATGGCGCATTAGGTGCCACCCATCACTCGTTGCACGATATCGCCGTGCTGCGTACTTTTCCTGGTATGACAGTCTGTCTGCCCTCCGACTGGCGTTTCACCAAGAAACTCGTGAAACTGCTCGTCGACTACGATAAGCCATGTTATGTCCGTGTTGGACGTGCCGCCGTACCTGATGTCTATGCGGACGACAACTTCGAGGTGATTCCCGGTAAGGCAATCACCGTACTGGATGGTAATGATATCACTATCGTAGCTGCCGGCGAGACTGTTTTCCACGCTTGGCAGGCTGGTTTGCAACTAAAAGAGAAAGGTATTAACGCCAGGGTCCTCGACTGTTCATGGATCAAGCCTTTCGACACAGAGGCAATCCTGAAAGCTGCCAAGGAGACAGGTCGTTTCGTCACCGTTGAGGAGCATAGTCAGTTTGGTGGATTGGGTGCGATGGTCTGTGAGACTATCAGTGAGCATCCTGTACCCGTCCGCATCCTCGGTATCCCTGACGAGAATGTCGTACATGGCACGAACGCTGAGATTTTCCACCACTACGGACTCGATGCCGAAGGCATTGTAAAGGCAATAATGAATCTATAATCACTATAGCAGCTATAGAAACTATAGCAACTATAATCAATAACTCCTATGCCCACACGCTTAGTTGTCCTTGACGATGACCCGACAGGTATACAGACCGTTCATGGCTGTCTGCTGATTACCCAATGGGATGAGGAAAGCGTCAGACTCGCTTTTGAGGATGACGTGCCCTTCTTCTATATCCTCACCAATACCCGTGCAATGACACGGGAGGAGGCTGCAAAGGTGACTCGCGAGGCAATGGAGATGGTCATCCATGTCAATAAGGACTATGGCTACCGCCTCATCGTGGTGAGCCGCAGCGACAGTTGTCTGCGTGGTCACTTCCCTTTGGAGACGGATGTCATCCGCGACTGTCTGGTACGCCACGGTGTCACCGTGTCACCCAAGACTCCCTTCTGTCCCGCCTTCATCGAGGCTGGACGCGTCACTATTGACGGAGTCCATTATATGAAAGACGGGGACATGGTGATTCCTGTCAGTGAGACGGAATTTGCCCAAGATAATGTCTTCGCCTACCACACCAGTGTGCTGCATGACTATATCCGTGAGAAGGGTGCCAATCCCGACGACTACGAGATTGTCAGTGCCCAGAGTTATGAAGAGCTCAGGGAGTGGTGGGAAGCGTCTGAATATTCCGAAAACTCCGAGAACTCTGACGCTATCGTCATTCGCTCGTCATCATCACTGCCCAAGGCGATTGCCAGTATCCCTGACATTCCCCTGCTAGACCACAGTATCCTCAAACAATCATCAAACGCCAGTCATCAGACTGTCCCCCTCTTCATCGTTGGCTCGCATGTCCAGAAGACGACCAGACAGTTGGAATGTCTGTTGGCAACAGAGGGTACCTGCGGTATCGAACTCTACGTACAACGTATTCTCGATGACGCGGAGACACTGATGAGGGAAACGCAACAGGTAATCCGACAGGTGGTGGATGAACACCTGACACCTGTGGTGTACACCTCCCGTCAGGAGATCCGACGAGAGGATGCCAACCAGCGGCAACACCTCGGACAACAGGTCAGCGACTTCCTCGTGGATATCGTTCGCCAACTGTCCTATACTCCCTCCTATCTCGTAGCGAAAGGAGGGATTACGTCACACGACATCCTGACACACGGACTGAATATCAAGTCGGCACGGGTCTTAGGACAAATCGTGAACAGTGTACCATGTATCATGACCAAGGACTTCCCCTACATCATCTTCCCGGGTAATGTAGGCAATGAGGAATCACTCAAAGAAGTATATCTCAAGTTAAAGGGTTAGGCGATCGCCTAACCCTTTAACTTTCATCTTTCATCTCTCATCTCTCATCTCTCAACAATCGGCTTCTCCGGATTGATGAAGGCAAAGAGTACCGCACTGATGATCAGCATCACGGCAATCATATACAACGGCAGGTTATAATTACCCGACTGCTGCACCAGTTCTCCGAAAAGGATACCACAGCAGAAGCCTCCGATATTCCCGGCGGTATTCATCGCACCACTGACCGTTCCCGCATGACGCTTGCCTAAGTCGATACATAAAGCCCATGCAGAGGGCAGCATCAGGTCGAAGATACCGAAGCATAACGACAGGAAAACAAAGACTGCCATCTTACCAGGGATGAAAGCGGCAAGGAACATACATATCGCAGAGACGGCAAGGGACGTGGATCCTAATGCCTTACGTCCTATCTTGATCCCATAACGCTGGGTGAGACGGTCTGTCAGGTGACCTCCTGCGATATTACCTATCATACTCATGATAAACGGTACGGCAACGGCATAGGTCAGTTCTGTCTTGTCGAAGCCACGCCCTAATTCCATGAAGGTGGGAAACCAGGAGAAGAAGAACCAGGAGCCGAAAGCATAGAAGAAATACATGCCGCAGATCAACCAGAACTGACGGTTGCACAGGATGGAGGACCAGGGGAGACGGGGCTTTTCTGTATCTATAGTATCTATAGTGACTATAGTTCCTATAGTACCTATAGTGTCTTTATAGTAGAGCCACCATACAATAGCCCAGATGATGCCTAAGGCACCTAATAGATAAAAGGCAGCGCGCCAGCCCACCGTCATCATTACGGGAATCACCACAAATGGGGTCAAGGCACCGCCCATACGACTGGCTGCCCAGACATAGCCTTGTGCCTTACCTACCTCATCTTTCTCAAACCAGCGACTGATGACACCTGTGCTACAAGGTGAGGATCCTGCCTCGCCGATACCGAACATGAAACGGATGACCAACAGGGACATCAGTCCACCTGCCATTCCCGTAAAGGCGGTAAAGGCAGACCACCAGATAACGATGGCGGCAAGAATGCTACGATGTCCGAAACGGTCGCCCAAGGCTCCCATAGGGATCTGCATCAGACCATAGGACAGGATAAAGGCACTCTGTACCCATCCCCACTGGGCTGGTGACAGGTTAAGGTCGTGCATGATGCTCGATCCCGCCACACTGATATTGATACGGTCGAGGAAAGTGACCATGCCCAGAATGACGAGCATGGTGAGGATGACGTTCTTCCTTTTCATCATAATAATAGGAACTATAGTAACTATAGAGACTATAGAGTCTATAGTCCCAGGAACTTACGCAAGCCCTTCACACCAAGGACAGGACTGGAGAGCACTGGTTTACCGGTCAATTCGCTGAGACGCTGCTCCATCCGTGCCATCGAGCCCTGGGCTAGAACAAACATATCAACCTGTGAGACAATACGTAGTGCCGCCTCTGCAATCAGACGGTCATGGGTCTCCCCGTCACCACTCTGTCCTGCAGCAAAAGCACCGTCGGCAAGTCCTTCCACCAAGGTCACCTCACGACCAGCCTTCTTTGCCTCGTTACGTAACAGACGGCAAGTAGGATCGAGGGTGGTTGGTAAGGTGGAGATGACACCGATGCGGTCGTAGTTACCCACTGCCTCCGCAGCCATTGGCTGGTCGATACGGAATACAGGGATGCGGGCATATAGGTTGCCATAGTCGGCGATATCACCAACACTGGAACAGGTATTAAACACCACATCGGCTCCAGCGTCAGCTGCTCCGTTATAATAAGATAACAGACGGCGACGCACGGCATTCGTCACTTGGTTTTTGGCAATGACCTCCTTGATCAGTGACGAGTCGGCGATATGGTTTACATTCACTTCAGGAAGATACTCCTGGAAAATCTTCGTCAAAGGCTCCACCAGAGCCATGGCGGTGTGTACACATACTACGTGAATCATATCTTTAACTCTTGGTAATCAATTGATTTACTGCTTTACGCCAACCGTCATAAAGTGCTGATAGCTGTTGACTGTTAGCTGTTGGCTGATAGGTTTCTGTCACTTTACGCAGTCCGATGACCTCATCGAACGACTTCCAGAGTCCACGGGCAAAACCATTCATGATGACGGCACCGAGGGCGGAAGCATCATCGACCTCCGTGCAGACGACAGGTGTTTCCAACATGTCTGCCTGGAACTGCATAAGGAACTTGTTCTTCGTCGGTCCACCATCGGCACATATCTCACTGAGTCTGCCTCCCGTGGCACGTGCCATCACATCCACCAGATCCTTGATCTGATAAGCGATACTCTCCAGGGCTGCACGGAGGAAATGTGCCTTCGTCGTGGCAAAGGTGAGTCCAAAGACTGCACCCTTCACCCCACTCTGCCACCATGGGGCTCCCAGTCCTGAGAAAGCTGGAACGATATACACACCTCCATTGTCCTCGACACTGGTAGCTAACGCCTCCATCTCCGAGGGATGACCAACTAGCTGCAACTGGTCGGCGATCCATTTCAGGGTGGCACCTGTACTATAGATATTACCCTCAAAACCGTAATATACCTTACCGAAGGCAGAGAATCCCACGCTCGTCACCAGTCCCTCGGGGGCTGTCTGCGGCTCCTCACCGATATTCACCATCACGCTGGAACCTGTACCGTACGTCACCTTACCCGAGCCTTTGGTGAAACACATCTGTCCGACGAGGGCACCATGACTGTCACCCAACACGCCGGCAATAGGAATCGGCTGGGGGAAGATACCTTCCACCGTCGTCTCTCCATAGACGGCATCACAAGGAAGGACGTCTGCCATCATACTACGAGGAATCCCGAACAACTTCAACAGGTCGTCATCCCAGTCCATCGTGTGGATATTAAAGAGCATCGTACGGGAAGCATTGGTATGGTCGGTGGCAAAGGACTTTCCCCCTGTGAGTTTCCAGATGAGCCATGTCTCGATGGTTCCCATCAGCAACTCCCCACGGTTGGCGGCATCCTTTGCTCCCTCGATGTTATCTAACAGCCATTTCACCCCCGAGGCGGAGAAGTTAGGGTCGATCAGCAGACCGCTCTTTGCCGTCACTTGACGGGTATAACCCAGTTCCTTCAGTTCACGACAGAGTTCCGCACCACGGGTGTCCTGCCATACGACAGCATGGGCAATGGGTTTACCTGTCTGCTTGTTCCACACGACTGCCGTCTCACGCTGGTTGGTGATGGCGAGACTCCATTGAACATTCGATGATGAATGGTCAATGGTCAATGAGGAATGGTCCATGAGCTGGCGGATAGCCTCCACCATATTCTGATAGATCTCCTCTGCGTCATGCTCTACCCATCCCGTCTGGGGATAGTACTGATGATGATCAACATTGGTACGTCCTATCATGTGACACTGCTCGTCAAACAACAATGCCTTGGTGGACGAGGTGCTCTGGTCAATTGCGATGATGTATTGTTTCATTTTATTCGTTATTTCGGTATATCGTTATTTCGGTATATCGGTATATCGATATATCGTTATTTCGATATTTCGATATTTCGGCATATCGGTATATCGATATTTCGATTTCCTTTATTTTTTAATTATGTGTTGCATCTCTCTTGCCTCATCAGGGGTGGCGGGCTCACAGCCCATCATACGGATCAGTGCCACCAGTCGCTCTACCAGCTCGGCATTCGTATGGGCACGTTTGCCTTCGGCATAATAGAAGCTGTCCTCGAAACCGACACGGACGGCAGAGGCTCCCATACCAATGGCACAGGCAAGCATCGAGAAATCATGCATCGAGTCGTGGGTGATACCCCAACTAGTATTCGGCTCCATCAGAGAACAGAGCATGGCGAGGTTACGACCCGTCGCCGACAGGTTGGAGGAGTTACCAGGACCCACACAGAAGTTATAGTGCATCGGACGATGGATGACCCCCTCGTCGGCAAGACGGGTGGCACACTCCACATGACTCAAATCAAAGAGTTCCATCTCTGGAACAGTATTCGTCTCATCCAGCCGTTTTGCCCAATAACGCAGGTCTGGCATCGTATTGACATACACCGTCTCACCGAAGTTGACACTACCCATGTTCAGAGAGGCGACCTCCACCTCAGGGACATCCAGAGAGACACAACGCTCAGCGAGGGTCAGTGTGGAGAGTCCTCCTGTAGAACCCTGTATGATCATGTCTGTCTCCTTGCGGATCAGTCCGATGGTCTGACGGAAGACATCCAACTCAAAAGTAGGATTCCCCTGCAGGTCACGGGTATGCAGATGTACCTCGCAGGCTCCTGCCTTATAACAGTTAATGGTATCCTCGGCAATCTCCTCCGGTGTCAACGGGTTCTTTACATCGTCAGGTATCACCTTTCCCACATGGCATACGGGTGCCACGGTGACAATAATCTTTCTCATATTCTTATTTTTGTTTGTTTTAGTCTTACAAGTAGCAAAGGTACGAATAAGTGAGTAGAAATCCAAATTTTATTTGGAATTTCTCGAACGGGAGTACTTTCGGCAACGCCAAAGGTACGAATAAGTGAGTAGAAATCCAAAAGAAAACCACACTTTTTTTTGGCTTTTCCCTTGATTCTTTGTATCTTTGTCGTCAAATCTACTAAACAAATATTTTACACAAATGAGAAACGGAAAAAGTTGTTTCGGAGTAATCATCGGTACACGAGCTTACTTCAATTCAGAGTTAGCGAGAGATGTGCGCAAGCAGTTGTTAAAGACCATCACCGACGAGGGATACGAGTATGTGATCCTGCCGGAGGATGCCACCCCTACGGGCAGCAGTAGCATTGAAACCCGTGAGGACGGCCTGAAGGTGGCTCGTCAGTTCCGTGAGCATCGCGATGAGATCGACGGTATCATCGTGTCACTGCCGAACTTCGGCTTCGAGATCGGTATCATCAATGCCATCAACGATGCGGAGCTGAATGTCCCCATTCTGGTGCAGGCTTGTGATGACGAGAACGACAAGGTGGATCTCGACAGCCGCCGTGATGCTTTCTGCGGGAAGATCTCGGTATGCAACAACCTCTATCAGTATGGTATCCCCTTCACCGATACCACCCTTCATACCTATTCTATCTATAGTGAGCTCCTGGCTAAGGATATCAATAAGTTTGCTGCTATCTGCCGGGTGGTGAACGGACTCCGTCACTGTCGTATCGGACAGATCGGTACTCGTCCGCTGGGCTTCAACACCTGTCGTTCCAGTGAAAAACTGCTGCAGCGTAGTGGTATCACCGTAGTGCCTGCAGACCTCTCTGAGATTCTCTTTGCTGCTCAGAAGATCTCCGACGATGATCCGAAGTTCAAGGCGATGTGTGAGCGTACCTGTAACTATGCCGAGGTACCTGAGAGCTACAAGGAGAAGCTGGGACTGCAGGCGAAGTTCAGTGTCGCCGTGGAAGACTGGATTGCTGCCAACGACGTACAGGCTGTGGCTATCCAGTGCTGGGACTCCTTGGAGCAGAACTATGGCTGTGCACCCTGTGTCACCATGTCGATGCTGGGTGATAAACTGATCCCCGCTGCCTGCGAAACGGATATCGCCGGTGCTGTGTCGATGTACGCATTGACTCTTGCCTCTGGAAAGGCTTCAGCGCTGCTTGACTGGAACAACAATTTTGCTGAGGACCGTAACAAATGCGTCTGCACCCACTGCGGTAACTACCCGAAGTCGTTTGTACAGAACAATCTGAAGTTAGGTCCTTTGGGCGTATTGGGCAGGACTTTGGGTAAGATCAATACTTTCGGTGCTGTCTATGCGAAGGTCACTGCCGGTGACTTCACCTTCTTCCGCATCTCCACCGATGATCCGAAGGGATGCATCAAGTCATATCTCGGTAAGGGAACGATCACCGATGACCCATACGGCATGGATGGTTGCATCGCCGTGACGAAGGTGGATAACCTGCAGAAGCTGATGAAGTATATCTGCAAGAACGGTTTCGAACACCATGTGGCCATGTGCCGCACCGATGTGGTGGAGATCCTCGATGAGGCGATCAACACTTATTTAGGGTGGGAGAACTACACGCACAGCTAATCTGTCGAGTCACTTCAAGAAAGAAATGTCGCCTTTGGCGAGGTGTTTTAGAAACAAATTATTCAAATTCGTTTCAAATATTTTTCGCCAAAGGCGATGTTTCCATTCTCCAATTGTTAATTTTTTGAATGATCTTGACGAATTAACTTCAATTAACGCGAAAAGCGGGCATTTTGGGAACCAGCCACCCTTTTGGTCGAAAAAACGCAATTCTCACGAGGTTTGGTAAGTTGTTGATAATGAGCTCATTGTGAAAATATGTCATTTCTGACTTGAGAAAACGGCGTTTTTATGCTCTAAAAACATAGGTTTTAGGGGTCAAAAACACCGTTTTTAGGTGGTGAAAACATCGTTTTTGCGAAGTAAAAACAACGTTTTTGCGTGAAGAAATGTCATCTACGGGTAGTTCCGAACGGCGTTTACACCTGTTCCGACGGCACCTATCACTCATTCCGCCGTCGTCTATAGGGGTAAGGTGACGGCGGAACGACCCTTAGATGACGTCGGAAAGGGTGTAAGTAAAGGCTGGGACGAATGCAAGTAACCTTTGATTGGGTTTAAAGTAGGCTTTACTTGGGCTTAAAGTAACCTTTACTTTGAATGAAATTAACCTTTACTTGCTAAACATCCAATTAGCGTATTTTTATAATCCTTAATTTTTGACGAATAATCTTGACAATATCATGCTATCCATACCCCCAAAGAATGCCAAGACAAATCGCCTGCTAACGAAATCAGTTGGTTAATTTCAGTTTTTTGAAGAAATATCCTGGGGCATCGTATGCCATACCGAAATCAAGGATCATCATGCCATCCTTGAACCAGTAGGTGCATTGCCGGCCATTGAGGTTGATCTTGGTTTTAACCGTACCGTCATATTTGTTGGTTTCAGTACTAATGCTCTCGTAGGAATAGGAACCAGAATCCATAAAGGGTATCTTTTCCTTATTGAGGATCTGATTGACAACCTGCATGGTATGGTCCGGATTGAAAAAGACTGTGACTTCACCGGGTTGTACGTCATACATACCCCCAAATGAGAAGTCAGCCCTTACCAGATGCCATACGCCTTCGAGGGTTTGTGGATTTTCCTCGTATCCCTTTGCTTTGAGCTGAGAGTCATTAAACAGCAAGAAATAGTCATAATGGATATTACTGCTAATCTTTCCTGCTTTTTGCAGTATCTCGTACATGCGCTGCATGCCCTTTTTCTGTTGGTCGGTGAGATCGCCCTCAATAACCTTTCCATCTTCACTGACACGTCGGTTTACCCTAAGAACATACTTTGATCCATTTATGTCAGTAAAACAATACTCGAATGTCAGACCCGAAGTGAGCATACTGGAATAGCTAGAGCTAAGCTTAGCTTCAAACAGTAAGCTTTTTCCAGAATAGAACTGGATGAGATGTTGCGTTGGTAGGGGATATGCTTTCGAGTCAATCCGCTCCGTATTATTTACCTTGAACTCTCCTGTCTCGGGATTCACGGCAAGAATGTTGTCGAGCGTCAGCACATAGTCACTGGGGGTGATGTTACCGTTCTGTGTTCCTTCTGGTATGATGACAGCATACAGAGTGTTGGGTGAGTTGACCGCAGGTGTCTCGTCATCGCTGGAGCAAGCCGTAGAAAGACTAACGGCCAGCATTGTCATGATAAATCCTTTTATTAGTTTCATATCTGATATGATAAATGTTCTACTAATAAAAACACGATTACTCAGAAAACTTGCATGCACGTTCCGTTATTTAATAGTATTTAACAAATTTAAAGCTGATAGACTAAAACAATAAAACCGCCCCTTTCTCTCACGAGGAAGGAGCGGCAAGGTATTATGTTCTTATTAAATAATGAGTAGTCGGGTTATGCAAAGCGGATGGTGCCCTGGATGGGCTCTTTCTTCTCATCATCGTTGGCGGTGATATTGCCAGCTGCTTTGTTACGGATCTCATCGAGTACCTGACGGGTACGCTTGTAGGTGGGTGTCTGCTCTACATCTGAGATCACATCGTCGTTATCGAGGTCTTCCTGCCGGAAGATGAAGATATGAGGACGACGCTTGTACTGACTGGTGGAGCCATCCTTGCCATAATAGCGGTTACGACGGTCGAGACGCTCTGCTGCTTTCTCCTCCTCAGCGGCAATACGGTCGGCCTCCTCCTGGGTGCGTTTGCCGAAGTGACTGCTCATGCCATCGACATCCTCTATGCCGAAGCCAGTGGCGAGGATCGTCACCTTCACCTTATCACCTAATTCCGGATCAGTAGCCAGTCCCCATTTGATCTCAAAGTCGTTACCGAACTTCGCCATGAAGTCGTTCACGTCGTTCATCTCCTCCATCATCAGTCCTGTCTTGCTCTGCTTATCGCTGCAGAAGGAGATGCTTAACAGGATCTTCTTCGAGTTGAACACATCGTTATCGTTGAGGAGGGGAGAGTTCAGCGCATCGTCGATGGCCTTCTTCACACGTCCTTCACCCTCGCCGTAGCCCGTGGACATGATAGCCACGCCACCATCCTTCAAGACTGTCTTCACATCATTGAAGTCGAGGTTGATCAATCCGTGTACGGTGATGATCTCGGCAATTGACTTTGCCGCCACGCTCAGCGTGTCGTCGGCCTTTCCGAAAGCATCGAGCACGGTAAGCTCGGGATAGATCTCGCGCAGTCGTTCGTTGTTGATCACCAGCAGGGCATCCACATGCTTCGACATCTCTTCCACACCGTCCAAGGCCTGGTCGATTTTCTTCGGACCCTCAAAGCGGAAGGGGATGGTAACGATACCCACGGTGAGGATACCTAACTCCTTACTAACGCGAGCGATGACAGGAGCGGCTCCTGTTCCCGTTCCACCACCCATACCGGCGGTGATGAAGGCCATCTTCGTACCGTCGGAGAGCATGTTGCGTACATCCTCGATGCTCTCCTCGGCAGCCTGACGGGCTTTCTCGGGTTTGTTGCCCGCACCCAGGCCCTCTTTTCCTAACTGAAGGTGTACAGGCACAGGACTGTCATTGAGTGCCTGGTTGTCGGTGTTACACAACACGAAGGTCACATCGTGGATGCCCTCGCGATACATGTGGTTTACGGCATTGCCACCACCGCCGCCGACACCGATCACCTTAATGATACTATTCTCTTTCTCCGGCTCACCGAAATCTAATATATTAAACTTGTTATCGTCCATGATCTTGAATATTTAATGATGAATGATTGGATTGAATAGGACACGTGAGGGTTATTCCTCTTCCGGCTCTGCGATCAGACTCTTGAAGAAACTCTTCAGCTTGCTGCCCGTCTTCTTCAGGCTGCTGTTCTTTTTCTTCTCCTCCTCTTCGGCAAGTCGTTTGGCCTCTGCCTCTTCCTCGCGGGCTTTCTTGGCTGCAGCCTCTGCCTCTTCCTCCTGCTTGCGCTTCTCCTCTTCGACCTTCTGTTTCTCTGCCTCGGTCTGTACCACTCCAGGACCTAACTCATTGGGCTTACGGGGTTCGCGATGGATGTCGGTGGTGACGGCAGGTTTCTTCTCTCCGAACAGATCGCCGTTGGTGTCAACCTCAGCACCAGCACAGTTCATATCGCCCTTGGCCAATAGTCCCAGTACTGTGTTCATCATACCGTTGCGTGCGGCGATGAGCGGATCTTTGGCACTGATGCTCTGGGTGACGAACTTCGCGATCCGTATCTTGTCGATATGGGTATGGTTGCGGAAAGCGGTCTCGATGTTCTTCATGTTCGAGCCGCCACCTGTGAGGATGATACCACCCAGCAGACGGTCGGCATACTCGGAGGGTACCTGATACCATACGTTTTCAATGATTTCCTCCATGCGACCCTCCACGATGGAGATGAACTCACGACTCTTCACCGAACGGTCGGCATCGATGCTTAGTGACATATTGTTGTCGATTTCCCCGTTGTCGGTCCAGGCACTGCCGTATTTGAGCTTCATCTGCTCGGCGGCACTCTCCTCCATCTGGAGTGAGGCGATATCCTTGGTGATATTGTTGCTGCCTAAGGGGATCACGGCTAAGTGGCGCAGGATGTTCTTGTAATACACGCTGACGGTGGTAGTGTCGGCACCCATGTCAACGAGTGCGCATCCGGAACGCTTCTCTGCATCGGTGAGTACGCTGTCGGCCAGTGCCAGAGGTGCCAGATACATCTCTGCGATGGGCACGCCTGCGAGGTCGAAGCATTTATTGAGATTGCGGTAGAACATCTTCCGCCAGAGGATGTTGAGGAAATTTCCTTCCAGACGGGCACATTGGATACCCACGGGATCCATCTGGTACTGGTTGTCAACCTTGTATTCCTGGGTGGCTGCATCGAGGATCTCCTGATCCTGATAGCTCATGTTCCGGTTCGCATCCATGAGCTCGTTCACCATCTCCTGTGTGACGATGGTGTCGGCAGCCAGGTTTTTCACAATGACATTCTTCACGCTTCGTATAGACTGACCCCCGACACCCACATACACCTGAGAGATGCTTGTCTTGAGGGTGGTGGTGAGCCGTTTCACAATGTTCGAGATACACTGCGCTGTTTTGTCGATGTTGTAAATCACTCCCTTGCGGATAAAGGTGGAAGAGTCTTCTGTTACCACGGCGAGCACAGAGATACTGCCGTCAAGATTCTTCTTGCCCGCGATACCGGTCATCTTGGATGAGCCGAGTTCGATTGCTACGATGAAATCCTTTGCTGCCATACGCTATACTGATTTTTTGTTATTGTCTTGTTTGATGGAATCCTTCTTCTCTGTCGTCACCGCCGTGGAATCTTTCTTCTCTTCGGTCTTGATGACGGGTGGGGTATAAACCGGCATGGCTTTGACCGTCTTCTTACAGATAATCTGGTTGTCAAACTCCACGCTGATATAATGGTATTTGTTCCAGCCTGCTGCGTTCAGACCATAACGGTAGAACTTATCCAGCCGTTCCAGTTTCTTCATGACGTAGTCGGTGATGAGCTGTTTGCGTTTGACCTCATCCTTCGACTGTGGCAGATAGCCGATGAAGATAACGTGTTCACCCACACGGGGCACCAGTTCCACGCCCAGGTCGGGAAGGATATTGATCTGCACAATCTGGTTCTTCCAGAACTCACTGTCCATCAGTACTTCCGTGAGACAAGCCAGATAATGGCGTGCGAAATCCTTATTGATATACCCTGTGGCGATGATTAGGTCGCTGGTGTATTTGGAGTTCGGCATGATGCCTCCCTCGTCGTCGAGGTAGTAGTCATCCCCTTTCACACTCATGATCCGCACAACAGGCAGTCGCTGGGTGACGTTGACGCAGACATGTCCGTTCTGTGTCTTGTAACACTGTACGGTATTGACGAAGGAACTGGTCTTTAGCACCTCCTCGATGTCGCGTGGGTTGATGGCCTGCATGTGCTTCTCCAACGGATAGAGTTTCTTCTTCTCTAAGATCTTTTTGATCTCTTTTGCACTGAGGAATCCGTTGGTGTTCTCGTCTGCGATGTTGATGCTGACCTTGGTGCACAGCTTGGCGGTCTCGTCCGGTTTGTTGAACGAGGTCATGGCGAGTCCCAGATAGACGGCGAGCACGACATCCAGGGTCACGATGAGGGCCTTTTTCCAATTGATGTGCATCATATCTTGTTATTTAGTATTTCTGCGAGAGGATCTTTTCAATCTGCTCCACCTGATTATCGAGATCACCGGCACCTAACACGATCAGTACTTCGAAGTCATGGGCCTTCACAAAGTCGAGCACTTCGTCTTTGTGGATCATCACCTTCTCGACGCCTTCCTTCAGGTTATCGTAGATGAGCTGTGAGGTGACACCGGGGATGGGCTCTTCACGGGCAGGGTAGATCTCGGTAAGCACCACCTCGTCGAGCTGACTCAGACTCTCTGCGAAATCCTTGTAGAAATCGCGGGTGCGGGTATAGAGGTGGGGCTGGAAGATGGCTGTGATCTTCTTGTCCTTATACAGTTCACGGATACTCCGTGCGCTTTGGTAGATCTCCTTCGGATGGTGGGCATAGTCACTCAGGAAGACGATCTTGTCGTTTTTCAGCTTGAAGTCGAAGCGGCGGTCAACACCCCGGTAGGTTTTCATGCCATAACGCAACTCCTCGGCATTGCATCCGCTGAGCTGGGCCATGGCCATAGCGGCGATACCGTTCTCGATGTTGATCGGCACAGGCTGTCCTAATTCCACGCCAAGGATATTCTCGATGGGGGAGATGAAGTCGAAGGAGATCTCCCCGTTCTCGATTTGGATGTTCTCCGCATGGAAATCACCACTGTTCAGACCGTACTCATAGACTCGTACGCCCTCTTGTACATCCGCTTTCATCTCCAGGTCCTGATGGATGATGAGAGTACCTCCGGGCTGGATGAGTGTGGTATAGTGGCGGAAGCTCTCCAGATAAGCCTCCTTTGTTCCATAGATATCGAGGTGGTCGGGATCGGTGCTGGTGATCACAGTCATCCATGGCCGCAGCCAGTGGAAACTCCTGTCGAACTCATCTGCTTCGATCACCACATACTCGCTCTCCTTGCTGAGGATATAGTTGGTGCCGTAATTCTTGGAGATACCTCCCAGGAAGGCGTTGCAGTCGATATGGCTCTGGTGCATGATATGGGCACACATGGTGGATGTGGTGGTCTTACCGTGGGTTCCTGCCACACAGAGTCCTTTGTTCGAACGGGTGAGCATGCCCAGCACTTGTGCCCGTTTCTCCACATTGAAGTTGTTCTCGCGGAAATACACCAGTTCCTGATGCTCCTGCGGGATGGCTGGTGTGTAGATCACCAAGGTGTGTGCCACGTTCCGGCAGGAGTGGGGAATCTCCTCCACGTTCTCCTCGTAATGTATCAGGGCACCCTCTTTCTCCATCTGTTTTGTCAGGGGGGTAGGGGTTTTGTCGTAACCGGCCACCACCAGTCCTTCCTTCAGGAAATAGCGGGCAATGGCACTCATGCCGATGCCACCGATGCCTACGAAATATACTGCTTTAATTTCTTTCAGTTCCATTTGATTCTTTCCTATCTAAAATCGCTGTCATGAGACGGCTTCTTATCTATGCTTTGTCATGCCAAGCCAGTTTCACCACTTCATCGGCGATGATATCTGCCGAGTCGGGTAGTGCCAGCTTCAGGATATTTGTTCGTAAAGATGCCAGTTTCTCCTTGTCGTTTACCGTTTGGATGGCTAAGGTGATGACTTTTTGCGGCGCCTCTGCATCCTTCACATACAGGGCGGCATCTTTCTCCACCAAGGCCATGGCATTCTTTGTCTGATGGTCTTCTGCCACATTGGGTGAGGGGACGAGGATGACTGGTGTACCCAACAGACAGAATTCGGAGATGCTGCTGGCTCCTGCCCTGCTGATGACGAGGTCGGCGGCTTTGTATGCCGCTCCCATATCGCTGATGAAGTCGAGGACTTTCAGCATGGGCATGTCGGTGTGGCTCTTCATCTGCTCCAGGATTTGACCGTGGTAGTATTTGCCTGTCTGCCAGATCACTTGGATACCGCTGTTCTTGATCTCATCCAGGTGCTGTAGGACGCTCTCGTTCACGGTTCTCGCACCTAACGATCCACCAACGATGAGAATCGTTCTCTTGGAAGGATCCAGTCCGAAACTCTTCACGGCTTCTTCCTTACTGATCGTGGTCTCTAACAGAGCCTGACGTACGGGGTTGCCGGTCATGATGATCTTCTCTGCAGGGAAGAAACGCTCCATGTGCTCATAGGCCACACAGATTTTCTCCGCTTTCTTGGCCAGTAGCTTATTGGTGACGCCAGCGTACGAGTTCTGCTCCTGTATGAGACAGGGGATACCCATGGCAGCACATTGGTTTAGAGTGGGACCACTGGCATAGCCACCAACGCCCACGGCGGCCATCGGGCGGAAGTCGCGGATGATTTTCTTGGCCATGCGCTGACTCTTCCATATCTTATAGAGCACCTTGACGTTCTTCAGGAGGTTCTTGCGGTCGAAACCACAGATGGGGAGACCTTTGATCTCGTAACCGGCGGCGGGCACACGTTGCATCTCCATTCTGCCCTCAGCACCTACGAAAAGGATCTTTGCATCGGGATGCTTGACCTTGATGGCGTTGGCAATCGATACTGCGGGGAAGATATGTCCTCCCGTGCCGCCTCCGCTGATGATAATCCTCAATTCTTTTTCCATTTCCTTACCATATTTACGACATCAGGCTGTGGCTAATGCTACCTTCGCCGGTGTCTTCTTTTCGGTGGGCTCATCCTTCCTCTTGGCTGTGTAGCTCACACTCAGGATGATTCCTACATAGATACAGTTTACGATGGTGGATGTTCCACCCTTGCTGATCAGCGGGAGTGGCTGACCTGTTACAGGAGCCAGTCCTACGGCCACTGCCATGTTGAACATAGCCTGTGTCACCAACAATAAGGCGATGCCCATGATGAGCAGGGCCGGGAAGGCATTGGCGCATCTGTTGGCAATGGTGGCTGTTCGGAAGAGCAGGATGATATAGAGCAGGCATACTACGGCAGCGCCAATGATGCCCATCTCTTCGATGATGATGGCATAGATGAAATCGGAGAAGGCCTGTGAGAGGAAGTCACGTTCCACAGAGTTCCCCGGTCCTTTGCCCACGATGTTTGATGAGGCGATGGCAATCTTTGCATGACTCTTCTGTGCATCTTTGTCGAGATCCACATCCTCGGGTGCCACCTCCGTATGATCCATGAAATCGATGATTCTAGCTTTCCAGGTGTCGGCACGGTGGAAGACTTTCGACAGGATACCTGTTTCTTCTTTCTTTTCCGTCACCTGCTCGGTCATATTCATCTTCTCGGAGGATGCCGTCTCTTTCTGCTCGTTTCCGATCAGCATGATCATGGCGAAGCCGAAGGCCGCCAACAGGGTGAGCACACCCAATAACCGTCCCAGCTGTTGCTTGGGCACCCTTCCGATGAACATCATGATGATGACGGTCAGGAACAGCAGGGCTGCTGTGGAGAGGTTCTCCATGGCAATCAGGAAGACAATAGGCAGCGAGATATATAGGATGTATCTGAAAGCACGTCGGTCAGCGCCATCGATGGTCTGCATCGCACTGAGAATCTGTGCCTCGGCAAGTATCACGGCTCCTTTGGCAATCTCCGAAGGCTGGAACTGAATCCCGAACAGTCCGATCCATCGCTGTGCACCGTTGGTTGACTGTCCTACCACGAGCACAGCAATAAGCATAATCAACGAGAGCAACAGGGCAAACGGGGTGACGATCTTGAAATACTTGCATTTGATGTTCATGGTCACGATCATGAAACCCACGCCAAAGAGCAGTAGAATGGTGTGGTAGAGCACGGGTTTCCAGTAGTTCCCGGCTTTGTACGTCAGGGAACTGGAGGCACTATATACCTCAAGCACGCTGATGATGCAAAGCAGAAAGAACACCATCCAGATGATGCCGTCGCCTTTGATTTTTAATCGTGTCAGTTTATCGAGCATATTTTTGTTCTATGATCAGAATGGATTACAAGTTGCGAACGAGTGTCTTGAACTGGTCACCACGGTCTTCCATGTTCTTGAAAAGATCGAAAGAGGCACAGCACGGACTGAGGAGTACGGTCATGCCAGGTTCTGCCATCTCATAGCAGGCTTCCACACATTCTTTCATGGAGTGCGTATCACGGACAGGGATACCCATGTCGTCGAAATTCTCATGAAGCTTGGTGTTGTCGGCTCCGAGATAGACGAGACCGGCACACTTCTGCTTCACCAACTCCTTGATGGGTGTGTAGTCGTTTCCTTTGTCTTTCCCGCCAATGATGAGGATGGTGGGTGTCTTCATGCTTTCCAAAGCATACCAGCAGGCGTCCACGTTCGTTGCCTTGGAGTCGTTGACATATTGCACGCCACCCACGGTGCATACCTTCTCCAAACGATGCTCCACACCGGGGAAATCGCTCAGACTCTTCCGAATGACCTCTTTCTTAATACCAGCCACATCGGAGGCGATACCTGCCGCCAGTGAGTTGTAGATATTGTGTTTACCTGTGAGTGAGAGGGCTTCCTGCTCCATGTTAAAGGGCGTTGGCACCTCAATCTTATACTGTCCTTCCTCGATGTAGCCGATACTGCCTTTCTCTTTCAGCTCGGAGAAGGGGAGTTGTAAGGCTTTGATTTCATATTTCTCCAGTTCCCTTTTGATGATGGGGTCGTCGTTCCAGTAAATGAATGCATCACTCTCCGTCTGGTTTTGGATAATTCGCATCTTCGCATCGACATAATTCTGCATCTTGTTCTGGTACCTGTCGAGGTGATCAGGGGTGATGTTCAATAGGACGGCCACATTGGCACGGAAGTCATACATGTTATCGAGCTGGAAGGAACTCAGTTCGATGATATAGTATTCATGTGGATCCTCTGCTACCTGCAATGCCAGACTGTTTCCGATATTTCCTGCTAACCCCGCATCGTATCCTGCCTCCTTGAAGATATGATAGATCAGAGAGGTGGTGGTGGTCTTGCCGTTACTTCCTGTGATGCAGATCATCTTTGAATCGGTGTACCGACCGGCAAACTCGATCTCACTGATGATATGGATCCCTTTGGCGATGACCTTCTGGATCATGGGTGCTTCATCGGGAATACCCGGACTCTTGATGACTTCATCGGCATCCAATATCTTTTCTTCTGTGTGATGACCCTCTTCCCATTCGATGTGGTGGTCATCCAACAGTTTCTTGTATTTGTCCTTGATGGTTCCCATGTCTGACACAAAGACATCGAACCCTTCTTTTTGGGCGAGAACAGCTGCTCCTGCACCGCTCTCTGCTGCTCCTAATACAACGATCTTTTTCATTTTCCTTTTGCGTCTTGTGATACTTGGAGTTCTGCTACTCCTTTATCTGATCTTCAGTGTGATGATGGTCATGGCTGCCAAGATAAGGGATACGATCCAGAATCTTACCGTGATTTTTGATTCATGGAACTGCCGCTCTGGCCATCCTTTAAATATGTATTTACTTGTTTCATCCAGTTGCGAATCCAGTTTCCTGAAATTATCGTGAATGGGGGTGGCACGGAATACACGAACCCGCTTGCCTTTTCCTTTATAGTATTTGAACACCTGTGTCTGTATAACGACGCTGAGACACTCCATAAAGAAGACACCGCAGAGGATGGGAAGTAACAGCTCCTTGTGAATGATGATGGCAGCAACACCGATAATTCCGCCTATTGTAAGAGATCCCGTGTCGCCCATGAACACCTGAGCAGGGAATGCATTGTACCAAAGGAAGCCAACCATGGCACCAATGAAAGCACAGAGGAAGATCACCAGTTCCTGAGATCCGGGGATGAACATGATATTGAAATAGGCAGCGTATTCAATATGACTGCTGACGTACGCAAGTACTCCTAGTGCCACTCCCGCTGCCGCGGCGTTTCCGGCACACATGCCGTCCATACCGTCATTGAGGTTTGCACCATTGGAAACCGCTGTCACCACAAGTATGGTCATGATCACAAACAGAATCCAACCAGCTGCACGGGTGTTTTCTCCACACCACGCCATTGCCTTCGAGTAGTCAAAGTCGTGGTTTTTCACAAACGGAATCGTCGTTTTCAGTGATTTCACCGACTCTGACTTGTGAATGACTGTTTCCTTGTTCTGCTTGGTGATTGTCAGGTTCTCGTTGATCTTTGCATCCGGACTCAACCATAGTGTCAACCCTACTATCAGTCCGATACTTACCTGTCCTACGATCTTGTATTTCCCTTTTAATCCGTCCTTGTTCTTACGGAAGATCTTAATATAATCATCAAGGAATCCCAAAAAACCCAACCAGATGGTTGTTATGATCATCAGGATTAGGTAGATGTTTCTAGTACGCCCTAGCAGGAGCACAGGAACGAGGATGCTTACGATGATGATGATGCCTCCCATGGTGGGCACACCTTTCTTCTTCTCACCGAAGGGGTCGATGCTTGCATCACGGGCGGTTTCCGATATATTCCTCCGTTTCATGTATTTGATGAAATGTTCACCAAACCACGCGGAAATAATCAGTGCCAGGATCAATGTGAGCAGGGCACGGAAAGAGATATACGACCAGAGATGTGACCCGGGGATATTGAATTGTTCTAAGAATCTAAACAGATAATATAGCATATTGTTTCGTTATTACATTATCACGATATCTCGTTATCTCGATATTTCGTTATCTCGACATCTCGTTATATTGAGGTGAAAACCTCATTCAACACTTCCTTGTCATCGAAGTGATGTTTCACCCCTTGGATTTCCTGGTAGTCTTCATGACCTTTTCCTGCCACGAGTATGACATCGCCTTTCTGGGCCAGCATACAGGCGGTTCGGATGGCTTCACGTCTGTCAACAATGCTGATCACCTTTTTCATCTGCTGCTTGTCAAGACCGGCTAACATGTCGTTGATAATATCCTGCGGATCTTCAAAACGGGGATTGTCGGAGGTGATGATTACTTTGTCGCTCTGCTTTACGGCTTCCTGAGCCATCAGCGGACGTTTCCCTTTATCGCGATTACCGCCGGCACCACACACGGTGATCACCTGCCCTTTGCCGTCAAGCACCTCATGGATGGCTTTCAGCACATTCTCCAGGGCATCGGGGGTATGAGCATAATCCACGATCGCGGTGAATCCCTCAGGGGAACGCAAAGGCTCGAGACGACCGCTGACACTCTTCAATGTGCTCATCGCCACTAACACATCTTCTGGATCCTGTCCTAACATCACGGCTGCACCATAAACGGCTAATAGGTTACTGACGTTGAACTTCCCGATGAACTGTACACCTACCTCTCGACCGTTAATCTCTAAGTACATTCCTTCGAAATGACATTCCAGGATACGGGCACGGAAGTCGGCCATCGAACGGGTAGAGTAGGTCTTAATGGTGGCCTTGCAATTCTGTACCATGACCATTCCGTTCTTGTCATCAGCGTTCGTAATGGCAAAAGCACTCTTTGGCAGGTTGTCAAAGAACATCTTCTTCGCGTTCCGGTAGTTCTCCACCGTCTTATGGTAGTCCATATGATCACGGGTGAGGTTCGTGAAGATACCTCCCGTGAATTTCAGTCCGCCGATGCGTTTCTGGTGGATGGCATGACTGGAGCATTCCATGAAGGCATATTCACATCCTGCTTCCACCATACGTGCCAGTAAGGCATTCAGCTCGATAGGGTCGGGCGTGGTATGACTGGCAGGGACCGCTTCTCCTTCGATATAGTTGCATACTGTTGACAGCAGTCCACAGCGAAAGCCCAATTTCCGGAACATATTATATAATAAGGTGGCGATGGTGGTTTTACCGTTAGTGCCTGTCACCCCTACCAGTTTCAGCTTGGTTGAGGGATTTCCATAGAATACTGTCGCCACCTTTCCCACAGCATCTTCTGTTGAGGCAACCTGTACGTAAGTCACCCCTTCTTTCAGCTCAGCGGGAACCTCTTCGCACAATATTGCCGAGGCGCCTAAGTCCTGTGCTTTGTCGATGAAGGTATGACCATCCACTTGTGTGCCACGCATGGCCACGAACAGATGACCCTTCTGTATCTTACGGCTGTCAATGTTCACACCCGATATGTCTATATCCTCATTTCCGATGATTTGGATAGGTTTGATATTCTTCAGAAGCTCATGTAGTATCATATCAATTTAATTTTAATGAACAGATTTCACCTTTCTTGATCTGGTGTCCGGCAGGCAGACTCTGGGCTATCACCTTACCGCGTCCTTCAATTCGTACTTTCACTTGCCTGCTTTCCAGCATATACACGGCATCACGTGCACCCATGCCAGTGACATCGGGGATCACACCCATGTTTGAGGTCTCCACCTTTGTCAGTTCCACCAGGTTGTTCTTATGCTCGGCCTTTCCCCAGATGGGGTTGCCATTGGAATAGCTGCCGCTCCAGTTGTCGTTGGTCTTTACACCCAAGTGTGAGAGTACGTAGTCGGCAGCGATGATATTACCGTTCTTGACCTCCGGCAGGAATATTGACAGGGAATCGCGGGCGTCACTCACTTTCAGCTTCAGGTCTTGTGCCATGATGCCTTCAGAGATATGATGGAACACCACACCGCTCATGCCACCGCCAGAAGCGGGAAGACCTGATTTCTGAATACATACGATACAGCTATATCGTGGTGCATCGGCAGGGAAATAGCCAGCGAAGGAAAGCAGGTAGTTCATCTGACCAGTCTTGTATCCTCCCACACCCTTTGAGATCTGTGCAGTACCGGTTTTCCCCGCCACCTTAAACGAAGGTGATCCAGCTTTCTTTCCCAGTCCTTGGCTCACCACATGGTAGAGGATGGTCTGTATCTCTCGCAGGGTCTTTTCCTTGCAGATCTGTGGTTTGATCACCTCAGGGGGGAACTCCATCAGTACTTCTCCGTTTTTCACCACCTGCTTCACGAACCGCGGGCGCATCATTTTGCCATTATTGGCGATGGCGTTGTAGAACGTGAGCGTAGAGATGGGAGGGACTTGCGTCTCATAACCGATGCTCATCCAGGCCAGAGCCGTCTTACTCCAGTTGGCCCAGTGCTTTCCGGTCTTGTCCATCTTGGGCATACGGATACGAGCAGGGGATGCACCCACCAAAGGGATATGCAGATCCTCGGCCAGTCCTAAGCGGTAGATACCCTGTACGAACTTTTCGGGATTCTTTCCGTAATGTTCGTCGATGATCCGGCTCACGCCGATGTTTGATGAGTATTCCAAGGTCTGCGGCAAGGAGAGCATTCCGTAGCCTCCACGATGCCAGTTGTGGTCGCGCATCTTCGCTCCGTGCATGTCCATGATCCCGCCGTAGGTATCTACATGAAAGGTTGTATCCACCACGCCATCATCGAGGGCTACCATGATAGAGGCCGTTTTGAATACCGATCCAGGCTCCAATAGATCACTCACGGCATCGTTCTTCACCTCGCGGTATTCGCCATCGTCACACTTTGTCATGTTCACGATTGCTTTAACATCACCGGTCTGTACCTCCATGACGATGGCTACACCCACATTTCCGTTGATCAGTTTTAGTTCATCGATAAGTGCCCGCTCTGCTAAGTCTTGCATACCCACATCAATGGTGGTCACGATATCGGCGCCATCGATAGGTGGACGTTCGGTAATGCTCAGGTATTTGTTCATCACCTTCTTGCGCTGTACGATACCCGATTTACCACGGAGGATGGAGTCGAACGACAGCTCCAGACCGCAACGGGCAGTGTCCTTTGCACCGAACATATCACCAACAGTACGCTGGGCCAGAGAACCGAAGGGACGCTGTCTTGCATTGAAGGCTTCTGTGTGGAATCCTCCCTTGAAGGGCTTGAGGTTGAATACCGGTAGTTTTTTTACTTCTGAATAGATATCATAGCTCACACGCTTTTTCCAGATTGGCCAGTTCTGACTCATCTTTTGATGTCCTTCTTCCAGGTCACGCTTGAACTCAGCGGCTGACTTCTCGGGGAAGATGTCGTGAAGGCCATTGCAGATACTGTCAACCTTTTCGTTCCATAGAGAGTCTTTCTCTGCACCGCCTGCCTTGAAGTCCATGTATAGCTTGTACTCCGGAAGACTGCTGGCCATCAATCGGCCATCACAGCTGAGGATGTTTCCACGTACCGGCTTCACATCCACACTGTCGCGTTTCAGTCGGTCGGCCACCTTCATCCAGTAGTCGCGTTTGACAGTAGCAGTATAGAGTGCTTTGCCAACAATCATCAAGCCAAGCAAGACCATCACATAGCCGATGATCTTGTAGCGCGGTACGATTTTCTTTCTATCAAACAGACTACCCATTATTGTGGTATATTAATTATATAAGGTGGCTGGTTGGCAATCTTCAGCACACTGTCTTTGTTGTTACGTAGTAAATCGAGCACATTACTTTCACGGCATTTCTCCGTCAGCTCGCTTGAACTGGAGAGAGCCTTGTATTTGGCATCTGTCAGTTCTGCATTCAGCCGGTCGATTTCCAGCATGTCTTTCTGACAGCTATACCTATTAGATATATATACGATGGTAAATCCCACAATCAGCAGAATGACTCCGATCTGTCGGCGGAGGAAGTCGGCAGTCAGCCAGTCGCCTCCTAAGATCTTTCGCAGTGTGAAGTTGGCCGATTGCGGCTGTTCATCTTCACGAGCCTGTTCCTTGATGGCTTCTTGTAGTGAGATCTGCTCTCCTGCTGTATCTTGTTCCTTCGTTTCTTCGTTCTTTTTCTTCTCGTTCTTACGTCCTTCCTTTCCTTCGTTCCCTCCTTTTTCCGTTCCCTCCTTTTTCCGTTCCTTCGTTCCCTCGCTCAGAACAGCGTCATTGGGGTGCTCCACGAGCTCCTCTGCTCCCGCAGAGAGTTGCTCGTGGGCCTCCTCCTTCTTTGCTTTCTCATTCAGATTTAAAACAATGTTGTCTTCATTCATGTTGTATGTAATATCTTTTCCGCAATTCTTAATTTCGCACTTCTACTGCGAGGGTTCTGCTGTTGTTCATTCATGTCGGGCACGATCACTTTGTGGTTGACAGCTTTGAAGGGCGTGTCGATTCGTCCGAAGAAATCCTGACTAATCTTCCCCTCAGCGTTTCCGGCTTTCATCACATTCTTCACGATGCGGTCTTCCAGACTGTGGTAGGTGATGACTGAGAGTCTTCCGCCGGGCTTGATCAGCTCTGTGGCCGCCAGCAGCATCTCTTTCAATGCCTCCATCTCGTGGTTCACTTCAATGCGCAGGGCCTGGAACAGCTTGGCCATCTCTTTCTTCTCTCGTTCCCGTTGGAACAGATGACCTACGGCATTCAGCATGTCCTGAGTGGTCTCGATGGACTTCACGGTTCGTGCCTTGACGATGCAAGCGGCAATCTTCCTTGCTGTCTTCAGCTCTCCGTAGAGATAGAAGATGTCTGCCAACTGCTCCTCTTCGTATTTGTTCAGTATGTCGGCTGCCGTCGCTCCAGCTCGTTTGTTCATTCGCATATCGAGGGGTGCATCGAAACGGAATGAAAAGCCGCGGGTCTCATCGTCAAAGTGATGACTCGACACTCCCAGGTCTCCCAAGAGCCCGTCGATCTGCTCTACTCCATAATAGCGCATCCAGTTCTTCAAATATCTGAAGTTGCTCCTTACAAAGGTGAACCGCTCGTCACCGATGATATTCCGCTCCGCGTCGGCATCCTGGTCGAAACTGTATAGCTTGCCGTTCTTGCCTAACCTTCTGAGTATTTCCTTGCTATGACCGCCACCGCCAAAAGTTACATCTACATAGATACCGTTGGGCTTGATGTCTAAACCGTCAACGCTCTCTTTCAAAAGCACCGGTACGTGGTATGTCTCTTTGTTGTCAGCCATGAATCTGTTTTCCTTGCGGTCAATGATCAGTCTCAAATATCATTTGCCAAACCGCTTGCGTTTCCCATTACCTCCTCCAAGGCCTTCCCGAAGTCATCAGGATCCATGAAGGGCTTTTCGGTCTTGGCGGTGCTCCAGATTTCGATGGTGTCGCCCATGCCGATGAACTTGATGCCTTGCTCGATATCCGCCATCTTCAGGTAGCGTTTGGGGATAAGGAAGCGACCATTGCTGTCAAGAGTCACCAATTCCACATCGCTCACAAACTGACGGTAGATCTCCTGTTGCTCGCGGTTCCAGCGATTCAGACTTCTGCGCATCGTGTCCATCTGCTCGTTCCACACCGATTCGGGGTAGAGCACCAAACAAGGCTGGAACACGTCTTTCCGCAGCACGAGCGACTCCTCGCTGGCTGCTTGGAGCACCTTGCGGAACACCGCCGGAAGGAACACGCGTCCTTTCGAATCGGTTTTTGCTTCTATGTTGCCTAAAAATCGCATGCGTACTTATAAATTGTGAATTCGGGTTCAAAGATACAACATTTCCTCCACTTTCCACCACTTTTCTCCACAAATTTGATAAAAAAGATGCATTTTTCTTGTTTTTCTACTCAAAACGACCTTTTTGTGCAATATTTTTTTGTGTCATCAAGGGCAACATGAACTTGTTGTCATGTAGGAGAACGGATGGGAAAGCCATCATATATTATCTTTTTTCTAACATTTTTCATCAAAATGAAATGTTTTTCAAATAAAAGTAGTATTTTTGCATATTGTTTCGAAACAACATGGATCAAATTACAGAAAAAACAGTTGACATTGAAGACATTCTGAAGAACAAAATGGGCAGTAAGGCTAAGTGGATTCCCTCTCCCTTAGTGAACTGGCTCAAACGAATTGTTCATCAGGATGAGGTGAACCGTTTCCTTTGGGAAAGCCGTCATCTGACGGGTACTCCCTGGCTGGAGGAATGTGTGAAATACCTCGATATGACGCTGGAAGTGGAAGGAAAAGAGAACCTGCCCGACAAGAATGATGGGAAACTCTACACCTTTGTGAGCAACCATCCCTTGGGGGGTGCCGACGGTGTTGCGCTGGGAAGCATTATCGGTAGGCACTATGACAGCAGGTTCCGCTATCTTGTCAATGATATCCTGATGAACCTGCCTGGACTTGCTCCTCTCTGTATTCCCATCAACAAGACGGGAAAACAAAGCCGGAATTTCCCTGCGATGGTGGAGACTGGTTTCCAAAGTGACAACCACATGCTGATGTATCCTGCTGGATTATGTTCCCGTCGCATCAATGGTGAGATTCATGACTTGCCCTGGAAAAAGACGTTCATCTCGAAGAGTGTGGAGTATCATCGTGACGTGGTGCCGATTCACTTCAGTGGTCAGAATTCAGATTTCTTCTATAAACTGAGCGGCTTCTGCGATAAACACATCAAGAAAGTGAATATCGCCATGCTCTTCTTGGTTGATGAAATGTACAAGAACGTGCACAAGACATTCCGTGTAACCATCGGAAAACCAATACCCTGGCAGACTTTCGACAAGACGAAGACACCAGCACAGTGGGCACAATGGGTGCAAGATCAAGTCTATTCCCTGTAACCTCACTATCTAAATCCATTAACATTCATCTTTTATTTGGCAAACAACAATGGAACAACCAATCATCTCTCCCATTAGCAAAGAACTGCTGAAAAGTGAGCTCACAGCAGAACGTCAGTTGCGAATGACCAACAAGAGCCACAATGAGATTTACGTGGTGACAGCTCATCAGGCCCCTAACGTGATGAAAGAGATCGGACGACTGCGTGAGATTGCCTTCCGGGAGGCAGGCGGAGGAACTGGTAAGGACATGGATATCGATGAGTTCGATACCTGTGAGAATTGCTACAAGCAGCTTATCGTGTGGAATCCTGAGGAAGAAGAGATTATTGGAGGCTACCGCTACCTGATGGGCACTGACTGGGAGATGGATGAGAATGGTCAGCCGTTGCTGGCTACAAGTCACATGTTCCACTTCTCTGATAAATTTTTAAAGGATTATATGCCTTATACGGTGGAACTGGGGCGCTCTTTTGTTTCTCTTGAGTATCAGAATATACAGAAGAACACCAAGAGCATCTTCGCATTAGACAACCTGTGGGATGGATTGGGTGCCCTGACCGTTCTCTTTCCCAACGTGAAGTATTTCTTTGGAAAGATGACGATGTACCCTTCGTATGTGAGGAAAGGACGTGATATGATTCTGTATTTCCTGAAGAAGCATTTCGATGACAAAGAGAACCTGATTGTTCCGATGAAACCGCTAAAAATCGAAGCTGACCCTGCAGAGCTGGAGCAGCTGTTTTGTGGTAAATCATTCAAGGAAGACTATCGCATCCTAAACTCTGAAATCAGGAAGATGGGATACAACATCCCACCGTTAGTGAATGCGTATATGGGACTGTCGCCTACGATGAAACTCTTTGGTACTGCCATCAACTACGGCTTCGGCGATGTGGAGGAAACAGGAATCCTCATTGCTGTTGACGAAATCCTTGAGCAAAAGCGTGTCCGCCATATCGATAGTTTTATCAAGGATCATCCTGAGGCATTGCGGATTACCAGTGGAGCCAATAAGGTAATCTACAAGGAATAAAGCCAAGGTTGTGCATTTTTTGAGAAATCAATCTGCACAACTTGTGCAAAGGGGTTGCACACTTTGTGCAGATGCCTTGCACACTTTGTGCAGAGGCTTTGCACTCTTTGTGCAACGGTCTTGCACAAATTCTTCTTCCGCCCACCCGTTGCCTTTCCTACTTCTTGCTACAGATGGAGATTCCAGAATTTCTATAATTAATAATTCATAAAACCATGATTTTTCATAAGAATCGTTTGTGATTCTCATCAAAAACCTTTATTTTTGTAGCAGATTAAGACAAATAACAATTGTTTATCAAAAACAGATTATTTAAAAACTACGTGTATGAAAGACTTGAAGATGTACATCAACGGAAAGTTCGTTGAAAGTCGCTCCGGCGAATGGATTGAAGTGTTGAATCCCAGTACAGAAGAGGTGACAAGCCGTCAGCCGTCAGGAACGGTAGAAGATGTGAACGAGGCTGTGGAGGCTGCTTATATCGCCCAGAAGAAATGGGCGAAGGTGCCTGCAGCAGAACGTGCTGTTTATCTGCATAAGATTGCTGATGGTATCCGTGCCAACTTCGATAAATTCCAGGAGATTCTGGTACGTGAGCAGGGGAAGACACAAGCCCTTGCTGGTGTTGAGGTAGGTGTAACTGCCACTTATTTTGATTATATGGCAGAGTTTGCACGTCGCATTGAAGGTGAGGTAATCCAAAGCGATGCTCCTAATGAGACCATGATATTGGTTAAGAAGCCTATTGGGGTGGCTGCCGGAATCTTGCCTTGGAATTTCCCGTTCTTTCTAATTGCCCGTAAGGCGGCTGCTGCTTTGATCACTGGTTGCTCTATTGTCATCAAACCTGCCCAGATTACACCTGAGAACTGCTGCGAGATTTGTAAGGTTGTGCATGACAGTGGTCTTCCTGCTGGTCTGTTCAATGTGGTGACAGGAAAGGGTTCCGTGGTTGGTAATGCTTTGGCAAGTCACCCGAAAGTTGGCATCGTCAGTCTGACAGGAAGTGTGGGTGCCGGTGTGAAGATCATGGAAGCAGCTGCTCCGAACATCACAAAGGTGTCTTTGGAGTTAGGTGGTAAAGCGCCTGCTATTGTCTTCCCGGATGCTGATCTTGAACTGGCTGCCCAAGCTATCTTAGAGAGTCGCATTGGTAATACGGGTCAGATCTGTAACAATGCTGAGCGTGTGTATGTTCACAAAGACATTAAGAAGGAGTTCACAGATATCATCGTGAAGAAGTTTAAAGCTGTGAAGTACGGTAATCCAGCTATTGAGAAGGATGTGGATATGGGACCGTTGGTTGAGAAGGCAGCTTTGGAGAGTGTCACTGCCAAGGTGAATCACGCAATAGAGCAAGGTGCAAAGGTGCTTTGCGGTGGTGCTCCTGTTGGAGGCAAGGGCTATTTCTACCCTGCTACGGTGCTTGACAATTGTACACAAGATATGGACATTATCCATGAGGAGACCTTTGGTCCGGTACTTCCCTTGGTGGAGTTCGACAATATCGACCAGGTAATCGAGTGGGCGAACGATTGTGAGTATGGACTGGCTTCCAGCGTTTTCACAAAGGATATTGATACAGCTACTCGTATCTGCCGTGAGATAGAGTTTGGCGAGACCTATATCAACCGTATGCACTTCGAAGCTATCCAAGGCTTCCATGCTGGTGTGAAGAAGAGCGGTATTGGTGGTGCCGACGGAAAACATGGCATGGAAGAGTATCTTGTCACTAAGGTTGTTTATCTTGACACACATTACAATTAATCTCATGAGAGATTAGTGGGTCTGCTATCGGCATGCTCTTCTGCTTGCCGATAGCTTTTTTTGTCAAGTTGTTTTTTAACAATTTTTCATGCAAGATTTCTGCTTTCCTGCGTTTTGTTCATAGAAATATCAATTGAATTGTGTATGAAAAAGTGTAGTTTATGGATGCCGGCTTTGTTGTTGGCAATCGCAGGAATCGGTGTATCGTGCTCCTCAGAGAAGGATGTAGTTGATCCAGATGTCGTTATCAGTGGTGATCCAAATGCCGTTATCAGTGGGGAACCCCGTGCTGTGAATATGGTTTATCCGGAAAAGGTGGTAAACCTAACGAGTGAACAAAGAGCATATGTTGTGGCGAACAACGCGTTCTCCCTCAACCTGTTCCGTGAGATCAGTGAGAACGACGGTAACAAAAGCAGCTTCTGTTCACCGTTGAGCGTAACCTATCTATTAAGTATGTTAAATGCTGGAGCAGAAGGTAACACACAGAAGGAGATACAAGACGTACTTGGCTTCGGCACGAGTAATCCGACTGAAATCAATGCTTTTTGTGAGAACCTGCTCAAGACTGCCCCTGAGCTGGATCCCAAGGTAACGCTGAGCATAGCGAACAGCATTTTTGTGAACAACGCTATCGGAAAGATCCTGCCATCGTATCAACAGGAGATGGAGAAATACTATGAAGCCAAGGTGGAAGATATGGATTTCGGGAATGTGAGGAATGTTGACAAGATCAACAATTGGTGTAATCAGCAGACGAATGGAATGATTCCCAAGATTCTCGAAGATAATGAGTTCGACCCCAATGTGGTAATGTTTCTGTTGAATGCTATCTATTTCAAAGCTGACTGGACAGAGAAGTTTGAGGAGAAATATACTCAAAAAGCCGATTTCATCGGAGCATCCGAAACAAAGAAGGTGAATATGATGCACCAAAAGGTGTTGGCAAACTACGGTGAGTCGGATGAATACACCTCACTGTCGCTGCCATACGGTGACGGTGCTTTCTGCATGAAGATTTTCCTGCCCAAAGAGGGAAAGAGTATCAATGATGTTCTTGGAAGACTGAAATATGAGATGTCACCTGACAAAATGTCCGTTGAAAGTTATGAGAAGAACGATGTATGTGAGGTGGATGTGAAGATCCCACGTTGGGAGACTTCCACAAACATGCCGCTCATTAAGATTCTCAAAAAGATGGGCATTCAACAGATGTTCAATCCCTTTTTTGCTGAGCTAACGAAGATGGCTGAAGGAACCTCTCTTTATGTAGGCATCATGAAGCAGTTGGCAAAGATTGAGGTGAACGAGACTGGCTCGAAAGCTGCTGCTGTCACCATAGCAGGTACTTATGAGACAGTATCTAACATACCGTCAGTTCCTCGAGAGCCAAGAAAAGTGGATTTCCATGCTAACCATCCCTTCCTTTACCTCATTACAGAACGTGGCAGCAATGCCGTCTTCTTTATGGGCAAATATATGGGTGAGTGATGAGCGTTACACTATTGGCAGACTGATACCGTTGATTTTCTGATAGACATCGAGGGCATACACATCCGTCATGCCACTGATGTAGTCGATGACCGACATGACTCTCGTCTCCAGATCATCACTGCAGATATCGTACTGACTGCTCACCCTGCCGATAAGCTGCTGTGAGTAGAAACGGTCGGGATGCAAAATGGCATCGGTCATCACCTCCATGAGTGTGGCCATGATCTTGTAACCGCTTAATTCCACATCAAGGACGGGCTTGCTTCGGTAGATCCTATTGACGGAAATCTGACAACACTGTTGGTAAGCCTCTCGCTGGGGAGTGTCGATATGATCTATCAGTGAGCCCGTCATGGTTCCATTCAGGATGTCTTCCTCATGGTGCATGAAGGCTTCCACACAACAGTTCTCCAGCTTGCCGATGACACAAGCACGCATATACACCACCTTTTCATTGTCATCGTCAATCCCTTCGTCTGAAATTCTCTTCAGGATTTTCTGACGATTCTCTTCATCAAAGAAACTCAATAGCATACGTTCTGTTTCTTCAAAAGACAGGATCTTCAACTTATGCGCATCCTCAATGTCCATGATTTCATAACAGATATCATCTGCGGCCTCTACCAAATAGACCAGTGGATGACGAGCATAGCGTAAAGGCTCATTCTCTTGAGAAAGACAGGAAATGCCCATTTCATCGGCGATTCGTTGATAAATAGGGAGCTCTGAGGTGAAGAATCCGAACTTTCCTTTCTTCCCTGCGGCAGAAGACACATGGGGATATTTTACGATGGATGCCAAGGTGGAATAGGTCATGGCAAACCCTCCGTCACGACGGCCCTTGAAACGATGGGTGAGCAGTCGGAAGGCGTTGGCATTTCCTTCGAAATGAGTGATGTCGTCCCAGAAAGACTGGCTGACCAATCCTTTCAGTACCATACCCTTCCCCTCAGTGAAGAAGGTCTGGATTGCTTTCTCCCCACTATGCCCAAACGGAGGATTACCCAAATCATGTGCCAGACAGGCAGTGCTGACAATCGTTCCAATCTGAGGAAAGAGTGTATCTGCAAGTTCCGGATGTTGACGGAGTGTGCGGTGTGCCACATCGTTCCCTAACGACATGCCCACGCTGGCAACTTCGAGAGAGTGGGTGAGGCGGTTGTGAACGAAGATACTCCCAGGAAGGGGAAAGACCTGTGTCTTGTTCTGCAGGCGGCGGAATGGTGCCGAGAAGATCAAACGGTCGTAGTCGCGCTTGAATTCCGTTCGGTCATCATGCCGTTCGCTGTGGCGCTTTTCCTGTCCCTGTCGTTTGTTGCTGATAAGGTGTTTCCAATCCATTTTGTACTTATATGCTACTGTCATTCATCTACAAAGGTAACAATAATTCATGATTCTGGGGTTTCTCTAACTGTTAAAAATACTTTCCATATTACTTTCTCGAAGAAAGTATGCTACTTTCACATGCTAAACAATATAAATCCTTGGGGAAAACAATATATTTTCTTTGGGTAAATAATATATATTTCGTACCTTTGCATCCAAATTGAATTCAAAAAGACAAGAGGATGATAGAGATAAAAGTAGTGAATAAAGGGCATCAGCAACTGCCTGCTTATGCCACACCACAAAGTGCGGGGATGGATCTCCGTGCCAACCTTGATGAACCAATAGTTTTACGGCCATTGGAACGTAAACTAATCAAGACAGGACTGTTCATCGCACTGCCCGAAGGGTATGAAGCACAGATCCGACCGCGTAGCGGACTTGCTTTGAAGCATGGTATAACCGTACTGAACACCCCAGGTACCATAGATGCTGATTACCGTGGTGAGATTGGAGTCTGTCTGATCAATCTCTCACAAGATGATTTTATCGTCAACGACGGTGAGCGCATCGCCCAGATGGTGATTGCCCGTCATGAGCAGGGTGATTTCATCGTTGTCAGTGAATTGGATGAGACGGAACGTGGCGCCGGTGGTTATGGTCATACGGGAGTGAAGTAGTTCGGTATTCATAGTTAAAAGTTGATGATGAGAGAAGAAACCAGGAATCGTGGCAGATGGTGGGTGGCAGGGCTGACATGGCTTTGCCTCTGCATTGTTATGAGTGTAACCTCATGTGTTCCTGCAATGGCTCCTGCTCTGATCGGCGGAATGAGTGGGGGAATGGCTTCCACCTTAAAAGATGCCAAGGCAAGGAAGGCCAATAAGAAAGCCGCAAAGAAAGAACGTCAACAGACTCAGAAACAGTCTCCCTTATCCTATAATGATTCACAACGGCTGAAATATTTCTATCTTGAGGCACTGAACTTGCAGGAACAGGGTAAATACGATGCTGCCTTCGATCTGCTTAAACATTGTGAGACCATCAATCCGTATGCTGCAGAGGTGTATTATGCCGAGGCGGCTTACTATGTGGAACTGAAAAACGACTCCATGGCACTGGCATGTATGCAGAAGGCAGCAGACTTGAATCCCGAGAATGACACCTATTTGGAACGATTGGCCATGACTCATATCAATTCGAGACAGTTTGATGAGGCGGTGGCTGATTACGAACGCTTATATGCGAACAATAAAGACCGCTCCGATGTGCTGAATATCCTCTTCCAGTTGTATAACCAGAAAAAGGATTATCCGCATATGCTTACGACTCTCGACCGTATCGAAGCTGCTGAGGGGAGTAGTGAACAGCTGGCTCTTTCAAGAATGCGCGTTTTTGCCATACAAGGTGAAAAGGATAAGGAATACCAGGTGTTGAAGGATCTTTCCGACAGTCATCCCAACGATATGAACTACCACGTGATGATGGGTAACTGGCTGTTGCAGAACGGACAGGATGAGGGGGCTCTGGAACAATATCGAAGGGTGCTGGCTGAAGAACCGGAACATGTGGCGGCAAGGATGTCTATGCTTGACTACTACCGTACTACGGGTGCTGACTCGTTGGCCAAGGCTCTGCAAGAGGAGATGCTGGTGAGTCAGAGTGTCAGCACGGATGATAAGGTGACTTTGATGCGACAGGTGGTGGCTGACAATGAACAAATGGGAGGTGACAGCACAAAGGTGATGGCGCTCTTTCAGAAGATGCTGGCTGTGCCACAGAAGAATGCTGACATCTACGAGCTTTATGTGGCTTATATGAACCTAAAGAAGATGCCCCAGGACAGCATAAATATGGTGCTGAGGCAGGCGTTGGAGGTGGCACCTGACAATGTGGGTGTAAGGCTCCAGCTGGTGCAGTCGGAGTGGGTAGCCAAGAATTACGATGAAGTGATTGCTCTTTGTGAGCCGGCCACGGAATATAATCCTGATGAGATGGCATTCTACTATTTTCTGGGCTTGGCCCATTTCCAGAAGGATGAGCATGACCAGACTTTGAGTGCCCTTCGTCAGGGGTTGGCACAGGTGAACGAGGAAAGCAACAAGGATATCGTATCTGATTTCTATGCCATCATGGGACAGATCCTTTATCAAAAGGGAAAGGCTGAAGAGGCTTTTGCTGCCTATGACAGTTGTCTGCAATGGAAAGAGGATAACATTGAGACTTTGAACAACTATGCCTATTATTTGAGTGAACGCGGGGAGCAGCTGCAGAAAGCAGAGCGGATGAGCCTGAAGACCATCAAGGCGGAGCCTGCCAACAGCACTTTCCTCGATACCTATGCTTGGATCCTCTTTATGCAGGAACGCTACGAGGAGGCAAAGATCTATATTGATCAGGCATTGCAGAATGATACCACGTCCAGTGCCGTCATCATTGAACATGCAGGAGATATCTATGCCATGAATGGGGAGATGGGAAAGGCTGTGGAGTTCTGGCAATTGTCAAAGGATAGTGGAAACGATAGCAAGGTGCTGATCCGTAAGATCCGACAGCGGAAATATATCAAGGAAAAGAAATAAGAATCTAAATAGATCATGTAATGAGAAAACAAGTGAATCAATGGATAAAAATGACAGCGGTGTTCTGTGTGGGCATGCTGATCATCTCGTCGTGTGCATCAAAGAAATCACTGGTAAAGGATGCTGATGCCACAAAACCTGCGGCTACCACTCCTTCAGGACAGGTGAAGCCTCAGACAGATGCCAGGCAATTGGAGGCCCTGAAGAAGAATCAGTTTGCAGAGAAGGTGCTCGACCATGCTGTCTATGTGGATAATATCACCTCGAAGATTGATTTCACGATCAATACGGGCAGTAAGGAAATCAGTGTGAGCGGAAAGATCCAGATGCGACGTGATGACGTCATCCGCATCCAGCTCTCAGTACCTTTCCTGGGCATGGAAGCCGGACGACTGGAGTTTACCAAGGACTATGTGATGATAGTGGATCGCATCCATACTGAATATGTGAAGGGTGATTATAATAAGGTGGACTTCCTGAAAAACAACGGACTGGATTTCTATGCCCTTCAGGCTCTGTTCTGGAATCAGCTCTATATACCAGGAGAACAGAAGGTGACCCAAAAACTGCTTTCTGCCTTTGTGGTTGACTTGAAAGAGAAACAGGAGAACTCCACTTTGTCTCTGAAACGTGATAATATGTCGTATGCGTGGCAAGCAGAGAATGCGACAGGCTTGATTAAACAGGTTGATGTGCAATACAACAGTAAGCAGAGTGGTTCCACAAAGCTGAAGTGCACTTATGGCGATTTCCGTTCACTGGGTGTGAAGCAGTATCCGGCAGATATCACGTTGGATATGAATACGTCGGCTACCCAGAAGGCCCGTCGCGTAACTGTGAATATTCGCATGAAAGGACTGAATACCGATAGTAAATGGGATGCACGTACTACCTTGTCGAAGAAATATACTGAAGTAAGTGTGGATGATGTCCTGAAAAAACTGATGAGCATCTAAATGAGAAAATTTCTAACCATATTCCTGTTATTGATGGTTGTTGGGGCTCCTTTGGCACAGACAAGGAAACCTCAGCAGAAAACGACGACTACCGCCAAGAAGCCTGTGGCGCAGAAGAAAGCTGTGACTGTGAAACGTAGTACGGCACAGAAGACTCCTGCAAAGAAAGCATCCACACAACAGAAAGGAAAGGCCGCGAAAGGTAAACAGCCTGTCTATACCAACGACGAGATCAAAGGACTGCAAAGTCAGCGGGCGCAGATACAGAAAAAGATCAAAGAACAGGAAAAACTCCTTCAGGCGAACCGTGCTGATGTGAAGGAAAGACTGAACAATCTCTATGTGATTAACAGTGAGATAGAACAGCACCAGAAGTCTATTGAGGGCATCCAGCAGGATATCACGCACATTGAAGGAAATATCGAACTGCTGAAGACACAGCTCACTACACTGGAGAAACAACTGGATGAGCGGAAGGCCAAATATGTGAAGTCGTTGCGTTATATGTCGCGCCACCGTTCCATTCAAGAGCAATTGATGTTTGTATTCTCTGCACAGAACCTGGCACAGATGTACCGTCGTATGCGTTTTGTACGCCGCTATGCTGCCTATCAGCGGGCTCAGGGGGAGCAGCTGAAGGCGAAACAGCAGCAGATTGCGGATAAGCAGGATGAGTTGAAGAAGGTGAGAGGGGAAAAGAACAATCTTCTATATAAAGGTAAAAAGGAACAGGCTGCACTTCAAGGAAAGCAGGAGGAACAGCAAAAGGTCGTGACCAGTCTGCAACGGCAGCAGAAGGCTATCCAAGGTATCATCGATGAACAGCGGAAAAAAGACCAGGAACTGAATGCGCAAATCGATCGTTTGGTAGCAGAGGAAGTGGCTAAAGCCCGTATCCGTGCTGCAGAGGAGGCTCGAAGGAAAGCTGCGGAACTGGCTGAAGCTAAGAAAAAACGAGAGGAGGAGTTAGCCAGGAAGAAAGCCGAGGCAGAGAAAGCTGCCAAGGAGAATGAACGTCGTATCGCCGAGGCAAAGGCCCGTGAAGCCAAAGCTAAGGAGGAGGCGCGTGCTGCTGCTAGGAAAAAGAACCAGGCAGCCAAGGAACGTGCTGAGGCAAAAGCCCGTGAGGCTCAAGCGGATCGTGAGGCAGCAGAGCGCAAGGCTGTTGTTGACAGCCGCCGTCATGAGCGTGAGGTGGAAGCGGCAAAGCGAGAAACAGCTACTGCTTCGTCAATGAATACTGAGGACAGGAAACTAAGCAGTACATTCGAAGGGAATAAAGGTCGCCTGCCCAGACCAGTATCGGGTCGCATCGTCCGCCATTACGGTCAGAATAGCGTTGACGGTCTGAAGGGTGTCCACCTCGATAACAAAGGTGTGAATATCCAGGCATCAGCCGGTGCACCGGTATGTGCGGTATTCAATGGTGAAGTGAGTGCTGTGTATAATTTTGGTGGGAACTACTTGGTAATGGTCCGTCATGGGGGCTATATCACCGTGTATTGTAACCTTCGCTCGGTTAGTGTAAGCAAAGGACAGCGAGTTAGTACACGTCAGACTATCGGCAGCGTAGGCTCAGAGGGTGTCATGCAGTTCCAGCTCCGAAGAATGCGCGGCGGTTCTGCGGAGACCTTGAATCCTGAAGTATGGATAAGATAAGCTTTCCCCTATATCTCTTCTCCGTCTAACAAACGGATATAGGTGTGGATGGCATGTTTGATTTCTGAGATCTTGATGAACTCATCCGCAGAATGGGATCGTGAGCTTTCACCTGGTCCTAACTTAAACGATGGGAACCGCATCAGTGCCTGATCGGAGAGCGTAGGAGAACCGAAGGGATGCATGCCCATGGCGACACATCGTTGCACCAAGGGATGCTGCGGATCAATTCTCGAGGAGTGGAGATGGAAGGAGCGTGCCGTCACCTCGCTTTTGAGATGCTTTCGGATATATTCAAAGACATACTCGTTCTCGTAGAACTCATTCGTGCGAACATCCACTACCATATCGCAGTGGTCGGGAATGACGTTATGTTGTGTACCGGCATGAATCACTGTGACATTCATCTGGGTGTCACCAAGGAACTCACTGGTCTTCTTGAACTTATGCTGACGAAGCCATATCAGGTCATCGAGGGCTTCGTAGATGGCGTTCGTCCCTTCATTGCGGGCAGCATGCCCAGATATGCCTTTCGCCTTGACATCCAATACCATCAATCCCTTTTCCGCGACTGCTGGTTGCATACCGGTAGGTTCTCCCACGATGGCCACATCAATCTTCGGCAACAGGGGGAGGGCGCGACGGATCCCGTTCACTCCTGACACCTCTTCTTCAGCGGATGCCAGATAGATGACGTTATACTTCTGGGGCTTCTTCGTCAGATGACGGAACACTTGAAGCAATGAAACGAGTCCGCCACCACAGTCGTTGCTCCCCAATCCGTAGAGTATGTCACCTTCTTGTGCCGGCTCAAAAGGATTTCTTGTCCAGGAGTCAACGGCTTTCACAGTATCGATATGTGCATTCAAAAGCAAGGTGGCCCGGCTTTCGTCATAGCGAGGATCGATGACCCAGATATTGTTGGCTTCTCTTATATAGTCAAAGCCATAAGCACGGATAGCCTCAGCCATGATGTCGGCTGCCTTTTCCTCATCACGGCTGACACGGGGTGTGGCGATCAGCTGTTTCAGCAGATCTATCGCATCTTGTGTGTAGTTGAGTGTTGTCTCTGTCATTGCCTTTCTTGTTTCTGTTGCAAAATTACGAATTAATTTACTGAAAAAGGGCATACTGTAGCAAAAAGTTGCAGTGATGAGAGGAAGAAAACCCATAATTCTTACTGATTTCTTCGTTAGTTCGGAAAAAAGATGTATCTTTGCATAAGTTAAATAGATCGAAGCCTATGCAGAATAACTGTCACCTTTCGGTGCTCATTCATGAGCAGGCGAAAAAATACGGAGAGAAAACAGTCTTGAACTACCGTGAGTTCGGAAGTCTCAAATGGCAGACCGTCTCCTGGAACCAGTTCTCAGAACGTGTCAAGCAAGTGAGCAATGCCATGCTGAACTTGGGCGTTCGTGTTCAGGAGAATGTCGGTGTTTTCTCGCAGAATACTGTACAGTATCTCTATACTGACTTCGGTGCCTTTGGCATCCGTGCCGTTAGCGTGCCCCTCTATGCCACCAGCAGCGAGCAACAGATACAGCATATCGTGGACGATGCCGAGATACGCTTCCTGTTCGTAGGTGAACAGGAACAATATGACAAGGCGCACCGCGTGCTTCCCTTATGTCCCACCTTGGAGAAAATCATTATCTTCGACCGTTCTGTGCTTATCGCGAAGAGTGATCCCAGCTCTATCTATTTTGATGACTTCATGAGTTTGGGTGAGGGCTTTCCTCGTCAGACGGAGGTGGAGGTGCTATGGAAGCAAGCTAACTGGGAAGATCTGGCGAATATCCTTTATACCAGTGGCACGACAGGAGAGTCGAAGGGCGTGATGCTTACCTACGGGCAATACCATGCTGCCTTTGAGGCAAACGATAAATGCGTGCCGGTGGGAGAGACAGACCGAGTGATGAATTTCCTGCCGATCACCCATATCTTCGAACGTGGATGGCTGATACTCAGTTTGACTGAAGGTGCTGAGATTATTATCAACACCTATCCGAAGGAGATCCAGCAGTCAATGCGTGAGATGCATCCCACCTGTATGAGTGCGGTGCCACGTTTCTGGGAAAAGGTGTATATCGGTGTGAATGATAAGATCGAGAAGGCAGGAACCGTGCAGCGTCGGCTGTTTAAACGGGCATTGAGCGTAGGCAGGAAATACCATTCTGAATACGTCAGCAAGGGAAAACGTCCGCCGTTGCCATTAAAGTTGGAATATGAGACTTATGACAAGACGCTATTCTCTCTTGTCCGTAAGCAGTTAGGACTGGAGTATGGTAACTTCTTCCCCACGGCAGGATCGTATGTCTCGTCAGAGGTTGAGGAATTTACGCACTCTGTGGGTATCTGTATGATCGTGGGCTATGGCCTGACGGAAAGTCTTGCAACGGTGTCGTGTGATCATAAGGGTGAGCCCTATACCATCGGCAGCGTAGGACGACCCATCGAGGGCATTGAGATCCGCATCGGCGAGAATGATGAGATCTTACTGAAAGGTCCTACCATCACCAAGGGATACTACAAACGGGATGGCTTGAATGAGCAGAGCTTCACTGAAGACGGATTCTTCAAGACGGGGGATGCTGGCTATCTCAGGAATGGTGAGCTCTTCCTGAAGGAACGTATCAAGGAACTCTTCAAGACCAGTAACGGTAAGTATATCGCCCCCCAGATGATCGAATCGCGCCTGTTGGTGGATAAGTTCATTGAACAATTGGCTGTAATTGCCGATCAGCGTAAGTTTGTATCGGCTCTCATTGTGCCGGCTTTCAGTGAGCTGGAGGAATATGCCAAGGAACAGGGTATAGCTTATAAAACGAAGGAAGACCTTTGTTCGAATCCTCAGATTATCCAGATGCTCACCGAACGTATAGAGACTTTGCAACAGCAACTGGCCAATTACGAGAAGATTAAACGCTTCACCTTACTGTCCAAGCCGTTCACGATGGAGTCGGGTGAGCTGACGAATACGTTGAAAATCAAACGTGCCGTGCTGAACAAGAACTATGCGGAGCAAATTGAAGAAATGTATAAAGAATAGATGATAACACAAGATCAGTTGAAGGATGTCTTAGATCGTGCAGACAAACTGAAGCACTATCTGAAGATTGACGAGAAACAGTTGGAATACGAGGAGGAGGATCTGCGAACACAAGCCCCCGATTTCTGGGAGGATCCCAAACGGGCTCAGGTGCAGATGAAGAAAGTGAAGGACATCAAGCGATGGCTTGATGGCTATAAGGAGGTGCGTACTTTGGCAGATGAGCTCCAGCTGGCCTTTGATTTCTACCACGATGAGATGGTTTCTGAGGAGGAGATCGATGAAGACTATGCCAAGGCCATTGCCGCCATCGAGGACCTGGAACTGAAAAACATGCTCCGGCAAAAGGAGGATCCGATGGACTGTGTATTGAAGATCAATTCAGGAGCGGGAGGAACAGAGAGTCAGGACTGGGCTTCGATGCTGATGCGTATGTATATGCGTTGGGCTGAGGCTCACGGACATAAGGTGACTGTTAGTAACTTACAAGATGGTGATGAGGCTGGTATCAAGAGCGTCACCATGGAGATTGAAGGAGGCGAATATGCCTATGGCTATCTGAAAAGTGAGAACGGTGTGCACCGTTTGGTACGAGTATCCCCTTTCAATGCCCAAGGTAAACGCATGACAAGTTTTGCCTCTGTCTTTGTGAGTCCTCTCGTTGACGATACCATTGAGGTGTATGTGGATCCGGCCAAACTTTCCTGGGATACCTTCCGCAGCTCAGGTGCTGGCGGACAGAATGTGAACAAGGTGGAGTCGGGTGTGCGGTTGCGTTATTGGTACACCGATCCTGATACGGGTGAGGAAGAAGAGATCCTCATTGAGAATACAGAGACTCGCGACCAGCCCAAGAACAAAGAAAAAGCCATGTTGCTGTTGAAGTCTCAGCTCTACGACCGTGCCATGAAGAAGCGTTTGGAGGCACAGGCAAAGATCGAGGCAGGGAAGAAGAAGATCGAGTGGGGCAGTCAGATACGCAGTTATGTGTTTGATGACCGTCGCGTGAAAGATCACCGTACCAATTATCAGACCACTGATGTGGATGGGGTGATGGACGGAAAGATTGATGGTTTCATCAAAGCCTACCTGATGGAGTTCCCTGTGAACGAAGAATGAGGAGGATGGTCGCTATTTCGTTATCCCTTAATTACAATGTTACGAGATTACAAAGAAATCATAAAGTTCAAAGCTCAAAGTTCAAAGTTCAAAGATCAAAGTTCAAAGTTAAATATTTATTAGTATGAGTCAGAAAAGAAAAGCGCAGCGCGCACGCCATGAGGCACAGGTAGAGAAAAAAGGTAAGGATGTGGTGATGTGGATTATCATTGCATTGATTGTCTTCGCTCTTGTCACTATGGGCATCACGATTTATGGCATGATGTAATGAGCGGTTTCGAGATTGAACGCAAGTTCCTGGTGCGTGGCGAAGGCTATCGTGAACAGGCGACGTGCAGCAGCCGCATCCAACAAGGTTATATCTGTAGTGGTCACGGGCGGACAGTCCGTGTCCGTATCCGTGACAACTATGGGTATCTCACCATCAAAGGCCCTGCTGGTGAAGAAGGACTGAAACGCTATGAGTTTGAGAAAGAGATTACGTTGGAGGAGGCACAGCAGCTGATGAAACTCTGTGAGCCTGGGGTGATTGACAAGACGCGCTATCTGGTGAAGAGTCCTGACGGCATCCATACCTTCGAGGTGGATGAGTTCTATGGCGACAATGCCGGTCTGGTGATGGCAGAGGTGGAGCTGGGCAGTGAGGATGAACCTTACGAAAAGCCTGATTTCATCGGGGATGAGGTGACGGGTGACCGTCGTTTCTACAATTCCCACATGCGCAAGTTCCCCTTCATCGTCTGGCGTGGTACCATACCCAAAGCGTTCCGACACCTAACATTAGAGTAACACCGATGCTGTTGGCGAGGAAATCAAGCCATTCGCCACTACGCCTTCCTCCTGTGCAATAGGCTTGGGCCAACTCAATAAGACCGCTCATGAGGATAGGTGCAAGCCAGCCCCATCCGATCATCTTTTTCCAGGAGAAGCTGCTGGGGTGTGCCTGCAGGGGATGATGGCGCAGATATTCTGTCCAGATCACTCCGCACGTCACGAAATACATGGCGATGTGTACCCACTTGTCTATCAAGGTAACACCGCTCAACGGAGTCTCTGGAACGGGCATCAGACAAAGAACCCAAATCGTTGCTATGAAGAAACAGGATACAGGGTATTTCCTAACCAAATGCAGGATATTATTCATTTTTGCTTTCTATTTTGGTGCAAAAGTACAATTATTTTTATAATTTTGCAGCGTGAAACAGGAAAAAAACATGTCAAATTCATTAGAGAGAGGGAATTTCGGTACGAAGTTGGGCGTAATCCTTGCTACAGCAGGCGGCGCGGTCGGCTTGGGAAACGTATGGCGATTCCCCTATGTCACAGGTCAGAATGGCGGTGCAGCCTTTATCCTTATTTATTTTTTATGTGTATTAGTCATGGGAATCCCCGTGATGCTCTGTGAGTTCCTGATAGGTCGTCATGCCCAAACCAATACGGCGCGTGCCTATAGTAAGTTGTCTAATGGAACGCCCTGGAAATGGGTAGGCTACATGGGCGTACTCACTGCGGCACTGATCATTGGCTTTTACGGTGTAGTGTCGGGATGGACATTACAGTATGTGTTGGCGTCTGCTACTGGTCAGTTGCATGGTACACCGGCAGAGATTAAGGAATATTTCTCAGAATTCTCCACCAATCCCATCAAACCCATTATGTGGATGGCCTTGTTGGTAGGCATGACTCATTTCGTGATAGTTCACGGCATTCAGGATGGCATAGAGAAAGCATCGAAGATCATGATGCCTCTGCTGTTCATCCTGCTCCTCGTCCTGGTGGGTTGCTCGCTGATGTTACCGAATGCCATGGAGGGAGTGGAGTTCCTGTTGAAACCCGATTTCTCCAAGGTAACGGGTAAGACCTTCTTAGAGGCATTAGGTCAGTCGTTCTTTTCGTTGAGTATCGCCATGGGATGTCTGTGTACCTACGCCAGCTATTTCAAACGTGAAACGAATCTGGTGGGTACGGCGTTCCAGATCTCTATCATTGACTCTTTCGTGGCCATCCTTGCCGGACTGATCATCTTCCCTGCTGCCATGTCTGTGGGAGTCCAGCCGGATAGCGGTCCGTCACTGATCTTCATCACTTTGCCGAATGTGTTCGAGCAGGCCTTTGGCTCCATACCCGTTGTGCAATATGTCGTGTCGTTGGCATTTTACATACTGCTCTCCATCGCGGCCCTTACCTCCAACATCTCCTTGCATGAGGTATCCACGTCGTTCCTGAGTGAGGAACTGCGTGTGGGAAGGCGTGAGGCAGCGACGATGGTGTCCATCATGTGTGTGATTGTGGGTGCCGTATGTTCGTTGTCGTTAGGCAACTGGTCATGGGCACAGCTCCATGGGATGCCGGTATTCGATTTCCTCGACTGGTTTACGGCCAACATCTGTCTGCCGTTGGGTGGCTTCTTCACCTGTCTCTTTGTGGGATGGTATGTGGAGCATCGTGTAATCCGCAATGAGATCACGAACTGGGGGACGATGAACTATGGCTTCTTCCACCTTTTTGTATTTGTGGTCAAATACATTTGTCCGCTGTTCATCCTCTTTATCTTCCTGCATCAAATAGGATGGGTGTAGAGAAGCCCACCCCGACCCTCCCAAAGGGAAGAGGAGCCCACCCCAGCCCTCCCAAAGGGAGGGAGATAGGAGGAAGGAGGAAGGAGGAAGGAGAAAGGAGACAGGAGACAGGAGGAAGGAGAAATCATAAAGTTCAAAGCTCAAAGTTCAAAGATCAAAGTTCAAAGTATAATGGATAGAGGATCATTTGCATCAAGGATGGGTATTATCCTGGCAACAGCGGGATCGGCCGTCGGACTTGGGAACGTATGGCGTTTCCCATACATGACTGGTCAGAACGGGGGCGCTGCCTTTATCCTGCTTTATTTTGCCTGTGTCTTCCTCTTGGGCATCCCTGGGATGATCAGTGAGTTCATCGTGGGGCGCCATGGAGCCACGAATGCCGCGAGAGCCTACGATATCCTGTCACGAGGTAAGCCTTGGAAGATTGTGGGCTACCTCGGCATCCTCACTTCCACCATCATCCTTGGCTTCTATGCCGTGGTGGCGGGTTGGTGCCTGGAATATCTCTTTGCCTCTGTGGCAGGACAGCTGCGGGGGGATGCTGCCTATGTGCAGACCTATTTCCAGTCATTCTCTTCTGATCCGCTGAAACCCTGTCTGTGGGCCGTTGCCTTTATTGTCATCACCCATCTCGTCGTGGTGCGTGGCATCCGCAACGGGATTGAGCGTGCATCGAAATGGTTGATGCCTGCCTTACTGCTGTTGCTGCTCATTATCGTGGTGGCCTCGTGCCTGCTACCCGGTGCTGACAAGGGCATCGAGTTCCTGCTGAAGCCCGATTTCTCCAAGCTCAGCGGTAGCGTGTTCTTAGAGGCACTCGGACAGGCATTCTTCTCTCTGAGTCTCGGTACGGCATGTCTTTGTACCTATGCTTCTTATTTCAGTAAGGAAACGAATCTTACGCGTTCGGCAGTACAGATTGCTCTTCTCGACTCGATTATTGCGGTGATGGCAGGACTGATGATCTTCCCTGCGGCCTTCTCCGTGGGTGTGACTCCTGATGCCGGACCCTCATTGATCTTCATTACCTTGCCGAATGTGTTCCAACAAGCGTTTGCAGCAGCACCGCTGGTGGGGTATGTCATCTCCGTGATGTTCTATGCCCTGTTGGTATTTGCCGCCCTCACCTCCACCATCTCCATGCACGAGATAGGTACTGCTTTCTTCACTGAGGAACTTCATGCTCCCAGAAGCAGGGCGGCATGGATCCTCACCACCGTGTGCAGCATCATCGCCGTATTCTGCTCTTTGTCATTGGGCGCCTGTCCTGATATCCGCCTACAGGGAACCGATCTGCTCAATTTCTGTGATAAGCTCACGGCACAGTTCCTATTGCCCATGGGTGCATTCCTCACTTGTCTGTTTGTGGGATGGTATGTTCCCAAGAGATTGGTGCGCGATGAGTTTACCAATCAGGGTGCGTTGCATGGGAGGGCGTTCCCGCTTTATCTCTTCATCGTGCGCTTTATCTGTCCTTTGTGCATCCTCCTGATCTTTCTCCATCAGATGGGAGTGATCTGAACGGTGACCTCCCTTACTCGCTGAATACTATATCAATACTGAATACTATGAAACTGAAAGAATTCTTCTACTTACAGAAATCCGACCGCCAAGTGCTCCTGGTGCTGTCGTGTGTGATCATCATCGCTCTCACCTTATTATATATAATAGGGGGACAAAAGGAAACGACAACTCCGTTGGACCATCATACGGGTGACAGCTTGAACACTGTCGCCCATACTGGAACAATGGCCTATGCAGATGACAGTGAGGACAATAGCACGGAAATCCAGTCTCCAAGACATCTGTTCCCTTTCGATCCCAATACTGCCGACAGCACCCAGCTGCTCCAGTTAGGTCTTCGTCCCTGGCAGGTGAGGAATATCTATAAGTATCGCGCTAAAGGGGGCGTGTATCGTCAGCCTTCCGATTTTGCACAGCTCTACGGACTGACCGTTAAACAATATCGGGCACTGGAGCCTTATATCCGCATCTCATCCGACTACCTTCCTGCTTCCTCTCTGTTTCCGTCGGGAAAACAACGGATGATGACTTCCACAGACACTCGCTACGACAATCATAACAGGCATCTGGCAGAAACGAAACGTGACTCTCTTGCCTATTCTCCCAAACTCCGTCCTGGTGAGACCATCCTCTTAAACAAGGCGGATACCAATGAACTGAAGCGGGTGCCTGGCATCGGAAGCTATTACGCCCGCTCCATTATCCGCTATGGACAACGACTGGGGGGCTACCATCGTGTCGAACAACTGCGGGAAATCAGCGGCTTCCCTGAAGAGGCCTTGTCTTACTTCAAAGTATCGAGTCCCGCCGTACGACAGCTGAATGTCAATACATCCACCCTTGAGGAACTGCGCAAACATCCGTACTGCAACTTCTATCAGGCGCGTGCCATCATTGACTACCGCCGCCTGCATGGTCCTCTCCACAGCTTAGACGACCTGAAACTGCTGAAGGAGTTCCCCCCAGCAGCGATACAACGGCTCAAACCCTACGTGGAGTTTTAGGAGGTGGCTTCTTTTATGATTCTCTGCTAACTCCGTTAACTCTGTGTGATTGTCAAAGATATTCATAAAAAATTAAGACTTGCAAAAGTTCTCTAATTGGAAGAAGGGGAACGACTGGAGTGTACGGAAATGTCCAAAAGGGGCGTTTTGTGCAAGTAAAGGCTGATTGGATTCAAAGTAAAGGTTACTTTGCATACAAGTAAAGGTTACTTCAAACCCAAGTAAAGGTTACTTTAAACCCAAGTAAAGGTTACTTGCATTCGTTCCAGACGTTACTTACACCCTTTCCGACGTCATCTAAGGGTCGTTCCGCCGTCACTTTACCCCCTATAGATGACGTCGGAATGAGTGATAGATGCCGTCGGAACAGGTGATAACGCCGTTCGGAACAACCCTTAGATGACGCTCCTTCGAAAATGCATGGTTTTTACTTTGGTAGGGTTCTTGGGGTCGCCTTCGGCGAGAAATCCAACAAAATCTAAACAAAATCTTACAAATTTCTGTGCTATTGATTTGTTTTTTGGGTATAGATTTTGTTTGATTTTGGATAGATTTTGTAAGATTTCTGCCCGTAAGGGCATCCTAAGACAGAAATTATAGTCCTTTTGCTTCACAAAAAACAGTGTTTTCCCCACCTAAAAACGGCGTTTTTGACCCCCAAAACCTATGTTTTTGGAGCCTAAAAACGCCGTTTTCGCAAGTGAAAAATGACGGATTTTCACAATGCGCTCAATATCAACAACTTACCCAACCCCGCGAGAATTGCGTTTTTTCGAGCGAAAGGACAGCTGCTTCCCCAAATGCCCTCTTTTTGCGTTAAACGAAGTTAAATCGTAAAAATAATTCACATATTTAACATTTTGAATGCATTTACGTATTAATGATTCCTTCATCATGCTGAAACTCATTTCGTGACGTTTAAGTAAAATGTTTGGGATAAAAGTTGGTGGTTTCCAATATTTTCCGTATATTTGTACCGAAATATAATCAATTTGTATAATTACCAACTATTAATAAGCCTATGAAACAGTTATTCACTAAACAGTTAGCCTTGCTGGTGATGATGTTCTTCACCAGTTTGGGAAGTGCCTTCGGGTATACAATTACGTTTAATTTCAATGGTGCTAATGCCACAGGTTCTAACGTAAATGCTTATTTTATTTGTTCAGATTATCAATATTGGGTTGATCATGAAAACCCTTTGGAAGTATCAGCTGGAGATAATGTTCAATTTAGGGTAGAACCCAATTCCCTCTATGTGATAAAGAAAATTCTGCTTGATAATGTTGACATTACAGCCGAACATGATCCCAGTATTGGTTATGAACTTTCCAACATCTCTGCCGACCATACAGTAAGCGTAGAGTGCGAAAAGGTGGAGACAAATACAATTTCGCTTAATCTTAGTAATGATGAGGTATCCTATGTGAGTTTTAGTGGTGAAAATGGCACCAATTTATGGACCTCTACTCAGGTCTCTGGTCCAATTGAGGTGCCTAAAGGTGGGTCTGTAAGGATGCGTATCAATCTTTTCTCAACGGTATATTTAGTTAAGAAAGTTTTAATCAATGATGTTGAGGTTACTTCACAGGTTCTAAGTGATGAGGGTTACCTCTTTAGCGACGTACAAGCCGACCATGTTGTGAATATAGTCTTTGAAAAGCTTGAATCTCGTCGAATTAAAGTAAATTGGGCAGAACATTTGATTAACGTATGTTTCAAGGATGTTGAGTCAGGTTTTCGAATGTATGGATCTGATTTGGAATTTGCTGCTGGGAAAAGCGTGAGAATGATGTTTGATATAGAAAACGGATATGATGTAAAAAGGGTTACTATTTATGACAGTAATGATAATCCAATTCCCGTTACTAGTTCATTTAAAGAGAATGGCTATTACGAATTCGTTTCACTTTCTGATGATTATGAAGTAGATGTTGTTCTAGAACCAGTCCCAATGCATTCAATAACTGTTAACTATGATCGTGAAAAAACATCATGGATTAATCTCCTCAACTATCGTGGCGATCCTGATATAGGAAATAGTACAAATCCAGAACCAGGTGTTGCATATAGTTTTACAAAGGGTACAAATGCTCGATTAAGTTTTGGAACAGATGACGTGATGTATGAGTTGGAATCCATTATGATTGATGGAACGACGGACGTGGCTTCTGAATATGTCAATAATGGTTATTATGATATCTCGAATCTCACAGCAGACCACACGGTGGCGGTGTCATTCAAGAAAAAGCCTGTTTTAACGTTGACTTATGATACGTATCAGGGCTCTGTTTCCTTTGATGGCTATTGGATGGGCCCAGGTCCTGATAATGCTCGGTACCTTTCCACAGGCTCAGTTGTTAGGTTATTTGTTAATACCAACCCTGCATTTAAGGTTGGCTCTATCACTGTAAATGGGGCTGCAATTTCCATGGATGATTATTACGCCAACGGCTATTGTGAGTTCACGGTGAATGAAGACTGCGAAGTCAATGTGACTTTCGAGAAGCTGCCTGCTCTCACAGTGAATTATAATGATGAATTGGGCAGGGTAGAGATAACCGATTTTGGAGGAGTTGTTTCTGGTAACGAATACGCTTATTTAGAGGGATCTTCCGTGAAGTTATCGGCCTATCCATTTGAGGGATATGAAGTCGGCACTATCACTTTAAACGGAACGCCGATTTCCATAAGTGATTATTATGCCAACGGCTATTATGAGTTAACGGTGAATGAAGATTGCGAAGTCAATGTGACTTTCGAGAAAATGCCTGTTCTCACAGTGAATTTTAATAATGAATTGGGCCAGGTCAATGTTAGTGTCTATGACAATATCTCTCCTAGTTATCCATTTGCCTATCATAAGGGAGCAGATGTGAGGTTAGCTGCCTATCCCTCCTTTGGATATAAGGTTGGATCTATCACAGTGAACGGGGCTGCAATTTCCATGGATGATTATTACGCCAACGACTATTATGAGTTCACGATAAATGAAGATTGTCAAGTCGATGTGACTTTCAAGGAGGCTGAATGGTATCAGGTACATGTGGACTATAATGAAGGCGGGCAGGTTGGATTCGGCAACATGAATGAAAACTGGTGGAATACAACTGCAATTCCTCCTATCATAGAAGGCTCTGTGTTAAATCTGTACATTGAGCCTAATGTAGGCTTTGTACCTACCGCTTATGTAGATGGAGAAGAGGTTGCCTTGACCTATGATCTTGTGAATCAGCGATATTCGTATGTAATCACTGACGACCTTAAAGCAGACGTTAATGTCAGCGTAACATTTAATGAGATAGGATATTCTATCTTGCATAGTTCATTTAATGGTTCATTAGCAGAGGTGCTTGCCAATGGTTATTATTTGTGGCCAGATGGTGAAAGGAATTTCACTAAGGGTTCTACCGTCAGAGCAACCATAAAGACCCGTATCGGTTATGAAGTAGAAAGTGTCTTGCTTGATAATACACAATTAACAGCCGATGAAAATGGTTATTATGTCTTTGTGGTTCCTGATGCTGACTACTGTTATTTAAGTGTGACCATACAGAAGGTGACTGCTCCCCCCACTGTTCCTTTCTCACTCTCTGAATCAGGAATTGGTACGTTCTGCAGCCAGTATGATCTTGATTTCTCTAATATGAGCGGTATTAAGGCATATGTGGCAAGCGGATACAATCCCACTACCAGCGAACTCGTTCTTACTCGGGTGAATGAGGTTCCGGCAGGAACTGGACTGTTGATCAAGGGTACCTCTGGCGATTATGCGATCCCCACAAAGAATACGAACTATATGTATGCCAATATGCTGAGAGGTATTGTCGAATCAGAATCTATACTACCAACAAATTGGTATAAATCATGGATGGGTGATATGGAATATATGAATTACCTTTTGGGTTCCGATGGTATGTTCTATCCAGCTAATGATGAGTTGCTGGAGGCTTACAGAGCATATCTGCTGATCCCAGTGTCAGCTGTTGTTAACTCATCGGCTAAGATCTCTACCATCTTCCTGGATGACGAGGAAGAGTCAGACGGTATCGCGACTGGCATCGGCTTCATCTGGGCAGGCGAATCTGCAGGAAAGACAAAGGCTGCGAACACAGACGACGTTTACAACCTGCAAGGTCAGAAGGTGAACAGCAAGACACTGAAACCAGGCATCTATATCCGCAACGGAAAGAAGTTCATGGTGAAATAGTCGTATGAAAAGGCTGTGGAATAACCTTCCTGCCAAGACAGATACGATGTCAATATACTAAAGCGACAGCAGCTGCATCCTTGTGAGGTTTGTGGCTGCTGTTGCATTTGTGCTATCCATGAGAAGAATAGCAGAGCGTCTGCTACCTTTGTTTTACATATTATTTTGAAAAAAATAATGAAAAATTTGTGTGTTTGCCAAAATTGATGTAACTTTGCACCCGCTTTTAATGGCAACATGCAGAAAGTAAAATAAATAACAATAAGTTTAACGATAAAAATTTAAAGCAAAGACATGATTATTGTACCCGTAAAAGAAGGCGAGAACATCGAAAGAGCATTGAAGAAGTTCAAGAGAAAGTTTGAGAAGACCGGTGTGGTGAAGGAACTCCGCGCCCGTCAGCAATTCGACAAACCTTCTGTCTTGAAGCGCTTGAAGATGGAGCACGCTATCTATGTACAGAAGCTTCGCCAGGCAGAGGAATAATAAAAATTCTCTGGGAAAAATTTGGTGGTTTGGAGATTTTTCCGTAAATTCGTTGCCGTAAACTCATGGTGAGTACAGCGCGATATGATGGTTAAAGAGTTTCTGAACTACTTGGAGGCGGAGAAGAACTACTCTTCACTTACCCTAAAGAGCTACGGCGAGGACTTGCGAGCCTTTGAGTCGTACTTCAAAACTTTGAATAATCATCTCTCTTGGGAGTCGATAGACTCTGATGTGATCCGTGACTGGATGGAGAGCATGATGGATAAAGGAAACAATGCCACTTCAATCAATCGACGTTTGAGTGCTTTGCGTTCCTTTTATCGTTTTGCCCTGAGCCGACATCTCGTAGAGCATGATCCTGCCCATGGAATCGTCGGACCGAAGAAAAGCAAGCCGTTACCACAGTTCGTGAAGGAAAGTGAGATGGACCGTCTGCTGGATGATCTGCTTACAGGTAGCCTATATAAAGATGTACGCGCACGTACCATATTAATATTATTGTATGAGGCAGGGCTGCGTGTGTCGGAGTTGGCCGGACTGGATGACGACAGCGTTGACATGATCAACCGACAGCTGAAGGTGACGGGTAAGAGAAACAAACAACGGATGATTCCCTTTGGCGAGGAGATGAAGAAAGCGCTGGATCGTTACGTGGAACTGAGGGACCGGGAGATAGAACGTGAGGACAGAGCCCTCCTGGTGACAGAAAAGGGTGTGCGGATGAATACGGGACAGATCAGGAACGAGGTGAAGAGATGCCTCTCGATGGTCACCACGATGAAAAAACGCACCCCGCACGTGCTCCGCCATTCCTTCGCCACCGCTATGCTCAACCATGAGGCCGGACTGGAAAGTGTGAAGAAGCTGCTGGGACATCAAAGTCTTGCAACGACCGAGATCTATACCCATACGACATTCGAGCAGCTGAAGAAAGTTTATCGTAAAGCCCATCCCAGGGCATAACCCTTAAAAATGGAGGTAACTATGGAAATTAAAATTCAGTCGATCCATTTCGACGCTACTGAGCAGTTGAAGGCGTTTATCGAAAAGAAAGTCGCCAAGTTGGAGAAATCTTATGAAGACATTCAGAAAGTGGAGGTGCAGCTAAAGGTGGTAAAACCGGCCACTGCCTTGAACAAGGAAGCAAGCCTGACGGTGAATGTACCAGGCAATACGCTGTTCGTGGAGAAAGTGTGCGACACCTTCGAAGAGAGTATCGATCAGTGCGTAGATTCTTTAAAGGTGCAGCTCACCAAATTTAAAGAAAAACAACGCAACAGATAAAAAAATCCCAGAAAAATTTTGGAGATTCGAAAAAAGTACGTATCTTTGCAGCCGTTTTAGAACAAGTCCTAACAACGAGGCCTAAACGGCTGCAAGGATTTGCCTCTTTAGCTCAGTTGGCCAGAGCACGTGATTTGTAATCTCGGGGTCGTTGGTTCGAATCCGACAAGAGGCTCTCCAAGGGGCAAGAGGTTTAAAACAAGGGTGGTTTCCAGAGCGGCCAAATGGGGCAGACTGTAAATCTGTTGTCTTTCGACTTCGGTGGTTCGAATCCATCACCACCCACTTCAGTAGAAGAGGTCCCGAGTTCAAATCTCGGTTACAGCTCTACTGATTTGTTGTATTTGTGAAGCAGACAATACGCGATTATTCATTTAATAAATAAAAAGTAAAGCTATGGCTAAAGAGCAATTTGTGCGCACCAAACCGCACGTAAACATTGGTACTATCGGTCACGTTGACCATGGTAAGACTACTCTGACCGCTGCCA
>CACXMM010000005.1 GCA_902768785.1 uncultured Prevotellaceae bacterium
GAACAGGCCAAAATCGCAAATAATATGGTTGATATAGGCCCTCGATTTCCTTGCCTGGGAAGCAAGTGCCGACAGCTGCGCATTCGTATAAAGACCTTCTAAGTCATCGCACTGTGAGAGATACAGCAGGATCATCATATAGGTTCCAAAGCCCGTGCCCCCTTCTTCTGTAAGGAGATCGGTCAGCTCAGGCCTGGACAACACACTGCGATACAATTTGATAAATCCCTTATTCTTCATTGTAAACAAATTTCAAGCTTTCTAATTCTGTTGTAGGTGTTCATTTTGTTGTTATCAAAATTACTGACCACACCCCTGCCCCTCCCATCGTAGGGGAGGGGTGAGCGGAGCGAGGGGTGGGGTCCAGACGTTACCTTTTTCATTGTTATATATTTTTTTTGTCATGAATAAAACACAATGCAAAGGTAGTGAAAAAACGAGGCGATTGCAAGGAACGGCATACAATGTGCTATACAATTGTATATAGGAAAAGGCACATGAGGGGCAGGGCGTTCACTGTCTTGTACTTGCGCAGCTGAGCATAAAGGGTGGGATAACTAAATTGGAACACAAAGACTCAGAGACTCAGGGATAAAAAATCTAGAGAAAACAACCCTCTGTGTCTCTGAGTCTCTGTGTTTAAATAAATTAGGGGGCACGGTTAACCCGTTTAGAGCGCTTGTAACATTGTTGGAGATCGCACAGTCCGCATGTATAGTCAAGATGACGTACCTGCTTACCAAGGCCGATGATTCCGCTTACTGACTTGATGGGTATCATCAGGGAACTCTCCGTGAGGGAAACGATCTCATGAGAGAAGGAGGGAGAGAGCCGGGAGATGAGTGGGAACAGTTTTTGCTGTTCACTCACCAACCACCCACAATAACCTGGAGAGAAACGATTGGTATGTTTCCACCCCAGCTTATCAATGGAAGCCTGAAGGGTTATCTCCATCTGATCGGCACATTTCTCTGCTATCACACTGCCCAAAGCGTCGGCGATGAACATACGCACCATATCATTCTCTTGTTTCAGCTGCTGCTGGTAATTCTCAAATTCCATGCCTGCCGTACACACAAAGAGGGCGTATGCCTCACTTCCCTTGAGCTGTCGTGAAATGATCTTCCCGATGTGAAAAACCGTGGATGGGCTGTCAGTACCCAATATTCCCTTTTCCTCTTGCAGCTTCAGATCAGTAATGACAAAGGAAAAACGCGGACGGAGGATGGTCCTCACCTCTTCCACAATTGTCGTAAGTTCGTTCAAGACAGTCTGATCAGGAATGGTGTCACCGTATCCCATCTGTTCATATAGATCAGAAGGAGATATAGCCAAATCATGATATGTAAGTTCTTTGTATGTCAAGGAATCTATTCGGACCTAGCAAAACAGTTATGATGTTTCTTCATTTCGGAACCTGGTTATAATCATCCAGGGCTTCAAAGAAAGCACGTATATTCTCAACGGGTGTTTGCGGTGGTATATCACACCCACTTGACAGCACAAAATTGGGATAGTCCTTCATTTTCGTCAGCAGATCGGTGACAACAGCCTTTATCTTCTCAGGAACAGAATCCTTCAAAACAGACACAGGGTCAATGTTTCCCATGGAAAGGACGTTCGGAGGAACCTCACGCGTTACCTCTTCCATATCACATTTATTCCCAAAATGATAGGCTGCAGCTCCTGTTGTTACCATTGCCTCCGTGCAATGTCCTGTATTACCACAGTTATGCAACACCACAATGAAATGATCATCCTGCACACGCTGCACCACCTCCCGCACATATGGTGAAGAGAACTGCTTACAATCTTCATTACTTAACAAACCAGCAGCCGGCTCCGCCATCATCACGCCCTGACTTCCCGTTGCCTTCAGCGCCATACAGTATTTGAGGATGAACTCGTTGCATTTCCTGAGAAGTAAATGGGCAGCCTCTGGCTGTTCGTAAATCAGAATCATCAGTTCCGACATGTCATAGAGTCTGCCCGCCAAAGAGAACGGTCCGATGCATCCACTTAATACAGGACGGTCTGCTATCGCTTTTGCCGCCAGTAAGTTGGCTTTGAGATAGGCTGGGATCCTGCCCGACTGCAACGACGGTACCTGTAGCTGTTCGATGTCATCAACACTCTTCAGCAGTCTTCCGGCTACAGCAGGAACAGCATGATCAGAAAAGACGATATCTGCTCCAAAGCATTCAGCCTCGGCAGTGAGATCCATGATGGTCGTAGCCATGGCACAGGGATACGCCTTGGTCATTTCCATGATAGCCTCAAAGTGAGCCTTTCCATTGCTGACAGCCTCCCTGACGGTATAACCTTTCATCTCAATACCCGGGTGTGTCATGATGGGCACCGCCGTCACCTGTTTTTCCTGGATCACCTCATCGATCCACGATTTCATGTTTATCATAATTGTATAGTTTATCGGGGCACGTGGTGCGGAGGTGCATAGGAGCGCTCTCGCTCTTATGCATCACGCTGTTTCGTACCCATGCGGGCCTCCACTACGTTGATGACATAATCGCCGAGTTTCTCGCACTCGTTGATGATATCCATATAGATGGTGCCGATGCCGTAGGTATAGACGTGGTTGTTCACATCGTTAATATTCTGACTCTTCAGCTGGTCACGGAAGTTGTTGATCTCATTCTCGATGTTGAACGAACGGTTCACATTGAAGCTCTCCTTGCGGCCACCCATCAGGTTGTTCATCTGGGAAAGGGCACTTTCGGTGAGCTCCATCATCTGGTGCATGTGTTCATACTGGCGAGTATTGAAATGCTCATTCTTGCCCTGTACCTTGCGGTTGATGGTACGTGCCATATTATAACAGGCATCACCGATGGACTCCAGCTCGCTGATCTCGCGGAGCATCGCACGGATCTTTCCTTTGGTTTCATCGGAGAGGTGTGCATCGGAGACCTGTTCCAGATAAGAGGCGATCTCTATCTCCATATTGTCGGAGATGCTCTCGTATTTCTCTATACGGGTGAACAGCTTGGTGAACTTCTGGTCGTCTTTCTCGGAGAGGAGCTCACGCACCATTCCAAACATCCGCTGCATACGCTCGCTGAAGCTGACAATCTCTTTCTGGGCTTCGAGCACCGAGAGCTCCGGCGTCTTCAGGAGACCAGCGGTAATGAAATGCAGGCGGAAATCCTCCTCATCATCAACCTTCTTCGACTTGATTACCCAGCAAACGAAACGTTCTATTTGAGGGATGAACCAGATCAGGATACCGGCGTTGATGACGTTGAAACAGGAGTGGAAGGCTGCCAGAACGAAATTGAGCTTTTCGGTGGACTCCATGTGGGCCATGTCTTTTCCCAACCAGTTACCTACATCATCAACAAGCCACATGACACCATCGATGAACCAGTGGAAGATGAACAGGATCCAGATGACACCGAAGACATTGAAGAACATGTGTGCCAAGGCGGCCCTGCGTGCTTGTGTGTTGGCCGATAAGGCGGCGAGGTTGGAAGTGACAGTGGTTCCGATATTCTCACCCAGCACAAGGGCGATACCCTGATAGATGGGCATGGCACCCGTGGAACAGAGCAACATGGTAATGGCCATCACGGCAGCACTCGACTGTACGCAGAAGGTCATCACACCACCCAGAAGCAGGAAAACAATCGTTGTAAGGAATGAGTCGGGGTCAAACGACTGGAAGAAAGCCGTGACGGCCTCGTTATGCCCCAGATCCATGGCCGTTCCCGTGGCTTTCAGTGTGGTCAGACCCAACAGGAGGAAGGCCAGACCGAACAGGAAATCACCCACATAGCGATGCTTTTTCAAGTAGATCAGGATGATACCAAGGAAGAAGCCCGGATAGACGGCTACGCTGATGTCGAATGATGTTCCCAGTGCCATAATCCATGCCGTCAGGGTAGTACCGATATTGGCACCCATGATGACAGAGATGGCCTGTGCCAGCGTCAGCAATCCGGCATTGACGAACGAAACGGTCATCACGGTGGTAGCTGTTGACGACTGTACGGAAGCGGTCACGACAGTACCTGTGAGTAAACCTGTAAAACGGTTGGTGGTCATAGCGCCCAAAGCATGGCGCAACTGGGGACCGGCCATCTTCTGCAGAGCCTCGCTCATGCTTTTCATACCGAACATCAGCAGGGCGAGTGATCCGAGAAGCTTAAAGATAATCCAGATAGACATAAATATATAAAATAATGATTGTTATGCTGTAAGGGATGGATCTCTGTAATTTTGCTGCAAATATACAAAAATTCTTGTAAAGCTCCAAACAAATACCTTCTTTTATAAAAAAACTAAAAAAAGAACGAATCTGAAAAAATATGCGTATCTTTACGGCCAGAATCTGAAAACGAACGGTTCAATGCTTATGAAAACAGTTGAGATCTGGTGTAAAAACAATAATGAGCGCAAGGAGATTCCCCTGGGATCGAATCTATCTGAGATTTTCGATATCTTCGGACTGGAGATGAAATACGGTCCTGTGTGCGCCAAGGTAAATAACAAGGTGGAAGGGATGCATTTCCGTGTGTATAACCCCAAGACGGTGGAATTCCTTGACATGGAATCAGCCAGTGGATCACGTACCTATACCCGTACTCTTTTCTTTGTGTTGTGCAAGGCTGTCCACAACCTCTATAAAGACTGCACAGTAAGCATCAACACACCCGTGAGCAACGGCTATTATGTAGATCTGAAGATCGGTCGTCCCATCACATTGGAGGAAGTGGGAGAGATCCGCACCCGCATGAAGGAGATTATCGATGCCGCCTACCCCATCCATCGCCATGAGACAACCACCGAGGAGGCTATCCGGCTATTCGAGTCGGTGGGTGCCCATTCGAAGGTGAAGCTGCTGAAAAGCACCGGGAAATGCTATACGGTCTTCTATGACATCAACGGTTACTACGACTATTACTACGGGGCGCTGCTTACCAATACCTCACAGCTCTATCTCTTCGGACTAGAGAAATATGGTGACGGACTCCTGCTGCGTATCCCCTCCAGGGAGCATCCCTCGGAGCTGGGTGAGATGACCCATCAGGACAAAATGTTCAACATCTTCAGGGAGCACCATCAATGGCAGAGAATCCTGGGCATGAGCACCATCGGTGACCTGAACGAACTGGTGGAAAAGGGATGGACCTCGCAGCTCATCCAGGTGTCGGAGGCCTTACAGGAGAAAAAGATTGCTCGTATCGCCGATGAGATCGCCAACAGAAAGGGCGTCAGGATGGTTCTCATTGCCGGACCTTCGTCATCGGGGAAGACTACCACATGCAAACGTCTCTCGGTACAGCTCGTTACCAACAGTATCAAACCTGTGCCCATCTCCTTGGATGACTACTTCATTGACCGGGAGCTGACACCCCGCGATGAGCATGGCGACTACGACTATGAGCACCTCCACGCACTGAACATCCCCTTGCTGAATGAGCAGATGAATGCCCTCCTCGCTGGGGAGGAGGTGCAACTACCACGGTATAACTTCCAGACAGGAAAGAGTACACCTGATGGAAGAAAGCTCCGCCTGCGCAAAGATGAGGTGCTGGTGGTGGAGGGTATCCATGCCCTGAACCCGGAACTTACAGCACAGGTGCCGCAGGATCAGATCTTCCGTATCTATGCCTCCGCCCTGACTACCCTTTTGCTGGATGAGCATAACTATGTTCCCACGACCGACAACCGACTGCTGCGGCGTATCATCCGTGACCATAAATACCGGGGAGTGAGTGCACGGGATACCATCCACCGATGGCCCAGTGTGAGAGCCGGTGAGAACAAATGGATCTTCCCCTATCAGGAGAAAGCCGATGCAATGTTCAACACCGCCATGCTCTTCGAACTGGCAGTCATCAAGAGTCAGGCGGAACCACTGCTGGAACAGGTCCCCGAGAGCTGTAACGAGCATGCGGAGGCTTACCGTCTGCTGAAATTCCTGCGCTATATCAAGCCTATTCCTGAGGGACAGATCCCGCCCACATCCCTTTTGCGTGAGTTCCTCGGAGGAAGCTCGTTTAAGTATTAGGGAACTATATGATTTGACCTAAGTAGAGCTTTGTCAAGAATTAGAGAATTCGAGAACTGAAAGTCGCTGGCCGAAGGGAAAAGCAATTCATTCTCTCATTCTCTAATTCTTGATAAATACGGTCTAAAAGTATATTTATGCATTTTGTGACATAGAGATTGAGTTTTTTCTGCCAAATAACCACTTTTCTGCAAAATTATTTTGTAGATTCAATTATATTTATGACCTTTGCACCTTGAAATTCAAACATATAGATAGAATATGGCAGAAGAACTCGAAGTGAAAGAGCTGGATCAAGTCGTGGTCCGCTTCTCTGGTGATTCCGGCGATGGTATGCAATTGGCCGGAAACATCTTCTCTACGGTGAGTGCCACCGTTGGTAACGGCATTTCAACATTCCCTGACTACCCTGCAGACATCCGTGCTCCGCAGGGATCACTTACAGGTGTGAGTGGTTTTCAGGTACATATTGGTGCAGGAAAAGTTTATACACCAGGTGACTTGTGTGATGTGTTGGTAGCGATGAACGCTGCCGCCTTGAAGACACAGTATCGCTATGCCAAGCCGCAAGCCACCATCATCATCGATACCGACTCTTTTGGTCCGAACGATCTGAAGAAAGCTGCCTTCCAGACGGAAGACTACTTGGGTGAGATGGGTATCGATCCTGATAGAGTGATTCAATGTCCGCTGACCACCATGGTAAAGGACTGTCTGAAGGACAGCGGAATGGACAACAAGGCCGTTCTGAAGTGCCGCAATATGTTCGCACTGGGTCTGGTCTGCTGGTTGTTTAACCGTGACCTGAACCTTGTGGCCAACTTCCTCCGCGACAAATTTGCCAAGAAACCCGCTATTGCCGAGAACAACATCAAGGTGGTACAGGCAGGATTCGACTATGGTCATAATACACATGCCAGTGTCCCCGCAACCTATCGCATCGAGTCGAAGTCGAAGGTGCCTGGCCGTTACATGGACATCACAGGAAACAAAGCAACGGCCTATGGCCTGATTGCTGCTGCAGAGAAGGCAGGACTGCGTCTGTATCTGGGATCCTATCCTATTACGCCGGCAACTGATATCCTGCATGAGCTCTCCAAGCATAAGAGCTGTGGCGTGATAACCGTGCAATGTGAAGACGAGATCAGCGGATGCGCCAGTTCCGTAGGTGCAGCCTTTGCTGGTGCCCTGGCTGCCACTTCCACCTCTGGACCTGGTATCTGTCTGAAGAGTGAGGCCATGAACCTTGCCGTCATCGATGAGCTGCCTCTGGTGATTATCGACGTGCAGCGTGGTGGTCCCTCCACGGGTCTTCCCACCAAGAGTGAGCAGACGGATCTGCTGCAGGCTCTTTATGGTAGAAATGGTGAGAGTCCGATGCCGGTAATTGCCGCTACCAGTCCTACCGACTGCTTCGATGCTGTCTATAGTGCTGCCAAGATCGCCTTGGAGCATCTTACCCCCGTCATTCTGCTCACCGACGCGTTCATCGCCAATGGCTCTGCAGCCTGGAAACTTCCTACCATGGAGGAGCTGCCAGCCATCAAGCCTCACTATGCCACACCGGAGATGAAGGATCATTATACTCCGTATTTCCGTGACGAGGAGACAAAGGTGCGCTATTGGGCAATCCCAGGACAAGAGGGCTATACCCATATCCTTGGCGGTTTGGAGAAGGATGGCAAGACAGGTGCTATCTCCACTGATCCTGAGAACCATGATATGATGACCCGTCTGCGTGCGGAGAAGGTGGCCAAGATTCCTGTACCCGACTTGGAGGTGGCAGGTGATGCCGATGCAGACCTGCTCATCGTAGGCTTCGGTTCTACATACGGTCATCTGTACAGTGCCATGGAAGAACTGCAGAAGAAAGGCTATAAAGTGGCACAGGCACAGTTCAAGTTCATCAACCCGCTTCCCAAGAACACCGCCGACGTGCTCTTACGCTACAAGAAAGTGGTGGTGGCAGAACAGAATATGGGTCAGCTGGCTGTTTACCTGCGTTCGAAGGTTGATGGCTTCGTACCTGAGCAGTTCAATCAGGTGAAGGGCCAGCCGTTTGTAGTCAGTGAGTTGGTAAACGCTTTTGAGAATATTTTAAAGAAGTAAGAGGTATGAGCTATACAGCAAATGATTATAAAAAAGGACAACCGAGGTGGTGTCCTGGCTGCGGTGACCATTTCTTCCTCGCATCACTGCACAAAGCAATGGCAGAAGTAGGCGTTGCTCCCCATGAGATGGCTGTCATCTCGGGTATTGGCTGTTCCAGCCGTCTGCCGTATTATGTTAGTCCGTATGCCATGCAGACGATCCATGGTCGTGCCGCCAGTATTGCTACTGGTGCGAAGGTGGCTAATCCGAATCTCACCGTATGGCAGGTAAGTGGCGACGGTGACGGTCTGGCCATCGGTGGAAATCATTTTATCCATGCCATGCGTCGTAACATCGACTTGAACATGATTCTGCTGAACAACCGTATCTACGGACTGACCAAAGGACAGTATTCACCTACCAGTCCCAGGGGATTCGTGAGTAAGTCTAGTCCTTACGGTACGGTGGAGGATCCCTTCCGTCCTGCAGAGTTGTGTTTCGGTGCTCGCGGTCATTTCTTCGCCCGTTCGGTGGCTACCGACAACGCGGAGACCGTGGAGATCCTGAAGGCAGCTTATCATCATAAAGGCGCTGCCGTATGCGAGATCCTGCAGAACTGTGTGATCTTCAACAACGGCTGCTATGATCCTATCTATACCAAGGAAGGTCGTAAGAACAATGCGATCTATGTGCGCCATGGTGAGAAACTGGTATTCGGTCCTAACAACGAATATGGTCTGGTACAGGAAGGCTTCGGCTTGAAGGTGGTGACCATCGGTCAGGATGGCTATACACTGGATGATGTCCTGGTGCACGATGCCCATTGTGAGGATGATACCTTACAGCTCAAACTGGCCATGATGGATAATGAGCATGGATTCCCGGTAGCGCTGGGTGTGATCCGCGATGTAGAGGCTCCCACCTACAATGATGCTGTACATGCACAGATCAAGGAGGTGTCGGCACAGAAGAAGTACCATAACTTCATGGAACTCTTGGAAACCAATGATATTTGGGAGGTGAAGTAAGTTCTTTAAAAGGAAAGGTTATGAAGCAGTTTCTGATTTCGTCGCTCCTGCTACTGGCAACGCTACAAGGGGTTGCCCAGCAGATCACGCCAGCCCTTACGGTATATCAGGAATTCCAGCCTGCTACCGTTCTCCTGACCAGCGGAAAGACTCTGAAACTGCCTCTGGCCAATGTGTTCCTCAAGAACAGTTCACTGCTGTATATGAGTGGTGAAATCGTCAAAGAGGCCGATACCAAGGCATTACAACGGGTGGATTTCAAGGACCGCTCCTATATCCCCATCGATAATCAGCTGGTCTATCCTGTCGATAGCGTAGGAGGGGATGTCCTGTATTGTGCTAAGGTGATCGATTTGAAATCATTTAAACAGCAAAGGGCGAACAGTGCCAATATCACGAACATTGACCTCAGTAACATCACAAACACACTGGGGTACACCACCATTGATGCTGGCGGGAGAGATAGCATAGAGTTCCCCGTAATCCCTGTTTATTATTTCAAGATTGGAGAAAAAGTCGTACTGGCGCATGAAAGACATCTCAAGCGCGCATTACCCAAAGAGAAAGTGAGGGTCATGGAATCTGTCATGAACCTGCCAGGTTTCAGCTGGACCAATGAGAAATACCTGATGATCCTGTTGGAGAAAATCAGGTAAATCACCACCGCTACATCTTTTCACCGTAACATAAGTCCCCGGCATCGCCAAAGCCGGGGACGATGTATTTATGCTCGTTCATGCCGGGATCGATGGCTGCACACCAGAGTGTGATGTCCTCATGGATATTCTTTTCAAGCATGTCAATACCTTCAGGCGTACCGATCACACAGGCAATATGCACCTTGGCAGGCTTTCCGGTCTTTAGCAGGGCTTCGTAAGCTGCTACCATGGAACCGCCCGTAGCCAACATGGGATCTACGATGAGCAGTGTCTTCCCTTTCACGGATGGCGATGCCATGTATTCAGTGTGTATGCCTACTTCTGTATGTTCCCGGTTGGTGTACATGCGGTAGGCAGAGACAAAAGCATTGGCGGCATGGTCAAACACATGGAGGAACCCTTCATGGAAGGGCAGTCCCGCCCTTAACACGGTGGCGATAACCAGATCGTCTTTGATAAGCGGAATGTCGATGGTACCCAATGGGGTCGTTACCGTTTTGGTCTTGTAGTTCATGGTCTTTGACATCTCGTAGGCCATCATCTCGCCGATTCGTTGGATGTTATTACGAAAAAGCAGACGGTTACGCTGATATCCCTTGTCGCGGATTTCCGACAAGTATTGATTGATGACAGAGTTCTGTTCACTGAAATTAATGATGTTCATATTATTGTAGCTTGATTATCTGGGTGCAAAGTTACGAAATTTCATTATTTTTGCAAGACAGACTTTGCAAAATTGTTTGGGCACACGATGTTTTTAAATTCTTTAACCGAAAAAACACGCAAAAAGCGTTTTTTTGCTTATTTAATGTTTTGTGTATAGGTGATTTTTGAGTAATTTTGCAGCCGATAAGGTTAAAAGGATTCAGTTACATTAAAAATATTCAATAATTATGGCAAAGTTAGATTTGACACAGTATGGCATTACGGGTTCTACCGTGATTGCTCATAACCCGTCGTATGAGTACCTCTTTGAGGAGGAGACAAAGGCCGGGCTCGAGGGTTTCGACAAGGGCGTAAACACTGAGCTCAACGCCGTGAACGTGATGACTGGTATCTATACCGGCCGTTCGCCTAAGGACAAGTACATCGTGAAGGATGCACAGAGCGAGGACAAGGTATGGTGGACTTCTGAGGAGTACAAGAACGACAACCACCCCATGAGCGAGGAGGTTTGGGCAAAGGTAAAGGACATCGCCATCAAGGAGCTTTGCAACAAGAACCTGTATGTCATGGACGCTTTCTGTGGTGCCAACGAGGCTACCCGTCTGCGCGTTCGTTTCATCGTGGAGGTTGCTTGGCAGGCTCACTTCGTCAAGAACATGTTCATCCAGCCTACCGCTGAGGAACTGGAGAACTTTGAGCCTAACTTCGTTATCTATAACGCCTCTAAGGCAAAGGTAGAGAACTACAAGGAGCTGGGTCTGAACTCTGAGACTTGTGTTGCTTTCAACACTACAACCCGCGAGCAGTGCATCATCAACACCTGGTACGGTGGTGAGATGAAGAAGGGTATGTTCTCCATGATGAACTACTATCTGCCGCTGCAGGGTATCGCTTCCATGCACTGCTCTGCCAACACCGATATGGAGGGTAAGAACACCGCTATCTTCTTCGGTCTCTCTGGAACAGGTAAGACCACACTGAGCACCGATCCGAAGCGTCTGCTGATTGGTGACGACGAGCACGGATGGGACGACGAGGGTGTGTTCAACTTCGAGGGTGGCTGCTATGCCAAGGTGATCAACCTCGACAAGGAGAGCGAGCCCGATATCTACAACGCTATCCGTCGTGATGCCCTTCTCGAGAACGTTACCGTTGACGAGGCTGGTAAGATTGACTTCGCTGACAAGAGCGTAACTGAGAACACCCGTGTTTCTTATCCTATCAACCACATTGAGAAGATTGCCCAGAAGGTGAACAAGAAGAGCGCTGGTCCTGAGGCTAAGAACGTAATCTTCCTGAGCGCCGACGCATTCGGTGTGCTGCCCCCGGTATCTATCCTGACTCCTGAGCAGACGAAGTACTACTTCCTCTCTGGTTTCACCGCAAAGCTGGCTGGTACAGAGCGCGGCATCACTGAGCCCACTCCTACATTCTCAGCTTGCTTCGGACAGGCATTCCTCGAGCTGCATCCTACAAAGTATGCTGAGGAGCTGGTGAAGAAGATGGAGAAGAGCGGCGCCAAGGCTTATCTGGTGAACACTGGTTGGAACGGAACAGGCAAGCGTATCTCTATCAAGGATACACGTGGTATCATCGACGCTATCCTGGGTGGTGACATCCTGAACGCACCTACCAAGAAGATTCCTTACTTCGACTTCGAGGTTCCCACACAGCTCAACGGCGTGGCATGGGGTATTCTCGATCCTCGTGACACCTATCAGAACCGCGATGAGTGGGAAGAGAAGGCAAAAGACCTGGCTGCCCGCTTCATCAAGAACTTCAAGAAGTACGAAGGCAACGAGGCTGGTAAGGCACTCGTCGCTGCAGGTCCGAAATTGTAAGATTTGATTTAAATCAAAATAACGGGCGGTTTTTCATAAAACTGCCCGTTTTTATTTGCAAATACGAAAAAACATCGTACCTTTGCATCGCATTCGGGAGAATGCATTCCGTTAAAGTTTTCATAGGTTAGTAGTTTGATAGATTTAAGGTAAAGATTATGTTATTAGATTTTGAAACAACTATGATGCTGGCGGTAACAATACTTAGTATTGTATGTTTAGTTAACACCAACATCCGTTAGAATTGTTTTCAGGAGGCCGAAGTGAGTGATTCATATCGTCCTCTTTTTTTATTCCCTTTTCTCAAGAAACTCTAAACATAACTTAAAAAATGCTCATTTAATGAATAATTTGCATAATAAAGCACCCAAAAGGATTCCTTTTTGCGGAATTCTAAGTAAATTTGCACCCAAAAATCAAAAGCGACAGCTCATGAAAAGGATATTGATACCTTTCGCGATACTGTTCTCAGCGGTAATGGTTTGTACGTCATGTCTGAAATCAGACGATGACGATGCCATCTATTACGATGATACGGCCATCACGGCCTTTACTCTGGGAACATTGAAGAGAACGGTTCACACCACCTCATCGAAAGGTGCAGACAGCACTTATACGACAACGCTTACAGGCAGCGACTACCAGTTCTATATCGACCAGGAGAAACGGGAGATCTATAACCCAGACTCTCTGCCCTATGGAACGGATGTGGCTCATGTCATCTGTACGGTATCGACCAAGAATGGAGGAGTTATAGTGCTGAAGAGTGTCACCAGCGACTCGCTGAGGTATTATTCCGCTACCGATTCCATTGATTTCTCCACACCCCGTCAGATGGTGGCTTACTCCAACAGCGGAAATGCCTATCGGACGTATACGGTGCATGTCAATGTGCATCAAGAGGAAGGGGAGGTGTTCAACTGGTCGGAGCGTACGGCTCAGAGCATTCTGGCTGGAATGAAAGACATGAAAGCCGTGGCTTGTGGCGATCATCTTTATGTGTTCGGACAGCGTGACGGATATACGGTGGGATATGCCACCCTGTTGGCTGATGGCTCTGATTTTACCCCTTTGGCCTTTAACTTCAAGCATCGTCTTGAACCCGATGCCTATCAGAACCTCCTGGCACAAGACAATAATCTCTTCCTCCTCGATAAGGAAAGCCTGATACGCTCTACAGACGGACAGAATTGGACTACGGTAAGTACCCCCCATCTCACCCGTTTGCTGGCTGTCAGCAGTCTGAAACTTTATGGTATGGATGCCGAAGGAACCATCATGAGCTCTGCCGATAAAGGTAAGACCTGGACGAAAGAACTGATGGGTGATGAGACATCATGGCTGCCGCAGGGTTCATTGAGCTATGCCTGCACCACCCTGAAGACCAATACCGATGTGGAACGTGTTATCGTAACGGGCAACCGTGACCTGACAAAGTGGCCCAATGACAGCTATGCTGTGGTGTGGGGGAAATTGGAAGACCTCTCCAACCCTCTTCAGATGAGCGAATGGTCCTACTATACTCCATCGGATAATTCTCAGTATAGGCTGCCGCGACTGTCCAATCTCTCCATGTTTGCCTATGATGGCGTACTGATCGCTTTCGGCGGTTCGGGTTTGGGTGCTTGTACGGAACGTCCCTTCTTGACGACATACGTAAGCAAAGATGGAGGTATTACCTGGAAGGGTAGCACCCTTTATCCTCTGCCAGCTGCACTGAGCGGGAACGATATCCCCCATACTGCAGCAGTCGATAGCCAGTGGTGCCTCTGGATCATCAACGGTGAGAATGGTCAGGTATGGCGTGGCCGTCTGAACCGTCTGGGCTGGACGAAGATACAGAAAGAGTTTCAATAACCCGGTGTCTATAATATAATAAGGAGAACCGATTGATGAGAGTGTGCCGAGCCGTATGCAGCTTCCTCCTCCTCGCTTCCACAATGGCAGCTCATGCCCAGTGGGATGATGAGTACCGCATGGAGATTGGCGGTGGTGTGGGAATGGTGAGCTACGAAGGCGATTTCAACGGCAACATCTTCGGGAACATGCAACCGATGGCCACCATCTTGGTCAGGAGGATTTTCAATCCCTATATGGGACTGGCGGCCAGTTTGTCGTATGGTACCCTAAAAGGTGACTCCCGTAAGGTGAACACCTATTATCCCGAATGGCAACAGCCCATGAAATTCAGTCATAAAATGGCTGATCTGGGTATCCGCTACGAGTATAATTTCTGGCCATACGGTACAGGTCTTGACTACCGTGGCGCGAAAAGGGTGACTCCCTTCGTGTTCCTGGGTGTGGGAGGCTCGTATGTCGATGCCTCTCAAAAGAAGGTCTTCGCAGCGAATATCCCCATTGGTGTGGGTGTGAAATACAAAGTGGCCACACGTCTGAATCTCGGAGTGGAGTGGGCGATGCATTTCACCTTTTCCGACAAACTCGACGGTGTGGTGGACCCATACCTAATCAAGAGTACCGGGGCTTTTAAAAACCGTGACTGTTTCTCAGCCTTGCAGCTGACACTCACATACAGTTTTATGGCAAAATGTAGAACTTGTAATAATGACAAAGATGACTGATCAGATAGACATGAGCCGCATTCCGAAACATATTGCCATCATCATGGATGGCAACGGACGATGGGCCAACCAACGTGGCAAAGAGCGCAGCTACGGCCATCAGGCGGGTGTGGAAGCTGTTCATCGCGTCACCACGGCGTGTGTGAACCTCGGTGTGAAATACCTCACCCTCTACACCTTCTCCACCGAGAATTGGAACCGTCCTATCGATGAGGTAACTGCCCTGATGGGACTGATTCTCACTTCGCTGGAGGAGGAGATCTTCATGAAGAATAACGTGCGGTTCCGGATGATTGGCGACATGAAGCGTCTGCCCGATGAGGTACAGGAGAAGATCCTTGAGCTGGAAGAGCATACGGCAAAGAATGATGCCATGACGTTTGTCATCGCCCTGAGCTATTCCAGTCGCTGGGAGATCACCCAGGCTGTGAAGAAGATCGTCTCTGAAGTCCACGACATGGAGGAACTGCCTGAGAATATCCTCAAGAATTGGCGTACGGGCGGTATCCGTGCTGAAGACATCACCGAGGAAACAATCAGTCAGCATCTGGAGACCAACTTCATGCCCGATCCTGATTTGCTCATCCGCACGGGCGGTGAATTGCGCATCAGTAACTACCTGCTGTGGCAGATTGCCTATTCCGAGCTGTATTTCTGCGATACCTTCTGGCCTGATTTTGATGAGGAGTGCCTTCGTAAGGCCATCGTGAACTATCAGGGTCGTCAGCGCCGCTTTGGAAAGACCGAGGCACAGGTGGAAGAAGAGAGTCCCACCCCCAGCCCCTCTGAATGATGGAGGGGTAGAGACCCAGCCCCTCCCTATGATGGAGGGGAGTAATTACTTCAAAGGAAATATTTGACAATTATGATAAGATATATAACAGAAAAGGCAGGAAACATTTCACTCCCCTCCATCATAGGGAGGGGATGGGGGTGGGTCTTCCTTTTCCTCTTTTCATTTAGCAGCATCGCTGCCCAGGAGAAAATCATAAACCCTGACATCACCTATGCCGGCATCCCTCGCGAATGCACTGTTGCCGGCATCGCCGTATCGGGCGTGGAGGGATATGAGGACTATGTGCTCACGGGTATCTCTGGCCTGTCGATAGGACAGACGGTTTCCGTACCAGGAAATGAGATTACCGAGGCTGTGAAACGCTATTGGAAACATGGCTTGTTCTCACAAGTCGTCATCTCCGCCGACTCACTCATCGGTGACAAGATCTATCTGCACATCCACTTGGCCGTGAGGCCCCGCGTGTCGGAGATTCATTATATCGGTCTGAAGAAAAGCGAGCGCGAGGACATGGAGAAAAAGCTTGGTCTTCTCAAAGGCAACCAGATCACTCCGAACATGATCGACCGTGCTAAGATTCTCGCCAAGAAATATTTTGATGACAAAGGCTACAAGAATGCCGATATCTCCATCGTTCAGCGTGACGATGTGGCGAACAAGAACCAGGTGATCCTGGATGTCACCGTTGATAAGAAGATGAAGATGAAGGTGCATCAAATCATCATCGAGGGTAACGAGAAACTCTCCGACGGAAAGATCAAGGGTAAGCTGTTCACCAAGGGAGCCTTTAACTCGATTCATGAGGCCGGCAAACTGTCAACATTCCTGAAGAAGAAGAAATACACCCCCGAACGGTGGAAAGAGGACAAGCTGAATCTGATTGCCAAATACAACGAATACGGTTACCGTGATGCCGCCATCCTTGCCGACAGCGTGTGGAACTACGACGAGAAGCATGTGAACGTCTATGTGAAGGTGGAGGAAGGACAGAAATACTACATCCGCGACATCAAGTGGGTGGGTAACACCGTTTATACCACCGATCGCCTGAACGAGCTGCTCACCTTGAAGAAAGGAGATGTCTATAACCAGAAGCTCATGGACAAACGACTTCGTGAGGACGATGATGCCGTAGGTAACCTCTACTGGAATAACGGATACGTATTCTCCAGCATCGAGCCTACCGACGTAAACATTGTGGGAGATTCCATCGACTTGGAGATGCGTGTTCAGGAAGGACCGCAGGCACACCTCAGTCATGTGCGCATCCATGGTAACGACAAACTCTACGAGAATGTGATCCGTCGTGAGCTGCGTACCAAACCGGGTGACCTCTTCTCGAAAGATGCTTTGATGCGTACAGCCCGTGAACTGGCTTCCATGGGACATTTCGACCCCGAGGAGGTTAAGCCCGATGTGAAACCCAATGCTGAGGACGGTACCGTTGACATCAACTGGGATCTTGTGCAGAAATCCAACGACCAGATAGAGCTGTCGTTAGGCTGGGGACAGACGGGTATTATCATGCGCGTGGGACTCAAGCTGAACAACTTCTCCATGGCGAACCTCTTCAACAAGAACAAGGAGCACCGTGGAATCCTACCCGTGGGTGATGGTGAGGTGCTGTCAATCGGTGCTCAGACCAATGCCCGCTACTATCAGTCGTATAACGCTTCCTACTCCACTTCCTGGTTCGGTGGCAAACGACCCATCCAGTTCTCTGTGGGTGCTTTCTACTCCAAGCAGAGCGACGTTTCCAGCAACTACTACAACACCGCCTACCAGTATAATATGTATAATTATATGTATGGCTACGGCAACTACGGTTACGGTAATTATGGTAACTACGGTTACAGCATGGAGAGCTTCATGGATCCCGACACCTATGTGAAACTGTTCGGTGCCAGTCTGGGATGGGGTAAGCGCCTGCGTTGGCCTGATGACTATTTCACACTGAGTGCAGAGGTGTCATATACCCGTTATATGCTGAAGAACTGGCGTTACTTCCTCATTCAGAATGGTAACTGTAACAACCTGAACCTGGGAATCACCTTGTCGCGTGCTTCTACCGACAACCCGCTCTTCCCGCGTAATGGTTCCGAGTTCACGGCCTCTGTATCCCTCACACCACCATGGTCATTGTGGGACGGCAAAGACTATGAACACCTCGCCACCGACTATCAGGCAGCTGACTTCACGAAGCAGCAGCAGGATAAATACCGCTGGATAGAGTATCACAAATGGAAGTTCAAGAGTAAGACCTACACAGCACTCACTGGCGGAAGTAAATGTTTCGTGCTGATGACGCGCGTGGAGTTAGGTCTGCTCGGATCCTATAACAGTTACAAGAAATCTCCGTTCGAGACATTCTATGTGGGTGGTGATGGCATGAGTGGATACTCCACCAGCTATGCTGAGGAGACCATCGGACTCCGAGGCTATGAGAATGGTACCATCTCTTATTCGGCAGCACGCGAGGCCGGCTCCAGCGGTGGTTCTAATGCCTATGCCTACGACCGTTTGTCTTTGGAGATCCGCTACCCGTTCCTTTTGGGTAACACCACCATCTATGGATTAGGATTCGCTGAGGCAGGTAATGCCTGGTACGATCCGAAGAAATTCAACCCCTTCGACATGAAACGTTCTGCGGGTGTCGGTGTGCGCATCTATCTCCCCATGGTGGGTCTGATGGGTATCGACTGGGCCTACGGTTTCGACAAGGTGTATAATAACGGGGCTAACAAGCGTGGTGGCAGTCAGTTCCACTTTGTGTTAGGACAGGAGTTCTGATGGGGAGTTGATCATTGATAATTGACAATTGATAATTGATAATTAAGAAGCAGATAAAGACTGAAAATTGTTTAAAATCCTTGGCGGGCTATTAACTTTTCGTTTTCGTGCTCGTCATATAATCGTTGAACCAATCATCATTGAGCCTATGAAGAAAATGATCATGATGGCCCTCCTCGCCCTGGTGGCGATGACGGCAAGCGCACAGAAGTTTGCGCTCATCGACATGGAGTATGTGCTGAAGAATATACCCGCCTACGAGCGTGCCAACGAACAGCTTAACCAGGTGTCGAAAAAATGGCAAGCTGAAGTGGAGGCTTTGAACACGGAGGCACAGACCATGTATAAGAACTACCAGAACGAAGTGGTGTTCCTCTCGCAGGAGCAGAAGAAAGCCAAGCAGGAGGAGATTATGAAGAAAGAGAAGGAGGCCAGTGACCTGAAGAAGAAATATTTCGGACCAGAAGGTGAACTCTTCAAGAAACGCGAGGCCCTGATGACACCTATCCAGGAGGAGATTTATAACGCGGTGAAAGACCTGAGCGACCTCCATGGTTACAGTATGGTGCTCGACCGCTCCTCCGATACCGCTATTATCTTCGGCAGTCCGAAAATCGATATCAGTAATGAAGTGCTGAAGAAACTGGGATATGGAAGGTGATATTTGTAAAGAATTGAAGAATTGAAGAATTGAAGAATTGAAAAATTGAAAAATTGAAGAATTAAAGAATTTTATTTAACTAATAGAAAAGATGAAAAAGATTATCATTATGCTGATGTTGCTCGCACCAATGGCAACATTCGCACAGAAGTTTGGACATGTAGATGCACAGTCAATCATGCAGTCAATGCCTGAATTCATCAAGGCCCGCGGCGATCTCGAAGCACTGAGCAAGCAGTACGAGAACGACCTGAAGGCCATGCAGGATGAGATCCAGCGCAAGGCCGATGAGTATGAAAAGACCAAGAGCACGATGAATGCCACCAAGCAGCAGGAGACTGAGGCTAACATCAACCAGCTGATGCAGAAATACCAGCAGGCTTATCAGGACAACCAGCAGGAACTGGCAAAGCAGCAGCAGGAGAAGATGGCTCCCATCATGAACAAGATTACCACAGCCATCAAGAATGTAGGTAAGAACGGAGGCTATGTATATATCATGGACGTGAGTGCCGGCATCCCCTACATCAGCGACACACTGAGCAAGGACGTGACAGCTGATGTGAAGGCTGAAGTGAATAAGATTAAGTAAACATTCATGAAGAAACTCATCCTTTCCCTCTTCATCTGTGCGCTGCCCCTATGGGCCAGTGCACAGGTGAAGTTCGGGTATTTCAGCTACCAAGAGGTCTTCCGTGCCATGCCCGACTATGAGATAGCGCAGAAGAACCTTTCCGACCTACGCACCCAGTATGAGGCGGAGATGAAGCGTGCCGAGGAGGAGTTCAACAAGAAATACGAAGAGTTCTTGGAAGGACAACACGATTTCGCGGTGCCCATCCGTCAGAAACGACAGGCGGAGCTGCAGGAACTCATGGAGAGGAATCTCGCCTTTAAGGAGGAAGCACGACGGTTGCTCGATGCAGCACAGCGCGATGCCTATATGCCTCTTCGCGAGAAACTCAGTGCAGCCGTCAAACGACTGGGTGAGGAGCGCGGCTATGCGCTGATTCTCAACACCGACAACGACTGCTGTCCTTATATTGATCCCGCCATGGGTGAGGATGTGACCTCCCTCTTGAAAGACATCCTCAAGAAGGCCTCACAAAAGTAATTCCGCTCCCACGATCCCACGGGCTTCCGTACCTTCGTTCCTTCGAAATGACAACTCCCATCGGTGTATTCGACAGCGGCTATGGCGGTCTGACCATTCTTCATCAGGTACGCCAGATGCTTCCCCAGTACGACTATCTGTACTTGGGCGACAATGCCCGTGCTCCCTACGGTTCCCGCTCCTTCGAGGTGGTGTATGAATTCACGCGGCAAGCCGTATTAAAACTTTTCGAACGAGGATGCCACTTGGTCATCCTTGGTTGTAACACCGCCTCCGCCAAAGCCCTGCGAAGCATACAGCAGAACGACCTGCCGCGTGTGGCACCCGACCGTCGGGTGTTAGGCGTGATTCGTCCTACGGCAGAGATCATCGGGAACCTCACGCGTTCCCGTCATGTGGGTATCCTTGCCACTGAAGGCACCATCCGCAGCGAGAGCTATAACCTTGAAATCCAAAAACTATTCCCCGACATCCAAGTGTCTGGCGTGGCTTGTCCGCTGTGGGCAGCTATCGTGGAGGCTAATGAGGCCGACAGTCCTGGTGCCGACTATTTCGTGGAGAAGCGTATCCGTCAGCTGATGCGCAAGGATCCCCTCATTGATGCCATCATCCTCGGTTGCACGCACTATCCCCTGTTGATGCCCAAGATCGTGAAATATGTTGATCCTGGAGTACGCATCATCCCACAGGGCGAATATGTGGCCAACAGCCTGAAAGACTATCTCCTCCGTCATCCAGAAATCGAACAGCGTTGTTCGAAGAATGCCACCTGCCGCTACCTCACCACCGAAAGTCCTGAAGCATTCCGCAAGAGTGCCCAGCTCTTCCTGCATGAGGAGGTGGAAGAGGTAGAGAATGTTTCGCTGGAGTAAAGGGGGTGACTGCAAAAGAAAAGTTGGTCATCAGCACTTACAGTGCCCAGTTTGATTCCCGCACCTTCTTGGAGCCACACAGACTGATTTTTCGCATTTCTGTGTAAGAAAAAGGGTACTATGTATGATTTGACCTAAGTAAATCTTTATCAAGTATTTGAGAATTTGGGAACTGAAAGTCGCTGGCCGAAGGGAAAAGCAATTCATTCTCTCATTGCTTTTCCCTTCGGCCAGCCTTTTTTATTTAAACACAGAGACACAGAGTTTTTTCTCTAGATTTTTTATCTCTGAGTCTCTGTGTCTTTGTGTTCCAATTTAGTTATTTTTGGGGAACTATATATGATTTGACCCAGGTAGATCTTTATCAAGAATGTGCCTAAAAGTATATAATAGCCAAAAAAAACATAATATCTATGTGAAAAACTCTGTTGACTCCGTTGACTCTGTGTGAAGGTATTATCTGTGTGAAGGTATTATCAGCATACTTTGTGCAGAACCTGTGCACAACTTGTGCAGAGCCTTTGCACACTTTGTGCAGATACGTTGCACACTTTGTGCAGAGCCTTTGCACAAACTCAACTTTTCTCACTGCATTCCGGACAGAGTCCTTTCAGCACATAGTTGACACTGTTCAGGGTGAAGCCGTCGGGCAGGGGCACCACGGGCACGTGGATCTGCTTCAGACAGAACGTGCGGCGGCAACGCTCACAGAAGAAGTGCGTATGCTCATCGTCAATATCCTCGGCGCAGTCGCAGTCGTCTGCGCATACATTGTATTTCAGGGAGCCGCTGCCATCATCGACGGCATGGATCAGTCCGTGCAGGAGGAACAGCGACAATGCCCGTGAGATGGTTGACTTATCCACGGTGGGCAGCAGCCGTTCCAATTCGGGCAGCGACACCATCTCATCACCCCTGCACATCTGTCGCAGAATCAGCAGTCGTGTGGCCGTGGGCTTGATCTGACGGTGTTCTAACTTATGAACAAAGAATTCTTCATCAGTCATCATCTATACCTTTCCTTACAATTCCACCAGGATACGGAACACCTTGGCGGGAGCAGCGGCCCATTGGCGCATAGCATCGAGGGCAGTCTCGGGTGTTGCCACGGCGGAGATCAGCTCGTCTTTCGGATAGTCACGGTTCTGCTGCATATAGTGGATTACAGCACGGAAGTCAGCAGGTTTGGCATTGCGCGACCCACGGATGTCGAGTTCTTTCTGAACGAAGAGCTTCGTGACGAACTCCGTGCCCCCCTTGGCGTAGCCGATGAAGACGATACGTCCTGTGAAGGCCACCTCGTTCACAGCCTGATTCTGTGTGAACGCATTGCCCACAGCTTCGATCACCACATCAGGTCCTAACCCCTCTGTCAGCTCTGATAGGCGGGCATGCAGGTCTTCGGTCTTGGAGTTCACCACATAGTGTGCTCCCATCCGTTTGGCCAATGCGAGCTTTTCGTCATCGAGGTCCACGGCAATGACGGTGGCCCCCCTCAGACTGGCACGTACGATGGCACCGATACCGATCATGCCACAGCCGATGACCAATACTCTGTCGATATCAGTCACTTCGGCACGGTTCACGGCATGGAAGCCCACGCTCATCGGCTCGATCAGTGCAATCTCCTTCTCGGTGAGTCCTGTGGCAGGGATAATTTTCTGCCACGGCATGGCGAGGTATTCGCGCATGGCTCCATTGCGCTGCACCCCTAACGTCTCGTTGTGCTCACAGGCATTGGCACGCTCATGACGGCAGGAGGCACAGTGTCCACAGTTGCTATAGGGATCAACGGTCACTGCCATCCCCACCTTCAGATCGGCAGGCACCTCACTGCCTACGGCAGCAATCACCGCACTTACCTCATGACCGGGAATCACCGGCATGTTGACCATGGGGTTCCTGCCCAGGAACGTGTTCAGGTCGCTGCCGCAGAACCCCACATACTTCATCTTCAAGAGCACCTCATTGCTCTTGATCTCTGGTTTCTCTAATTCTACCACCGCCATCTGCTGTTCGGCGGTTATCTGTACTGCTTTCATTATAAGTTTTAAGTAATAAGTTTCAAGTGATAAGTTACAAGTGTGATGACCACGATGGGTGTATCATCGGGTGGAAGGTCTGCTCATTCCGACATATTCTTGATATACGGTAGCTCCACCAGATGATCGAAACCATAGAACCGACGGGCATTCTCACCTAAGAACAAGGATTTTTCGTGCTCCGACAGTTCCTTGCTCTTCGTGACGAAGTCGTACGACATCCTGTAGGTGATGGCGGTGATGGTGCGGGGATAGTCGGAGCCCCACATCAGCTTCTCGATGCCAGCGATGTCGATGGCCTCGCGGATGGCACGGATAGCCCCGTGGAAAGGATAGAACTCACTGTTGAAGAGCCAGGTGATACCTCCCGACTCGATCATGACATTCGGATGACGGGCGAGTTTGATCTGTTCCTGCCAGCGTGGTGTGGTAGGCATGCCGAAGTGTCCGATGGCGATCTTCAGGTTGGGACATTCTTCAATAATCTCCTTCATCTCGGCCACGTTCGTGTCACCGTCAGCAAGATCCACAGAGAAGATCACTCCGCGGTCTTCCATCAAGTGGAACATCCGCATCATCTCATCACTGGTCATCCAGATACGTCGGTCGTCTAACAGCAGGCGGTGGGCGGGAATCTTGATGGCCTTGAAGCCACGGTTGATCAGTTCCTCTGTCTGCTGGGCGAATCCCGGATGGAAATAATCCGCCATACCGCATACGAAGAAACGGTCGGGATAACGTTTCTGCACTTCCTCCAGGTAATCATTCTGGATCCCGTCGATGAACTCCTGAGTCACCACGGCTGCCGACACCTGTGCATAGTTCATGTTCGACAGGAACACCTCTGCGGAGTTCCGGCCATCGATCATGAAGGGCGGCACCATCTGCACTTCCTCACCGAGGAACATCGAGCGACCGTTTTCCAAGGTTTTGATCACCTTCCCGTTCCAGGTCGTGTCCTGTCTGAGCCATAAATGGCTGTGCGCATCGATGATTTTCATATCATTATCAATTGGCAGTTTCAATTGCACCCATTACGTATTCTTCCATCGTACGCGCATCTGATCGCCGATGATGTCCTGCACCTCCTTGACCAGCTGCTCATCCATGGGAGCATTCACGTAGTCGATGTTCTTCAGTACATTCTTGGGGTTGGCAGAACTGAACAACGTAGTGGCAATGCGGGGATTCAGATGCGTACTGTATTGCACGGCCAGTTTCTCGATGGGATAGTCCTTTGCGGCACAGTGCTCGGCCGCTTTCCTACATGCCTCCTTCAGACTTTCAGGTGCCGGATGCCAGCTGGGGGCACCCCGCTGGGAGAGCAGTCCCATGGAGAACGGTGATGCGTTGATCACACCGATGCCGCGTTTCTCGAAGAAGTCGAGATAGTCAAGCAGCATCTCATCGTTCAGACTATAATGACAGAAGCAGAGCACCGACTCCACCGTACCGGGGGCTGCATGCTCTATCACCCATTGCAGATTCTCAGGCTGCAGGTCGGTAATGCCCACATGCTTCACTACCCCTTTTTCGCGCAGCGCCACCAGGGCAGGGAGTGTCTCATCGACAATCTTCTGCAGTCCACCTTCACGGTCGGCTTGGAACTCCACATCGTGCACATTAATCAAGTCGATATAGTCGATGTTCAGACGTTCCATGCTCTCATACACACTGTCTGTAACCCGTTGTGCGGAGTAGTCCCAGAGATTCACGCCATCTTTCCCATAACGTCCCACCTTCGTGGAGAGGTAGTATTTGTCACGTGGGATCTCTTTCAAAGCCTTGCCCAGAACGGTCTCTGCCTTCAGATGACCGTAGTAAGGTGACACATCGATGAAATTGATGCCATGATCGATGGCAGTGTGGACGGCCTGGATACCTTCCACCTCGCGGATATCGTGGAATACTCCACCTAAGGAGGAGGCACCGAAGCCCAGATTCGACAGTTTCATTCCTGTCTTTCCCAGTTCATTATAAACCATAATCTTTCTATTTATTTGTAAAACGTCTTGATGAATCATTTGTAACTAAGTCACGGTGAGGTGGCCTCCTCCATCAACTGGCGGAACAAGGGGTTCACAGCGAGCACCTGCGGGTTCCCTGTCAGGATGAGTAGCCTGCGTGCCCTCGTAATCGCCACGTTCAGTTTCCGGTCGATGAGACGGGACGAGCCGTCGGCATCGCTCTCAACGAACGTGTTACTGGTAAGGAACTCCAGCTGATAGGGGTGCTGGATGGTGAAGGAGTAGATGATGACATCGCGCTGACTGCCCTGATAACGCTCCACAGTGTCGATGGAGATCTCTAACAACGAGGGGATATGCAGCTGCTCGATCTCCTTGCGGATGACGGCAATCTGGTTTCGATAAGGTACGATGACGCCGACGGTGGTGTGAGCACTGAAGTCATTGCCGTAGTGTTCATAGATCTTTTGCAGCTCTTCAGCCACGATACGTGCCTCATCGGTGTTCACCTTGTCGGAGAGTCCTGGGTGATGGCAGTACCTTGAAGGGATGAAACGCACATTGGCATGGGCTTCCTCCTGCTGATGAGGCAGTGGAACGGGCTCAATGTGCTCATGTGGATAGAACATCCTGCAAGGGAAGTCGGCGATGGCAGGATGCATCCGTCCCTGCCGGTGAAGGACACCTTTCACAGGATAAGCGGCAAAGAGCGTTGACAACCGCTCGAAGAGTGAGTGCCGACAGTTGGTGAGACCGATAGTCCGCAGCAGCGGGTCGCTGACCTCACTGTCATGTTCCGACTGCTGTACGACCGCCGGCAGTTGTTTGTGATCACCGATCAGGATGAATTTGTCGATGCAGCAATGGTCGCCCTGATGGGCAGACAGCAGTCCGATGATATCTGGTTCCAAAATCTGACTGGCCTCATCTACGATAGCCAGGGAGAAATGTTTCAGGTTAAAGATCTCAGGATGACTTGATAAGGTGGTTGTCGTACCCACGAGGATGGGTGTCTGACGGATACGGTCGCTCATGGTGTCCAGACGGGGGCACGACTCGATGAGGTTCCCGATCAGGTAGGGATGGAAGCGGGGGTCGCAGCGGTGAGGACTGCCGATGCGTATGAAATCCTTTCCTGCCTCTACGAGCATGGAACAGATCTCATCCACAGCACGGTTGGTGTAGGCAGTGAGGAGAAGGGAGGAGGACTCTTGGAGAGCCTCATCCACCAGGAAGCGCAGGGCCATGCTGGTCTTTCCCGTTCCTGGCGGTCCTACCAGCAGATAGCAGTCTTGTGCCTGTTTGGCTTGTAGGACGATCTCATCGTAATGGGGATGGTAGCTACGTGATAACGACAAGGAGTGATCTACCCGCGGCACACGCTGTCCTAACAGCAGGTCTTTCCGTTCCTTGGGAGCAGAGATGAAGGTGTGTAAGGAACGGATGGCAGTGGTGGAAGTGTCGGAGGGGGCATGCTCGATGGCATAGAAAGAGGAGGATGAGGTGGAAGGTGATGGGATGACAAAGAGGTCGGGATTCTGCTGTCCGTCAGCGAGAATCACAGTGACCTCATCTGTCAGGATGCGCTGGAGTGTCCCTTTGAACAAGATGCTCTTCCGCACATCAGGTTCCGTTCCCTCCTGATAGGCGTAGAGAAAAATCATATCACCTGTACGGAAGTTGGGGAGGAAGTCATCACCCTGGACAGGTACGTGGAGCGTCAAGGTGTCGTAACCGTTGTATTCGGCACTTTTCTCTTTGTGGATCAGTGTAAGTCGTGTATAGATATTCCCAGTCTCGACCTTCTCTGTCAAGGGCATGTTCCACAGATCGGAGCTGCATGTGCTCACCCCTTCCTGTGCCCCTAACCGTGCCACCCGCTGCTCGCGATACACGAAGGTCATCATCGTACAGTAATAGGCACGTTCCAGGTCTGACATCTCCCGCAGGGGCTGGCATACAGCTTGCAGGGCAGGTAACTTCCATGTGAGGAAGAAGCGGTCGCGGAGATTCTTAACATTCACCGTTTCCGGACGGATCCATTCAAGGATACTCTCGAAGCCATGACGAGCCACATGGAGGTCCCATGCCACGATGAGGTTACGCAGCTGGATGGCTTCCCGAAACAGACTTTGCAGGTAGTTGACCACCACCAGTCCTTTGTCAGGGGGATATTTCGAATAGAGCAGGCGCATGTCCACATGGTCGAACCCTAAATGGAAGTTATACCGCAGCACACCATAATAGAGTAAGAGCTGCACATAGTTGGGCTCAGGCATCATACTGCCATGTTCATCGGGACGACCTGTCTCCACGAACCAGTTCCTGCCCGATTTCTGCTCCACCAGTAATTGGAAATCGGTGGTCATCAGATCGACACGTCCTGTGATCCCTAACCGTTCACAGATAAAGGTAGGTTCGAGGAGCGCTTTCCGTTTGTCCGTATGCTCGAAGAGCGTCGTCACGGCCTGCTGGATGTTGGCAGCCTGCGTGTGGGCATCACTCATGAACTGCTCTGACTGGAAGTCAGGACAGGTGCAGAATTCCATGGCTTTCTGCTTGAAACTGTTCATGATGGTGGTATTCACCCGGCTCTCCCCGTTGTTCACGGCATCGTCGAGGGCTTTCCCTGCAAAATGCCCTAAGAGGATAGCCTGCGAGAGTGCCGATGGTTCCATGCGGTGGAGCGTGTAGTTCAGCGGGTGATGACCATACGATTCAAAGCAGCGGGCGATGCTACTGATATCGATCAGGAAGTCGGGTTCCACGATGATCAACGCAGGTTCCCATCTGTCGGCTCCTTCTTTTTTCCTGACACCGAGCATGTTCAGTTGAATGCCCTCCTGCAGGATGTCCTTGAGGTAGCGCAGGTGGTCGGCGGTATAGTCGATGAGCAGCGTGTCGGTATGATCCTCCTGTTCCATGGTCACGGTGATGGTCTCCTCATCCCATGTCTCCACCACGCCTCGCAGATAGTCATAGTAGGGACTATATATGGGGTCGTAGGGTTTGTTCGAATGGGGGATACGGGTGGCAACGGCATGAGGTATGGATGTCTCGAAGACTGCCGAAATGAAAAGGGCGAGAGCACGGATGTCGTACATCAGGTCCTCATGCGAGAGAGCTTCCCTATGGTTGCTGTGTCTTCGCATCGTCTGTATGGCAATACGGTCTTTCACGGCAATATGGTGTTTCTTGCAGAGGTAGTCCACCTGTGAGAAAAGATTACCATAGGCTTGGTTCGTGTCACGTATGCCCTCATGACATGTGATGACGAGTACTCGGTGGAGGGTGTGCTGTGGCATGAATACATCACCGCTCTGTAAAAGCAGATCCAATAACTCCCCTATCTGTGCGAACAACTCTTCGGCAGATACCCTGTATGGTTCATATCCCTCACTCATTTTTTTATAAGTTCTATGAGGAAGGCTCCCCTATTCTGTCAAAAAAGGTGATGATCTCCTCCCATGTCTTGAACGTGTCACTGCCAAAGTCAATCCGCGTACTCATGAAACCCTTTGAGCCATTGCTGTCAGTGGAATCGATCAGGTAGTCACCGTAGAGCAAATCCTTGCGGTTGGTAAAAATCAGGTGCTGATAGGCAGGGACGTTCACCACCTCTTTCACCCAGTCGCGCATCCCCTTGATGTATGAGTCATCATAATCGGGCGCATTGATCACGATATAGATATTGTACCTTTCCAACAAGAAGCGGAAAGCCTTCATAGCGGAAGAGTGCTGCATACCACGGTGATCACGCAGCGTGTCAATCGTGATATAGATGATGGGGCGCTCCCTTCCCTCTTGACGGTCGTCAATCCAACGGATGACAGGCATCACGCTATGATGGAACACCTTGTCGTTGGTGCGGTGTTCCCCGTGGAATGAGATGCCTTGTGTGTAATGTTCCATATACAGGTCGTAGGTATCAACGAGCTCGTCTTTGTCACCGAAGAGTGCCCACACCCTGTCATGCTCCCCCTCGTCGTCGGCATGACTGAAGCATCGTTCCTGCATGTCGCGGTATTCCTTCACGATGGCCTTGGTGACGAGAAACTCCTGGATGCCGTCTTTGCGCGGATTCTGGAATACCTGCTTACCCGTCAGGCCATGGGCTCCCATCGTGTCAGCGATGCGAAAGGCGGGGTTGATGAGGATACGGTCGAAGCCATAGAGCATCTCTGTGTACATCCCTCCCATCGACGTACCGATAATCAAGTCGGGCTTCTCACGTTCTGCCATCGTCTGGAGCATGGCAAAGCCCTCCTCGGGATGCACGGGGATGTCCTCGGCGATGACGGTGGCGTTAGGCAGCATCTCACGGATACGTGTCACTGTGCCCGACTGTGCCGATGAGCCGAAGCCGTGTACATACATGATCTTCTTCCCGTTCATGATGTCGGGATATTGTTTGATGTAGCTGTTCTCTTCCATCCTCTTCTGTCCTTTCCTAAGTATATCTTTGCAAAGATACGATTAAGTGAGGGAAATACAAAATAAATTCTAATTTATTTTTGTTCCGAACGTGAGTATTTTCGTCAAAGACAAAGATACGATTAAGTGAGCAAAAAGCCAAATTAATTTGAGAAAAAACCACCTTGTTATTTGGCTCTTATTTCTTTTATTCGTATTTTTGCATCGAGAACTTTAACAAATGACGATGGTTACCAATCCGCACATCCAAAGGAGGAGATATGTCAGTGAGATACAAGACTATCTACTCATCGCATTTGCCATGTTACTGGGAAGTGTGGGATGGGTGGTGTTTCTGTTGCCAAACGAGATCACCATGGGAGGATTGCCAGGTATCTCCTCCATCATCTTTTGGGGATTCGGGGTGCCAGTGCAGGTGTCGTATTTCGTGCTGAATGCCATCCTGTTAGGTATCGCCCTGAAGGTGATGGGTTGGAAGTTCTGTGTGAAGACCATCTATGCCGTGGTGTTGTTCACCTTCTTCACGTCGGTGGTACAGCCATGGGCTGCTCCTCTCCATCTGCTACACGACCAGCCCTTCATGGCGGCTATCGTGGGAGGTGCCTTTATGGGCCTCACCTCTGGCATCGGCTTGTATTGCAACGGCAGTACCGGCGGTTCTGATCTGGTGGCGGCGATGGTGAACAAATACCATGATATCTCTTTGGGGAAGATTATCCTGATCTGCGACCTCATCATTATCACTGCCAGTTATCTGGTACTGCACGACTGGGAGAAAGTGATCTATGGTTTTGTGGTACTTTTCGTGGGCTCGTTTTGTGTGGACCATTTCGTGAACTCCATGCGCAGCTCAGTGCAGTTCTTCATCATCTCACAACAGTATGAGGAGATCGGACGACTCATCAATCAGAATGCTCAGCGGGGATGCACGGTCATCAACAGTCAGGGCTTCTATTCCGGTAAGGAGGTGAAGATGCTGTTTGTGCTGGCACGGCGGAATGAGTCGCAGCGCATCTTCCAGATTATTGAGGAGACCGATCCCCATGCCTTCGTCTCACAATGTCCGGTAATCGGTGTCTATGGACTGGGCTTCGATCAGTTTAAGTAAATGATTATGACCACTAAAGCAACTATTCAAAAATGGAAAGACGTATCAAAAATGGAATCTGGCTCATTGTCGCCTTCTGCGCTATGACCTTGTCTGTCAAGGCACAGGATCATGAGACGGCAGTCATCGACTCCACCAGACTCACCTATGAGGTGACTGGTGATGTGCGCGATGCCTCTACAGGACGGCGACTGCAATATGTCAACGTGCGTGTCTCAGGGAAAAAGTTCGCCACCGTGACGAATGCCGACGGCGGTTTCACCATCAAGACCAACGAGAAGCCACAACAGCTGGTGGTGTCGCACATTGGCTATCGTACACAAAGGGTATCGCTCCAGGATGGTAATACAGGAAATGTCCGGGTGCGATTGGTACCCAATACGGTGATACTGGACAATGTGGTGGTGAGATCCGGCAATCCCGAGACCATTGTGCGGGAGGCCATCCGCAAGATCCCTGATAACTACAGTAAGGTGCCGGAACTGTACAAGTGTTTCTACCGTGAGATTGCCCAGAAGCGGAAAAACTATATCTACATTGCCGAAGCTGTGACGGATATGTACAAGACTCCGTATAAATACGGTGTTGCGCAGGACCGTGTCTCTATCGTGAAGGGCAGGCGACTGGTGAGTCCAAGACAGAAAGACACCCTGTCGGTGAAGGTGATAGGTGGTCCTGTACAGGCCGTGATGCTCGATGCCGTAAAGAACTTGGATATCCTGTTGAATGAGGAAGAACTTGCGTTATATGAACTGAAGATGGGTGATCCGGTAATGATTGGCGACCGCAAGCAGTTCACCATAACGCTCACGCCCCTATACAACATCCATTACGCCTTGTTCTTCGGCACGCTCTACATCGACCAGGAAACCTTAGCGTTTACCCGCATCGAACTGTCACTGGATATGCGCGACCGAGAGAATGCCACACGTGCCATGCTGGTGAACAAACCTGCCGGGGTGCGGTTCCGACCTCGTGAGATGTCGTTTCTGATTAACTACAGCTACGATGGGGAATCATCACATCTGAGCTATGTGCGTACACTTTTCCGGTTCAACTGCGACTGGAAGAAGCGTCTCTTTGCCACCAGTTTCACCGCCGTAAATGAGATGGTGGTGACAGACAGGAAGAGTCACGACGTGAAACCTATTCCACGACGTGACTCCTTCGGTGGACACCAGTCACTCTACGACCGATCACAATATTTCGAAGACTCCGACTTCTGGAAAGACTATAACATCATCAAGCCTACGGAGAGTCTGGAGGATGCCGTTGACCGTCTGCGGCATCGGTAATTCTTCCTATCGGATGAACAGCATCTCACGATATTTCGGCAGCGTCCACAGCTCATCTGCCACGGTGAGCTCCAGCTTGTCAATATGATAGCGTATCTCATCCATCTTCGGTTCCACGGTGTCGTGATAGGCAATGGCCTTCTCGCGTTCACTCTCTATCCTATTGGCAACCTTCCGTGCGTTCACCAGTTCCTCCACCATGGTCTCGATGGTCTGGGTGCGCTCAGCAATCTCCTTGATGATCTTGATGTTCCGTGCGCAGAGCTTTTCTGCCTCCTCAGGTGAGAACACCTCACGCATGCTACCCACGTTCTTTGCCAGACGCGTCTGGTAATGTGTAGCCACAGGGATGATATGATTCATGGTAAGGTCGCCTAATACACGTGCCTCAATCTGTATCTTCTTCGTGTAGGTCTCCCATTTCACCTCGTTGCGTGCCTTCAGCTCCTTCCTGTTCATGATGTTAAGGCTCTCGAACATGTAGATGCTCTCGGGGTCGAGGTAACGGTCGAAGATCAGCGGACAGCTCTTCTCAACGTCCAGACCGCGTTTAGTTGCTTCCACCACCCATTCATCGCTGTAGCCATTCCCATCGAAGTGGATGGGTTTGCAGGTCTTGATGTCCTCGCGGATCACGTCGATGATGGCATGGAAGGTAGCAGAATGTTCTGATCCCTCAGCATATTCGGCCTTGTCGGCAATCTCGGCGATACGGGCATCCACGCGTTTCTTGAAGTCGGTGAGGGCTTCGGCCACGGCGGCGTTCAGGGCGATCATCGCACTGGCGCAGTTAGCTTCCGATCCCACGGCACGGAACTCAAAGCGGTTTCCCGTAAAGGCGAAGGGTGATGTGCGGTTACGGTCGGTATTGTCGATAAGCAGTTCGGGAATCTCAGGGATGTCGAGTTCCATCTTCTTCTTACCGGCCACCACGAAGAGGTCGTCTTTATCAGCTTTTTCGATATGTTCCAACAGTTCGCTCACCTGCTTGCCGAGGAAACTGGAAATGATGGCAGGGGGAGCCTCGTTGGCACCCAGACGGTGGGCATTGGTGGCACTCATGATACTCGCCTTGAGAAGACCGTTATGGCGATATACACCCATCAGCGTTTCCACGATGAAGGTCACGAATCGCAGGTTCTGCTCAGGAGTCTTCCCTGGAGCATGGAGCAAAGTGCCCGTGTCGGTGCTCAGACTCCAGTTGTTGTGCTTTCCCGATCCGTTGATGCCGTCGAAAGGCTTCTCATGGAGCAGTACGCGGAAACCATGCTTGCGAGCCACCTTTTTCATCAGCGACATCAGTAGCATGTTATGATCCACGGCCAGGTTCGTCTCCTCATAGATCGGGGCAATCTCGAACTGGTTCGGTGCCACCTCGTTATGACGAGTCTTACAGGGGATGGCCAGCTCCAGGGCTTGGATCTCCAGGTCTTTCATGAACGCCTGTACACGATCGGGGATCGTACCGAAGTAGTGGTCGTCCATCTGCTGGTTCTTGGCAGAGTCGTGTCCCATCAGTGTTCGTCCGGTGAGCATCAGATCGGGACGTGCCGAATACAAGCCTTCGTCCACCAGGAAATACTCCTGTTCCCATCCCAGGTTACTGATTACCTTCTTCACGTTCGGGTCGAAATAGCGGGCCACGGCAGCGGCAGCCTCACCCACGGCGCGCAGGGAACGTTTCAGCGGAGCCTTGTAGTCGAGGGCCTCACCGGTATAGGAGATGAAGATGGTGGGGATACACAAGGTGTCATCGATGATGAACACAGGTGATGTGGGATCCCAGGCAGAATAGCCGCGGGCCTCAAAGGTAGCGCGGATTCCTCCGCTGGGGAACGACGAGGCGTCAGGCTCCTGTTGTACGAGCAGCTTCCCTGAGAATTCCTCAATCATGCCGCCCTTGCCGTCGTGCTCGATGAAGGCGTCGTGCTTCTCAGCCGTGCCCTCCGTCAGCGGTTGAAACCAGTGGGTGTAGTGGGTGACACCGTTCTCATCGGCCCACTGCTTCATTCCTTTGGCCACGGCATCGGCGATGCTTCTGTCGAGGGGTGCGCCGTTGTCGATAACATCGATGAGCTTCTCATAGACGTCGCGCTGCAGGTATTTGTACATCTTGGCACGTGTGAACACATACTTGCCAAAATACTCCGAGGGACGTTCCACGGGTGCAATGACGTCGAGTGGTTTCTTCTTGAAGGCCTCTTCAACAACCTGAAATCTTAAATTTGCCATAATCTTTTATCCTTAAATAATCTGACCTATGATTCTTTCTGTGCTCCTGCTCGACAGGAGTTGTAGATTTTGCCCTGCAAAGGTAATGCTTTTTTTTCTTTTATCGGCGATTGTCATCGATTTTCCTATCATTTAGGCATGCAGCCACGCACGGATGCGGTGCAGGGCTTCCTCACAATCCCTGTGCTGACAGAACGAGGTGAGGCGCACGAAACCCTCTCCCGAAGGTCCGAAGCCCACGCCCGGAGTACAGACCACCTGCGCTCCGTAAAGCATCTTCTCAAAGAAACCCCAGCTGCTGGTGCCGCGGGGAGTCTTCATCCACAGGTATGGAGCATTCTCCCCTCCATAGACGGTGAATCCCAGTCGGGTGAGCGTGTCTTTCATCAGTCGTGCGTTACCCATGTAATAGTCGATGGTCTGTTTCACCTGTTCCTTCCCCTCGGGGGTATAGATTGCTTCAGCGGCCCGTTGACTGATATAGCTGGTTCCGTTGAATTTGGTACTTTGTCTGCGGTTCCACAAGGGGTTAAGAGCAAGACGTTGTGTGCCGTCCATGGTCGCGGCAGTGATCTCCTTGGGCACAACGGTATAGCCGCAGCGCACCCCTGTGAATCCTGCCGTCTTACTATAGCTGTGGAACTCGATGGCCACCTTCCGTGCCCCCTTGATCTCATAGATGGAATGTGGGATGCTGTCATCTTGGATATAGGCCTGGTAGGCGGCATCGTAGAAGATGACCGCATCGTTCTTCAGGGCGAAGTTCACCCATTTGCGCAGTTCTTCCTTCGTGATGACCATTCCCGTGGGGTTATTGGGATAGCACAAGTAGATCATATCCACGCGGTGGTTGGGAATCTGGGGCACGAAACCGTTCTCCTCCGTACAGGGCATGTAGGTGACGTTACTCCATTCCCCCCGCTCGTTCACCGTTCCTGCCCTTCCGTTCATCACGTTGGAATCGATATATACGGGATAGATGGGATCGGTGACGGCCATGGAGTTGTCCCACCGCACCAGATCACCGATGTTTCCCGTATCACTCTTGGCACCGTCGTTTACAAACACCTCTTCCGGACTGATATGGATGCCGCGGGGCAGGAAATCGTTCTTCACGATAGCCTCGCGCAGCCAGGGGTAGCCCTGTTCCGGTCCGTAGCCATGGAAACCTTCCAGAGTGCCCATATCATCAACGGCACGGTGCATGGCTTCGATGACGGCAGGACAGAGCGGTTGTGTGACATCCCCAATGCCTAAGCTGATCACCCGTGCGTTGTGATGGCTCACCTTGTAGGCGTTCACCTTCTTGGCGATGTCGGCGAAGAGATAGTTCTTCGTCAGTTTCAGATAGTGTTCGTTGATCAGCGCCATTCTTAGTCCTTCGGATAGCCAATCGGGTGGTTCAGTTCAAGGTAGGCACCCTCGGGGAGTCCCAGTTCCTTGCGCACCGCCTCCTGGTTCATCATGGCACGGGCCACGGTACGCAGTCCCATGGCAGCACAGGCTAAGTAAATATTCTGGGATACATAGCCGGCATCCATGGCACCATAGTGCTCGTTCTTACGGTCGCGTGTGCTCTGGTCACTTACCAGCAGCAGGTTCACCGTCACTTCGGCAGCAAACTTCTGAGGACCTGCCAGTGCTTCGCGAATATCCTTGCTGATGACAGGGATCAATGTGTTCTCCTTCGCGTTATACAGACAAACGCCTTGTGCGGTGCACACATAGATCTTGATGTCTTGCATGTTCACGGCAGTAGGAGCCGTGAGTTTCCCACTCTGCTTGTCGTTCACACCGCTGGCTGCCCAGAGCAGTGTTGACAGCTGCTGCGGTGTAATCTCTTTCACGGTGTATTCGCGGTAAGAGCGCCTGTTCTGCAAGGCCTCGCCTAACGGCATGTTCAACGACTCTTTCTCGGGTTGTGGCAGCTGAATAGCTTGTTGTGCCTGTACGCATCCGCCCATCATCATCAGGACCAATGCCAATGTCATCATTTTCTTCACGTTTCTTTAATTTTAGTAAATTCTGCGTGCAAAGATACGATTAAGCGAGGGAAATACAAAATAAATTCTAATTTATTTTTATTTGCTTTCCTCACTTCGTGAACAGCGACCGTTGGTTCCGAGCGTGAGTATCTTCGACGAAGTCAAAGATACGATTAAGTGAGCAAAAAGCCAAATTTATTGGCTATTATATACTTTTAGACCCCATTTTTCAGTTCTCAAATTCTTGATAAAGATCTACCTGAGTCAAATCATATTAAAAAAGCAATGGAGCAGGAACTGTATCACACCAGTCAGCTCCTACTCCCGCAATCCCTACAGTCCAGATGAGGGACGGTATTTTGTGTTTGTTTATATCTTTGCGGATGAACCGTTCTTTTGTCTGCCCTTTTGGGAGGTATGTTTCTATTTGCTTGCAAAAGTAAGAAGAATCTGTCAAACTGACACCCTTTCTCATAAAAATCTTCCCACTTTTATTCAATATTAAAAGCAAAAATAACAATCTGTAACTATTATCATTTCCTTTCCTTACGATTTGACATCAAATGAATGTCTTTTTCTTATAATCTCACAAATTGACTGTTTTGTTTGCTTTATACTATAAATATGGTATTTTTGGGGTGAATGTGCTGATGAATCAAAAATTTTTCTTACTTTTGCAGTCATGTTTTAATCATTGAGAGAGATGTCTTCCGAAGAGCGTGATCTGAATCTGGATGTGATCCACCAATGGAGCAATCTGTCCTTGCAGATGCTTTATAGAGTGTTCTATAAGGCATTGGTGGGTTTTGCCGTGCAGATGGTGGAGGAGCGTCAGATAGCGGAGGACATCATTCAGGAGGTGTTTTTCAATACCTGGCGGAAGAAGAATGTCTTCCAATCGGTGGGTACTTTAAAGGCCTATCTCTATAATTCCACCCGTAACGAGTGCATCAACCATATCCGTCGCCGTCAGGTACGGCAAGAACATGTGAAGCGCATCGAGGAGGCCTACCGTGAGATGCGCACCGATGGGAATATGGAACTGCTGCTACATAAGGAGGAGGTATATCGGCAGTTGTTCGTTGCCATCGACCAGTTGCCGCCGAAGCAGCGTGAGATTTTCCTGCTGGCCATGAAGGGGAAGAAGAACACCGAGATAGCTGAAGCGATGGGCATCACGTTGAACACAGTAAAGAAACAGCGGCAGAGAGGTCTTGAGTCGCTACGTGCAACGATGCGTCCAGAAGCCTTCCTGCTGCTGCTTGGGATATTTCATTGAGGCCACCCCCACCCCTCCATAAGGAGGGGCTTTCGTGCCCACGTTCCTCCGTACTCACGGGCTTTCGTGCCCACGTTCCCTCGAATTATCTTCCGAATCCGAAACCGAAGCCTTGCTGCGGAGCTTTCTCCGGATCACCGAAGAACGAGGCCTCATCGTCCTTGTCATTCAGTTTGAACACCATGAACTTCGGGTTCTTTGATGTACAGGGAGCCCATGCGCCACCCTTCGGTCCGTTGGGATCACTATACTTGGCGAAGTTCGTCCATGCTGTCAGCATCTTCTCCGAGAGATCCCAGTCACCCTTTGTCCAAGGACGCCAGCAGTGCTTCAGACTCTTGAACACGAACCAAAGGTCGCTGGAGTGGAAGGCACCGCGCAGACGCTGTGTCACCTCTGGGTGGGAGCCGTCATCAGGCAGCGGACGAGCGAACTCGTAAGCCCAAGCCTTTCCACCCTTGCTCTCGCGGACCTTACAGAACTCTGCAATGCCTGCACCCATGTCACCCATGTCGTTGAGGGTGTAGCCAATCATATAGGGCACATCTGCCAACGATCCTTCGCGTGTGGCATCGTCGAAGCTCTTCACACTGACATAACCGTCGATCATCGGCATGAAGCCCATTCCCATGCGCATCATTCCCATCATACCGCCGCCTTGCTGTCCGGCATTGTTCACCTGTGCGTAGATAGTAGGCAGTGCGAAGATTGTCTCCGTAGAAGCCTGGCGCATCTTCTGCAGGTCGGTCATACCTGCCCAGTCGAACATCTTCTTGGCATTGGCAGCAGCATCCTCGATGGAACCGCCACTGCGGCGACCGCCTATCATACCACCGCCATTGGGATTGGGAACGGCAATACCGCTGGCACTCATGATCACTGCCTTGTGGAACAAGCCACGTGCCAGGGGTGACTCACAGAGCGTACGTACACTACCACCACCGGCACTCTGTCCGAAGATCGTCACGTTGTTGGGATCACCGCCGAACTGTGCGATATTCTTCTTAATCCATTTCAAGGCCTCGATCTGATCCAGGATACCGTAGTTGCCGGAAACATGATTCGGACTCTCTTCCGTCAGTAAGGGATGAGCCAGGAATCCGAAGATACCTAAACGGTAGTTGATGCTGACGAGCACCACATCCTTGGCACCCCATTCCTGTCCGTCGAACTCAGGCTCGGAACCGAATCCCTCGCGGTAGCCGCCACCATGGATCCACAGGGCCACAGGCAGTTTCTTACCCACCTTCCCAGGAGCCTTCGTCCATACGTTCAGATACAGACAGTCCTCACTGAAGGCTGCCTCCTTGCCATAGCCCCACTCCGTGTAGTAGCCGCCGGTATATTGTATAGCCTGATAGCTTGGACGACCGAAGGTGTCACAGATCTTCACGCCTTTCCAAGGTACTACGGGCTGTGGAGCCTTCCAGCGGTTCTCCCTGATGGGAGGGGCAGCATAAGGGATGCCGCGATAGACATACACATCAGGATGATCGTCGGCAAACACACCTTGTACCTGACCACCTTCAATCGTTAACACGGGGTTTTCTGCAGCATGAGCAGACAGGGCTACCAAGAGCAGTAGCGGTAAGAATAATTTTTTCATAATAAGTTATTATTATACAATTGTACAGTTGTTTAGGGATAATAATGTTCTTTTGACTGTTAAACTTATAAAAAGTTTAAACTGATTTTCGTTTTTTTTCATTTATTTGTCTTATCTTTGTAACAACTCAATAACAATCTTTAAAATAGGTACCATTATGAAAACTAAAGAAACGACAAATAGGGGAATAGGGAAGTGCATCATCTTCCTGATGGTCATACTTTTTTCAACCGTATCTTTCTCTGCCCATGCCAAGTCCTACGGCTTCAAGATAGGCGGCGTGGAAGTCACCTCCGACAACTATAGCAACGTGACGGGTGACAACATCAGTGGCACAGTGAAGTACAACACAACCACCAATACTGTGACGCTGACCTATGTCACCATTAACCGCACGTCCTCCGACGGCCGATGCATAGATAACTTCAACAACTCTGGACTCATTGTAGAACTGAAGGGGACGAACAACCTTACCGCTAAAACCTCTCCCGTGAAACTTCAGAAAGAAACCACATTCAAGGCCACGTCTGGAAGTACCACCAACATTGAAGGCAGGGAGGGCAACGCCAATGGTATATATGTCACCGCCGAAAGAGGATTTTACGTCAACTTCGAAGGAACGGGAACCATCAACATCAAGTCGGACAATGATGCCGCCTTCTGGCGCAGCAGCTACGACTCCTACGCCCCCATACGTGCTTTCTTCAAGGGACCCAAGGTCAACATACAGGGAGTGAAGGGAGATCTTGTCAACATTGACATAACGTTTAGCGGGGGTGAGGTAACCTTGAAAGCCACCAACAGCCAGAGCACACCCAACGTCATCAGCTGCGGAATTACCCTCCAGGAAAAGATGGCCATCCTGAAGCCATGGGGTGCCACCGTTTCGGGAAACACCATCAAGGTCAACAATCCCGTTTACTCAACTGATATCCTCATCAGCTCCAACTATGTGGCACTTCTGACCGAAGACTACTTCCCCGACACCAACTTCCGCAACTACATGCAGACGCTCTACTCGAAGGGCTACATCACCGAAAGCGACGTGGCGGCACGGACATCACTCAGTGCTTACAACCAAAACATTGCATGGATGAAGGGCATTGAATACTTCACGGAGCTGAAGACACTCTACGTACAGGGCAACCCCAACCTCTCACAACTCGACCTTACCAGCAACAAGATACTGGAAAACCTCGTTTGCTCAGAATGTAATATCAGCTCACTCCTCATTCAGGGGCTCAACAAACTGAAGACCATCAACTGCTCGAACAATGCGCTGACCTACGTCAACCTTTCCACCAACACCGCGTTGGAGAGCCTCAACATCGAAAACAACGCGCTCAACTCTATCAACGTCGCCAACTGCACCAATCTGATTTTTCTCAACTGTGCCAGAAACAATCTCACCACCCTCACCGCGGAATACCTCCCGAAACTGCAAACCCTCAGTTGCCATGACTGCACATCGCTGAAAACCCTCAAGTGCAGGTACAATGCGCTGACAGAACTCGATATTACCGGGTGTGCAAATCTTGAGACCTTACAATGCGGAACCAACAAATTCACAACCCTCGAAATCAACGGTTTCTCCAAGCTGAACATACTCGACTGCTCGGCATGCAATTTGCTCACATCGCTTAATTGCAGCAACAACGCCCTGACGGAGCTTTACGTTTCAGAATGTAATGAACTCGCCACCATCAACTGCAATTTTAACAAATTCACCACCCTCAGAATCAACAACTTGCCAAGCCTCTATGAACTTCGCTGCGCCAACGCCTACCTGGAAACCCTCGACTGTCGCTACAACACGTTAGATGATATTTATTTAACGAATTCTTCGTTAGAGGGATATTCTTTAAAAAATCTATACCTCGGTGGTAATGATTTCTATAGTTTATCATTAACTTCCGAAGAATTTGAAACAGTGGAGACACTTGACGTAAGCAATAGCATGCGATTGGAATATTTAACTATCGAAGATTTTAATTCTCTTCAGAACCTTAACGTGTCTGGATGCCCCAATATGGAAGTAATAGCAATTACAAATACGTCTCTCACTTCGCTCGATGTGTCGGGTTTATCCAATCTACGGAAATTAACTTGTAATGATAATCATCTCGAAACACTCAACATGTCAGGATGTACAGAATTGACTGTGTTGAATTGTGAAAACAACTCGCTCACATCGCTCGATGTATCCGGGTTAATCTATCTTAATGATTTTAATTGTAATGATAACTCGCTCAACTCGCTCGATGTATCCGGGTTAGACAATCTTTATTATTTATATTGTAACAACAACTCGCTCAACTCACTCAATCTGCAGGACAACTCAAATTTACGAAAATTATACTGTTCAAATAATTCCATCAATTCGCTCAATCTGACCAATTGCAATTATTTAGGATATCTATATTGTAATAATAATCAAATCAATTCTCTCAATTTACCAACGGGCCATTTAGTAGAATTTGATTGTAGCTATAATTCCCTCACCTCGCTCAACCTTTCAGGAATGCTCATTGAACGTTTGGTCTGTAACAACAACAAGCTGACATCCCTCAACATCCCATCGGAATATATAATATATTTGGAATGCCAGAACAACCGGCTCACCTCGCTGACAGTGCCGAGCATCAATAGGCTCGAATATGTGAAATGCTACGGCAACCGCCTTCAAGAACAGGCGATGAACAACCTGATCATTGCACTAAGTGTGAATGAGCCAAGCGTTTGGAATTGGATAATGGACAAATACGTGATCTACGCCATCAACCTCGGCGACCCCAAAGAGCGGAACATCGTCAACACGGCCCATGTCAGCACGGCAAAATCGAAAGGATGGAATATCATGTATTCCAAGGACGGAGAAAACTGGACCTATGATTACCCTGGCACTTACACTCCCAACCCCATCGCAACAGATGTGCAAGGTGTTGATGCCAATAAGGAAGACGACTCTCCCCGCTATAACCTCGGTGGCCAGCGCGTGAAGAACGACTATAAGGGTATTGTGGTTGTCGGTGGAAAGAAAGTGGTAGTGAAAGAGTGAAATCGATTCCTTAGAATCAGACTCGTTATCCTTCAAAAATGTGCAGAGGCGTTGCACAAGTTGTGCAAAGGCTCTGCACAAGTTGTGCAACACGTCTGCACAAAGTGTGCAAGGGCTCTGCACAAACTTGATCTATGGATTTAATCACTCTCCCCGCTATCACCTCGGTGGTCAGCGTGTGAAGAACGACTATAGGTATTGTAGTTGTCGGAGGAACTCCCACATGACGATACCTGCGGTGACGGATACATTCATGGAGTGCTTCGTCCCGAACTGGGGAATCTCCAGACAGTCATCGCAGGCATCCACCACCTCCTGATGAACACCCTTCACCTCATTGCCAAACACTACGGCATAATGATCTTTGGAAGGAAGAGCCCGCTCTCCTCGAAGCAGCTCTTGCAATTTTGTACTCCCTTCGCATTGTTCCACGGCATAGACGAAGTAGCCGTTGCGATGCAAGTCTTCCACGGCTTCGAGGGCTGTGGGGAAGTAACGCCAGGCAACACTGTCCTCACCTCCTAAGGCGGTCTTATGGATCTCAGGATGAGGCGGAGTGGCAGTGATGCCACAGAGATAGACAGCTTCCACACGGAAGGCATCGGCAGTACGGAACACGCTGCCGATGTTATACATCGACCGCACATCGTCCAGCACCACCACCAAAGGCAGCTTCTCGGCTTCCTTGAACTCCTCCACCGACAGCCGGTTAATTTCTATCGTCCTTAGTTTTCTCATCTATTTGATTTTATTGGGGAGGTTTTTTTCGAGGAGGGATTTTTTGAGGAGGGGGATTTCGAGGAGTGATTTTTTTTGAGGAGGGGGATTTCGAGGAGTGTGGAGTGAGGAGTGTGGAGTGAGAATAGTTCAGAGATAAAGTATTCATATATCTAGCCACTTGTACTTGAAAGCATATCTCACTCCACACTCCTCACTCCACACTCCTCAAAATCTCCACTCCACACTCCACACTCCTCGAAATAAATCCACACTCCTCACTCCACACTCCTTCCCTTGTACGCCAAAGCATAGGCCCGCATCTGCTTCACCATGGCCAGCAGACCATTGGAGCGAGTGGGTGACAGGTGTTCTTTCAGTCCGATCTCCTCAATGAAATAGAGATCGGCATCCAGGATCTCCTGGGGCGTATGACCGCTGAGCACGCGGATGAGCAGGGCCACGATTCCCTTCACGATGAGCGCATCGCTCTCTGCCGTAAAGAAAAGCTTCCCATCGGTGTAGTCAGCTTGCAGCCACACCCTACTCTGACAGCCGTCAATCAAGTTACTTTCTGTCTTGTATTGCTCTGCCAGCGGCTCCTGTTCGTTGCCGAGGTCTATCAGCAGCTGGTACTTGTCCATCCAGTCGTCTAAGCTGGAGAACTCTTCTATAATCTCGTCTTGAATATCGTTGATGGTCATATCTGTCATTTGCTTGATAATCATTGGGTTTCTACGATTCATTCAGTCTCAGCAGGATCCAGACGGAACAGCTTATCACTGGGGCGCACCTTAGCACTGACGGCTATGGAGACGCGCGTTCCCTGCTGGGCTATCTCCACAGGACCGTTGTCACCGTGGATCTCATCGGCAGTGACATACATGACACCCGTGGTGGGACCCGTGATGAGCATCTTGTCACCCACCTTGAAGGTGTTCGCCTCCACGGAGAACTCCGCTACACCCAGCTTCGAGAAATATTTCACACCCCTGCCGATATATACCTTCCGCTCCGTGGCATTGGAACCATAGTTCTTGTTCCACTCCCCCATGAGCTGTCCCTGATAATAGCCGTCCCAGAACCCGCGGTTAAAGACGCGTGCCAGTCGCTCGTCCCACTCATCCTTCTTCTCATTGGTAAACGTACCGTCGAGCACGCTCTGGATGGCTTCCTTGTAACAGCGCACCACGGTATAGACATATTCAGGACCGCGGGCACGACCTTCTATCTTAAACACCCGCACACCTGCCTTCATCATCCGATCGATGAAACGCACGGTCTTGAGATCCTTCGGACTCATCAGGTACTTGTTATCCACCTCGATCTGATGTCCTGTCTCTGCATCAGTGAGGAGATATGAGCGACGGCAGATCTGCACGCACTCACCACGGTTCGCAGAACGATTGGCCGCATCCAGACTCATATAGCACTTTCCCGAAATGGCCATGCACAGGGCTCCATGACAGAACATCTCAATGCGGATGGGCTGTCCGGAGGGACCGCAGATATGCTGTTCCACCGCCTGACGGTGAATCTCTTCCACCTGTTCCATGTTCAACTCACGTGCCAGTACCACCACATCGGCAAACTGGGCATAGAAACGCAGGGCCTCGATGTTCGAGATATTCAGCTGCGTACTGAGATGCACCTCTTGTCCTACCTCACGACAGTAGGTCATCACGGCCACGTCGGAGGCGATGACAGCGCTGATCTTCGCCTCCTTGGCAGCATCGATGATCTCGCGCATCAGTGGCAGATCCTCCCCGTAGATAATGGTGTTCACCGTGAGGTAGGTCTTGACGCCCCGTTCCTCGCAGGTCTGGGCAATGCTCCGCAGATCGTTGATGGTGAACGTCGAAGCGGAATGGGCCCGCATGTTCAGCTTCTCGATACCGAAGTAGATGGAGTCGGCTCCTGCCTGCAAGGCTGCCGCCAGACTTTCCTGCGAGCCTACGGGTGCCATGATTTCAAAATCCGAAAGCTTTTCTTCTATCATGGTGCAAAGGTACAAAAAAACACGGATACCAAGGATATAATAGGAAAGATTTTATTCCTCACTTACTTCAGATGCTTTTTGATCCATTCCATGTGACCGTATTCCGTAGCCTCACTGGTCCAGTGCTCATTGATGGGGGTGATCAGTGACTCTTTCTCCCCTGGTAATGTGTTCCATACGGCATAGCTGGTAGTGGGTGGACAGGTATCATCGTTGTATCCCCAGGTGAGATAGGATACGGCTTTCACATAACGGGCGAAGTTCACCACGTCGTAGTAAGCCATGGTCTGTATCTTCTCGGGGGTAAGCATGTGGTTCATCTTGTTGAAGTGAGGATAGCCGCCAGTACGTCCTTTCTCAGCATATCCCGCCATGTCGCTTAATGCAGGGTGGTTTGCCACACAGAGGGTGACGCGGGGATCAAGTCCTGCGGTGACGATAGCCAAGGCACCGCCCTGACTGCCTCCCTGCACTGCCACGTTCCTACCGTCCCATTCGGGTAAGGAGGTAAGGAGATCGATGCTGCGCACACAGGCCAGATAGACCCGTTTCATGTAGTAGTTCTCACGACTGTCGAGTCCGTTCTCCAAGTAACCGTTGTCACCGCTGTTCAGGGCATTGCTGATCTCCTTGAACTGCTCATCGGTCATCGTGGGGTTCAGTCCGTGGATCTCTATCTCGAAACGGATGAAGCCGTTCTCGGCATAGTATTTGTGGCGCAGGGGCTCCTTGATGGTTTTCACACCCGCTCCCGGTGGGCACATCACCACAGGACAGCTGCCTTTCTTCGCGTTCTTGGGATAGAACAAGTAACCGTAGATGACATGTCCGCGACTGTCTAACTGCAGACGTACCAGATAGCAGTCGATCTTGTCGGTACAATACTCCTTAGCCAGCTCCTTCGTATAGGTGAGGGGGAAACGGGCCGCCTCTGTCTTACACTGATCCCAGAAGGTCTTGAAATCCTTCGGCTCCTGTGTGAAAGGACGGATCTTCTCTGGAGAGAAGCCCACTTTCACATGGTGCTTGTACTCCTTGCCGTCGAGGGTGATCTTCAGGCGGAGGTCACGGAACCCAGGATCCTTGCGCGTTCCTATAGGTATCAGTGCCCGTCCGTTCTTCAAGGCAACCGTCCCTTTATCGTCATCGGGCAGCATATCATTGCCCACGGTATAGACAACAGTACCCTCACGGGGGATGCCGTACTTGTAGAACTGCACCTCGATGGTCGCTTTCTCACCCGTCTGATAGATCCAGTCGGCATGATCGGGCACAGTAACCCAAAGGTAGTCACTGCGATAGGGATAGTTCTCGGCATGGACTCCCAATAAGGTTACCCAGAGGAACATGACGGTCATGACAGTGCTCCGTAAGATATTCTTCTTCATTGCTTTTGATTTGTTTGAGTATAGATGCCAATTTTTCCTGCAAAGATACGATTAAGTGAGAGAAATACAAAATAAATCAATTTATTTTTATTTCCGAGCGCAAGTATCTTCGACGAAGTCAAAGATTAAGTGAGCAAAAAGCCAAATTTATTTGAGCTTTTCCCAGCGGAAGTATATAGTTTTTTGTTATCTTTGCACCGTTGTTGGAAAATGAATCTCATGAGCAAAAGAGGAATCTTCTGTATCTGTGCCCTGCTGTCCCTGGCATCCTGCAAGAAAGAAGGGGAGCATGTGCGACAGGTGATGCAAGTACCGCAAACGGAATGTCTGGTGAAGACCACCCCCGTGAAGAACCAGGGGATGAGTGATCTGTGCTGGGCCTACGCGATGCTCGCTACCATCGAGAGCGACCACCTGATGGAGGGTGACTCGGTGAACCTCTCCCCCCTGTATCTTGGCAGGAGATTCCTGGAGGAACAAACCGACCGCTTCTTCCTCTCAGGAGGGAAAGAGAAGATCGGGATGCGCGGAATGGCCTCGATGACCCTCCACCTGCTGAACCGCTATGGCATCACCCACTATGATGCTTTCCACCGCGATGAGGTGAATATCCGCGTATTGGCACGGAAAGCGGAACAGACGGCCACTGCCAGCATCGCACAGCAGAAAGGACTGTCATCCATGCGTGAGCAGCTGGGAAATCTCCTGGATGAACACCTGCCCACGGTGCCACGCTATGTCTTTATGCTGGGAGCCGAATATACCACCCTGGAGTTTGCCCATAGCGTGTATCGCGAAGGGGAATACGAGGCGCTGACCAGTTTCACCCATCACCCCTTCGGCAGCCGTTTCGTTCTGGAGTCGGTGGATAACAGGATGAATGACGAGTTCCTGAATGTACCCCTCGACACCCTGATGCAGCACATCGAGCATGCCTTGCGTACAGGACATGCCGTATGCTGGGAGGGAGACATCAGTGAGAAGAAGTTCTCGTTCCAAAAAGGCATCGCGAAGATAGAGGACGAGCAGCAGCGGGTGACACAGGAACGACGGCAGCAGGACTTCGAGCGGCGCCTTACCACCGATGACCACTGTATGGAGATCATCGGTATGGCACGGACAGAGAAGGGCAGCCGCTATTTCATCTGCAAGAACTCCTGGGGCACGAAGAATCCCTTCGGGGGATGGATGTACCTCAGTGAGAACTATGTAAGGGCCAAGACCATTGCAGTATGGATCAACCAGTCAGCACTGAACAACTGAATCTATGGCCTTCCGACTCACTGAATCACCACCCGGCGGCCATCAATGATGTAGATGCCCTTTTGGGTGGGCAGCTCGTTCAGCTTGCGACCGTCGAGGGTGTAGATGCCCTTCACAGTGGTTGCTTTGGCGGGAACCGCTTCGATGTGGGTGGCGATGCCTGTGACTACATCTGTGAAGTAGCCCGGGTTGCTCGTGCCACCGTCGATGTGGGCATAAGCCTTGTCAATGTGGTTGGCATCATAGGTCGTGCCGTGACCGCCCACCAGGCTGGTGCAGCCGTCGAACATATCATTGGATTGTATCACTGCTGCCGTACTCCAGCCATCGCCCACATAGATGGTGTGCAATTTGGTGCATCCAGAGAACATCAAATTCATATAGGCCACCTTGGACGTGTTGAAACTGCTCAGGTCGAGGCTCGTCAAGCTACTACAGCCGTCGAACAATTTGGACATGCCTGTCACCTTGGACGTATTGAAGTGGCTCACATCAATGTTCGTCAATTTTATACAGCTTTCGAACATATGAGTCATATCGGTCACCTCGCTGGTGTTCAGATACTCCATACCCGTGATGGATTCAAGGTTCTTCATGAAATAGAACCAATCGTAGGTTGTCGTCGGGCGGGCACTAGCGAACGAAGAGTTAAAGACCACCTGGGTCACGCTGGCATTGGTGCCGTCGGTGTCCCAATCAGTATCGGTTTTGCCCGTGTTCAGGTTATATTTCGTGCCCTCGCGGCTGTTGCGCTGGGTGTCGTAGTAGAATGTCAGCGTCGTGTTCGACGGTGTGTAGCAGGCATAGACCTCACGCGTAGCTCCATCGGTGAGGTATCCCGGGTTGTTCGTGCCACCGTCGATGTGCGCATATGTCGCGTCCGTCGGATTGGATGAGCTGTAGGCCGTGCTCTGACCGCCCTTCAGGAAGATGCAATGATTGAACATATTAATGGATGATTTCAAGGCAGCCGTGCTCCAGCCATCGCCCACATAGATGGTCCGTAGATGAGTGCAGGTATTGAACATGTTACCCATGTTGGTCACCTTGGCCGTGTTGAAACTGCTCAAGTCAAGACTTTTCAGCATTAAGCAGTCAGCGAACATGGATTGCATGCTGGTCACCTTGGACGTGTTGAAGTGGCTCACATCTACGCTCGCCAAACTTATGCATCTATGGAACATCCAACCCATATTGGTCACCTCGCTGGTGTTCAGGTACTCCATACCCGTGATGGATTCAAGGTTCTCCATGTTATAGAACCAATCGTAGGTCGTCGTCGGGCGGGCATCAGCGAACGAGGAGTCAAAGACAACCTTGGTCACATTTTTATAGGTGCCGTCTTTGTCTATTGACCAGCCGGGCTTGTCGGTGCCCGTGTTCAAGTCATAGGCCGTGCCTGGGCGGGAATCGCGCTGGGTGTCGTAGTAGAACGTCAATGTCTTGTTCTCAGACGTGTAGCAGGCATAGGCCTCGGGCACCTTCTCGGTGAAGTATCCCGGGTTGCTCGGGCCGCCATCGATGTGGGCATATGTCGCGTCCGTCGGGTTAGATGAGCTGTAGGCCGTGCCCTGGCCGCCCACCAGACTGACGCAATCATGGAACATTACTTCGGAAAATGTCACGGCAGCCGTGCTCCAGCCATCGCCCACATAGATGGTCTCCAGATTCCAGTCACCACTAAACAACTGGTACATGTTGGTCACCTTGGACGTGTTGAAACTGCTCAAATCAAGGCTCGTCAAAAACTGGCAGGCGGCGAACATGCTGTTCATGCTTGTCACCTTGGCCGTGTTGAAGTGGCTCAAGTCTATGCTCGATAATTCATTACAGAAAGCAAACATCCAATCCATATTGGTCACCTCGCTGGTGTTCAGGTAGTTTAATCCCGTGATAGATTGAAGATTTGTCATTTCATTGAACCATCCGTAGGTGGTTGTGGGACGGGCTGCGGCGAACGAAAAGTTAAAGACCACCCTGGTCACATTTTTATTGGTGCCATCGGTTTTCCAACCGGGGTGGTTCTCGCCGGTGTTCAAGTCATAGGTAGTGCCCGTGCGTGAGCGTCTGTTGTTGTCGCAGTAGAACGTGAGCGTCTTGTTCTCAGACGTGTAGCAGGCATAGGCCTCTTGGGCATTGGCGCCAAGGGCACACATCAAGGTTGCCACCAGGACGGCCATTCTTCGGAGTATAGTTTTCGGTTTCATAAGCTTTATCTTTTTAGTCGTTGTTATTAACTGATTGGTCGATAGTTAGCAATCCAAATAGATGATGGTGCAAATGTATATAATTTTTTTGAAACAGCCAACATTTTCGCGTTTTTTTGCAATCATATAGCAGGTTGCGCCCGACAATGCGCGATCAGGAGAATCCGTCACCAGCATCGGAATTAGAATAACCCAAATATGTTTGATTTCACATTATCCGCAGAATTTACACAAATGCGATTACTACTTCACCTTCATGCTCATCTCCATCGCTATGTTCTTCCTCGTGTTCTTCATGATTTTTAATTATTTTTCTTTGCATTGCGGAATATTATTGTTACCTTTGTGGCATCATTTATCAAGAAGACAACAAAACTATTCCGCAATCAATATGAGAAAATTTTTCGTCACTTTGCTGATGACAAGCAGTGTCCTTGTCATGAACGCACAGACAGCCAAGGAGGAGATCGCACAGAACCCTTGCCTCTCTGCCAGTAACTACCTCGCCTATCCCGGTCCTTCAAAAGAACTCACCAAGGCCCCCAAGGGCTATAAGCCATTCTACATCAGTCATTACGGAAGACATGGCTCCCGTTACCTCATTGGTACCGATGACTACTATACGCCCGTGAAGGTGATGGAGGAAGCCGACCAGGCAGGGAAGCTCACAGTGTTGGGAAAGGATGTGCTGCGCCGTCTCATCATGATCCGTGACGAAGCAGAGAAACGTGACGGGGAACTCACTCAGTTGGGTGCCGAGCAGCATCAGCAGATCGCGGCGCGGATGTACGAACGCTTTCCCGAGGTGTTCAAAGGTGATGTGTGCATCGATGCCAAGAGTACTATTGTCATCCGCTGCATCCTCTCCATGGAAAATGAACTCCACCAGTTCCTGATCAGGAATCCCAAGCTGCGCATCACCCATGATGCCAGTGAACATGATATGTATTTCATGAACCAACAGGACAAACCGTTGTACGACAAGAAACTGCCACAACGCTCCAAGGTGCTCTTCCAGGAGTTCTGCGACCGGCGTCCTACCCACCAGCGACTCCTCAGTACGCTCTTCAATGATCCCGATTACATCCACTATGATGTTGACGGTGAGAAACTCTGTAACACACTCTTTAAACTCGCCAGTAACCTGCAGAGTTCTGAACTCCGGAAGGAGATCACCCTCTATGACCTCTTCACTCCGGAAGAGATCTATCAGAACTGGGAGAAAAACAATGTGTGGTGGTATCTCACCTATGCCAACTGCAGCTATAACGGAGGAACACAGCCTTTCTCACAACGTAACCTCCTGCGGAATATCATCCATCAGGCTGACAGCTGTATAGCATTGGAGCGTCCGGGTGCCACCCTCCGCTTCGGACATGAGACCATGGTGATGCCACTCACCTGTCTGCTGAACCTCAACGGCTATGGTGAACAGACGGATGACTTGGAGCAATTGGTGGCAAACGGGTGGTATAACTACCGTATCTTCCCCATGGGTGCGAACATCCAGTTCATCTTCTACCGCAAATCCTTCGGCAGTGATGTCATCTTCAAGGTACTGCTCAACGAGAATGAGGCCACGCTGCCCATCGCTACGGACATGGCCCCATACTACCACTGGAACGACTTCAAGGATTATTTCCTGAAGAAGCTTGATAGTTATTCAGACCAGCCTTGAGGAAGTCAACATATTTGGCGATGTCCTCATCATAGACGGCAGAGCCCGTGAGGGGATTGCCCTCGTTGTCGAGAGCGACATAGAACGGCTGTGCATTGGCACCGAACTTCGAGCGTTGCAGATAGCTCCATTTGTCACCTACGGTGCGCAGCGTACGTTTCTGTCCGTTCTCCTCTGTCACTTCCATCTGCTCTGGCAGCGGTGTCTTGTCATCCACGAAGAGGGAGATCAGGATATAGTCATCATTCAGGAGGTTAGCCACAGCAGGATCCGTCCATACGGCGGCCTCCATCTTCCGACAGTTCACACAGCCAAAGCCGGTGAAATCGATGAGAACAGGCTTCCCTTGTGCCTTGGCGGCAGCCATGCCTTCCTCATAGTTCAGGAACTTCGCCCTTACCTCGTTGGCTTTGTAGAGGTTGAAGTCCTGGGTGCTCATAGGAGGTGCGAAGGCACTGACGGCCTTACACGGTGCTCCCCATAAGCCGGGCACCATATAGATGGCGAAGGCGATGGATACCAGTCCGAGCATGATACATACCACAGGCATGGGCTTATCCATCTCGCCTCCTTCCCAGTCGCTCTGGAACTTCAGCTTTCCGATGAGGTAGAGGCCCATGGCACCGAAGATGACGATCCACAGACAGAGGAACACCTCACGGTCGAGAAGGCGCCATCCGTAGGCAAGGTCGGCCACGGAGAAGAACTTCAGGGCGAAGGCAAGCTCGATGAATCCCAAGGTCACCTTGATGGTATTCATCCATCCTCCCGACTTCGGTGCTTTCTTCAGCCATGTGGGGAACATGGCAAAGAGCGTGAAGGGCAATGCCAGGGCGAGGGCGAAACCGAACATTCCGATGGCGGGTCCCATGATACTGCCGCTGGTCGTCAGCTCCACGAGCAGGAAGCCGATGATGGGTCCTGTACAGGAGAAGCTCACCAATGAGAGGGTGAAGGCCATGAGGAAGATAGAGAGGAGTCCGCTGGTGCTGCTGGCCTTGCTATCCACCTTATTCGTCCATGAGGAGGGCAGGGTGAGTTCGAACCAGCCGAAGAAGCTGAGTGCGAACACCACGAGCAGCAGACAGAAGAAGATGTTAAAGATGGCATTCGTGGAAAGGGCGTTCAGGGCACTGGCACCGAAGATGGCGGTGATGGCCAGACCCAGTGCGAGGTAGATCACCACGATGGAGATGCCATAGGTGATGGCATCCTTGATCCCTTTCTTCTTATCGTCTTTCGCCCTTTTCAGGAAGAAGCTCACCGTCATGGGGATGATAGGCCATACGCAAGGGGTGAACAGAGCCACTAATCCTCCCACGAAGCCCATCAGGAAAATATACAGCCAGGAACGGTCCTGACTGCTGTCACCATTGAAGGCCTGCAGTTCCTTGATCACCGGTTTCCATAAGCTGTTCACCTCGGTGGAATCGAGGGGAACGACGGCAGCGGCGGCAAGACTGTCGCTATTGACTTTCAGGGAGTCGGCATTGGCAGTGAGGAGTGCAGCTGTGGCGGCATCCTCCGCATCAGTCACTTCATTTTTTTTTTCGTCCTGAGTAGTCTCAGGAGCATCTTTCGGGCCCTCACCCTTGAAGTCGAACTCCACCTGTGTGGGAGGCAGACAGCTCTGGTCGTTGCAGGCACCATACTCCAGGAATCCCTTGATATGATAGGTCTTGTCCGTAATCTTGAACCGCTGCACGAAAGTCACGTTATGCTCGAAGTAGCGCAGATTCATGTCAAACAGCTTATCGAAGCTGCTGATCTCCTTCCCTTGGGCCTTCAGCTTCCCATCAGCCTTTGCACCTTCCACCAGGTCGGTGTTCATGGATGCGGAGATAGGACCGTCGGCGGGTAGTCCGGTGGAATACACATGCCATCCGGCATCGATCTTACCCGTGAAGATCACATCGACCTCTGTGGGAGATACCTGTTTCTGACTTACCGTGAAATGCACGGGATCTTGCATCTGTGCCTGTGCTGCCACGGCAAACACCGTGAGCATCAGCATGAGCATGGTCGTTTTAATCGTTCTTCTCATATCCTTATCTTTTCAATTCTTCAACTCTTCAATTCTTCAACTCTTCAATTCTTCAATTCTTCAATTTTACTTATGTGTCATAATGTCGAGCACGAAACGGTCTGTCTCGTCCATGCCCCTACTGCCGATGGCCGTGAGGTTACGGATGCTCTTATCGACATCATCCTCGATGATGCCCTCTGCGGAGGTGACATATTTATGCTGTATGGCAAGCATGGCACTCATCACCGCGGTACTCACACCCGTAGTGAGTTTCAGGGCACACGACGGCTTGGCACCGTCGCAGATCATTCCCGTGAGGTTCGCTATCATGTTCTTGACGGAATAGCTGATCTGCTCGAAGCTTCCCCCCATCAGGTAGGTGATGCCGCAGCTGCTGCCCGTGCTTGCCACCACACAGCCACACAAAGCACTGAGCGATCCCAGTGTCTGCTTGATATAGATGGCGGTGAGATTACTGATGATCAAGGCACGGATGAGCTCCTCTTCAGTATTGTGGTTCTCCTCGGCGAACACCACCACAGGCATGGTGGCGCAGATGCCTTGGTTTCCGCTACCGCTGTTGCTCATCACGGGAATCATCGCCCCTGCCATACGGGCATCGCAGGCACAGCTGGTGACACTGAGCACCTTCGAGAAGATGCTGTCACCCATGATGCCGCGCCCCAAGGGAGAGCACATCGTCTTTCCTAACTGATGACCGTAGTTCTCACGGAGTCCGCTGGCTGCTGCCTCGGCGTTCAGTCTTTTGGCCTCCAAGATAAAACGCAGCTCCTCCACATCGGTCTGCGTGGCAAACTCATACACTTTATGGAGTGTCAGTTCCGGCTCCTGTTCCTCTGTGGAATGTCCTAAGGTGGCATCTCCTTGTGCTAAGGGAATCTCAGGAATGCTCCTGTCACCCTTCACCTCCTGTCCGTCCTTTGCCAGATAGACGAAATGGGTGTGATGCGTTTTGATACGTGCCTCTGCCTCATGACCGCCAGCCTGACAAACCACATTGATATAGAGCTTATCGGGATCGTTCTCTTCAAGCTTGATATCCATGCGGTTCTCGGCAATGAACCGTTTGCCTTCTTCCACGGCCTCACGGTTACAGTCACGCAGCACCTCCAGTTCCAGCTCTGGTCTTCCGATCAAAGCCCCCAGTGCAACGGCAATGGGCAGTCCGATCATTCCAGTACCGGGAATCCCCACGCCCATGGCATTTTTCAGGATATTGGCACTGAGGCGGATATTGATCTGTTCTGGTCTGCTACCCAGCAAGGCTGTTGCCTTTGCTACACATAAAGCCACTGCCATGGGCTCTGTACATCCGATGGCAGGTACTACTTGCTGGTGGATCAGTGCGATGATCGCGTTCTTCTCTTCTGTAGATAGCATTTCCGTTATTGTTTGTCCTTATTACGTTAACTACACTGGTTTGGTGTACTATTCCATTGTATTTTTATAATAAATTAATAATCGCAAAGACCAACACTACCATGATGATCTCACTCCAGAGGTTTACACGACAGGCAAGGCGCATATCATGGGTGTTCAGCTCACGGGAATGGTTACCGATATACGGTTTCTCGATGACTTCCCCGAAATAGGTATGGGTACCGCCGAACTGACAGTTGAGGATCCCTGCCAGGGCACTCTCGGGATAGCCGCTGTTGGGTGAGGCATGCATCCTTCCGTATTTCCAAACGAATGTCAGGAGCTGCGGCTTTCCTGTCACGAGGATCATCAGCAGGGCGGTGAGGCGGGCAGGGACATAGTTGGCCACGTCATCGATACGTGCCGCCACGGTACCGAACTCCCGATAGCGTTCTGTACGGTAGCCGATCATGGAGTCGAGGGTGTTGATCATCTTATAGGTCATCATACCGGGAACTCCTAAAAGCAGGTACCAGAACAGCGGAGCTATCACCCCGTCGGAGAGGTTCTCCGCCAAAGTCTCCAAGGCAGCCTGACGAATCTCCTGTGCATCCAGCTGTGAGGTGTCACGTCCTACGATGCGTGCCACCTGTCTCCTACCCTCCTCCAACGACCGGTCTAAGGCTTCGAACACCCTACGCACCTCTTTGATCAAGGTGGTACCAGCGAGACAGAAGAAGATGAGCAGACAGGAGAGGATGAAACGGACGACGGTCACGACAGGATGATCCGACGCCATCCATGTCCCCAGGAAGCCGGCGTCACCGATGATGAGCCAGGTAAGGAAAAAGGTGAGAAGGATCAGGGAAACGGCAAGCACTCCTCCTTTCATCCTTCGGTGCACCCCTTGGTTCAGCCGATGCTCCCCTCCGGCAATGGCTTTCCCGAAATAGACCACTGGATGGGGAAGCCACAAGGGATCGCCCATGACCTTATCCATCAGCCATCCGATGAGCAGTGCACTATTCGTCATGGCGGGTCGTTTTAGGGTTGAGAAGGGCATCCAGGGCCTTTACCAGCAGATCGTTCTCCTCGGGAGTCTGTGCGGCCACGCGGATATAATGACGGTCGAGTCCAGCGAAGTTATGTGCCGAGCGCACCAGGATACCATAACTGTCCACCAACCGGCGTTTCATCTCCAGACTGTCGGCTTCTGCCATCCTCACCAGCATGAAGTGGGTCTGTGTGGGCAATGCCTCTATGTGACGGATGCGGTTCAGTTGGTCACGGAGCCGCTGTGCCTCTTGCAAATAGCCATCCCTGTCGAAATGGAAATCACCATGATGCTCCAGAAGATAGCGGCAGGCCACCAAGGCCAGGGCGTTCACGCTCCAGGGCATCCGGTGGTCGCGGAGGGTGTCGATGAGTGACTGCGGCCCCGTGACATAGCCTAAGCGCAAACCTGGTATGCCGTATTTCTTTGTCATCGAATGCAGCAGGATGACATTCCCTAAATGGGCTGCCTCCCGCGACTGCAGCAGCTCTTCCCGGCAGAAGAACGCGTAACTCTGGTCGATGATGAATACCGTATGGGGATGGTCAAAGGCAGCCCTCACCAGCTGTTCCTTCGCCAGCACTTGTCCGGTGGGGTTGTTGGGGTTGCAGAGCCATACCACATTCATCTCATCGGTGACCTCATCGAGAGAATGGAGATAGGTTACCTGATGACCGTGCAGCCTGCAGGCATCGGCATATTCACTGAAGGTGGGTATGAGCACGGATGAACGGCATCCTGCTCCTGTGGCCTGCGCAATGAGATAGATAGCCTCGGTGGCTCCGCTGGTGACCAGTGTCTCCCCCTGACGGTTCCTGAGGAGGATGCTCAGCTCTCGTTCCAGTGCGGTGGCTGCTGCCGGCGGATAGTGATCGATGACATCCATCGATGCCGACAGGTATTCCTTCAGTCCTTCCATCCGGATAGTGGTGCACAGATTAGAGCTGAAATTGTGCCTGATTACCCCTTCATATTCGTAAATATCGTCTCCATGTCCTGTAATCATGCTGCAAATATACAATTTTATTTAAAATATTTGCGGATTATTGCGCGTTTTTCATTACTTTTGCAATCAAAAAAGAAATTGAACGATGCAAGAAACAAGACAGAATAGAATATCCCGACTGCTCCAAAAGGAGCTGAGCCTGATTTTTCAGAGTCAGACAAGAATGATGCGTGGGGTGATGGTGAGTGTGACCCGTGTGAAGATTTCACCCGACTTAAGTGTGTGTACCGCTTACCTGAGCATCTTCCCCAGTGAGAGAGGTGAGGAGCTGATGCAGAATATCCAGAAGAACGAAAAGACCATCCGTTACGAACTGGGTACAAGGGTGCGCAACCAGCTGCGCATCATCCCCGAGCTGCGCTTCTTCATCGACGACTCGCTCGATTACATTGAGCACATCGATGAGCTCCTGAAGAAATAACACCCCTCCCCCCTCATCCCTCATCCCTCATCCTTCATCTTTAATCCCTCATCTTTAATCCCTCATCCCTCATCCAAAATGTCCTTCCCCTTCTACATCGCCAAGCGCTACCTCTTCTCCAAGAAGAGCACGCATGCCATCAACCTGATCAGTGGGATCAGCGTGATCGGTGTGGCCGTGGCTACCATGGCCTTGGTGGTGACACTGAGCGTATTCAACGGATTCCACGACATGGTGGCCACGTTCTTTACGTCCTTTGATCCCCAGCTGAAGATTACACCGGCAAAGGGGAAGACAGCCCCTGCCGATGATCCGATCCTCACCGAGATACGCAAACTGCCTGCGGTGGATGTGGCCACGGAGAGCATGGAGGACAATGCGCTGGCTGTCTATGAAGGGCGTCAGGCCATGGTGGTGGTAAAGGGTGTGGACAACAACTTTGCCGAGCTCACCCATATCACCGAGATCCTTTATGGTGACGGAGAATTCGAGCTTCAGGCGGCAAACCTGCAATATGGGGTGTTGGGACTCCGGCTGGCGGCACAGTTAGGAACGGGAGCACGGTGGAAGGACTACCTGAAGATCTATGCGCCGAAGCGGGAAGGACAGCTTGATATGACTGCTCCCGAAGAGGCTTTCGTGGAAGACTCCCTGCTCTCCCCTGGCGTCATCTTCTCGGTGAAGCAGGCGAAATACGACAAGAACTATATCCTCGTGCCCATCAGCTTCGCACGTAACCTGTTCTGGCAGGAGGGCATGCTCTCTTCGCTGGAGCTGCGACTGAAGGCGGGTAGCGACCTCGACAAGGTGAAGAAGCAGATGCGGCAGATCGCCAAGGATAAATATAAGGTGGAAGACCGATACGAGCAGCAGGCCGATACCTTCCGTATCATGGAGGTGGAGAAGTTCATCGCCTATATCTTCCTCACGTTCATCCTCGTGGTGGCCTGCTTCAATATCATCGGCTCTCTCTCCATGCTCATCATCGACAAGAAAGACGATGTGGTGACGCTGCGCAACCTCGGGGCCAGCGACAAGCAGATTATCCGGATCTTCCTCTTTGAGGGGCGCATGATCTCAGCATTGGGAGCCGTCATCGGTATCCTCATCGGACTGCTCCTCTGCTGGATACAGCAAACATTCGGGGTGGTGAGCCTCGGACAGTCGAGCGGTTCGTTCGTCGTGGATGCCTATCCTGTGAGTGTGCATCCTACGGATATTATCCTGATCTTCTTCACCGTGCTTCTCGTGGGTTTCCTCGCCGTATGGTATCCCGTGAGGTATTTCGCCCGAAGACTGCTGGAGTAGGTCTTAGTTCATCGTTCATAGTTAGGAGTTGAAAGAATATGAAGGAAAGAGTATTTTATCTGGTAAGAATCTATCTCTTTATGGTGTTGGCACTGATCCTGGCAAAGCCGGTATTCATGCTGTACAACCATGCAAACCATCCGTTTACCGCCCATGAGGTGATGCAGGTCATGAGCCATGGCATCACCCTCGACCTCTCCACGGCGTTGTATCTCATCGTGGTGCCTTTCCTCGTCACCCTCCTGTCTGTATGGCTGTGGCGCTGGAACGGACTGCGACAGCTGCTCAAGGGATACTATGTCCTGGTGGCTTTCCTGCTCGCCCTCGCCTTTGTGGCCGATACCAGCCTGTACGAGTTCTGGGGCTTCAAGCTCGATGCCTCCGTGCTGCCCTATCTGAGCACACCGAAGGAGGCCTTTGCCAGCGTGTCGTTCTGGTATCTCCTGGTACGGATCCTGGTGATCGTACTCGTGGCCTGGATCCTCTATAAGATCATGGTGCTGCTCACCCCCGTGGAAAGGGAACGCCGGCGGAGCATCCGGCAGATCGGCTACTCCGGTGGCCGCTCCACCCAGAGGGGCTTGTTCCATATCTCCCCTGTCAAGATGGCGGGAACACGACTCATCGCCACCGTGGTGGGACTCCTGCTCATTCCTTTGTTCGTCATCGGCATGCGCGGGGGCACCAGTGTGTCAACGAGTAATGTCGGACAGGTGTATTTCTCGCAGAACCAGTTCCTGAACCATTCCGCCGTGAACCCGCTGTTCAGCTTCCTCTCGTCTTTCGGTAAGACGGCCACGGTGAAGGAGGAGAAGCACGAATACGAGTTCTTCAGCGAGAAGGAGTGCAAGAAGCTCCTGGAGGGAATCTTCGATACACGCAGCGAGAACCCCGATGTCCTGCTTACCACCAAGAACCCGAATATCCTGCTGGTAATCATGGAGGGCTGCGGCAGCATCTTCACCGAGGCCAACGGGAACGGCCATGTCACACCCAACCTCACGAAGCTGTCCGCCGAGGGGGTGTATTTCACCAACTGCATCGCCAACAGCTGGCGCACCGACCGCGGCATGGTGAGCATCCTCAGCGGCTATCCTGCCTTCCCCCATCAGTCGGTGATGAAGATGGCACAGAAATGCGAGACGCTCCCCTCCATCGCACGAACCCTGAAGGGCAAGGGCTATGCTACCACCTTCCTCTATGGGGGTGATGCGAACTTCACCAATGCGCGCGGCTATCTCACCAGTACGGGCTTCGAGAAGATCATCAGCGAGGATGACTTCTCCAAGGAGGAACGCGGTGACTCCAAATGGGGCGTGAACGACTGGGTGGTGTTCGGACGTCTGCTCGACCTCGTGAAACAGCAGAACGATACAGGGAAGCCGTGGTTCACCACCATGCTCACCCTGAGCAGTCATGAGCCGTGGGATGTGCCCATGAAGAAGAAATTCGATGACAAGATCCAGAACGCGTTCTATTTCCTCGACATCTGTCTGGGTGACTTCATCAACAAGCTGAAGAGGACTCCCGCGTGGGAGAACACCCTCGTGGTGATCCTGCCCGACCATAGCATCCAGTATCAGGATATCGACCAGACCAAGGCCATGCGTAACCGCATCCCGATGATCTGGACGGGTGGCGCCGTGGCACAGGCGAAGCGCATCGGCATGGTGTGTAACCAGACGGATCTCGCCGCCACACTCTTCGGACAGATGGGACTCCCTCATGATGACTTCGCCTTCAGCCGTGACATCCTGAGCAAGACCTACCAGCGGCAGTTTGCCATGAACAACTGGACAGAGGGCTTCGCCACCTTCGATGCCACCGGCTTCAACGCCTATAGCCTGAACAGTAAGAAGATGATCGCAGGAAAGGAGGGCAAGGCCATCGAAACGGGTAAGGCCATCCTGCAGGCTACCAGTGAGGACCTGAGGAAAAGATAAACTATAGCTTCCATCTGAGTTGGAATTCGAGATCCGTCATCGAGGAGCCATTTACCTGTTGGTAACCGCTGCCGATGACGGATCTGTCGAAATAGTCGGTCACAGCTATTCGCGTATGAATCATGAGTTTTTCCGACAACTGAGCTTTCAGCAGCAACGAGTAGCGGATACCTTTCCCATAGACCACGGGAAACGAGAAACTGTATAGCATGCCGCGCTCATAGAGATACATTCTGCTGTCATAATCATCCGTATGGAAATAGGCTGCGGCGAGATGAGCCTGAAACATCTTATTCATTCGCCAGCTGATCAACTGACTCACCGTCCATCCCCTGCTGCTTTTCTCATTCTGTACACAAGCGATGTCGGCTTGTGTCTTGGTGGAGAGGATGGTGCCATCAAAACTCACCGACACCCTTCCGCGATGCTCCTGTTGGGAGCAGAGTGCCGATTTCTGTTCGTTGTCCTTTTCTTTGATATGCAGACGGTAGCGTGCAGAGAACGTCCAGCTGCCTGAGAGGTAAGAAAAACTGAGCAGGTAGTCCTGATGATACGATGAGGCTGAAGCCTGATACCTTGGCCATGCAAAATAGGCGATGTCGGCATAGGCGGAAGCAAAGAGTTTACGGGATGGCTGCCAATGCGCTCCTACATACAGGCCGCTCTCGTTTTGCACATGACCGCCCTCACTGAATGCTTGTGCCTGCAATGCCGTATATCGCATGCCGTAGAAACGTTGCAGTACCATCAAGCTGAGTTCCGATGACATGTGTATGTTGGCTGTATTTAAGGTAGCAAGAGCTCCTTTGCGGTCGATGGCTGTCTCCCCATGGAAGGACAGTCGATGATGGATATAGCCATAATCGATGCCCATATTCAGGAAATCTCGTCCTTGAGGATAGTAGTAACGGTAGAGTATCTTCGTATTGGGTTTCAGGGGTCGGCTGAGATGGGAATAGACCAGGTTCATAGCCGCATGCCATGCACCGTTCCTGTAGCCCACTGTAGTCCCCGCTGTAGTCAGAAAGGTATTGTTCTTCTTTTTCAGTTCATTGACAGTGCGATGGTAACCTCCTTCCACAAGGGATGAGATACTGAGTGAGTCACTGTTTAAGGTACCATCCATAGGACGGTAGGACAAGAAGGGGGTGACCTGTAGGAACCTTGACAGCTGTAGGGTTGCTGCTAAACCCTGTAGATAATGTGCAGAGGAAGTGGAAGAGTGGGGACGTAGGATTTGACGCTGTCTGCCCAGAGAGGTCAGTGCTGCCGACTTCCCCAATAGGAAGTCACTGTTCATCATCAGTCCCATGCCCATACTCATGCGGTATTTGCCGGCCATCAAGGTTTTCACTATTCCTACATGATTACACATCAGGTAAAAAGAATAGAAATCATAGCCCATCGTATTCCCGTTGCGGAAGAAAGGCTCACCCGAATCCTGTGCGCCAATCAGTCCTGCACGCCAACAGTCACCTTGGCGAAACGCATAACGTATCTGATGACGGTATCGTTCACCTAAATAGCCGTTGCGGTCACCTTTCCGTTCATAAAGGGGTGCCTTGAGCGTGAGCATTACCTCATGATGCCCCTTACCGTCTGACTGTTTTGTCTTTTCTTCCTCACCCAAGAAGACGAAACACTGCAGTAGCTGGCGTTTGATGGCAGGGAGTGACTCGATCATTGCCAACTCGCCAAAACTCTTCATCGGTGAATAATGATAAAGATAGGCACAAATCTCTTCAATTTCTTCATCGGTAAGAAAAGGCAGTTGGGATAGTTGTTCCGGGGTGGCAGTGTTCAGGTTAAAGGGGTGTTGCTCGAGATCACACAGCAGCTCACTCATCTCTTCCCATTGCGCCATCTCTATCTCATCATGGTCATACAACTGGTGGTAATAACTCTCCCAGGTTTGTGCGGGAAGGAATTGACAAGGGAAAAGGATTAGGACAAATGTCCACAACAATGACTTTTTCATAGTTAAATGATTTAAGTTTGACATAGTGAAAGGGCAGGTGATTGTAGTCTTATCTTCTCATCCCACCACTTTTCAATCGACAAAGGTACGAATAAATAAGCAAAAATACAAATATTATTTTGTAATTCTCTCACTTAATCGTATCTTTGACTTCGTCGAAGATACTCACGCTCGAAAAAGCTCAAATAAATTTGGCTTTTTGCTCACTTAATCGTATCTTTGCAGCGATGAAACAGTGGATGGTAATCATAGTATGGGTCGTGATGCTGGGAGTAGGATGCCCGTTATGGGCACAGTCTTCCGGTAAGGGACAGGTGAACCCTGAGGACCGTCCCGTGGATATGGACAACCCCACGTTCGTGCCGATGATCAAGGTGAGCAAGGTGATGCACGGCGGTGACAGCATCCAGTATATCGAGATGAACAACGTGTATGTGTATCCGCAACCCGTGTTCAAGAACGAGAAACAACGACAAGCCTACAACCGACTGGTGTATAACGTGAAGAAGGTGCTGCCCATTGCCAAGGAGGTGAACCGCATCATCATCGAGACGGGCGACTACCTGCAGACACTGCCCGACAAGAAAGCGCGCGACGCACACATGAAACTGGTGGAGGAGGATATCAAGAAAACCTATACGCCGAGGATGAAGAAACTGTCGTACTCCCAAGGAAAACTGCTCATCAAACTGGTGTATCGCGAATGTAACAGCTCGGGCTACGAGCTGATCAATGCCTTCCTCGGTCCTGTACGTGCTGGCGTGTGGCAGACCTTTGCCTGGCTCTACGGTGCCAGTCTGACGAAGAAATACGAGCCGGAGGGTATCGACCGCCTTACGGAAAGAATCGTGTTACAGGTGGAAGCAGGACAACTTTAATAAAAATAATGAAGCTGTGTTGAAATTGAGTTTTTTTCTCTCTCGCCATGGGCGACTAAAACTTAATTCCGACACAGCCTCTTAAACCTGAAACAATCCGTTCGCATTGCAAAAACACTAATAATACCTAAATAATAACCTTTTTCGAAGTATTTAACTGAATCTGTTGCAAAGGTAAGTGTTCCCTTTTTCTCCTTTTATAAATTATCGTTCATTTGCTACAAAAAATGTTTCATGTATCAAATTTTGCAGCGTTTGAACGATATTTTCAATCCCGTACGCAGAATGCACACTACCTTTGCGACATAAAACTTATGTAGAGTACTAACCATAATCAAATCATCAAAGAATGGAAAAACTAAAACGATTCCTTTTGAGCATGATGCTCATGGCTGTATGTACTATAATGTACGCGCAACAGCAGGAAATCACAGGTAGTGTCGTTGACCCTTCCGGCGAAGGAGTGATCGGTGCCACCGTGATGGTGAAAGGTACGTCGAACGGTACCATTACCGATTTTGACGGAAACTTCACAATTAAAGTCAGTGAGGGTGCCATCCTCACCATCTCTTACATTGGCTACCAGACAGTGGAACTGCCTGCCCAGAATGGAATGCAGGTGACACTGAAAGACGATGCCGAGATGCTTCAGGAAGTGGTGGTGACCGGTTACCAGGTGCAGCGTAAGGCCGACCTGACCGGTTCCGTGGGCGTTGTGGAGACAAAGGATTTCAAGTCGAGCAACCCCGATCCCATGGCATCCCTGCAGGGTAAGGTGCCTGGCATGACCATCACCTCCAACGGTTCACCTTCGGGCGAGGCTGATGTCCATATCCGTGGTATCGGCTCCATGGGTGGTTCGAGCACGACGCCTCTGTACATCGTGGACGGTATCCCCTTCAGTGGATCGCTGAACAGTCTGAACTCTTCCGATATTGAAACGATGCAGGTGCTGAAGGATGCTGCCTCTGCCTCTATCTACGGTTCACGTGCTGCCAATGGTGTGATCGTGATCACCACCAAGAAGGGAAAGAAAGGCGACAACATCAACATTGATTTCAATGCATCCCTTTCCATGGCATGGATGTCACAGAAGATGAAACTCCTCAACAGCAGACAGTATGCTACCGCGCTGGTGCAGGCAGCTCTCAACGATGGTAAGAATCCGGAGGACTATGCTGCCAACTACGGTCTGGGCCTCGATGTGGCTGGCGGAGTGCCCATCTCCGTTTACGATCCTGTGGCCGGCTCGATGGTGAGCTATACCGTGGGCGGTTTCTACGACGGCTACATGAATGCCAAGAAGACCATGCTGTTCAGCGACACCGACTGGGTGGATGAAATCGGACGTACGGGTATCACGCAGAACTACGACCTCTCCCTCTCGAAGGCCAATGACAAGGGATCGTCGCTCTTCTCTTTCGGTTACAAGAAGGCTGCCGGTGTGCTGAGATATACCGACTTCGAGAACTTCTCTGCCCGCTTCAACAGCAGCTACAAGATCAACAGCATCATCAGCGTGGGTGAGAATGCACAGTTCTCCTATTCAGACAATGTTGACTGTGCACCTCTGGAGAATGCGCTGAAGATGGCTCCTACACTGCCTGTCTATGAGGAGGACGGTGTGACGTTCTCCGGTCCTGTGGGTGGTATGAGCGACCGTCAGAATCCGCTGCGCGAGCTTTATCACAACAAGGACAACCGCTTGAAGAAATGGCGTATCTTCGCCAATGCCTACGTGGACGTGACACCCATCAAGGGCATGCTGTTCCGCTCAAACTTCGGTATCGACTACACGAACAGCAACATCCGCTCCCTGCAGCATACCTGGAACTCGGATGTGGTGAAGAACAGCACCAATGCGAGCACACTGTCACAGACGCACAGCACGAAGTGGACATGGTCAAACACCTTGCAGTATAACTTCGACTTCCTGGAGGGTCACAACCTGAATATCCTTGCAGGTATTGAGACGCATCAGGACAACTACATCGATTTCTCTGCCCGCCGTACTGCCTATCCCCTGGAGACCATCGACTACATGTGGCCCAATGCAGGTACAGGCATCCAGAACGTTACCGGTGCCGGTGACACCTATAAGCTGATGTCTTACTTCGGGAAGATCGACTATAACTGGAACGACTTGCTGCTGGCCAGTTTCACACTGCGCTACGACGGCTCAAGCCGCTTTGGTAAGAACAACCAGTATGGTACCTTCCCGTCGGTATCTCTCGGTTATCGTCTCTCCAAGCATATCAATGCCGACTGGCTGCACGACTGGAAGATCCGTGCCAGCTATGGTGTGACAGGTAACCAGGGCATGAACTCAAACACTGCACACTATGGACTGTATGTAGCCGACTACGGCTCAAGCCGTGAGAACTCCACTGCCTACGACCTCAACCTGCAGCGCTCAGGCACATTCCCCTCTGGATACTATAAGCTGCAGTCTGCCAACGAAGACCTGAAATGGGAGTCATCATCACAGTGGAACTTCGGTACCGACTTCCTGCTCTTTGGCGGTGATGTCTATGGCTCTTATGATGTGTTCTTCAAGGAGACCAAGGACATGCTCGTTCAGCCTGCTTTCCTCGGAGCCATCGGCTTTGGCGGTCAGACATGGATCAATGGTCCTACACTGAAGAACTGGGGTATGGAGCTCAGCCTGGGCTATCGTCACAAGACGGCTTTCGGACTGTCGTATGACATCAGCGGCAATGTTGATTTCTACCGCTCAAAGGTAACCTATCTCCCCGAGAAGTCCAAGAACTCCTATGAGCATAACGACTACCACAACCTGGCTCAGGACGAGAAGGCCTATGGCTCGCGCATCGGCTATGTGGTAGAGGGACTGTATGAGTCGCGTGAGGATGTGCTGGCTCACGGACAGGCTGGTGCACGTGTAGGCGGCTTGAAATATGCCGACCTCAACGGCGATGGTATGATTAATGAGAAGGACCGCACATGGGTTTTCAATCCCGTTCCCAATTTCTCTTACGGTATCAATGTCTATCTGGCTTACCGCGACATCGACTTCACCATGTTCTGGCAAGGGGTATCCGGTGTGGACGTCATCAACGACCAGAAATTCCAGACTGACTTCTGGAGCATTACAGATGCCGGCTCCAACAAGGGTGAGCGCCTGATCAATGCCTGGACACAAGCCAACAGCTCATCCACCATTCCGGCCCTGACGACTTCGAATGGTGCCGATGAGGGACGTTTGTCTTCTTACTTCGTGGAGAACGGCTCCTATATCAAGATGCGTACCCTGCAGCTGGGCTATACCCTGCCTGCATCACTGGCGAAGAAAGTGTTGCTGTCAAAGGCACGTATCTATCTCTCAGGTGATAATCTCGTGACCATCAAGTCAAGCTCACTGACCTGTTCTGATCCGGAGAGCACAGCATGGAACTATCCGCATACTGCTTCCTTCACATTCGGAATACAACTGGGATTCTAAGGAATTGATAATTGACAATTGACAATGGATAATTGACAATGGATAATAAAAATATAAGAACAATGAAAAAGATCAATATATACATAGCAACGCTACTGCTTTCTGTCTTGGCAGTATCATGCAGCGTAGATGATGTGAAGCCGCAGGGTACGCTCGATGAAGAAACGGCGTTCTCCAGTTCCGAGAAGCTTGTCACCGCTGCCTATGCCAAGCTGGGCGATGACTGGTATTCCTATCCGTTCAATCTCTGGCCATACGGCGACATGAGTGCCGATGACTGTCTGAAGGGTGGCTCCGGCGAAAACGATACTGGCTATCACCCCATGGAGATTTTCTCTACCTTGCAACCCGACCGCGGTGAGTTCGACGAATTGTGGTATCAGCTCTACAGTTCCATCTCCCGCTGCAACCGAGCCCTGGAGTCGATGGTGAATGCCGAAGAGACACCCGCCATCAAACAGCTGAGGGCCGAGGCACGTTTCCTGCGTGGCCATTTCTATTACAAGCTCCAGCAGATGTGGTACGAGGTGCCTTTCATCACCGAGGGCATGGACAATGCAGCCATCGAGGCTTGTCCCCAGAGCTCGCACGACGAAATCATGCAGCACATCATCGATGACTTCCAGTATGCCTATGAGAACCTGGCTGAGGCCAATCCCGGTACGACAGGCCGCGCTCACAAGGTGGCAGCTGCTGCCTATCTGGCCAAGTGCTATCTGAACTGGGCCTACGGTGACGGCTATGAGGCAACGACGGGCTATAGCCATGTCGATCAGGGGAAGATTGCAAAAGTCATCGAGTACACGAATGTAGTGAAGAACTCTCCCTACGACTATCTCGACACCTACGGACATATCTTCCTGCAGGACTATGCCAACTCCCAGGAGAGCATCTTTGCCGTGCAGCACTCCAACAAGGCTGACGACGGTACACAGTTCGGTCGTGCCAACTGGTCGAATATGCTGAATGGCGTATGGGGTATCTGGTCGTGCGGATGGGACTTCCACAAGCCCTCACAGAACCTCGTCAATGCATTCAAGACAAGGAATGGTCTGCCGATGGACAACTTCGACGAAGACCACAACGCCATCGTCGTGAACGGTGCCGACTCCAAGTATAAGTACGATCCCCGACTGTTCCATACGGTAGGTATGCCGACGTATCCTTATAAATATGAGGCACAATATACGCTGACAAAAGCAAACAGCCGTACACCCAACACCTATGGCTACTACTGCTCGATGAAGGAGGTGCCGCAGCGTTCGAAGGGTGAGGACTACGACAATCCCTGGCAGGCTTTCGGACAGAATGACTACGTGCTCCGCTATACCGACGTGATGCTGATGCGTGCTGAGGCACTGATCGAGAGCGGCGACTACAATGGCGAGGCTCTCCAGATCATCAACACCATCCGCGAACGTGCCAAGAAGGATATCAGCAGCTCTTCCCTGATCAAATATGCCAAGGACCAGTGTGACATCGCGCTCTATGGTAACTTCGCATCAAAGGATGACGCCCGTAAGGCACTGCGCTGGGAGCGCCGCGTGGAACTGGCTATGGAGGGACACCGCTTCTTCGACCTTCGCCGTTGGGGCATGCTGTCTGAGACATTGAACAAGTACTTTGAGTCGGAGAAGACGGATGAGTACGATGGACAGACTTATGCACTGTACTATAAAGAGGCATTCTTCACCAAGGGTAAGAATGAGTACTTCCCAATCGCTTCCAACCAGATGAACTATGTTCAAGGACTCTACCACCAGAATAAGGGGTATTGAAGAATTGAAAATTGAAAATTGATAATTGAAAATTGAAAATTGAAGTAATTATGAAGTCTATATATAATAAAATAGGTGCAGGACTCTTAGGTGTGCTTCTCCTCACAGCTTGTCAGGACAGAGATCTTCCAGGATCTGGTAAGATGCAGCTGACACAACCTGATGTGTCCAATATCACAGGTGCACTCAGCGGGGAAAACAATTATGACTACACGCTGACGTGGTCACCCAGTCCTCAGGGTGCCGTGATGCAGGTGGCAGTCTATAAGAACGGAACCCAGCAGCAAGCACTCACCCCATGTGCAGGCAACTCATTCACATTGAAGAATCTCGAGACCAATCAGCTTTACGAGTTCCTCTTCAAGTATGCCAGCGATGATGCCCTCTCCAACGGCGTCATGACATCCTTCACTCGTCCGGGTGCTGCCTCTGCCAGTGAGCTGAAATTCGAACAGATTGACATCAACGATGATCAGCACGACTTGAAGGTGACATGGAAGGCCAGCGAAAACGCTACCTCCTATATCCTGAAAATGATCAACGGCGACGGCTCCAAGGTCATCAACGAAACGGTGACAGGCACCTCTTACCTGCTGAAGGATGTGGCGATGAAGGAACGTTGGGAGGCTACCCTCATCGCTCAGAACAACGAAGGCAAGGCACTGCCGATTACCGGTTCTACCAAGATTGGTGGAAAACTACCCGCCTTCCTCTCAGAATATGCCACACCTGAGGAGCTCATTGCCAATGGCGACGATGATGAGGCCAGTGCATGGTTGTGGTTCCATGAGAACTATCCCAAGGGAGAATATGTTTACTTCGGCAATATCAGCACTGTTCAGGATATCGAAGACTATCGCATGCTCTTCTGGCTGCGTGACATCGAGACTGGCAACGCCGATGATATCTGGAATTTCTCTGATGTAGCCAAGAATGCGGCACCTTGCATCGAGCAGTATGTGAAGAATGGCGGAAACCTGCTGCTGTGGTCGCATGCTGTACCTTACATCGGTACGATCAACCGTCTCTCCACCTCACTGCTTCGTGGTGTTGGCAATGCCTTCGGCTGTGGTACCGGCGGATGGAACCCCGATACATGGAAGATGGGTGTATGCCTCAATACAGGTGCCTTCTCAAAGGACTTCAGCAGTCATCCGATCTATGCTGGTATCCCCACGGAGAAGCTGAACGACAACTGCTTCGCTGCCATCGCCTTCAAGGGTCCGGGCTGGACAGAAGACCATAACTGTCTGTTCTTCGACATTCCTGCCAAACTGACCGACATGGGTAATACGACGGAGGAGTGCTACAACGCCGTGACCGAGGAATACGGTATCTACCCGTTAGGCACATGGGATTCTCAGGCTTCATGGGTTTCTCAGCTCAACGTATGGGAGGCCAAGGGTGCACCGAGTGCGCCGGATGGATTCCAGAAAGGTTGTGGATCAGTGCTCTGTATTGGTAATGGCGGTTGCGAGTTCTCGATGAAGAACGAGGATGGTACGCCCGACAAGAGTGCCAACCCCAAGAACAACTCATGTCAGGGCAATGTCCTGAAGCTGGCAAAGAACAGCATCGAGTACTTGATGTCTATCTAATCTTTAACCCTCGTGGCATGATCTGATGCCCACCCTTCTCAGAACCATTTCATGGAAGAGAGAGGGGTGGGCATCAAAATTTTTTCTCTGAACATGGCTTTTTTTATTTTTTTTTGTATCTTTGCCGATGCTAATAATAAATAATAATCTGGAGCCATGCATCGATATCTATCCTACCTTTTCCTTCTACTGGTATGCTTTTCCTGTTCGAAAAGTAAGCCGAAGTACCTGATTGGCGTGTCTCAATGTAGTGAGGATATCTGGCGCAACAAACTCAACGACGAGTTGCGCATGGGTACCTATTCGTATGATGGGACTGAGCTGCTCTTTGCTTCTGCCGATGATGATGACCAGAAACAGATAGAGCAGATAGACCAGTTCGTGAATGAAGGCATCGATCTGCTCATTGTCTCTCCCAATCAGGTAGCTACCATCTCTCCTGCCATCGACCGTGCCTACGACAAGGGGATTCCCGTGATTGTGTTCGACAGGAAAACCAACAGTAAGAAATTCACCGCCTTCATCGGTGCCGACAATGCCGGGTTAGGACGTGAGATGGGTGAATATGTTGCATCGCGTCTGGGGGGTAAAGGACGTGTGGTGGAGATCCGTGGACTGAAAGGCTCCTCACCTGCCATCGAACGGCATAAGGGCTTTGAGGAAGCGCTGTCTAAATATCCGGGTATCCAGTTGGTGGCATCCCTACAAGGTGACTGGTCGGAGAAGAGCGGGAAAAAAGCCATGGAGCAACTGCTAAGAGAAGGCGATGTAGGAAAGATTGATTTCGTGTTCGGACAGAACGACCGCATGGCAGTGGGTGCCTACAAGGCGATGAATGAGGCCAAGCTGCAAGGTACTCTCTTCTGTGGTATCGATGCCCTGCCCACGCCTGGTGGCGGCATGGAGTGTGTGCGCGACGGCATCCTGGATGCCTCGTATATCTATCCCACCCATGGCGATGAGGTGATGCACTTGGCTATGAATATCCTCGAAGGAAAGCCCTATGAGAAAGACAATCCGCTGAAGGCAGCGTTGGTGACAAAGGCCAATGTCCATGTGCTGCTGATGCAGAATGAGGAGATAGTACGGCAGGATGGCTATCTGAGTGAGCTGAAACAGAAATCCGACAACTACCTGGTTGAATTGAGCAGTCAGCGGTTATTCACATTCCTGTCCATCGGCTTCATCGGACTGCTGCTTCTCTCTGCCGTCATCATCTACCTCTATAACCGTCAGCGTATGCGCATCAACAGGGAACGGGAGCAGATGTCACGTGCGCAACTGGATTTCTATACACAGGTGAGCCATGAGCTGCGCACCCCGCTGACACTCATCGAAGGACCGCTGGCACAGTTATCCACCACCTCCGAGATACAGCAGGCCAGTGGGAAGACATCGGAACTATTTGACATCGTTCGCCGCAACACCGATCATCTCACCCAACTGGTAAACAAGATTCTGGATGCGGAGACGAGGGAGGAAGGAGTAGGGATGAAGGATGAAGGAGTAGGGATGAAGGATGAAGGATTAAGGATGAAGGATGAAGGAGGGAGGAAGGATGAAAGGCTACGGGTAGGCGAACAAAGTTCGGGAATAAGGCTACGGGTAGGCGAACGAAGTCCGGAGGACTCTTCCAAGCCCTCACTTCTGATTGTTGACGACAATCCCGACATCCGCACCTACCTGCGAACCATTTTGGAGAATACCTATGAGGTGACAGAGGCTGCCGACGGAAAGCTGGGATTGGAGGCAGCCAATGCGACAGTGCCCGACCTGATTATCTCTGATGTGATGATGCCCGTGATGAACGGTCTGGAGTTCTGTCAGCAGGTGAAGCAGAATGTGGTGACCAGTCATATCCCCGTCATCCTCCTCACAGCCCGTGCCTTGAACCGTCATCAGGTGGAGGGTTATGAGAGTGGTGCCGATGCCTACCTGACAAAACCATTCTCGCCCGAGGTGCTGCTGGCTCGTGTAGGAAATCTGCTGAAGAGCAGGGAGAAGCTGAAGGAACTCTTCAATAGTGCTGAACCGAAATCCGATGACAAGGAGAAAAAGGTGAACGAAGAAAGAAATGCCGAGTTGTTTTTCAACGTCCGCGACCGACAGTTCGTGGAACGTCTGCAGCAGATTATCCAGGAGAAGATGACAGACTCGAACCTGAGTGTGGAGGATGTGGGCGCAGAGATCGGACTAAGTCGTGTGCAGCTTTACCGGAAAGTGAAGGCTCTGACGGGCTCCACACCCGTTGACTTGATTCGCAAGGCTCGTCTTGCCAGAGCAAAAGAGTTGTTACAGACGACGGTCATGACCGTCTCGGAGGTGGCCTACGATGTGGGGTTCTCCGCTCCCTCGTATTTCACGAAATGTTTCAAAGATGAATACGGAATGCTGCCCGGTGACCTACAATAACGTGTAAGAATCGTTACAAAGGATAGAATAATTGTGTCATGCAACATTTTTAAGAGCATATGAACGATTTTTTCTATCCTTTATTTTTGTCTTTGTCTATCTTTGCACCATCATTTGAACAAACAACTAACCCTACAAAAAATGAAAAGAAAAAGGATTGCCTTAATGGCTTTGATGATGACAGTCTTCTGTACCGCGATGATGGCACAGAAACCTATGTTACTGAGCGATAATCATGCCATGATGAGAGTGGAGAACTCGTCACGCTACCTGCTGCTGCCGGTGGAAGAGAAAGCCGAGATTGCCAACCTCCGAGTGTTGAACGGGAATAACGAGGTGATCCAGTCACTGAACGCCCGCTTAGCCGTCGATAAGGTGGACTATTATGTCCCTCTGGAGACCAAGGGTGCTACCCTGCTGAATATCGTGTTCCACGGAGACCGCCGTACAGCAGGAGCCGTGAAAGACTATGCCTGCTGGCGCGAGATGAAATATGATAATACGTTCGACACCACCAACCGTGAACGTTTCCGTCCTGCCTATCATCACACCCCTGTTTGGGGATGGATGAACGATCCCAACGGTATGTTCTACCAGGATGGCGTGTGGCATCTCTGCTACCAGTGGAACCCCTACGGCTCACAGTGGGAGAACATGACATGGGGACAGTCCGTCTCGAAAGATCTGATTCACTGGGAACCACTTCCTGCAGCGATCATGGCCGATGGGTTAGGAACCATCTTCAGCGGCTCCTGTGTGGTTGACAAGGAGAACACATCAGGCTTCGGAAAGAATGCCATCATCGCCTACTATACCTCCGCGGGAGAGAGTCAGACACAGAGCATGGCCTACTCCACAGACGGGGGCCGTACCTTTAAGAAATATACCCATAATCCCGTTATTACGTCAAATCTTCCTGACTTCCGCGACCCACATTTGTTCTGGCATGAGCCCACCAACAAGTGGATCATGGTGCTGGCCGCTGGTCAGGAGATGCAGATATACTCTTCTCCCAATCTGAAAGACTGGACCATGGAGAGCAGCTTCGGTCATGGCTATGGCAACCACAATGGCGTTTGGGAGTGTCCCGATTTGATGAAGCTGCCCGTTCGCGGCACAGGGAAGGAGAAATGGATGCTGATCTGCAACATCAACCCCGGTGGACCATTCGGCGGCAGTGCCACCCAGTATTTTGTAGGCGACTTCGACGGTCACCGCTTCATTTGTGAGTCGAAGCCCGAGGTGACGAAGTGGATGGACTATGGAAAAGACCATTATGCCACCGTCACCTTCGATAACGCCCCCGAAGGCCGTCGTGTAGCCATCGCCTGGATGAGTAACTGGCAGTATGCTAACCAAGTGCCCACCAAGCAGTTCCGTTCTGCCAACTCCATTCCCCGCGACCTCGATTTGTTCATCGATGGTGATGAAACCTACTGCGGCGTGATTCCTTCGAAGGAGATGTTATCCATCAGAGGGAAGAGCATCAAGAAACTCACGGAAACCTGTGAGCTGGTGATCGACCTGAAAGGCTCTGCCCGCTGGCAGTTAAGCAACGCCCTGGGCGAATGTGTCGTGATGGAATACGATGCTGTGAAGAAGACATTCAGCATGAACCGTGAGAATAGTGGTGACGCATCGTTCAGTGAGTCCTTCCCCGTGACCACCATCGCTCCCACGCATGGTACGGTCCGTCAGGTACGTATCTTCATCGACAAGTGCAGTATGGAGGTCTTTGACAGTGAAGGGAAATTTGCCATGACCAACCTGGTGTTCCCCTCAGAGCCCTACAACACTGTCACGGTGAAAGGTGGCAAGGCCAAAATCTATGAGCTGAAGTATTAAAGACCCTCCCCCCCGATCACATGAGATTTTAAACACAATGAAACAATAAACATACAAAATCATATGAATCAAAACAAGAAATTCGCGCTCATCTCGCTCATGCTCTGTTTCTTCTGCATGGGATTCGTTGACCTGGTGGGCACTGCTTCCAACTATGTGAAAGCCGAACAAGGACTCAGCGACAGTGTTGCTAACGTGCTTCCCTCACTGGTGTTCTTCTGGTTCCTCATCTTCAGCGTTCCTACCAGCGTGCTGATGAACAAAATCGGCAAGAAGAACACCGTGCTGCTCTCATTGGCCGTGACTGCCCTTTCACTGCTGCTGCCCATCTTTGGCAATAGCTTCCCGCTCATGCTGGTGGCTTTCTCTCTGCTGGGCATTGGTAACACACTCATGCAGACATCGCTCAATCCGCTCATGGCTTTGGTAAGCGGTGGCAAGAATCTGGCCTCACAGCTCACCTTCGGGCAGTTCATCAAGGCCATCGCCTCGTTTATGGCACCGCTCATTGCCGGATGGGGCTACAAAGCACTGATTCCCAGCTTCGGACTCGACTGGCGTGTGCTCTTTGCTATCTATTTCGTCATCAGTGTAGCTGCCACCCTGCTGCTGTGGTCAACGCCCATTCACGGTGAGGAGCCTGCTGCGGAGAAGCTGCCGTCCATCGGAACACAGTTTGTAAACTGTTTCCGTCTGCTCGGTGTACCCGTCGTGCTGCTGTCGTTCCTCGGTATTATGTGCCATGTGGGCATCGATGTGGGTACCAACACCACGGCCCCCAAGCTGCTCATTGAGCGCACCGGCATGACACTCGACCAGGCAGGCTTTGCCACCAGTCTGTATTTCATCTTCCGTACCATTGGCTGTCTGACGGGCAGTTTCTTCCTCCGTGTGATGAAGACGAAGATGTTCTTCATTATCTCGGTGGTGATGATGGCTCTCAGCATGCTGCTGATGTTCGGCGGTAATACAAAGTTGTTGCTCTATGCCGGTATCGCACTGGTGGGTTATGGCAACTCCAACATCTTCTCGATGTGTTTTGCTCAGGCACTGACTGCTATGCCTGCAAAGCAGAACGAGGTGTCGGGACTGATGATCATGGGTCTTTTCGGCGGTACGGTGTTCCCCTTGTTCATGGGCTTCGCCAGTGACGCCATGGGACAGGCTGGTGCCGTAGCCATCATGGCCATTGGTGTAATCTACCTGTTCTCTTATATCAAGCAAATCAAATAATTAATCTATAACCCCAATCAACCATTGTCATGAGTAAAAGATATATCATCGGATTAGGTGAGGCACTGTGGGATGTGCTTCCCGAAGGAAAGAAGTTAGGCGGTGCTCCAGCAAACTTCGCATACCATGCAGGACAGTTCGGTCACGACACCATTGCCGTGAGCGCACTGGGTGAGGACAAGCTGGCAGAGGAGACCATCGCCGCCCTCGAAGAGCATCAGCTCAGCTATTGTATGCCGCGCGTTCCCTATCCTACCGGTACCGTCCAGGTGACCTTAGACGATCAGGGCATTCCCACCTATAATATCCGCGAGGGTGTGGCATGGGATAACATCCCGTTTACTGCCGAGGTGGAGGATCTTGCCATGCACTGCAAGGCCGTATGTTTCGGCTCACTGGCACAGCGTAGCATCGTATCGCGTGAGACCATTGGGAAATTCCTCGATTCCACGCCCGCTGACTGTGTGAAAATCTTCGACATCAACCTCCGTCAGAGTTTCTACACGAAGGAGATTATCGAGGAGTCTATGAAGAAATGCAATATCCTGAAGATCAACGATGAGGAACTGGTCATCGTCAGCAGGATGTTTGCCTTGCCCGATTTGGATGAGGAGAAGCGCTGCCGACAGCTCATTGAGACCTATCATCTCGACATCCTTGTGCTGACATGCGGAACCAACGGCAGTTATGTATTCACGAAAGATACAACATCGTTCCAGCCTACTCCGAAGGTGGAGGTTGCAGACACGGTGGGTGCCGGTGACTCCTTCACAGGTAGTTTCTGTGCTGCCCTGCTTAATGGGAAACCCGTAGAGGAAGCCCATCGGTTAGCCGTGGAGGTGAGTGCCTACGTATGCACCCAGAACGGTGCCATGCCTACTCTTCCTAAGGATTTCCTGGTATAACCGGAATTATCGTTTCCTGATCATAAGGGCTGTGTCTGATATTCAGACGCAGCCTTTTCTGTACTTATACATAGAATCATGGATGATTACCTTAACATGAATAAAGATTAAGCAACATCCAGTTTCTAATTTCGGGAAAAAGATGTATCTTTGCATCGGTACCGTCTAATAATCATGATATGAAGAGAAGAACCTATACCCTCATGGTGATGCTGCTGGTGTGTGTCACCCTCGCTGCCCAGAAACGGGAACAGTATGAGTTTTATAAGAATTTGCCGAAGTATGCCGAGGAACTGATCGCCGACCTCGACTACCCGATGGCATGGGGAAAGAGTAAGATCAAGAGCTTCAAGAAGTGGAAGAAGGCTGCACGTGAGAAGGTGTTCGAGTGCATGCTGACACCACCCCCTCCCACTACCAGCTATGAGATGAAGGTGCTGGCAGAGGAGCAGCGTGACGGCTATCGCGCAAGGAAGATCGAGATTCGACTATCGCGTTACTACACGGTGCCAGCCTTGGTACTGATACCCGATGGTAAGGGCCCTTTCCCCGCTGTGAACCTGCTGCACGATCATGGCGCCCACCTCTATATCGGTAAGGAGAAGATGATCCGTCCCTTTGCCGTGGAGGAGGAAGTAGTGAAGGATGCCGATGCGTGGGCCGATAACCTCTACGAAGGACAGTATGTGGGTGACTATTTAGCCCGTCATGGTTTCGTGGTATTCTCTGCGGATGCGCCGATGTGGGGAGAACGCGGACGTGCCGAAGGTGTTGACAGGAGCAAGTATGACATGATAGCGGGGAATATGATGATGTATGGCGTGGACCTGAGTGCGTATATGACCTACGATGACATCAGTGGTACAGAGTTCATGGCCACGATGCCGGAGGTCGATGCCCAGCGCATCGGCTGTATGGGCTGTTCGATGGGAGCCTACCGTGCCTGGATGCTCTCAGCACTGAGTGACAGGATCAAGGCGGGGGCTTCGGTGTGCTGGATGGTGACGACGGATGTGCAGATGACATGGAAATACGGGCGTTCGGAGAATGGTGGCTTTGCCAACTGCATCCCCGGACTGCGCCGATGGATGGACTACCCCCATATCGCCAGTATAGCCTGTCCGAAGCCGATGCTCTTTATCAATGGCTCAAAAGACAAGCTCTTCCCAGTGCCGGGTGCGGAAAAAGCCTTCGGTATCATGCATGAGGTGTGGAGAAGTCAGGGGGCAGACGACCAGCTGACTACCGAAATCTGGGATATCCCCCACAGTTGCGGAAGGAAGGCACAAGCCAGGGTACTTGCGTTTTTTCAGGAGAATCTCTGAAGCAGGCAAGCCTGCTTCAGAAGTGTGGAGTATAGAAAAATCCTCTCCTACGGTACGATGCAGGTAATCGGATTGCGGTTACCTTTCATGTTCGTGAGGAAGGCCTTGGCAGAGCCGAAGCGCAAGAACATATCCAGACGAATGGGGATATGGTTGCTGTCGTCGGTGACATAGAATCGCACGATCTCCTTATATTTCCCATTGTCCAACTCCATGTATGACAATTCCAGACAGCGGTATTTTTTCCCGTTGTCGGCCTTGATGGTGGATTTCCCGCGGTAGCGCAGCTGAGCCGATTCGATACTGTTGCCGTCGGCGATGGGAATTTTCACCACATGTCCCTTCTGCCATCCTTCGGGATTGAAGCTCCGGGCACGGAGGAAGATATTCATCATGTCATAGACACACTCCTCTCGCGAGTTATTGATGGTCTTGCTGGTGCCGTCCTTATACAGTCTTCGCTGTGTGAGTTGCGTGTTGCCGCCCTTGTAGTTGTACCATACCTCATCAACGGTGTAGCGCTCGCCCTCGCGGGCTCCCTTGCGGAAGTAGAGGGGAGCCATGTCGAGTGTGCTGTAGCAGAGCAGGGTGTCGCGCAGCACGAACATCTCATCCACCTGTTTGTTACCGCGGGTAGTGAGACTGGCGCGGTAGGCCTGTTTCCCCTTGTAGGTGCTCTGTACGGTGTACATCGAGGCCGTGCCTGCTTTCACCCACACGAATTTCCAGTTGTAGTAGAGGTTATACGACAGGAACTCCCCGCCCTTGAAGGCAGTGTTCTTAAAGGTGCATTGTGCCGAGGCGGCAAGCGTCATGGCGCATAGGCACATGACAGTCAGAAGACGGTGACGTATTTCTTTTCTCTTCTCTTTCATATAGCTACTATGTTTAATGTTCCGACATGTGTCGTTTTATGGATTAGATGTCGGAAACGGTGTTTCGTTTAACCTAATAGGTCTTACCGACAGCTTCCTTCAGGTACTCGATACCTAATTTCTGGGCACGTTCAAGGTTGCGGTGCTTGATGGTTTTCTCCTTGTCAGCTTTCTGCTTCACCAGTTCGCTGGGCTTCTGGTGGGCACCACTGCGGCGCGTAGGATCCCAGGTCTCTGTATAGTCCCATTTCTCCTTACACTCGAACTTCCCTGGGTAGTAATAGACCTCCTCGGCCTGCCGTCCCTCGTCGTAGTTACCGGTGTCCCACACCCCATTGCCGTTCTCATCGTGGAACATCCGCAGGTAGTAGGTGCCGGGGGAGACATAGAAGAACTCGGCATTGCCGTTGGTGGTCGTTACCTCTTTCAAGATGGCATCGTTGCTGTTGACGAGCTGCGCCACCACGTTCTTCCCACTCATCCCGCTGATGGTGATGAAGAGGGTGCAATAGTCATCGGTGCTCTTCACCTTGAAGCCTTTCTTGGTGGACTGCGTCACCTTGCCGTAGATATCGGCGAAGGCAGCGGAGTCGAACTCCAGACTGTATTCAATATCCGGTCGCCACTCTCCAAGCAGTTCAAAGGCCCGGGGTAGCTTGGCATGTTCGCGGAGGATGAAGGGAGCACGATACCAGAGGGTGTCATGTTTCGAGTAAAGGTGGACCTTCGAGGTGTCGGTAACCGCCAAGGGGGTATCGAACTGGATCACGGGATTCTTGTCGGGATCCAGCTCCGAATTCATGCGGATATTCAGCGCCAGGGGCTCTACGGGCATCTCCGTCTCAAAGGGGTCACCGCGTTTCTCTGCCTTCTCCTGTTGCTTCTTCCATTCGTTATATGCCTTCTCTTTCTGTTTCATGCGCTTGGCATACGGTTCCTTGGAGAGGAGGTTGAGGGTATCGGTCTTCATGACGAGCACACCGGCAGTATCGGTGGCCTGATACTGCAGTTCCACCGACAGCGTATCCTGGTTGATCAGCAAGGAGTCACGTAGCCAATAGGTGAGGGTATCTTTCTTCTCACTGACTTCCGTCACGAAGGCATCCTTCTCGTCGAAGTTCAGTCCGCGCAGTACAGGCAGCAGAGAGTCGCCGTAGCTATATACGAGGGTGAACTGGTTCGCAAACTTCCGCTCTGACTTGAGGAGCATGCGGTCGGTCTGGGGCTCGGTGAAAGCGCGCAGGATGATATCATCAGGCAAGAAATGGGTGTAGGGCACGCGGATGATGGAGTCGATGCGCAGGGAGTCACGCCACAGCGTATCCTGTCGGATGTCGGGTTTGCAGGAAGGTACGATGACCTCGCGGTTAAAGGCGATCTTCTCGCTCTTCTGCGTGAAACGGTAGTCACCGTCGGCATCCATCAGGGCATACACGCGGTAGTTACCAGGCTTGATGCCTTTGATGACGAAGCGTCCGCGGCTGTCAGTACGACTCACGCGCTGGAACGGTTCTTTTCTGAACACCGAGTCTTCCAGGTTGTCATAGAGTCCCACCAAGATGCCTTTGATCGGTTCGAGGTTCTCTGCCTCCACCACATAGCCCGACACCTCCATGGTGTCGATGTCCTCACCTGTGGAGAACGAGTAGGTGAAGTTCCCCAGGGGGTTGTCTTCGTTGTTGTCGGAGATGGCATCGCTGAAGTCAACGGTATAGGTGGTGTTCTCCTTCAGCGAGTCTTTCAGATCAATGATGATGCGCTTGCCTGCCCCTTTGATCTCGGGCATCTCCATCTGCGGAGGCGATACCACCACTTTCTGTGTGGGGTCGGTGAGCTTGATATACTCGTTGAAGTAGATATACATCTTTCTCGTGTGCACATTGACGGATTTGTCATCAGGATGGGCACCCAGGATGCGGGGAGGTGTCTCGTCGTACCATCCGCCATCGGGACTGCCCATCTTCGCACAGGAGGAGAACATCAGGAAGCAGATGCACCAAAAGGCGACAAAGAGAACAGGGCAGGAAGTCTGCCGACACCTTGCCCCTCGTCTCTCTTTTCTTGTATCTTCTCTCATCATATTGTTGTTCCGGATGACTGTATCTCTAACATCTGATCGATATATTCCCTGCTGTTGCTCAGACGGGGAATCTTGTGCTGACCTCCCAACTTCCCCTTGCGGCGCAGCCATTCGTTGAACAGGTTCGGTCGTGCCTTCACGATCTCCAGGGGCTGCAGGGTGATGTCCTTATAGCGCTTAGCTTCGTAATCGCTGTTGATCTGCTGGAGCTTCTTGTCGAGTATCGTGGCAAAGTCATTCAGGTCATCGGGTTCTTTGGCGAATTCGATGAGCCATTGGTGGCGGCATCTCGCTTTGTTGTCCATGAACACAGGAGCAGCGGTATATTCCAGTACCACAGCACCCGTTTCCTCACAGGCAGCTTTCAGTCCTTTCTCCGCATTATCCACGATGAGCTCCTCACCGAAGGCATTGATGAAATGCTTCGTACGCCCGGAGATGATGAACTTATAGGGATTTTTCTGTGTGAACTTCACGGTGTCACCAATGAGGTAACGCCACAGTCCGCAGGGTGTGGAGATCACCATAGCGTAGTTCTTTCCCACCTCCACGTCACTGAGCGGTATCGTATGAGTGGCATAGTTATTGCCTTCAGCCTTCCCGTCGGTAGTCTCCAGATATTCCATGGGGATGAATTCGTAGAACACACCGTAATCGAGCATCAGCATCATGGCGGGATCGCTGGGATCGGTCTGCAAGCCGAAGAATCCCTCACTGGCGTTGTAGGTCTCCATGTAATGCATCTGTTCGGAAGGGATGAGCTGCTCATATTGTTTCCGGTAGGGGGTGAAGGCCACACCACCATGGAAGAATACCTCCAGGTTCGGCCACACCTCCGTGAGATATTGCTTGCCGGAGATCTCCATCACACGGGTGAGTACCGACAGCATCCACGAGGGCACGCCACTGAGGTTGGTGACGTTCTTGTGAAGTGTCTCCTCAGCGATGCGTTCCCGTTTCACCTCGAAGTCGCCCAAGAGGGCTGTCTGTTTCTTCGGCACCCGCACCATATTCACCAACGGATTGATATTCTCGATGAGGATTGCACTGAGGTCGCCCACCAGTGAGTTGCGCAGGGTGTAGTTGGGAGAGTGACTACCGCCCAGAATCAGGGCTTTGCCATCGAAGAGACGACTTTTCGGGTTGTTGCGCAGATAGATAGCCACCGAGTCGAAGCCACCGCGATAATGGGTGACACGCAGTCCTTCGTCGCTCACGGGGATGAACTTACTTTTGTCGTTGGTGGTGCCTGATGATTTCGCATACCATTTCACCTGTCCGGGCCAGAGCACGTTGCTCTCACCGTGGCGCATGCGGTCAATGCTGTCCTTCAAATCGTCATAGTTGGTCACGGGAACATGTTGTGCCCAGTCATCATAGTTCTTGAAGGTCGAGAAGATGTGCTTCCGACCATATTCGGTGTGGCATGCCTTCTCCACCAAATAGTGCCACACAGCATCCTGCAACACTAAAGGCTCGTTGTTATGTCGTTCCAATTCTTTCTGCCGTGACAGAAAGGCATATCTGAGTAATCCAGTGAGACTCATTTCAAAATTTACTGCATTTGGGTGCAAAATTACAACTTTCTCCCCAATTAATTGCAACAAAATAAATGGAGTGCGGTATTCAGAGCATGCTCTTTTGCTTTTTTAACGTTTGGATTTATGTTTTTTAAGAAGATAGGATAACTCCTACCTCCCTTTCACTTGTATTGAATGTATAATCGCTCGAATTATAAACAAATTAATAAATACGTATGAAAAGAAGATTATTCGTAGGTGCTGCCGCCCTGCTGATGGCAACGGCGATGATGGCACAGGGTGGCAAGTTTGCCATGAAGGGAACCATCAAGAATGCCAACGGGGAGAAAATCTTCCTGCGCTATGGCAGTCAGGAGAAACCCGTTCTTGACAGTGCCGTGGTGAAGAAAGGAAAGTTCACCTTCAAGGGCGTGATGAATAAGCCCTACTCCTTGGCATTGCTTTACATGGGCAGCCTTGAAGGAAGGGTAGATGATGTGAAATATGTGCAGTTCTCCCTGGAACCGGCGAACTTCACGGCCGTCATCGATGCCGACCAGTTCAGGCAGGCGGTGATCCATGGGGGTAAGACACAGGAGGAGAGCAATGCGCTGAATGCCTCCCTCGCCGAGGTGAACAAGAAACTGGAGGAGCTGAATGATGCCTATTACAAGGCCAGCGGTGAGGCGCGCGAGGCCATCAAGGAACAGATGGAGCCGTATTCTCAGAAGGCCAAGAAAGCCCGTGAGGATTTCTTCAAAACACACCCCGATTCCTATCTCTCTCCCCAGTTCCTTCGCTATAGTACAGGAGACATGACCTATGCTGAGCTGAAAGGCGTCTATAACAGTTTCAGCGATGATGTGAAGAAATACGGAGAGTGTGAGGATATCGTAAAAGAGATCAATGCCCTGGAACGTGTACAACCAGGGAAGACAGCTCCCGACTTCACCGCCAACGACATCAATGGGAAACCGTTCACGATGAGCAGTCTGAAGGGACATGTCACCATCATCGACTTCTGGGCTTCCTGGTGTGTGCCCTGCCGGAAGAGCAACCCCCACATGTTGGAGGTATATAAGAAATATCGTGCCAAAGGACTGGAAATGGTATATGTGAGTGATGATGACTCGAACCCCAAGGCTTGGCATACCGCCGTGGAGAAAGACAAACTGAAAGGTGACGGCTTCCACCATGTGCTGCGCGGCATGAAATGGGATCGTTCGAAGGGAGCAGCTGGTATTGACCATACCAATGATATCAGTGACAAGTATGCCATCCACTACCTGCCCACGAAATACCTGATTGATCAGCAGGGACGTATCGTAGGAAAGGTGGAGAGCGATGAGTGGTTGGAGCAGCAGCTCGAACGACTACTGGGAAAGGCGAAGTATCCGTTCACCATCAACGGTACCGTCGCCAAGGCCGAAGGGAAAACAGTGGCACTCAGCTATGGGAGTCGTGAGAACACGAAGACGGCCACGGCAGTAGTGAAAGACGGAGCCTTTACCCTCAGTGGCGTACTCGATAAGCCCTACGCATCAGGACAGATCATTCTGGGCGAATGGGATCGCATGAAGGGCGGTGACGCCTGTCAGCTGGCTTTGGAGGAAGGGACGTTCACCATCAATGCCCCCACAGGAAAGATCGCCGATGCCTTGATCAAGGGCGGTAAGGCACAGGATGACCTGAATACCTACAATGCGGAGTTGAAACCTGTGATGGATCCGTTGATGGCACTAAATACCCAATATAATAATGCCAAGAACGAAAAGCAACGCGAGGCCATCGGGAAGAAGATGGAGCCGTTGAGAAAACAGTATGCTGACTATGTTCATCACTATATGCTGACACATCCCGACTCCTATATCTCTGCCCAGAACCTGATGATGGACATGGGACGTATGAGCTATGAGGAGATCAAGAAGGTATATAACGGATTCACAGAGAAGGTGCGCCTCTATGGAGAAACGAAAGAGATCGAAGAAGAGATCGATGCCTTGGGAAAGACACAGCCCGGTGCTGAAGCGCCCGACTTTACCGCCAACGACATCAACGGACAGTCGTTCACCTTGTCAAGCCTGAAGGGAAAGGTGGTGATCCTCGACTTCTGGGCATCGTGGTGTGTTCCCTGCCGCAAGAGCAACCCCCACATGAAGGCCCTCTACGAGAAATATCATGACAAAGGCCTCGACATGGTGTATGTATCCGATGACGACAGCAATGAGGGCGCCTGGAGGAAGGCTGTGGAGAAAGACGGACTGGTGGGCGACGGCTTCCACCATGTGCTTCGCGGACTGAAACGTACGGCACAGGGCTATGACAAGACAAATGATATTTCCCAACAGTATGCCATCCATTACATTCCCACGAAATACCTCATCGACCGTGAGGGTAAGATCGTCTGCAGGATCGATGAAGGACAGGATGAACTGCTTGACCAGAAACTGGCGGAACTGTTGAAATAGAATGAATCTTTGAGACTTTTAAGGAACACAGAGACTCTGAGGCTCAGAGTCTCTGTGTTCAAACAAGTAACATGGACACCCCAAAAGATAGTTAAAAGATAAATTATCCTAAAAATGGGAGCAGATTGTATCCTTTTCCCCACCATAAACGTCTTTAGGGTAGTTTTGATTATAATCACGTAAAAAGAATACAACAAACAATGAGAAAGATTTTATTATCCATGACCATGCTTGTCGTTGCCCTGACAGGCTGTGCCAATGATGGCAGTGTTCACGTAAAGGGAAATATGAAGAATGTGGGAGACACCCTTCTGGCATTGACACCGCAGACACAGAATGCCCCGCAGACCGTCTTGGTGAAGAACGGAGTGTTTGAGTTCGACTTCCCCCTGACGGAGGTTACCGACTTCTACCTCGTGTCACCTGGTGTGATGCGTGGTGAGCGCAGTGAGAACAATGTGCAGATGCAACTGCTCGGCGTTCCTGGTGAGCGCATGGAACTGGTGGGAGATATCAAGGAACGCTTCGACATCACAGGTTCGAAGTTCTATCAGGAGTACCATGAGTTGGATCTGATGGTGGAGAACGCCCAGAAGGAAGCTAACGATTTCCAGGCAAAATGTTCGAAGATGATGAAGGACGGAGTCAGTCAGGACTCCGTGATGAAAATCTACAATGCGGGAATGCCTGCCATTCGCGAGAAGATCAAACAGGCGATGCTTGGCTTCCTGAAGGCTCATCCCGACTACGAGGCTTCTGCTGCCATCGTGCCCCAGCTGGCCATGACAGGTGTGGGTGTCAACGAAATGAAAGAGGCTGCTGCCCTGTTGAGTGACAAGGTGAAGAACGGTCGTATGAAAAGCTACTATCAGGGAGTGATCGAACAGATGGAGGAGCAGGAGAAAGCAGAGGCTGAGGCTTCCAAGAAGCAGGCTGCCGGTGTGGAGGCTCCCGATTTCACGCTGAACGATATCAACGGTAAGCCGTTGAAGCTGTCGAGTCTGCGTGGCAAGTATGTCATCCTCGACTTCTGGGGCAGTTGGTGTGGCTGGTGTATCAAGGGCTTCCCTGAGATGAAGAACTATTATAATAAGTATAAGGGAAAGTTCGAGATCCTGGGTATCGACTGCAACGATACGGAGCAGAAATGGAAGGATGCCGTGAAGAAGAACGAGCTGCCTTGGCTCCACGTCTATAACCCCCGCGACAGCAAGGTGCTTTCCGACTATGGTGTGCAGGGCTTCCCCACCAAGATCATTGTAGGTCCCGATGGCAAGATCGTGAAGACCATCGTAGGTGAGGATCCTGAGTTCTACACCCTACTTGACAACTTGTTCAAGTAATCGATTCAATTATCACAAACAATACTTTTGAAGCAAGAGGCAGGAGGCAAGAGACTTCCTGCCTCTTGCTTTCCGTTCAGTCGAAAAATCTGAATATCTCATGGTGTCTCCAAAAGTAGGCTTTACTTTCATCGCAATTAGAGCCTACGTAAACCTTAAGTAGGCTTTACGTAAACATTAAGTAGGCTTTACTTCCATCGCAAGTAACCTTTACTTTCAATGCAATTAGCCTTTTCTTTCAACGCAATCAGACCTTACTTTGGAGGAAAGAAGCGAAAAGGCACCACCCATGCAGATGATTATGCATGAGTGATGCCTTTAGAAGTTTAGTGGTTTAGCGGATGAACAACAGTTCACGGTACTTCGGTAACGGCCAGAGACTGTCATCGACGATGAGTTCCAGCTTATCTATCTGGTAACGGATATCGTCAAGTTTTGGCTCGACTTTGTCGTGATAGGCGATGGCCTTCTGGTGCTCATCCTCTATCTTATTGGCCTGTTTGCGGGCATTAACCAGCTCATCGACCATGCACTCGATGGCACTGGTGCGCTCAGCGATCTCCTCAATGATTTTCTTGTTACGGGCAGAGAGCTTGTCTGCGGTATCGATGGGGAAGACAACGGCCAGGTTACTGATGTTCTGCAGCAACTGCGTCTGGTAGCGTGTGGCCACAGGGATGATATGGTTCATCGAGAGGTCGCCCAGGACGCGGGCTTCAATCTGGATCTTCTTGGTGTAGGTCTCCCATTTCACCTCGTTACGGGCCTCCAGCTCCTTTTGAGTCATCACACCGAGACTTTCGAACATCTGGATACTTTCTGCGTCAAGGTAGCGTTCGAAGATTTTCGGACATGACTTCTCGACGTCGAGACCACGCTTGGCGGCTTCCTCCACCCACTCGTCGCTGTAGCCATTACCATCGAAGCGGATGGGCTTGCAGGTCTTGATATCATCTCGCAGTACCTCGAGAATGGCATGGTACACAGCACTGTGATCAGTACCCTCGAGTTTCTTCTCCAGCTCAGGGATCAGAGCATCTACGCGCTTCTTAAAGTCCACCAAGGCTTCAGCTACGGCACTGTTCAGAGCAATCATAGCCGAGGCGCAGTTGGCCTCAGAACCTACGGCACGGAACTCGAAGCGGTTGCCCGTGAAGGCAAAGGGTGACGTACGGTTACGGTCGGTATTGTCGATGAAGAGCTCGGGAATCTCGGGAATGTCCATCTTCAGTCCCTGCTTACCAGCCATGGCGAGGATATCGGAAACATCGGCTTTCTCGATGTGATCGAGCAACTCAGATACCTGCTTACCAAGGAATGACGAGATAATGGCGGGCGGTGCCTCGTTGGCACCTAAGCGGTGGGCATTGGTAGCTGACATGATGCTCGCCTTGAGGAGTCCGTTGTGGCGATAGACGCCCATCAGTGTCTCGACGATGAAGGTGGCGAAGCGCAGGTTCTGCTCAGCAGTCTTCCCAGGGGCATGGAGCAGTACGCCGTTGTCGGTGGAGAGGCTCCAGTTGTTGTGCTTACCGCTGCCATTGATGCCAGCGAACGGCTTTTCGTGGAGCAGTACGCGGAAGCCGTGCTTACGGGCTACGCGCTTCATCATGGACATGAGCAGCATATTGTGATCCACGGCAAGGTTGGTTTCCTCAAAGATAGGAGCCAGCTCAAACTGGTTAGGGGCCACCTCGTTGTGACGTGTCTTACAGGGGATGCCCAGTTCGAGGGCAACGATCTCCAGTTCTCGCATAAAGGCAGCGACACGCTCAGGAATGGAACCGAAGTAGTGGTCGTCCATCTGCTGGTTCTTGGCAGAGTCGTGACCCATCAGGGTGCGTCCCGTCAGCAACAGGTCAGGACGGGCAGAATAGAGTCCTTCGTCCACGAGGAAATACTCCTGTTCCCATCCGAGGTTGCTGGTCACCTTCTTGACGCTGGGGTCAAAATAGTGACACACATCGGTAGCTGCCACATTAACGGCATGGAGGGCACGCAACAGCGGAGCTTTATAGTCGAGCGCCTCACCAGTGTAAGAGATGAAGACGGTGGGGATACACAGCGTGTCGTCAATGATAAATACCGGACTGGTGGGGTCCCATGCCGAATAGCCACGGGCCTCGAAGGTGCTGCGGATACCACCGCTAGGGAACGAGCTGGCGTCGGGCTCCTGCTGTACGAGCAGCTTACCCGTGAACTCCTCCACCATACCACCCTTTCCGTCATGCTCGATGAACGAGTCGTGCTTCTCGGCAGTGCCTTCCGTCAGTGGCTGGAACCAGTGGGTGTAGTGCGTCACACCGTTCTCTGTAGCCCACTGTTTCATGCCCGCTGCCACAGCATCTGCTACAGCACGATCGAGGGGTACGCCATTGTCCATGACATCGATCATTTTTTCGTAAGTATCTTTGGGCAGGTACTTGTACATTTTCTCCCGTGAGAAGACCTTTTTGCCAAAGAACTCTGACGGTCTCTCTTCCGGTATTATTACTTCAAGTGGCTTCTTTTTGAATGCTTCACCGACAACCTGAAATCTTAATGTTTCCATAATCTTTACCTTTTTAATCAGTTTGTAATACCATAATCTTGTTTACTGGTGCAAAGATACGGCAATTTGTTGGTATAGTATGCGCGTTTGTTTCGTTTTGTTTGTTAAATTAATTATTAACTATCATTTTGTAATTTAAATATGTTTCCTTACTTACTATTTGCTTTCATTTTGCAAGAAAATATTGTCATTTTGAATCATTTTGTAATCTAACACAAAAAACCCCTCCCTTGTCGTTACAACAGGGAGGGGAAATGGCTGTCTGGGAGGATCAGGGCTGCAGCGTAAATCCCAAGACCAGATAGGCTTTCTGTGAGCACGGGTTAGCAACAACCTGTCCGAAGACGGGCACTGAGAACGTGTCGGTGATCTTGATCTCCTTCGTGGCCTTCAGTGCCAGATTGGTGACGGCAAAGCCCGTCGTACCGTAATAATCGGTGGCAAAGGGCACAGCACCCGCCGTAGCGGTCCAGTCAACAGTGGCAAGCTTGAAGGGTGCATTGACTTCAAAGTAGCTGCTGTAAGCGCGGTCACCGTCATTGTTCATACCGTCGTTGCCTGCAAAATTGCTGTACCACTGGAGAGAGGCAAAACCGAAGTCATAGCCGATATTGGCTTCGAAGACGTGATTCGTAGCGTGGGCATTGTATTTGAAATAACGTGCCTGTGGATCACCTCCGGCATTTGTCCAATAGTCGGTGACACCTATGTTGAAGCCCCCCATTGTGTAGCTGAGTGTGAGGTCGAGTTCCTTGGTGTCCGCAGCGTTGGAGAGTCCTACATTTCCCCAGGCCGTCAGTGACAGTCCCTGATACCCAATGCCCAGTGTGGGCTGCAGTGAGACATCGCCTAAGTCCTGACCACGCCAGATGTAACTGCTTACAACATCTCCACTGATCGTCGTTTCTATCTCTTCCTGTGCAAGGGCAATGCCGCCAAGCACCATGCCCATTGCCAATAGAACAATCCTTTTCATGACTTTAAATTTTTATCAATTATTCCTATTTAATTATAGCAGAGCTCACCATGTTCATAGACATCGAGTCCTTCTTCTTCTATACGTTTATCAACGCGTAAACCACGTAAATATTTTATGCCATAGAACAAAATAAAACCACAGAGAGCTGCCCAAAGGTCAATGACCAGAATACCAAAGCACTCAGCACCGAAGAATCCCCAGCCGTGGCCATAGAAAGCACCATTCGTTGTGGACAGCAGTCCCGTCATCAGAGTACCCAGTATGCCACAGACTCCATGCACGCTGCTGGCACCAACGGGGTCGTCGATATGCAGTTTGTGGTCGATGAATTCGATAGCATAGACCAGTACGATGCCACAGACGAGACCAATGATAACGGCACCAAAAGGAGATACAAGGTCACAACCTGCGGTGATGCCTACCAATCCTGCCAGCACACCGTTCAATGTCAGCGAGAGTGACGGCTTCCCATATTTAATATAGGTGAGGAACATCGTTGCCACACCACCTGCTGCAGCAGCAAGGTTAGTGGTCAGGAACACATGGGAGATGGCTATGCGGTTCACCTCGCCAGAGGCTGCCAACTGTGATCCGGGATTGAAACCAAACCATCCCAGCCACAGGATGAATACGCCGAGGGCAGCCATAGCCAGGTTGTGACCAGGGATAGCACGGCTCTTCTTGTCAATACCATATTTCCCGATGCGTGGACCCAGTGCCAGAGCACCAATCAACGCCAACACACCACCCACACTATGTACAATGGCCGAACCGGCAAAGTCGTGGAACACATCGCCAAACGTAGTCATCATGAATCCGTCTGCAGCATCATTGCATAGCCAACCGCCTCCCCATGTCCAGTGGCCCTCGATGGGATAGATGAACAGTGAGATAACCGCTGAGTAAATCAGATACATCGAGAACTTGGTGCGCTCGGCCATGGCACCACTCACGATAGTGGCGCTCGTGGCACAGAACACTGTCTCGAAAATCAAGAAACCCTCTACGGGCAGGTCACCCTTATAGAAGCTCAGGTCACCCCAGTTGGGCGCACCTATAAAACCGGCACCCTCGCTACCGAACATAAATCCGAAGCCCAGGAAGAAGAACAGTAATGAGCCGAACATGAAATCGACAAAATTCTTCATTAGGATATTTGCCGTGTTCTTACTACGTGTAAAACCTGCCTCACACAGCGCAAAGCCCGGTTGCATCCAAAAAACCAACATGGCTGCCAACAGCATCCATACAGTATCAAGTGATAATCCTATTTCGTTCATAATCCTTTTACCTTTAATGTTATTACCTTCATTACTTTTTATCTCTAAGTACGGTATCACCATGCTCGCCTGTGCGAATGGACCAGGTGTCGATGACATCGCTAACAAAAATGCGACCATCGCCAACCTCGCCCGTATGGGCTACCTGCAGAATGACTTTCACTGTCGGATCAAGGAAAATATCGCGACACACGATAGTGATAGCCACACGCTCAATCACGTCGGTACTGTACTGCACTCCGCGGTATATCCTCTCTTGACGGCTCTGACCAATGCCATGGACGTCGTGGTACTCAAACCAATCGATGTCCGACGAAAGCAAGGCTGCTTTTACCTCCTCGAACTTCGTCTTCCGAATAATTGCTTCAATCTTTTTCATACCTTAAAACCTTTATAAATTAATACTAAACCCTCCTAATGGGTTACACATTGTTTGATTTCGATGGCAAAGGTATGACATTTTGAAAATAGAACAAACAGATTTAAATCACTTTGATTGTTAAAAATCGTCATATGTATCATATTGTAAGTAAATGGTTTTATAAACCAACATTTTGTTAACCGCTTGAGGACATAATGTACCCATTTGCAACAAACTGTTAGCGGACACAATAAAACTGTGGGCTGCAAAAGAGTGCAGCCCACAGTTTATTATTGTTATCTGTCGTTTACTTCTTTCCCGCCCATTGCGCAATGCGTTGAAGAGCTTCTTCGGTGCGTTCATGACTGCCGAAGGCAGTGAAGCGGACATACCCTTCGCCGCTGGGGCCGAAGCCGACTCCCGGTGTACAGACCACCTGAGCACCATATAATAAAGACTCAAAGAATTGCCATGAGCCCATGCCATTGGGTGTTCGCATCCAGATGTAGGGAGCATTCTCGCCACCGTAACATTCGAAGCCGAGACTCCGCAGGACGCTGAGCATATGATGGGCATTCTGCATGTAGTAGTCGATGGTCTGCTGCACCTGCTCTCTGCCTTCTGGGGTATAGATAGCCTCTGCTGCGCGCTGACTGATGTAGCTGGTGCCGTTGAATTTGGTACATTGACGGCGCAGCCACAACTGGTTCAGGGGAATGCGCTCCCCCTCAAAAGTGGAAACACTCACATCCTTCGGTACGATGGTATAACCACAGCGCACACCAGTAAAGCCTGCCGTCTTGGAGAAGGAACGGAACTCGACGGCACATTTGCGGGCACCGCGAATCTCATAGATGGAATGGGGTATCTCTGGGTCACGGATATAGGCCTGATAGGCTGCATCGAAGAGGATGAGGGCATCGTTCTTCAAGGCGTAGTTCACCCACTTGCGCAACTCCTGCTTGGTGAGGACGGTGCCTGTGGGGTTATTGGGATAGCACAGGTAGATGACATCCACGGGACGGCCTTTGGGGAGTTCAGGGATAAAACCGTTCTCGGCAGTGGTGGGGAAATAACGCACATTGGTCCATCGTCCGTCTCGAAAGGTGCCGCAGCGGCCTATCATCACGTTGGAGTCGATATAAACGGGATAGATGGGATCTGTGACTCCGATGAAATTATCCCAATGCAACAGTTCCTGGAAGTTGCCGGTATCAGATTTGGCACCATCATTAATGAAGATCTCGTCAGGACTGATCCGTATGCTGCGAGGCAGGAAATCGTTCTTCAGAATGGCTTCGCGCAGGAAATCGTAGCCTTGCTCAGGACCGTAGCCTCGGAATGTCTCCTTGTCACCCATCTCGTCGGCAGCCTTGCGCATCGCCTCGATGACAGCAGGACACAGCGGCTGCGTAACGTCACCGATGCCGAGAGAGATCACGTCGGCCTTTGGATGCATCACCTTGAAGGCGTTCACCTTTTTGGCAATGTCGGCGAACAGATAGTTCGACTGGAGGTTCAGGAAGTGAATGTTTACTAATGCCATTGTTTTTATTCTTTCGTTATTCGTTATATCGGTATTACGTTATATCGACAAATCGGTATTTCGGTATTTCGATATATCGGTATTTCGGTATTTCGATAATCATTATTCCATTATTTCGGCCTCCCCGTCGAAAACGAATTCGGCGGGCCCCGTCATGAGGACGTGGCTATCGGTTTCTCGCCATTCGATATGGAGGGTGCCACCGTCCATGACGATATCACTCGTTCTGCCAGCACGTCCTGTAATACAGGCGGCTACCGCTGTGGCGCAAGCTCCTGTGCCACAGGCTTGGGTGATGCCACTGCCGCGCTCCCAAACTCTCGTTCGGATTCTGCCATCATTTTCCACACGGGCAAACTCGATATTGCTGCGTTGTGGAAAGGCAGGATGATGTTCGAGCGTACGTCCCGTTTCGCCTACCTGGTCAATGTTATCAGTGAAAATCACATAGTGGGGATTGCCCATCGAGACGAAGGTTCCCTTGTCTAACCCACGTCCGTCGTCAAATTGTGATTCAACCTCGAAAGCGGGTGCCAGCATATCAACTGTAACACTCTCTACGATGCCATCATTTATATGTAGTGCGAGAGTCTTCACACCCGATAGTGTCAGCAGTCGTATCTTCTTCTTGCTCGTTAGTCCCCTCTCAAAAAGATATTTGCCGATGCATCTCGATGCATTGCCGCACATCATGGCCTCGGAGCCATCTGCATTGAAGATGCGCATAGAGAAGTCAGCCTCAGGAATAGGACTCCTACCGATGAGCACTAGTCCGTCACTGCCTATACCCTTGTGACGGTCGCTCCAGGCAATAGCTGCAACTTGTGGATGAGCAATGTCATACTCCATCGTATTGACGTAGATGTAGTCGTTGCCACATCCGTGCATCTTGGTAAACTTTATTCTCTGTGCCATATTGTTACTTTGATTCCGAACAATCTGTCATTTGTACGTATTTCGGTTGCAAAGGTAACACAAATAGTTAGAAAACGAAAGAATTTAATTGCTTTTTGCACATATATTTGATTCAATAATTTCATTTTGCACACAAACTAATAGTCAAACGTGCCATTTTGTTTACAATTTGCTACTATAACCCCTAGTATTGATACAAAGTGTAAAAAAACAACCAATCTGAAATATATGATAAAAAAAATATGTACCTTTGCATCCATGAATCTAAAAAAAGGCATAAATCTAAAAAAGGATGGTATGAAGAAACTATTATCATTATTTGTGACTCTGCTCACTATTTTTGCACCCTCCAATAAGGTATGGGCGGAGACCAATATTCCAGGTCTGACCTACAACGAAGAAGGTCAATACTATGAGATTCCTGATGCTGCTGCACTTAACACGCTTTCTTCCTTTGTCAACGCTGGTAACACCTGCGAGGGACTGACGTTCAAGCAGACCAATGCCATCACGCTGACAGAAAACTTTGTACCCATCGGTGAGCACAAAAGTCCAGGTTTTTGCATGTTCAGTGGTACCTACGATGGCGACAACCAGATTATCAGTGGTCTCTCTGTTAATGGTGACTATCCCACAGCAGGACTATTCGGCTATCTTTTTAAGGCAACGATAAAGAACGTACGCCTTGTCAGTCCAGTCATAGCCAGCACGAGTAAAAATGGTGAGCTCTATGCCGGTGCCCTTGTCGGCAGGACGTATTCAACCAAAGAGAAATCAGACTACTGTACCATTACCAACTGTGTCGTCATCAGTCCTACCGTCGGCTTTACTAACGAGGGTGGCACACAGTACGTTGGTGCCATCATCGGTGACGTCCTCGGCTCTTTCGACCAGGTCACGAACTGTTATTTCTACGATACACAACATAATTATACTGCTATCGATTCTGGCGCGATGCCTTACATGCCAGCCACCGTCGCTCAGGCTCATCATATCACGTTTGGCATCCATGTCATCATTCCCAATCCCAGTTCCATTTCTCTGACAGACCATCCTGAAAGAGGATTCATCTATAACGATATGCCATACTATCGTGACGGCTTTGAGATAACCCTGTCCAGTACCGATATTGTTGCTGAGACAGAAAACGGCTATTGCGTAGGTTTCAGTGCTGATGGCGGGCAGACCTGGCTCGACGGCAACATCTTGACTGTGGGTACCGACTGCCATGATGCCACCATCACTGCAGGTAACACGGCTCCTTTAGACTGGACGACCGTCACCGCTGGTACTGCTGATGCTCCCTACCAGATTAAGAACACTGCACAGATGGAACTACTTGCGCAGCGTGTGAACAACGGTAGGAGCGACTACCAAAACAAGTACTTCGAATTGTTTTCCGACCTTCTTTATGATTCTGAGGTGGATAATAACCATACTGCCATCGGTACCGCCGACCATCCTTTCCGTGGCAACTTCAACGGTGCTGGAAGGGTAGTAGCGTTTGTTAACATCAACAAGAATGCTGACCATCAAGGACTCTTCGGTTATATTGACGGTGCTACCATCAGCAACATCCAGTTTACTGATAGTAAGGTGACAGGAAATGCCCATGTGGGTGGCATCGTGGGATATGCCAACAACGGCAGCATCCAGAACTGTCTGCTCTTCCACGACGTAGTAACGGGGTCGAGTGCCGGTGGCTTGATTATTGGTGACTATGACGGTACCACCCTCACTGCCAATTTCCATAACGGCAGTACTTATAACAGCTCGAAATCTGGTGTCAGCACCAATAAGGGTGATGTCGAAGGTGCCTATGGTGCCCGCAAGATCGTTCTTGCCGACGGCATCGCAGTAGATAAAGATGTCTCTAACCCTGCCAATGGTTTTCCGTATGGCAGCCAAAGATATTTCCGCGATGGTCTTGAACTCACAGTGAGCTATACCGCCCCGTTGGATCCGAACTACTCCGTGAGTTTTGTTTTAAACGATACACCCATTGAGAATGGTGTGCTGACTGTCATCCCTGACTGCAACGGCAAGACCATCAGTCCTGTCTTCACTGTCGAGAAAGTGCCTCAAACCATTACCTATATGAAGGCTGATGGTACTACCGCTGAGCATGAAGCCTTACCACTGGACGGCTCAGAAACCAGCTTGAAGGCAGGGGAATGGTATTATGTGGGTGAGGACATCAGCTACACCCACACCCTCAACCTGCAGGATGGGGATATCACCCTTATCCTCTGCGATGGTAAGAGCATGACATTTGGCGACAGCAATCTTACGATGAATGCAAAGAGCATCAATGGTTCTAATTCCAACCTGTTTATCTATGGTCAGAGTCTTGATTCTGCCACTGCCGGTACGCTCAGTATTTATACAGGTGGTGTCATCAGCAATAATGGTATTGATACGAAAACGTACACACAATACAGTGGTAACGTGACTATCAGTGCTGGAATACAATATCCTATTTCTGTAATTGATTTCCTGCTGGCAGGTGGAAGTTTGAAGATTCACACGACCAGTTCAGCCGCCATCTATACCAATAACGACCTCATCGTCAGCGGTGGCATCCTGGATGCGAGTACGATGTCCAACAACGCTGTCCTTCAGAGTTCAGGTGACATCGTGTTGGGATGGACCCGTAGCAGTGACCGTATCCATGCCACCAGTTACGATGCGACAGGAAAGGTCCGCATTGCTGATGGCATGGCGCTGAAAGATGCCAATGCATCGGACTTCTTCATAGGGGTCATAGACGATCCTACTGATATCGCCACCAAGACACTGGTACCCGCAGCCTGTGTTACTTTCGTCTGCACACCAAGCGAGACAACGATCGATCCTGTTGTCGTCACCCCTGGTCAAAATGTCTCCAGACCTGCTGATCCCATGCTTGATGGACATGACTTCCTGGGTTGGTACACACTCGACAACATCGGTCCTGACGACGGCACACCCTATGACTTTAACACAGCCGTTAATGGCAACTTGACACTCTATGGCAAATGGTCAGGACTGGAGTGGAACTTCACCATCTCCTATGACCTTTACGAAGGTGAGATGCCAGAAGGACAGTTGAACCCTACCTCTTATAATTACAAGAGTGCCAATATCACTTTGGTGAATCCTGTTCGTACGGGCTACACTTTTGTCGGTTGGACGGGTACAGGACTCAACGAGCCCGTCGAGCCCGTCACCATTGCCACAGGCTCGACGGGCAACCGCACATATACTGCAACATGGGCACCTACCGTCTATCCTATTCACTATGTCCTCAACGATGGAGAGGTGGACGAGGATACTCCCAATCCTACATCCTACACTATCGAGAGCTCTGACATTAAGCTTAGCAATCCCACAAGGGCTGGTTATTTCTTCTTGGGCTGGACAGGTACTGGTCTCGACGAACCGTCGGAATACGTCTATATCTCAACTGGCAGCTATGGGGAACGTACCTACACCGCCAATTGGAGAAAAGGTAAGGACTTTACCACCTGTACTGCTGTGGTGGGCAACCCGACATATAATAACGGTTACAGTGTTAGTCCTTTCTACTATAGCTCGAATATAAAGGTTTACGACAGTGAGGGTAATCCGCTGTCCGATGGTGAGTTTATCTTCGCAGGAATTGAGAGTCTTGACTATCCCGAATGGTACCAGAATCCTTGCACACGTGTGGGTGAACACTGTCGTGTCACGATTGAAGGTCGTGAAGATTGGATCGGTCAGCTGACCGTTGATGTTATCATCATTTCCACTGGCGTTGCTACAGGCATTTCTGAGTATTCAGATGCTTCGGAGTATTCAGATACATGGTACGATCTGAGCGGTCGAAAGCTCAGCAGTAAGCCGATGAAGAAGGGTGTTTATATCCACAACGGTAAGACTATCGTAACCAAATAAAGGCTCATCAGTCTATTGGTCTTGGAGGAAGGCATCGACCTTCTTTGCCGTCTCAATGCCGCTGGCCATAGCGCGAACGACGAGAGAGGCTCCGTTGGCAGCATCACCACAGACAAAGACATTTTTGGGATACTTAGGATGTTCAGGTTTCAGGAATCCCATTGCGAGGAGGACGAGTTCGGCTTTGATGATTTCAGGCTTACCCTTCTCTACCATGATGGGACGGCCCCCTTCAGGATTGGGCTGCCAATCAATCTCCTGCACCTTTACGCCTGTCAGTTGTCCGTTCTCGCCAAGAAACTCGAGGGTATTGATGTTCCAGCGGCGGACACAGCCTTCCTCATGACTCGAAGTGGTCTTTAGGGTCCGAGGCCAGTTCGGCCATGGGTTCTGCGGGTCTTCGGGACCTTCTACAGGCTTAGGCATGATCTCTATCTGAGTGACGCTCTTGCATCCCTGACGATGGGCGGTCCCTATGCAGTCGCTTCCTGTGTCTCCACCCCCAATGACCAGCACATCCTTCCCTTTGGCAGTGATACGCTCCTCCTTTGAGAATTCCATACCTGCGAGGACACGGTTCTGTTGTGAGAGTAGTTCAAGGGCAAAATGCACACCTTTCAACTCACGACCTGGGACTAGTAAATCTCTGGCTACGGGAGTACCTGATGCGATAACTATCGCATCACATTGACAATTGAGAATTGACAATTGAGAATTATTGGCTGTACTTTCAGAAACATTTTCATTTTTCAATTGTCCATTATCAATTGATACGGCTTCGTTGTAGCGGAAGTTTATGCCTTCCTGCTCCAATAACTTGATGCGGCGGTCGATGATGGTCTTATTGAGTTTAAAGTTGGGAATGCCATAGCGAAGCAAGCCACCAGCCGACTCATTTTTCTCATAGACGGTAACTGTATAGCCCATCTGATTGAGGGCATTGGCGGCAGCAAGTCCGGCAGGCCCAGCTCCGACTACGGCCACTCTCTTACCATTCCTGACTGGTATCTGCGGTTGGATATACCCCTCGCGGAAGGCAGCCTCTGTGATGGCACACTCATCTTCACGGTTCGTGGTTGGCTCATGGTTGAAACGATTCAGTACACAGGCTTTCTCGCACAATGCAGGACAGATACGTCCTGTGAACTCGGGGAAAGGGTTGGTGCTGTTTAATAGTCTGTAAGCACGTTCCCACTCACCTTTATAGAGTGCGTCGTTCCATTCAGGTGCCTTATTGCCCAGCGGACAGGCCCAGTGGCAGAAGGGCACACCACAATCCATGCAGCGCGAAGCCTGCAGCTTGCGTTCGCGGGTACTGAGTGTCTGTTCCACCTCACCAAAGTCATGGATTCTGTCATGAATCGGACGATAGCCCGCTTCCTGGCGATGTATCTCTAAAAATGCTTTTGGATTTCCCATGATGCTTCAATTTTCAGTTCTTCAATCTTTCAATTCTTCAATTATCAATCTTAATAATCTCGCTGGATATCGGCAATCTTTTCGTGTAAGCGAGCCATCTTTTCCTCTTCGAGCACACGTTTGTACTCAATAGGTATGACTTGTATAAAGTCCTCAATATAGCGATTCCAGTCGTCAAGCATCCGTCCAGCCAGTGCAGAGCCTGTATGGAGGTAATGCTGTCGGACAAGTTCAAGTAGTTCCTTGCGGGAAATACTGTCCTCTACCAGTGAGAGTTCCACCATATCCATGTTACAGAAATAGTCGAATGTACGATGGGGGTCGTAAACGTAGGCCACACCACCACTCATACCAGCAGCGAAATTACGTCCTGTCTCACCCAGTACCACGACACGGCCTCCTGTCATGTATTCGCAACAGTGATCGCCGGCGCCCTCTATGACAGCTGTAGCACCAGAGTTGCGCACGCCGAAACGCTCTCCTACCTTGCCATTCACATACATCTCGCCAGAGGTGGCACCATAAAGTCCAGTGTTACCAGCAATGATGTTATCTTCAGCACGAAAATCCTCGTTACTGCGCGAGGGCGGTAGTATGCTGATGCGACCTCCTGATAGACCCTTGCCGAAATAGTCGTTGCATTCACCTTCGAGCTTGATGTTAAGTCCTCGAACGGCAAAAGCACCAAAAGACTGACCTGCAGAGCCCTTGAATTTGATGTTGATGGTATTGTCAGGCAGACCTGCCTCTCCGTATTTTCTGGCAATGACTCCACTGAGCATCGTTGTCACGGCACGGTCGGTATTCTTGATGGTGTAGTCGAGGTTGAGGGTTGAGAGGTTGGGTGTTGTTACGAATTCCGAATCCCCAATAAAGGCAGTCGCAGCCTTGACGATCTCTTCGTCTTTCACCCCTGTCACCTTCGTGTAGGCCCCACGGTCCCAATAAAGTGCCTTATCTGTTACTGGCTTGTACAAGAGACGGGCGAAGTCGATGGTCTTCTGTTTTTCAGAAGCATGAGAGGTATCTACCTCAATGAGTTCTGTATGCCCAATAATCTCTTTCAGACTGTGCACACCCATTTCGCTCAGGTATTCTCTCACCTGCTGAGCGAGGAATGTGAAGAAATTCACCACATACTCGGCGCGACCCTCGAAGTGTTTGCGTAATTCCGGGTTTTGTGTCGCCACACCCATGGGACAAGTGTTCGTGTTGCACTTGCGCATCATGACACAACCCAATACGATGAGGGGTAGTGTGCCAAAGGAGAATTCGTCGGCGCCGAGCATCGCCATGATAATCACATCCTTGGCTGTCTTCAGCTGACCGTCGGTTTGTAGGCGCACCTGATTGCGCAAGCCGTTACGTACTAGTGTCTGCTGTGTCTCTGCGAGTCCAATCTCGGGTGAGATACCTGCAAAGCGCATGGAGCTGGCAGGACTGGCTCCCGTTCCACCCTCAGCACCGCTGATGACGATGAGGTCGGCCTTGGCCTTAGCCACCCCGGCAGCGATGGTGCCCACACCACTCTCAGCGACGAGCTTCACGCTGACGGCTGCTGTGGGGTTGATGTTCTTCAAGTCGAAGATGAGTTGTGCCAGGTCCTCAATGCTATAGATATCATGATGCGGCGGTGGTGAGATGAGCGAGATGCCAGGAATGGCGTTACGCGTCTTGGCGATGATATCATTTACCTTGAAGCCAGGTAGCTGTCCGCCCTCACCAGGCTTGGCTCCCTGTGCTATCTTGATTTGTATTTCCTCAGCATTCACCAGGTATTCTGCTGTTACACCAAAACGTCCGGAGGCAATCTGCTTGGTCTTGCTCGATAATGACACACCATTCACCTCTGTGTGGTAGCGGGCATTGTCCTCTCCGCCCTCACCAGTGTTAGAGCGTGTTCCGAGCTTGTTCATGGCCAGTGCCAGTGCCTCGTGGGCCTCGATACTCAAGGCACCGAAACTCATGGCGCCTGTCACAAAGTGTTTCACAATGCTCTCCACCGGCTCCACCTCGTCAATAGGTGTTGGCTCTGCAGCCTTCTTCCAATCAAAGAAGTCACGGATGAAAATGGGACTGTCTTTCTTATCTACCAGTGAAGCCCACTCCTTGAACTTCTCGTAGTTGCCCTGTCGGGTGGCTAACTGCAGACGAGCAATAGTCTCAGGGTTCCAAGCATGTATGATACCGTCCTTGCGCCAAGAGAACTGTCCTTGGTTCTTTAAAAGTGAAGAACGAAGAGTGGATGATGAAGTATTAGCTTCCGCCATACCATCTGCAGGCGATACTTCATTCTTCATTCTTAATTCTTCATTTAATCGTATCTGGTCGCGGGCAATCTCCTTCAGTCCGATACCGCCAATGGTGCTCACATCCGTACCAAAATATTTGCGCAGCAAGTCCTCGCTCAGTCCGATGCTCTCAAAAATCTTAGCGCCACGATACGAGCGAATGGTTGAGATGCCCATCTTCGACATAATCTTCTTCAATCCCTTGTCCACGGCCTTGATGTAGTGGGCTTCAGCCGTAGCATAGTCCTCCTGTATCTTACCTCGTCTCACAAGGTCATCAAGAACGGCATAGGCCATATATGGACATAGCGCACTGGCACCATAGCCAAGTAACAAGGCAGCATGCATCGTCTCGCGAATCTCACCGCTCTCAACAATCAATGCCGTCTGTACGCGTTTACCCACACTGATCAAATAGTGATGTACGGCTGAAACGGCCAAGAGAGAGGGGATAAAAGCCCACCCCATCTCCTCCTTCAGGGAGGAACTGTCAATTACTTTATCAGTAAGAATAATATAGTTATACCCATCGTCCACGGCCTTCTCAGCGTCTTTACAAAGCTTGTCCAAAGCTATCCGTAAATACTCACCAGCCTGAGTCCAATCGGGCTCCCCTCCCTTAGGGATGGGCTGGGAGTGGGCTAATGTCAGTTTCATCGTCTTGAATCCTTTATACCTTATATTACAAAGGATATCGAGTTGTGTATTTGTCAACACAGGCTGTGGCAGACGCACCATCTTGCAATTCGAAGCATCAGGCGTGAGAATGTTGGTACCCACGGCACCGATATACTCCGTCAGACTCATCACCAGCTCCTCGCGGATAGGGTCGATGGCAGGATTCGTTACCTGTGCGAACTGCTGACGGAAATAGTTGAACAGCACCTGCGGACGGTCGCTAACCACGGCCAGCGGAGTGTCGTTACCCATTGCCGCCACGGGTTCTTGTCCTGTCGTTGCCATCGGAATGATGGTTCTGTCGATATCTTCCTGTCCGAAACCGAAGGCAACGAGTTTCCTTTCGAAATCGTTCACACTGTTCTCCACATGGCGACCGCTCTTCAGTTTCTCCAGCTGGACGCGGTTCTCACTGAGCCACTCACGGTAGGGATATGCCTTTGCCAGCTGTTCCTTGATTTCACCGTCGTAGTATATCCTACCCTCCTGTGTATCGATGAGCAGGATTTTTCCTGGTTGAAGGCGGCCTTTGCTCACCACATCAGCTGGCTCAAAGTCCATCACGCCCACCTCTGAGGCCACCACCATCATTCCCTGTTTCGTAATGGTGTAACGACTGGGGCGCAAACCATTGCGGTCGAGCATTCCACCTGCATACCGTCCGTCAGAGAACAGCAGGGCAGCAGGACCATCCCATGGCTCCATCAAAATGGAATGATACTCATAAAAAGCCTTCAAATCCTCACTGATGGGGTTTTTATCATTGAAACTTTCGGGTACGAGAATGGCCATTGCCTGCGGGAGTGACAAACCACTCATCATCAAAAATTCGAAGACATTGTCAAGCGATGCTGAATCGCTCATGTTCTCCTGAACGATGGGTGAGATCTGTCGGATGTCACCCAGGGCATCACTACTAAGCACACTCTCACGAGCCTTCATCCATCCACGATTGCCACGAATCGTGTTAATCTCTCCGTTGTGAGCCAACAAGCGGAAGGGCTGGGCCAGCGACCACGTAGGGAATGTGTTTGTGCTGAAACGTGAATGCACCAGCGCCAGTCCGCTTGTCAGGTAAGGGTTCGATAAATCAGGGAAATACCGGCGCAGTTGTCCGCTGGTCAGCATCCCTTTATAAATAATGTTTGTGTTGCTCAGTGAACAGATGTAGAAGTCGGGATGCGTGATTCGTCGTTCGATCTTCTTTCTGATAATATACAATGTACGCTTAAAAGCTGTATCCTCGTCTTGGAGGTTGTCATACTCCTCTACCCTGGAGATGGGCTGGGGACGGGCTACAAATAGCTGTTTGATGGCGGGTTCCACACGTCGTGCTGCCTCACCAAGAACTTCAGGACAGGTGGGCACCGTGCGCAGATGCATCAGCTGCAAGCCCTCGCGCTCTATTTCCTCTATCATCACCGACAGGATCTCCTGTTGTTCCTTTTCCTCTTTGGGCAGGAACACCAGCCCCGTGCCGTATTTTCCCTTTTCCGGCACGGGGATGCCCTGTAACAGGATAAACTCATGGGGAATCTGCAGCATAATTCCCGCACCGTCGCCTGTCTTATCGCGCGTTTCAGCACCTCGGTGTTCCATATTCTCTAATACGCGTAACGCCTGATCCACCAACTGGTGGCTTTTGCCACCGTGTATGTTCACCACCATGCCCACGCCACATGCATCGTGCTCGTAGTCCGGCTGGTAGAGTCCCATATTATGATTTTGAAGAATCTGCTTTGTCATATTATCCCTGTTTTTACCTTTCTATTTGTTCTAATTCGGCTGCAAAGGTAATACAAAAAGACAGAAAAACAATCAATATCTAAACATTATTAAAACTTAAAAACAAATTCGAATGACATTTTGATACTATATTCTACAATTCCGTGACAAAATGAAAAGAAATAGCACCATAGCATCGTCCGTCTGTTTACAATTTGTCACATTGATAGAATTTGTAGATGCAAAGTAGCTGATTCTTGCGTTTTTTCCCCGAATTTCACTGTAACTTTGTCGCCGATTAAGTGTGAGACATAGTAATAATAAAAGGTAAAAAGGTATGATTAAAAAACGCTGGATAATCCTGATGGCGGCCATAACAGTGATAGCCGCAGCAGGTCTTTTTGTAGGAGAGCCTTCGTTTGATTGTGACGGGTCGGTTATTTCTGCTGCCGACGTGGCTTGGATAATAACAGCCACCATTTTTGTGCTCATGATGACACCAGGTCTTTCGTTTTTCTATGGTGGCATGGTGGGAGCCAAGAATGTGATTTCCACGATGCTGCAGTCGTTCATTGCCATGGGACTGATTTCCGTGTTGTGGGTGGTTATCGGCTTCTCGCTATGCTTTGGCGATGACATAGGAGGCATTATCGGTAATCCGCTCACGTTCCTTATGTTCCATGGTGTAGGCGCGGCGGTATATACCACGCCTGCAGGCAACGTTCTCGGCGGGGCTACCATTCCGCTGGCACTCTTTGCCCTTTTTCAGATGAAGTTCGCCATCATCACACCCTCACTAATCACGGGATCGTTTGCTGAGCGCGTACGGTTCTCGGCTTACATGTTCTTCATGATGTTCTTCTTCTTTTTTATCTATTGTCCGCTGGCCCACATGACGTGGCATCCCGAAGGACTCTTTATGCGATGGGGAGTCGTTGATTTTGCGGGTGGTATCGTCGTTCATGCCTCCAGCGGTGTAGCTGCTTTGGCTGGTGCTATCTACTTAGGACGAAGGAGTACGGAGAAGAGCGAACCTGCCAATATCCCATTTGTGCTGTTAGGCGCGGCAATGTTGTGGTTAGGCTGGTTCGGCTTCAATGCAGGATCATCGTTACATGCTGACGGACAAGCTGTCAAGGCATTCCTGAACACCAATACGGCTTCGGCCACAGCCATGATGACGTGGATCTTCTTCGACTGCTTGCGTGGTCGCAAGCCATCTGCTATGGGGGCTGCCGTCGGCTGTGTGGTAGGTCTGGTGGCTATCACACCTTCTGCAGGTTATGTCACTGTAGGACAGAGCATTTTCATCGCCTTTGTCATTACCCTTATCTGTAACGTCGCCGTTTATTGGCGTTCGCGCAGCAGTATTGACGATGCACTGGATGTGTTCCCGACACACGGAACGGGTGGTATTTTTGGTACCGTACTGACGGGTATCTTCATTCAGGAAGGTCTTATTTCCGGTACATGGGAGGGATTTGTGATTTTCCTCTATCACCTGTTGGCCATTGCCATCGTCTTCCTCTATACCTTCGCCATGAGTTGGCTGGGGTATAAGCTTATCGACAGCCTCATCCCCATGCGTGTCTCACCCTATAGTGAGAAGGTGGGCCTTGATTTCTCGCAGCACGACGAGCACTATGGTCTTGCCCATATCGGCGAGCGTGAATTGGCGGAATACGAGGAACATTTACGCGAGAAGGAGAAGAGTGAAAAGTAAAGAAATTTCTACCGTAACGGATAGGTTAAGAAAATGGATACAAAATACATATTTGTAACGGGCGGTGTCGTTTCTTCTTTAGGAAAGGGTATCATCTCCGCAAGTATCGGCAAACTGCTCCAAGCTCGTGGTTACAAGGTTACCATACAGAAATTCGACCCATATATCAACATAGACCCAGGAACCCTGAACCCCTACGAGCATGGTGAGTGTTATGTGACGGAGGATGGTTTCGAGACCGACTTGGATCTAGGACACTACGAGCGGTTTACAGGGATACACACCACTCGTGACAACTCCATCACTACGGGTCGTATCTATAAAACTGTCATCGACCGCGAACGTCACGGTGACTATCTGGGCAAGACCATTCAGGTGGTGCCTCATATCACGGACGAGATCAAGCGACGGATGCTCCGATCAAGTGAAAAGGAGATAGAATATGACTTTGTCATCACCGAGGTGGGCGGTACCATTGGCGACATCGAGAGTGCACCCTTCATGGAAGCCATACGCCAGCTGCGCTGGCAGTTGGGACGTGATGCGGTGTGCGTGCATCTGACCTATGTGCCTTATCTGAAAGCTGCCGATGAACTGAAGACCAAGCCCACACAACACTCTGTGAAAGAGTTGCAGAGTATGGGTATCCAGCCCGACATCCTTGTGTTACGCACAGAGCGTCATCTTGACGATGCCCTGCGTACAAAGGTGGCGTCGTTCTGTAATGTCGATCTGGAATGTGTAGTACAGAGCGAGGATATGTCCAGTATCTATGAGGTACCCGTCAACATGCAGCGGCAAGGACTCGATGCTGCCATCCTGCGGAAGATCGGGATTCCTGTGGGAGAGACACCCCATATGAAGCCGTGGCACGATTTCCTTGAGAAACAGCGCAAGGCCACCCGGGAAATACATGTGGCACTGGTAGGCAAATACGACTTGCAGGATGCCTATAAGAGCATTCGCGAGAGTCTGAATCTCGCCGGTACCTACAATGATGTGAAGACAAAGATCCATTTCGTCAATAGCGAGGAGGTGACGAAGGATCGTGTCGCTGTACTGCTCGACGGCATGGCAGGTGTCATCATCTGTCCGGGCTTTGGTCAACGGGGCATCGAGGGCAAGATCATTGCTGCGGAATATTGTCGCACACATGACAAGCCCACCTTCGGCATCTGTCTCGGAATGCAGATGATGGTAATTGAGTTTGCCAGGAATGTATTGGGATACAAGGATGCCCACAGCTGTGAGATGTCAGCAGACACGAACCATCCCGTCATCGACCTCATGGAGGAGCAGAAGAGCATCACCCAGATGGGTGGTACGATGCGGTTAGGTGCCTACGACTGCGAACTGCGTGAAGGCAGTAAAGTAATGGAAGCGTACGCGGCAGTTCCTCATTGTCAGTTCTCAATTCACCATTCTCAATTGATAAAAGAGCGTCACCGTCACCGGTACGAGTTTAACAACAAATATAAAGAGGAATACGAGACGGCAGGCATGAAGTGTGTGGGCATCAACCCCGCTGCCAACCTCGTGGAGATCGTGGAGATACCCGAGAAGCAGTGGTACATCGGAACGCAGTTTCATCCCGAATACTCATCCACGGTATTGCATCCGCACCCGCTGTTTATGAGTTTTATCAAGGCTTGCGTTCAATCGAAATAACGTTCAATTGAAAAATCGATATATCGAAATATCGTTATATCGAAATATCGAAATATCGAAACATTATAAAATGGAACACCTGAAACACGAATGTGGCGTGGCGATGATTCGCCTGTTGAAGCCGATGACGTACTACGAACGTAAGTACGGCACAAGGCACTATGGACTGAATAAGCTCTACCTGATGATGGAGAAGCAGCACAACCGCGGACAGGAAGGTGCCGGCATTGCATGCGTCAACCTCGATGCACCTGCCGGTGAGGAGTATATGTTTCGTGAGCGTGCCGAGGGGAAGAACGCCATTACGGAGATCTTCAGAAGAATAGAAAATGGGAAACTGACAATTGAAAATGACTCTGCCTCAGACTGTGTGGCAAATAATTGTCAATTATCCATTGTCAATTGTCAATTGTATATGGGCCATCTGCGCTATTCCACTACAGGTAAGAGCGGACTGCAATACGTGCATCCTTTTTTGCGCCGCAACAACTGGAGAGCCAAGAACCTCTGTCTGTGCGGTAACTTTAACATGACGAATATCGAGGAGGTCTTTCAGCTCCTCACAGCCCAGGGACAGTCACCACGTATCCACGGTGACTCATACATCACACTGGAACTCATGGGACATCGATTAGATCGTGAGGTGGAACGCCTTTACAGAGAGGCGAAGGAGCAAGGACTGGAAGGTCTGGATATCACCACCTACATTGATGATCATGTGGAAATGTCCAATGTTTTGAAGACCACGATGCAACACTATGACGGCGGTTATGTCATGTGCGGTCTGACGGGGAGCGGCGAGATGTTCAGCATTCGTGACCCCTGGGGCATACGGCCTGCCTTCTACTATCGCAACGATGAAATCATAGCCTTAGCCAGTGAGCGTCCCGTATTGCAGACAACCTTCGACCTCCAGACGGAGGAGATCTGTGAGCTCCTGCCTGGACAGGCATTGATCGTACATAAAAACGGTGAGAGCCGACTGGAGCAAATTTTGCCTGTACAGAAGTTAAGCGCCTGCTCGTTCGAACGCATCTATTTCAGTCGTGGTTCCGACCGTGATATCTATCAGGAGCGCAAACGCTTGGGTGAGCAGCTTACACCAGCTATTCTGAAAGCCATCGACAACGATATTGCCAACACCGTGTTTTCATATATCCCCAACACCGCAGAGGTCGCTTTCTACGGTATCACTGACGGCTTCCGGAAGTTACACGGTGAGGTGCGTACAGAAAAGGTGGTTTGGAAAGACATCAAACTGCGTACTTTCATCACCGACAATTCGGAGCGCAACGACCTGGCAGCTCATGTCTATGACATCAGCTACGGCTCCCTGAAACCCTACGAGGACAACCTTGTGATCATCGATGACTCCATCGTGCGTGGCACCACATTGAAGGAGAGCATCTTTAAGATCCTCGACCGTCTGCATCCCAAGAAGATTGTGATGGTGTCGAGCTCGCCACAGATTCGCTATCCCGACTACTACGGCATTGACATGGCACGACTGGAAGAGTTTTGCGCCTTCCGGGCTACAATGGCGTTAATTGAGGAGCACGGCATGTGGCAGCTGGTGAACGATACCTATCTGGCTTGCAGACACGAATTGCAAAAGCAGTCCAAGGAACAAACGCGGAATTGCGTGCGTGCCATCTACGAACCGTTCACCGTCGATGAGATTAACCGGAAGATTGTGGAGATCCTGCGTCCGAAAGGAATGAAGGCCCCCGTCGAGCTGGTGTTCCAAAGCATTGAGGGCTTGCACAAAGCGTGCCCCAACCATCCAGGCGACTGGTACTTCACTGGCCATTACCCTACCCCTGGTGGCATCCGACAGGTGAACCAGGCGTTCATCAACTACGTGGAAAGTCAATATAAAAAGTAAAATAAAGGTTATGTGTGGAATAGTAGCAATCTTAAATGTAAAGGAACAAACGTCTGATTTGAGACAGAAAGCCTTGAAGATGAGTCAGAAAATCCGTCATCGCGGACCAGACTGGAGTGGTATCTATTGTGGTGGATCTGCCATCCTCGCCCATGAGCGATTGAGCATCGTTGACCCTGAATCAGGAGGACAGCCATTGTTCTCGCCAGACAAGAAACAAGTGCTGGCCGTCAACGGTGAAATCTATAACCATCAGGAGATCCGTCGCCGCTATGCCGGTCAATACGAATTTCAGACAGGTAGTGACTGTGAGGTGATTCTGGCGCTATACCGTGACAAAGGCATCGGTTTTCTCGAAGACCTCAGCGGCATCTTTGCCTTTGTGCTCTACGATGAGGAGCGCAATGAATTCCTGATAGCCCGCGATCCCATCGGTGTCATACCTCTTTATATTGGCCACGACAGTGATGGCACCGTCTATGTGGCATCGGAACTGAAGGCCCTCGAAGGACAATGCGAGCGTTATGAGCCCTTCCCCCCTGGGCACTACCTATATGGAAGAATGGAAGAATTGAAAAATGAAAGAATGGAAGACCAGGAGAAAAACTTCAATTCTTCAATTCTTCAACCCTTCAATTTTCAACGCTATTACCACCGCGACTGGTTTGAATATGAGGCAGTGAAAGACAATGATGCCAGCGTTGAGGCTATCCACGATGCACTCGAGGATGCTGTGAAGCGCCAACTGATGTCAGATGTGCCCTATGGCGTATTACTGTCTGGTGGTTTGGATTCGTCTGTCATCTCCGCCATCGCCGAGAAATACAGTGAACACCGCATCGAGGACGATAGTCGCACTCGCGCCTACTGGCCTCGTCTGCACTCCTTCGCCGTAGGACTGAAAGGAGCCCCCGATTTGGCAAAAGCTCGTTTGGTGGCAGACCACATCGGTACTGTCCACCACGAAATCAACTACACCATTCAGGAAGGTCTCGATGCTATCCGTGATGTCATCTACTTCATCGAGACCTACGATGTCACCACCGTCCGTGCCTCTACACCGATGTATCTGCTGGCACGCGTCATCAAGTCGATGGGTATCAAGATGGTGCTCTCGGGCGAAGGTGCCGATGAGATCTTCGGCGGTTACCTCTATTTCCACAAAGCTCCGTCGGCCAAAGAATTCCATGAGGAAACGGTTCGTAAGCTTTCAAAACTCTATCTCTATGACTGTCTGCGTGCCAATAAGAGTCTGTCAGCATGGGGTGTCGAGGGGCGCGTACCTTTCCTCGATAAGGAGTTCCTGGATGTCGCCATGCGCACCAATCCAGAGGCTAAGATGTGTCCAGGCACCACCATCGAAAAGAAAATCGTCCGTGAGGCCTTTGCCGACTTATTACCTGAGGCTGTGGCTTGGCGACAGAAGGAACAGTTCTCGGATGGCGTCGGCTACTCATGGATTGATACCTTGAAGAAAATGACTGCCGAGGCCGTATCTGATGAACAGATGGCACATGCTGCAGAACGCTTCCCCATCAATCCTCCCAAGAACAAGGAGGAATACTACTACCGCAGCATCTTTGCCGAGCATTTCTCCTCAGACTCCGCTGCCCGCAGCGTTCCCTCAGAGGCCAGTGTGGCTTGCTCAACAGCTATCGCCCTTGAATGGGATGCAGCCTTCCGCAATATGAACGACCCCAGTGGTCGTGCCGTCAAAGGGGTACATGAACAGGCCTATTAGGATGGTTCCCTGACGCCCACTCATTTGTTAATTTTTTGAATGATCTTGACGAATTAACTTCGTTTAACGCACGAGAGTGGCCTCAGCGGTCACCAACCGTCCTTTCGGTCGAAAAAACACAATTCTCGCGAGGCTTAGTAAGTTGTTGATAATGAACGCATTAGGAAAATCCCACATTTTTGAGTTGTGAAAACGGCGTTTTTAGAGTCCAAAAACATAGGTTTTAGGCTCCAAAAACACTGTTTTTAGGTGGTGAAAACACCGTTTTTGTGAAGCAAAAGGACTATATTTTCTTTCTTGGGGGGTCGCCTTCGGCGAGAAACTTGAAACGAATTTGAATAATTTGAATAATTTCTTCCACGAATGAGAATAATATTTAT
>CACXMM010000006.1 GCA_902768785.1 uncultured Prevotellaceae bacterium
TTCTGGTGCGATGGCTTTGTAGTCACTGATGCAGTAGGGCGAGTTCTTTCCTTTTTCTATACCGATGGGATAGATGGGCATCACCCACATTACATTGACCCCCAAATCGCGGATAGAGTCAATACGGCTGGCTACCGCATTGAGAGAGTTTTCAGCAGCGAACACGCGAGGGTTCACCTGATACATGGCAATGTCTGCAACTGCCGGCATTTCGAAATCAGAAACACGCTCCTTGGGTGGTTGGCAGGAAATGACAATTGCAAAAATGAAGATAGATAAAAGAAACTTTTTCATATAGATAATAACATGGTGATTTCGGTACAAAAATAAGAAAAATAACAACTGAGGGGATTACAAATGGTAAAGAAACTGATCTCAGTTTTGTGCAAACGATTGAATGCGGAGTCCAGGCCTAAGGTACTACCGCACGAAAATGAATGTTTGTATGGCCGCAAGCGGCTTTTATTGGAAACAAATAAGAATAATGAGAATAATTAATCCACGAATGATAATTATTCTCATTATTCAGGTCATTTGATCTTATAGCTTACACCTATGGTTCCGTAGATAGGATAGAGAGTCTGCTCCACGGTCTTGAAGTCGCTGTTGAAGATACCTTTCAGTCCCCAGTTCAGATCAGCAAAAAGACCGTGTGATCCTTACAGTTTGTTATCCACGCACAAGGGCAGGGCATCCGATGATCCGCCCACTAAGAAACGGATGGGACCTGGCTCCAGCATCCATGTCTGAGCAGTCTCATCCCAATGACAGAGATCATCACGACGCACCGCCATGGTGACCGTCTTGCTCTCCCCTGCTTTCAACGATACACGCTGGAACCCCTTCAGCTCTTTCAGCGGACGGTCCAGATGGGAGGAAGGACGGGAGACATACACCTGTGCCACCTCCTCGGCATTGGTGGTGGAGGTATTGGTGAGCACAAAACGTACATCAAAGCCCTCTGCCGTTGGCTGCACACTGATGTCACTGTATTGGAACTGTGCATAGGACAGGCCATAACCGAAGGGATAGGCCACAGGCACCTCCTTGCAATCGTACCACCGATAGCCCACCAGCGACTCCTCCGCATAGTTGGCAACAAGCTGCTGGCGGCGTTCATTACTCTGGTTGTTGACCAGACCCACGAAGATGTCACCCTGACTGTTATTCTGTACCTGCTGCGGATAACTGCCCAAAGCATATGCCGGTACCTCCTCCAGTTTCCTTGGCCAGCTCATCGGCAGTCTGCCCGATGGTGAGATCTTTCCCGTAAGCACCTCTGCCAAGGCCTGACCGCCCATGGAGCCATTGAACCAGGAAACCAGCAGGGACGGCGACACCTCGGACACCGTGGAGACATCCACAGGACCACCCGATACGACCACCGTAACGAGATGTTTGTTTGCCTTCGCCAAGGCGGCGGCTACCTCATCCTGTCCTGACGGCAGTTCGATACTCTTTCTGTCGGAGCCCTCCGTCTCCACCTCTCTGTTATCACCCGCGAAGAAGATGACGAGATCGGCACGCTTCGCCGCCTTCACCGCCTCTGCCAGCAGCTGAGGATCAGCTTTCTGCTGCGGCTGTTCCCTCCTGTCACGACCCTGTCGGACATAACTCTTATAACCAGGCACATAGGTGATCTTCACCTGCTGTCCGATTGCTTCCTGCAATCCTTCCAAGGGTGTAATCTCACGACGGGTCTTCACTCCGGCACCCACACCGCCAAGGGCCATCTTGGTGACAGCATTCTCACCAACCACGGCAATATGCCGGATGCGCTTCGTGTCGATAGGCAGCAGGGCTGGTTCCACCTTTTTCATCTTCAGCTCTTCGTTCTTGAGCAGTACGATGGAACGACGGGCCACCTCCAGAGCGATCGTCATCTCCTCACGGTTACCCACAGGCTTGCTGTTAGCCATCTCCTTGGCAACAGGTTTCACCGTGAAACGCACCCTGAGGATCTCCCTGACACGCTGGTTGATGACCTCTTCGCTTACCTTCCCTGATCTGACGGAGTCGAGCAATGCCTTGCCCATATAGCGACTGCCGGGCATCTCCACATTCATTCCCGAGGTCACTGCATCCACGGTGGAGTGCACACCACCCCAGTCGCTGATTACCATGCCAGGGAAGCCCCACTGCTGTCGCAGGACGGTATTGAGCAGGTGTTCGTTCTCGGAACACCAGCGGCCATTCACCTTATTATATGCTGCCATCACGCCCCAGGCATCGGCCTCACGTACTGCCATCTCGAAGGGTCGCAGGTAGATTTCGTGCATGGCACGATCCGAGATATGCACATCCACAAAGCCCCGGTAATCCTCCTGGTTGTTCAAGGCATAGTGTTTCAGACATACCGCCGTACCATCCTCCTGAGCACCCCGTGTATAAGCCACTGCCAAGGCACCACTGAGCAAGGGATCCTCGCTGAGATACTCGTAGGTTCGTCCACCCGTAGGGATACGCTGGATATTGATGGCAGGTCCTAAGATCATGTCCTTACCACGCAGACGGGCCTCCCTGCTCATGCCCTTTCCGTAGGCATACGCCCATTCCGTACTCCATGTAGCTGCCAAGGCAGAGCCTGTGGGGAAGAAGGTGGCCGAGTCGGTTGTCAGATGGGCTGAGTTCCAGGAGTGCGGCTCCATCTCCTCTCGGATGCCGAAGGGGCCGTCGGCATATTCGATGTCGGCAATACCCAGTCGTGGGATACCCGCCGACGAGAACATATTTTTCCCATGGAGCATGTCGATCTTCTCCTCGAGTGTCATTCCACTGATGATGTTGTCTATCTGCTGCTCATGCTGTAACAACTGTGTGGTATAGGGCTGTGCCTCGATACTTCCACAGGATCCCCATACGATCATCCCTGTCAATAGGATTCCGAAAAACTTCCTATAATTCTTCATATTCAAAACTTATTTCTTCACTCTTTCACTTTTCAACTTTTCAATTCTTCAATTCTTCAACTTGAAATATCAGTACCCCAACCCCACATAGCTATGAGCAGCCAACTGGATGTCGAACACCGTTACGCCCTCAGCATAGCCGTAGAAACGGTTGCGGCGGAAGATACCTTGGGGAGCTGTCAGGGTGGTGGGTTTGAGCTGTTCGCCCGTAAGGAGGTTGCGCAGACTGCTCACCTTGCTGTTGACAATCACACGCAGACTCACCGCCTGATCGTTGAAGTTCTCCACGACGAGCGTCTTATTGTCGTATGGGAACAGCGCCACCTTCGACGGTCCTTCGATATAGACTCCCGCATCCTTGCTCATCGCCCGCCGGATGATGTTCAGTGCGCCTTCGGGATAGTCGTAGAGGTTACCGAAATCATCGGGAATGGTCAACACGAAAAGCATTCCCTTCGAATAGGTGTCGCGTAGCAGAATGGGATAGCCAGAGACACCCCCGTTCAGGGGACGACCTGCGCTGACCACCTCCCAGGCATCATTTGTGAAGTATTTCACCTGCGGGATGATGAACTCGCGTTTGCTCTTCCCTGCAAAACCAAAATCATTCACGATGGCTTTCAGGTCACCACAGTAGAGCTCGCATACGTCGGCAAGCTGCTCCTTGATGGCCTTCAGCAGTCCTGTGGTGATGATGACATCGCCCCCTTTCCGCAATTGACCTTTGATCTTCTCCACAATCCCCTTGTCGTTGGCAGCCTGCTCGGTGAGGAGAATCTGCTGACGGTCGTCCTTCCACTTGGGATGCATGTCCATGGGCAGACCCATCATACCCAGATAATTCTGCAGGAAATCTTCGCCCGATGAATGGTAGGGTTTGTACGATACCAGTCCGACGGGATGTCCCAGCTGTCCTACCAGCCGGTCGGTTTGGTGAAGCGTTACATTTGCAAAGCGTGCCATGGTGGTCGGCGTCACCATCTTGCCGTCCTTCATGAACGGCGCCACCATCTCGTCGTAGCGGAAGCTATTGTCGCCGGCATCCTGCCAAGGTGCTCGCATCTGAGGAGTGATCATCACATCGTTCAACTGCATGTAGTTCCAGAGGATGATCTCAGGTGTCTTCGAGAGCATCGTAAGATGAAGCTGTTCGGCGTAGCGGTCCATGCTCATATTGATGCCGCCGGCATCCACCCATCCGCCACCGTTCTTTCCTGGTGCGATATTGTCGAAGTAACGTACGATATTATAGCTCAGGTAGTTCTGAAGGTGCTGTGCCGAGGCGGGATCACGCGTCTCAGTACCTGTCCATAGACCATCGAAGTAGAGCGGTTCCTCTTCAAGATTGAAGCCCAGGCCGTGAAAATGGTCGTACCAGTTGGGATACTTGATGATGACCTTCACTTTCGGGTTCACTCTCTTTGCAGGCTCCACGACGAGCTCGCGCCCTGCATCGGCCATCAGTCTCAAACGATAATCTGTCCAACTCTTATTTCCCTTTGCGGCAATCTCATCGTCATTTTTCAGGTCGATGAAAAAGAAGTCATCGAGGATGAAGTCATCGAAATGTTTGGCTGTGAATTCGGCAACCTCCCTTACCTGCTGCCGTTCTACAGGACGGGCATAGCTATAGGTTTCGAAGTCGGTGGGTTCTGAGCGAGTGTATGTGATACCACCACCCACCTCCAGTCCTTTCGACTGGAAGAACTTCTTTACTTTCAAAAGCGTTTTCTCAGGTACGGTAAAAGCGTCGCGGTGCGTCTCGATATAGATTTTGTCAAGATCCACCTGACTGCTCACGGTCTCCCATGTCGATTTCAAGAACTTGTCATCCTCCATCCGAGCTACATCCTGTGCACGGATATAGGTGGAGACTTTAAAGTTTTTGAACTTACCCGCCTGTGCCGTGATGGTCAGGAGGGCAACGGTTACCAGCAGGATGATTCTAAGATTTTTCATGTTCTACGTTCTTAGTTGATTCCTCTTCACGATTTCATAGGTTTGTTTTGCAAAAGTAAATAAAAATATGACACGTTCTTTGATTGCAGTGCTATATTTGCTGATCCGATAATTTTTTTTAACGAATTGACAAATAGTAGAAAAAATCGCCGGACAAATGAATGTCCGGCGATTTTTTATGATCTATGCAACAGAATGTTATTCTGCCAAAGGGTCGAAGGTACCGTTGGCACCACCGTTGTTATAGTCCTCCCAGCCTATGGTCTGCGGCAGACTCTTGTTTTGGTTCTGTGCACCCGAAGATAAACCAAGGAAGTAATACTTCGGACGGAAGTTGATGTACAGGTCGTTGTGCTGCGAGTCGCGGCCGTCGCCCTTACGCTGCTTCACCACGAGGTTGTCCTGATACCATGCCTTCAGTGCCTCCAGCTGCTCGTTCATGTCACCAACACTGAAGTTCACACCGGCAGGACGCTCGGTACCTGCTTTCAGCAAGGGATCACCGTCCCACTGGGTAGTACCCACGCCATACTTGTCGGCTACGCGGAACTCGATGTTCTCACGGCGCTGTCCGTTGAAGGGCTTAAAGCCAAGCCAACTGCAGGTGTTTCCGCCCCAGCCTGTCAGTGTCCAGGTTGAGGGAGCACCCGTAGGAACCTGTGTACCGCCATCATAGAGCATCCAGCGGCGCATGTCATCGAAGCGTTTACCCTCATAGGCCAGCTCAATCTGACGCTCGTAGAGGATAGCACTCATACAGGCAGCCTGATCGCCAGTGAGGTTACCCTGCAGACCGTAGTTGTTCTCTGCAGTATAGCCAGCACGGGCACGAATCTTCTTCAGCTGTTCCACAGCGTATGCCATATCGTTGGCACCACAGGCAGCCTCAGCAAGGTTCAGCAGCACCTCAGCATAACGCAGTTCGATGAGAGGAGCGGCAGAGTAGAAAGGACCGGCACCTGATTTCCATCCCATGGGATTATACTCATACAGCGGTGAGGAGTTCACATCGAGGTCGTCGCTTCTCTTCCTCACATAGATCCCCTGCTTACTGCCAAGGAGATTGTCTGCAGCATAAGAGTTTCCGCTCTCAGGGTTCCCCTGGTCGTTCAAGTCGGTGTACCATACATAGTTCCACAGTACGTAGTTACGTCCGTCACTGGGGTTATGGGCATCATGCTCGGCAGCGTTACCGTTATACGCCCAACGGAAGCCAGGGAAGGCAAAGGTCCGATAGAATCGCGGGTCGCGGTTCATGAAGGGGTACTCGCTCTCGTAGGCATAGGAAGAAGTCTCCAGCTTCGTATAGGTGCCCAAGCCAGCGGGCAACTTACCATCGGCCATCGGGAACATCTGTACGAGCATCAAGCCAGCACCCAAGCCATTACCACCTGTGTTATCAGGACGGATATAACGCTCCCAAGGATTGTTCTTGGCAGCATCGTCGATACCCGTCAGGATGATGGTCTTGTTATACAAGGTGACAAACACAGCCTCGGGGTTTTTCGTTGACTGCAGGAACTGCTTAGCAAAGTCACTGCCGTTCACGTTGTTACTCGTCTGATAGAGTCCGTAACCACAGGCATTGATGGTACTGAGGTCGTTCTTCATCTCATTGTAGGCATTGGTCCAACGGCTCTGGTCGTTGCTGCGGTTAAACAGCGGACTGGCCCAGAGGAGCATGAGTCGGCCTTTCAGTGCCAAGGCAGTACCTGAAGTGATGCGTCCCCAGTTACTACCGTTCCAGCCACCGTTGGCTGTCTGTGCACGAAGCATCTCGGCAGAACGCTTCAGGTCGTTCAGGATGAACTCATAGGTGGCCTTCGCAGAGGAACGTGGAGTGATGGCACCCTCGGTGGGGTTCTGCACCTCCTCTACCAGAGGTACGCCTCCGTACCACTTGAAGAGGTTATAGTAGATCCATGAACGGAGGAAGTAAGCCTGTCCGAGCACCTCATCCTTCTGCTCCTGTGACAGATTACTCTCAGAGACACCGCGGATCAGATCGTTGCAGTCGCGGATATGTCCATACACAGCCTCCTGGATATTTCCAGAGTTAGCCATGAAGAAATCAGGCACGGAGTTGGTGGAACCCATGGAGGACAGTTCGATCTCAGGGTTCACGAAAGAGCTGAAGCCCGTATATTCCTCTGTTGACTTCGCACCCTCATCGTTCAAGCCGATGGAGGGATACCGCCAGTCCATATTTGCCACGGTGGGCAGGCACATGCTATACAGGTCGTAGAGACGTCCCTGTGCACCCTCATAATAGTTGTAGATCTCAGCACCCACCTGTCCGTAGTTCTTCTTATCCTGCAGGAACTCATCATTACATGACGTAAAGGAGAGGACAAGTAAGGAGAGAAGGAGAAAAGAGGTTGTCCTTGCTGATACCACCTTATTATATATCTTCTTTTCCATATTCTTATTCATATTATATAGTTCTTCTGTAATGTATGTCATCAAAGCCTTCTTTAGAACGAGAGGTTCACACCCACTGTCCATTTGCGCAAGTTTGGATAGGCACCATAACTTCCTGCCATGGGGTTGGTGAACTTGTCGGGATAGGGGTTGTAGAAGTTAATCAGATTGGTACCCGTGACGTTGATACGAGCACCCTTGATACCAATATTACCGAACCACTTCGAAGGCAGGTTATAAGCAATGGTCAGACGGTTCAAGGCTACACGTGCTGAGCTGACACGCCAGAACGACGATTCGTTCGTATTGATGCCCCATGCCAAGTTAGGATACTCGCCATTGCGGTTCTCGGCCATGATCTTGTTTCCGCTGCCATCATAGATGTCCTGATAAACATACATATTGTCGGGATTCCAGAACGACGGCATGTTGTAGAACTCCAGGTTTGAGCCGGAGGCCACACCTCTTGCCGTAGCGGGCACCAGCGTATAGCCACCCCAGGAAGCACCGATCTGTGCTGTCACAGAAAGACCTTTCCAGTCTATGCCGAGATTCATGGTAGCACCGTAGATATTGTTGCGGTGTCCCAGTTCCACTTGGTCGTTGTCCTTATCCACAACGCCATCAGGACCGGCGTAAGTACCTGTTTCCTGGTTATATGCACCGCGCACATCCTTATAGATGAGCATACCCGGGCGCACCTTGTCTTTGGTCATACCCATGTAGGAAGTGATGTGATATTTCTCGAAATACTCCTCGATATCCTGGAATGAACGGAACATTCCGATGCACTGCATACCCCAGAGACCCATATCAGTACGATGGTTCGGTGTAATCTGACGATAGATATAGTCATCGACGAAGTCCATCAGGATGACCTTATTGTCAGAGTAGCCCGTATTGATGCCGATGCGGTATTTCAGGTCCTTGCCGATCTTGTCGCGCCAAGTCACCGAGAGCTCCCATCCCCAATTGTCCATCTCACCGAGGTTGGTGGATGCCGACTGTGTTCCCACGGTAGAAGGAACATTCTGGGCAATGTTCATCAACATCTCTCGGTTCCTCTCGTAGTAGTAGTCGAAGGTGATTGACAGACGACTGCGCAGTACCTGAAGATCGAAACCGACGTTCGTCTTATATGACTTATCCCAATGCACGTCACGGTTCACAGCCGACGTGTTCTTGTTGATGGAGTTACGCACGGTGGCGGAAGGATCGATATCGAGTCCTTCACCGAAGATCGGGTTCTTGTTCTTATCCAAGGTATAGACCTGCAGCCACTGCCATGCGGCGAGGTTGTCACGACCTGTGAGACCCCAGCTGGCGCGCAGCTTCAGGAAGTCGATCCACTGCAGAGCCTTGCTGTTCTGGAACCAGTTCTCTTCGCTGGCCACCCAACCGGCACTGATAGCGGGGAATGTGCCCCAGTAGTTCTCGGGAGCGAACTTCGTGGAGGCATCGGAACGGAGCAGGAACTCCAACAGGTATTTGTTGGCATAGGCATAGTTGATACGTCCGATATACGACAGGGTACCACTCTCTGCACGGTTGAACTCTGCTGTCTGGTCACCTTGTGTGGAGTTTGACTGCAGGTTGGTGTAAGGCAGCGGCTCGTTACCCTGACTGGTATTGAACTCACTCTCTGCCTCAGACTTCTCGATAGAGAACAGGGCATTGACATGATGGAGGCCGAAGTCGCGGGAATACTGCACCGTGAAGTTCATCTGATAGTTGTCTGTACGGATCATGTTACGGCTCAGATAGTTTCCGTTGGCATACTTCAGTCCGTTGAAGTTCCGCTCAGCAAGATAGTCGAACGTAGGATCATCACCTGCTGTCGGGGTGTACATGTGATCACCTGATCCGTAACGGCGAGTCATCTGATACATGGTATAGGATGAGCCGTACTCATTGGTCTTGTCGGAGTTGATACTCTTTGAATAGGTGAAGCGCAGATTCAATCCCTTCAGAATCTTACTCCATCCGAAGTCGTAGGTAAGACCAGCGTTGATGCTGGTATTGGATGACATATTATTGCTGAAGTCACCGTTGTTTTGCAGTACATCGAACGAATAGCGCTGGTTCTGTACGCGCTCTCCATTGGTAGGACCATAGCTGAGGATAGGATAACCGTTCACCTCCTCGGGCATGTAACGCGGACGGGTGAGCAACAGGTTATAGTCTTTCTCGGCATTCGTACCACCCACCTTCAGCAGCGGTTTGTTCTTCTTTCCGTAGTCACCGCTCACGGTGAGGTTGGCAGAGAGCCATTTGCTTACCTTCACATCGATTCCGGCACGGTAGTTCCAGCGGTCATAGTCGAGCTTACCCAGGTTACCTTCCTGATCGAAATAGGAAATACCACCGAAGTAGCTCACGTTATCCGTGGCACCACTCACGTTCACAGAGTGGCGCATGGTAGTTCCCGTCTCCCAGTATTTGTCGAGCAGGTCGTAGTTCAGTTTCTTCATCGCCTCCAGCTCATCAGCCTGGAACAGGGCAGTAGTCTTGTTCAGTGATGTATTGGTGGGGTCAGCAGCTGTCACCGCATTATACAGACGACCATAGTCGTAAGCACTCAGCATCTTCGGACGGGAGAATTCATTGTTGAAACCGAACTGTCCACTATAGGAGATCGACGGTTTGCCTAACTTTCCCTTCTTCGTCGTTACGAGAATAACACCGTTGGCTGCACGGGCACCATACACAGCAGCCGAAGCATCCTTCAGCACAGAGATGCTTTCCACCTCACTGGGATCGAGGTTATTGAAAGCCTCAGCACCTAAGTTCTGTGTGATGTTTCCTACCTTCACATCGTTGGGGTAGATATATCCGTCGATGACGAACAACGGTTCCTGAGCTGTGGAACCCACCTCTCCTAACGAGTTCACGTCACGAATGCTCAGACGGGCATTCTCACCAGGACGGGACTCACCACCGCTGACGCTCAAACCGTTTACCAATCCACTCAGTGTACTGGCCAAACCACTGGAGGCCAAGTCCTGGATCTCATCCACAGGTACCGTAGCTACCGATCCCGTCAGGTGGGCTTTCTTCTGTGTACCATAACCCACAACCACCACTTCTTCGAGCTGTGAGTTATCCTCTTCCAGCTGCACATTTCCACCGGTGGTCACCTTGTCCTTATATCCGATATAAGAAATCACGACCTTTCCGTCTTTCGGCACCTCGATCTTATAATTTCCGTCAAAATCGGTCACGGTGGCGGTCTTCGTACCTTCCACCCTTACCGTGGCACCGATTACCGGTTCGCCGAGTTCATCGACCACCGTTCCTTGCACCACCTTGTTCTGTGCCAGTGTCGGCAATGCCATAAGCAGTCCGAGGCACAAGCTGATTATATATTTTTTGAATCTCATATTTCTGTCTTCATTTTCATTATACATTATCACTAAGCACGAAGCAGTCATCAAGGCAACCAGCGTGGATCACCACACTTCCGGTTGATGTGCGTAGGATTGCTGATAGTAAAGTCAGCATTCGCGGGATCACGGAATCCGGGATCCTCATCGATGTTCGTGCCAGAGGTGTCGTAGCCCGAGGGATTGTCGAACGTTCCATCGGGATGCATATAGGTGTTGTTCTCGAAGGTTGCCGTCGGCTGGTTCTGTTTTCCTGCGAGGAAGCGGCGTGCCACACCCGAGGAGGAGCAGTCGTAGAAGATACAGTTCTTCAAGTTCCAGTAGGAGGTCTTCTTTCCTGCCACACCGTTGTAGTTACCCCATTGACCGCTAGCACATACATGGTAGAACGTACAGTTCTGATAGGTGATGGTATTCTCCGTCCATCCGAATTGTGTGTCGGGATCCTTCACCTGGTCGTTACCGAAGCCACCATACTGCACGAAGTATTTCACATCACCTTCACCGGTATTGTAGAACGTGGAGTTCGAGACGGTCAGGTTCCGGAAGAATCCTGCACCCTTATTCGTCCAGAAATATCCTCCACTCAGTGCTTTCGAGTTAGATGGTGTCGTCAGGTGTACGAGGCAGTTATCCACCAGTACATTGTCAGCAAACCAGCAGCTCACCTGATTATCCCAGATAAAATATGAGTTTACTCCCGTGATATGACAGCTCAAGACGAAGATATTGTCCTTGACACGGTAGAAATTATAATCTGCAGACCACGCATTGACAATAACGGGGGCAATGGCGGGGTTACGACTGAGTGAGATGAATGCTTGTGATGAGGCACTGCAATCTATATTCAGGTACTTCAATACCAGACCGCCTGAAGTGCTCAGCTCTGAGCTGTTATCGGTAAATGTAATCTTCGCAGGCACCGCCTTGTTATTGGAACGGAGCGTTACGCTGCTGGCACCGAAGTCAAGGAGTCCGGAGAGTGTGTATTCGGCACCACCTTCCAGGTCGAAGTTGTGGTTCTCTCCAGAAGGTGCGGGATTAGCTTCAAACCATGCCTTCAGATCACTCCCTGCAGGAATGGTCTTGTAGGTAGGTGTGAAAGTAGAGATCTTCATCTCCGTAGCCGTGGAGGCATCCTGGTTGTTGGCATCCTTCCTGCCCATCGTCTTGATAGTGAGCAAGTAGTTCATATCTTCCTCACGCTTCACCGTCACCGAACAGCCGTCCACCAAGCTGTCTTTGACGATCGGCTCAGCAGGGTTCCCCTCATCGATAAAGTTCACGAGATAGCCGCCGGCACCTTTCACCACAGGCCATGAGATAGTCTGTGTCTTGCCATCGGCACTGGGAGTCACCGTAATGGTCTCCGCACTGGGTGATGCCAACGTCGCACCCGTCACATCGGATACGAAACGCTCATCATCATCATAACCGTCAACAGCACAGGCAGTCATCAGCAATGTTCCGGCACCAGCCAGCAACATTCCCTTTGTCCACACACGCGCACACTGACAGTTCTTCAAGTAATTGTGCTTTTTGTTCATAAAAATGGGTTATAAGTTATACATGTATATCATCATATTTGGAGGAAGACGTTAAAATGAGTGAAATGTAATCAAAAAATATCTCACTCCACATTCCTTGTTCACTTAGCTTTTGCTAATGTGTCGTGGTTGTTCTTCAAGTCAGTCCAGTCGATCTTCTCCTTAGTACTGATTCCATTGATGTATTTCTCAATGTTGGTATAGCCGTCACCAGTACAGTCTTGATTGGCATCAGCTGGATTGTTGGGGTTCAAGCCATTTGCCTTCTCCCATTCATCGGGCATGCCGTCACCATCAGTATCCACCCAAGGCTGCCACTTCTTATACACGGGATAGCCACCCATTTGGCGTGGATCTGTGATGACACCCTGCTTGTAACTGTCATTGGGCAGACGACGGTATTTGAAGAAACCTTCCTCGTTCTGTGACTGCTTTCTCAGTCCCCACATATTACCGTATGGGTTCTGGGGCACCTTGGTCTTCTTTTCAATCTTCTGCAGCTCCTTCTCGTAGTTCTCTACGTAGTAGGCGATGCCCGTACGCACCTCGTCACATATCCTTTGATCCACGATATCACGGCAAGGTAGGGTGGCACCAACATTGGAGAGTACCCACTCGAACGCTTCCTGTGCACCCATGATGGTGATAGGGGCCATCACGAACGGTTCATTGCTGCGCATCAGCGCCAGCTCTGTTTCATCCATAGGACCGTCTTTATCAGCAGTCTGAATACCACCGTTCCAGTTGTCCTTGGAAATCTCGGGATAGCCCTCCATGATGTTTCCTGAAGCATACACTCTTCCGAACTGCTTAAACGGGAACAGGTTGACGCTGCGACTTTCCGACTTCAAGATACGGTGTCCCACAGGAGTGTCTTTGGGAGTGAGGGGACCGGGTTTGTAGTAGTTGTTGATGAAGTTCGACATTGTGGTATATTCACCACCGTCGGCAGTGCGGTGTACCCAGTTGTACACTACATTGTTCACGAAGTTGAACACCCCACCCCATCCGATGGAGGGGTTACGTCCTGTGTTGTCTGCCCAGAGATTCCTCATGAATGTGGTGTTCTCACCACCGATGGTTGATCCGAACGCATGGTTCCAGGTATCGAGAGCCTTGGCAGAGATGGTATTCTGAATGGTAACGTTTACTGTGGGTTCCTTGCGCTTGGCCTTTCCGTCACCTAAATCGAACATATGACGGTAGAAGGAGATGTTCTCATCCAGACCCCACTCGCAGGAACAGTGATCGATCATTATATTTCCCACGGGGTTACCACCGAAGGAGTCCTCGCGATGCCATACCAAGGTCTCACCACGGCGGAAGCGCATGTGACGCACAATCACATCGTGGGTATCCACCTGGAATGACTCACCTGCGATGATCACGCCATCACCAGGAGCTGTCTGTCCGGCAATGGTGATATACGGAGCCCTTACATAGATAGGTGACTTCAACTTAATGATACCACTCACGTTAAACACCACAATGCGGGCACCACCTTGCTCACAAGCCCAGCGGAAAGAACCAGGACCGTCGTCATTGAGGTTCGTTACGGTAAGCACCTTACCGCCACGTCCGCCGAAGGTGTACATACCACCGCCCTCAGCACCTGGGAAGGCAGGGATCTTTGCCTGTCGCAGATCGTAGGGACGTGCTGCCCAAGGTACATAAGGTCTTCCTTCCTTGGCTTCTTTGATAACAATGGGGAAGGCGACCTGCCATGCAGAGTCGGAATGTTCTTTCCAGCGGTTCTCTAACGAGTCGATGAGGTGTTTGGCTTCATCGGTAATTTGTGGATACTGTGCCAGGGCTGTCATGCTAACCCCCAAGGACAGTATCATGAAGGATAATAGTTTTTTCATTTGGATCCTTTCTTGCTTCAATTGTGTAATAATGATTCTACCTTAATGACTCCCGTTTCTCTTCTTTGTACCCATTGTTTATTACCATTCACAATGATAAAACCCTTACCAAATTTGTGCAATGTGCTTGCACACTTTGTGCAAAGCCTTTGCACACTTTGTGCAGAACCCTTGCACTATTTGTGCAGAGCCCTTGCACTATTTGTACAATCCATCTACATAGATGAATAGTGGGATTAATGCGACTTGTTGATGGCTTCTTTGAGTGTGTGCTGTCCCTCTCCTACAACCTTCGTCTGTCCGCTATTGGGCAACCGGACCGTTGCTTTCCTGCCAGTGGGAATATCTACCTTCAATACAAAAGTATCCCCTTCGAGATGCCAATCCGCCTTAATCGTATCCATCTCTCCGCGGCACCAAGTGAGGTCACCTACCGGATGAGGTGCTATCGTAATGTTGTTACCCTCTCGCCAGATGCCTAAGAAATAAGGGATGAGCAGATTGTTCAGATGTCCCATCATGAAATGGTTCATGGAAGCACCGTGTTCAGGATTCCACTGTTCCGTCAATGTGGTATGTCCGAGTTTGATCTGATAGCCGTAACCAGGTACATCGTAGTGGTTCAGCATCTTGTAGAGCAGCTCCTGCTGACCATTGTGAATAAGGGCATTGAACAGATAACGGTTACCTACATCCCCCGTTGTCAGACGGTCTCCATGGGCATGAATGTCGTTAACCAGTTGTTGCAACACGGCATCACGGTCACCTTTGGGAATAAGATCCATCTCAAGGGCAATGGCCTGAGCACACTGACTGCCTGTGGCATACTGGTGGGTAGCGGGATGGTAGAACTCCTTGATGAATGCAGTCTTGATACTGTCAGCACGTGCTTCCCCCATCAGATGGTTCCACCAATAATAATGAGCCGTAGATACCAGTTCCATCGGTGTGTTTTGGGCAAACCCCGCACGTCCAGGTCCATAGTCATACCAGTCGCCCAGTCCCTGACGAAGGATATAGCAGGAGTCCTGCGTGGCCAGATAATCCACATACCGTTTCATCTGCGGTCGATAGCGGGTGATGAGTTGATCGTCACCATAGAATGATTGATAGAGAAAGGGCAGGGCGATGAAGGCTCCACCCCATTCTGGCGACTCTAAGAACGGAGGAGCCCACGAGCCCTCGAAGATCACGTAATTAGGTGCTATCTCCGGCAGGGCACCATTGGGGTATTGAGCATCGGCGATATTCTGCATGGTCTGCTCGATCATCGTCCGACAGTCGTAATTGACTACGAGTCCTTCACCATTGAGCCAGTCTTGTTCCAACCATCCCAGTTTCTCACGATGGGGACAGTCTGTCCATACCGACTGCCAATTGGAGCGGATGGCACGGTCTATCAAGCGGTAAGCATCATTGAAAAGGGGATTGGAGCATTCAAAAGCACCCGTCTTTGGCGCTGAATTATACACGAAGCACGACTCAATGTTCTTCAGTACCTCAATGTCGCCTTCTATTTGCAGATAGCGGTAGCCGTAATACGAGAAACGCGGATGCCATGTCTCACTGCCACCTTTTAATATATATGTATAGTAATGTGGACGCCCCGTTTGCTTCTGATTCACCAGTCCTTCTTTCGTCAAGGTCTCACCAGGTGTTATTTTCACCTGTTGTCCCCGTTGTCCCTTGACGGTAATCTCTGGGAATCCCGCAAGGTTCTGTCCCATGTCAAGCACCAGGACAGAGTCTTTGCGTATCGTATCTCTGACAGAATAGCGTTCCATGATTTTGACGGGCTGTGCTATCTGTTGTCGGAGGACACCCTTGGGTGTTTCCTGAATGACGACAGGATGCCAGGGTGTTTGTCCCTCCAACCTTGCATCGTAGTCCTCACCGCCATAGATACTATTGAAGGTGATGGGAGACAGTGCCCATTGCCATTGGTCGTCGCTGACGATATCCTCTTCCTTTCCGTCGAGATATTCAATATGCATGCGGAACAATAAGGTAGGAGGACCGAACGATATCTTCATCTTGGCATAGCGAAGTCCCTGCTCGTTGTAGAAGCCATTACCCAATAGTACTTGGATTGTCTGTGATTGGAGCTCTGAGCTCTGAGGTTTGAGCAAGGAGGTGACATCATACGTGTTATAGAAGATACTCTTGTCGTAGTCACTCCATAGCGGTGCAAAAGATGCGTCCCCCACTTTGTTTCCGTTGAGGGTCAACTCATAGAAACCCAGTCCTACGATAGAGACGGTGGCTTTCAATACTTTCCCTTTGAGGTTGAAGTCTTTCCGCAGCAGGATACTTCGTTGACTCAATGTGTCCACGTTCTTCCAAGCCTCCTTCACCATAGGTTCCTTCAGTTTCGCATCTGTGTAGTTACGTCCCTCAGGCAGATGGGCATCATGACGCGTAATGGCACCTATCCACTGCGCCTTCACCTCGTCATCCATCTCATCAGAGTAATCAACGCCATCCACGGAGTAAGTGATCTTGCCATCTTTGATTTCCCCATCAACACAGCGCTGACCAGAGAGATAAAGACGGAAACGACAGTTCCACTCACGAGGCCACGAGGGGAAGAGAATAGGATTGTGGTCGAGGTCTTCTTGTAGCAGCATCTCCTGAAGACCGATCATACCGGCACCTCCTCTGTTATGGTCAGGAGCCCAGTCAAACCCTGGATCCCAAAAAGCAGGAAAACGATAGGGTCCGTTGCTCAGCTTCTCTGTATTCAGACGTATCGCCTCATCAGTCATTCCCAGACAGGCCGCCCAGATATTGTCCTGTTTCCATCCTTTTGTACTACGCATCTCGATAGCGTGTGGATCTTTGAGATAGGTATTACGGGCAATATCAAGGTGGGGTCTTCCCATACCATAGATGCGCCAGGGGAAGACAGAATAGAGCTGGGGCGTCTCGGTGTTCTGTATGCGCTCCCAGCTTTCAGCGGGGGCTATGCAGGTATCACCATCGATAACCTGTAGGGGGATGTCAGGAATCTTGCTGATATCTACGCCGATACCGTCAAGGTTGTTTTTCATGGCCTGGAGGGCGGCGATGGTACTGGAAGGGTTTCGTGCCATCTTGTATGTCTCACAGCCAGAACCAGGATAGATGATGAGATCAGGGTAATGTTCACTGAAGAAGCGTAAGGTCTCTTGGATGAGTTCATCGTATTTTACCAAGGTGGTATCGGGATACCAGGGACGCATCTGAATCGCCATCATACAGAATTCCAAAGCGGTATCCCATTCATACTCAAGCCATTTATTATTCTCTACACCCCAGTCGTCACCCTCCTTGTGCTTACCGTATTCGGCAGGATTGGGTAGCCCGAAGTTCTCTATCTGTTCACTGAAGCAGGCACCTCCGTGCCCCCAGTGGTGACGTGACCATGCGATGGCATTGGGTAACATCCGCAGATAGGTGTTGAGTTGAGGCGTTAATACCTCGTAATCACCACTTTTGAGCATGGGCCAATAGACGAGTCGTTGGTTCTGTGCCGTCATCGTACCCCCTCCCCATTTACGGTAGTCGGGGGTGAACGTGGCTGCAGTGTCGGCATAGACGGGGTCGAAGGTGAAGAGTCCGCCATTGAATTTCGTAGGCCATTCCCCATACGCATTACAGCCCAGCATGTACCGCATCAGCTCATAGTTGCGGATCATCTGTCTTACCTCCGGTTGTTGGCAGTCTGTCTGTATATAACTTCGTTGCCAATACCCATGCCACCATGTTTGGCTTCTTTCCTTTGAAATAGTTGCACTGACAGCCGTAGTGGGTTCTTTGCTCGTATATAACTGGATGGAGATCAGACTCTTTCTCATCTTTTTCCGTCGGAAGTTCCAACTGCGATAGTCTGTGGAGGCATATTTGCCATCAGTGGTTCCTATGTATGAGAAACCATCTGCCTGCATGACACCCCCCATCTTCAGGTTACCGATGGGGTTAAAGAGTTTGTCTTTGATGGCATCCAGGCGTTCACGACTAACGGTGAAGTCGAACACCGTCTCTTGTCTGTTCTGATGATAGAAAGTAAGCTGGCTTTTGGAGGCATGGATACTGTCTGCAAATGTCGTGCAGTCCTTAGGTATGATCCATTTATAAGAACACTGCTGGCACTCGCCTTTCGTCACAGGACGGTCCTGATACCGCCAACTTTCATAGCTAAGGGTGGCTTGTCTTGTGTGCTGCGATTCTATTGCAGCAAAGACCACGGGCTCATAGACATCCGCCCACAACCTGATATCGACCTCTTTTCCTTTGATATAGATGGCTCCCTCATCGAGACACAGACGCTGCTCGAAGTCATTCCCCTCGAAGGGACTGCCTTCCAGATGGAGTCGCCAGCGTCCTGCCTTTAACAAGGTGTTGTTCTCGTCGAACCATCCGCTTTGTGAGAGATAGAACAGTACGTCGCCGTTTTCTACCCAAACGTTCATGCCGATATCATGACCGCCGCAAGGCATCGACTCACTGGAGTTCCTGCTTTGGGTAGTCCAGATATAGTCGTTTGGATGGTAGTCAGCGGCATGGGCTATTGGTGACAGGTGGAGCATCAAGACCACTGTCAGCAGATACACCTTATTATATATATAGTCCTTTCTCATCTTTCTATCTTCCATTTCGTTTCCACGCGCCTTCGCTCCATCGTTCCTTCGTCTTACCACTCATCCGTTCGGAAAGAGCTCACAGGTAGTCCGTCGTGCATCAAGTCACCTTCCACCCAGTCCTTGAAGGCATAGCGTACGGCCACGGGATTCTTCACCGCCTCACTTCTTACATAGACACGGTTGCGGGAGATCCATGTCTCAGCGGGATGAAACACCTTGTCTTCCCCAGCAATCTCGAAGTTCTTACTATGCGGTCCGTTCTCGAAATACACCCACTCCTTACTACGATCGAAAGACACTATGGCAGTATCGCCCTGGAACTCCACTTTCTGATAGGTAGCAAAGTCGGGTAATCCTTTTATATCGTAGGTGTTGGCTAAGGCAAGAATAGCCAATCGTTCTCCTGCCTGACGTTTCTTACGGGGATGAATGCCGTATTCCAGTCCGGCATCCATGAGAACAGCCATACGGGCATTGCTGATGATGCTTTCTGCCTTTGCCTGTTGCTCACGAAGATACTGACTACCTTTCCAATCAATGAGACTATAGTCATAGGGGGCTATCTGACAATAGTAGAAAGGAAAGTCACCTTGTTTCCAATCACTGCGCCAGCCCTCCACCATCGCTTTCAACAGCGGAGCATAGTAATCATAACGGGGCACATTGTCCTCCCCCTGATACCAGATGGCACCACGCATGGTGTAACCGATGAGGGGTTTCAGCTGACCATAATACAATGCGGTGGGACATCGTTGCTGCAGTTTCTTCATATCATCCTCCGTGATGGTCTGCTGAACCTTGGGGAAGGCCTTCAACCATTCTGGTGCCATCCATGCCTCACAGGCTGAGCCACCCCAGGAAGTGACGATAAGTCCTACGGGAACATCCAAGGTAGCACGCAACGCCTTTCCGAAATAATAGGCGGTGGCAGAGAAGTCACGCACACTGGCACTGTGGGCCTCGCTCCAATTGCCTGTCACATCCCATTCTGGTGTCAAAGAAGCATGGCGCTTGACGGTAAAAAGTCGTAGGTTCGGATCCTTGCAGTGCAGGAGTTCCTCTGTCGTTCCCTCCACGGGTTGCTGCTTGAATCCTTTCATCTGCATCTCCATGTTCGACTGTCCTGAGCAGATCCATACCTCACCAATGAGAACATTGTGCAATGTGAAAGCCTTGCCCAGTCCCGATGAGCGTCGCGACGAGGTGTTAGATGGTGCTACGGCAAACGTGATATCATAGGGACCACCTGCCTTAGGTGTCTGCACCTTTACAGAGAAATGGCCATCCTGGTCAACAGGTGCCGAGTACGACTTTTTATCCCATGATGTGATGACGACGACCGTTCTGCCTTTGTCGCCCATTCCCCAGATGTTACATTCTGATTGCTGTTGCAGTACCATGTTGTCACTGAAGAACTGTGGCAACTTGATTTCCGACTTCCCTGTGGCAGCAAAGCCACAGATGATACAGATGATACAGATTAGTCTCTTCATATAATCATTGTTCTATTATAAGTTCTGGCTGTGCAAGGAGGCCAGCAGGTAATAGCTGATCACCCTTGGTACGGTATTTGGCATTCGTCCAGATGCCTTCATAGGGTGCCTTACCTTGGTCTGCTCCTCGCAGGGCATTATGCCAGGTGTTCACCACTTCGATTTCTATTGTGTTCTTGCCTTTTTGTAAAGCACCGGTAATCTCTACTTCGTAGGGTGCCGTCCAGGCAATGCCGCAGTCCTTGCCGTTAATCCAAACGTGGGCGATATCCTTCACATTGGGGAAGGAGAGCCAGGCACGTCCCTTAGGAACCTGCTTTCCCTTGAGCTTCCATGTTGTCGTATATCGGACATGTCCACTGAAATAGCGGATCCTTTCATCTTCATGCTGACTCCAATCGAAGAGCTGCTGACCCTGTAGCTTGACACCACTCTCACGGAAAGAGATATCCCAAAGTGGGGAATCATTCGTCGCAAGGTGACTGACTTCCCTTGACGCAGACTTGATGTCTTTTGCGTGAATAGGTTCATCTCGCAATGCACTCCTGCCGTATGATTCCTTTACGAATGTAAGTGCCACGCAGTTGTATCTTGTTCCAAAGATGATAAAGACAGACTCATAGGGAGCCAGCTTGATATCGACAGCTCTCTTGTTACTGATATCATGAGACCACGTATAAGTGTTCTCTGCTGGATGATAAACCACAGCAACGGTATCGGCATCGCGGAACTTAGCAGCAAATTGCTGGACTTTGTCTGTCTGATTTGCCAAGAAATAGATGTGATAGCTGCTGTCTCTTCTGTGAGCATAGGCAATACCCTCGGGCAGTTCCACGTCACGAACCAGTTCCTGGAAGGTCGACTGCTGATAGGGGTGGTCAATGATCATGACTCCCTGACTACGCAATTGTGCTATTTTTTCTTTTACTTCATCGGAAACAATCGTGCCTTGAGGAATCACAAGTACCTTGTAGTGGAATGGCTGTGTGAGCAGGGCATCCTTGTTCATCGAGTCATAATGATAGCCATGCAGCGGATTGATCCAGTCTTTTAAATCGAGAATACCAGCAGAATGGCGCACACCGACAGGTGATTCCTCCATGGGGTGTCCTGCATTCGTCAAGCGTTTCTGTTCTGAAGTCACACGCTCATCACCAAACAACCCTGGCAACATGGGAACAAGACGGTCGGGTGTCAATGCACGACTGGGCATCTCCTCACCGGTATATACCGCAATATCCACAACGGGCTTGCCTTTTTGCAGGAGAGTCTGACAACGGGTGATATAGTCAACAAAGGCTTTGGCCTCAGGGAACCATATCTGGTCGCGTTGGAAGAAGAGTCCGATACCATCGAGTGTCATACCCGGTTTCTTGTCCATCCAAGGATTATGGGTATTCACATGGAAGAAGAGACGGTTCATGCCCAAGGCGAAGTTACGGTCCAATAATGCCTTGATGCTGGCAGGTGTCTCGTCCCAGACTCCCCTCACCTCCGTAAATCCTTCTGCCTGTACAATGTTCTTACCATAGACATGAGCCCCGCTGATCGCATCAAGCATATCATTGGGCTTGTCGTGAGTGGGGGAATTCAACCAGTATTCCCCCATGGGAACATCCACATATTTGTAATGTTCCATACCATCAGAGACCATCGTGGGAGCGACACTCTCGCTGCTGAGTTGTACTCCATATTCCTTTGCCTTCTGTGCCACCGTCTTAAAGAACACCTCATTGATGAGTTCATTGATGGTCTTACGGATATCTCGCAGGGTCTCCTCTGCTCCCACCATGGGTACTCCGGCATAAATAGGTAAGAGGGGTATGATATCATATCCACGACGACGCTCAAACTCTTGGGCAAAGTTCCTGCTCCAGTTCTGGGAGCCACACTCCCAAGAATCGACGTGCAGGTATTGGATGGCTTTGTGGTTAGGACGTTTCATAAAGAGTCCAAACCAGTTGTCTACCTGTTTCCCTACGGCTTCCTTTGAGAACTTGTCACATTCCAATCCCTTGGCACCACCGGCAGTGGCGTTGGTATGGCCAGTAGAGGTATGTCCCATTCGCAGGATACGCCATATTCCCTTGGGTAAGTCTATCTCAACGAGGTCGCCAACGATTTCTCCACGAATCAAATCAGAAGGACGCAAGAAGTCATTGACAGACAAATCTTCCTTGGGAGTATCAGGGGCAATACGCCATACGTAGCCAGCCTTCCCCTCCCAATTGTCGATGAGGGACCAACTGCTGAAAGTGATATTCTTCAGTCGCAAGACGGGTTTCCATTTGGCAGCATCCAGGTCTTCGGCACCAGGTTCCGTACCTTCCGGTGTCCATTCAAAGCGGAAGTACTTGGCACGGGTGGGAGGAATACTGAATGTCGTATTGAAACCAGTGTTCTGCCAACCTTGACGGGGAGGTGTGAGTTGTTTGACTGCATAGAATATCACACCGTCGTCAGAGGCTTTGACAGTGAGTCGCTGACATTGGAAGTTCGTACCAGAGGGCTCTATCTCAATGTTCCGCACTAATGTGGAACGATCGAACTCATACTGTATCCAACAGGGGGCATCAGCACAATAGACACCTTTCGCATTGACGGTTACCTCTGGGGAATAGGAAACCTTAGGAATACCAGGTTTGTCTTGTTTGATAGGTATCGCATACACAGCGATATCCTCATAATAGTTCTCATCGTGTTGAGGCTTGGGCATTCGGAAATGATGGAAGCCCCCATCCATGATGGTGTCACAGAATACGATCTTCTGCATCGATTCCTCTGGCTTGATCCACGGACCGCCAGCCAGTGCAAAACCGTCACAGACATGAATACCCATTCCCAAACCGAGGGAATCAGCTTGCACCAGGGCAAGGTCAACCATCTTCCAGAAGTTGTCACTCAGCGCATCTGCATTACCTTCATATTCTGGACGCTCTACAGCTCCACGTATCGGCATCAGGTAACAGCCTCCCAGTCCTACATCCTTCATCGCTTGGAGGTCGGCACGGATGCCCGCCTCACTCACGGCACCATACATCCAGTACCAGAAAGTCCAGGGGCGGAACCCCACCCCCAACCCTTCCCCAAAGGAGGGAAGTAGGAAAGTTACCAGAAATGCGAGTATGCTTATTCTTTTCTTCATCATGATCATTTTTGGATATCATCTTCTCCCTCCCTTGGCGAGGGGCGGGGTGGATTCCTATTCAAATTTTAAGAGAGCACAGATGCTTCCTTTCCCCTTTGCCCAATAAGGCTGTGCCGAAGGACCGTTCAGGTCGGTGGTGTTCACTTTGTTACGCACGGCGGGAATGGCCTTAAAGATACCAATTCCCGTCTCAGGCAGAGTATAGAGGATATGGTCGCGACCGTCGCGGGGGGTATAGACACCCACTTTGTCGTTCATGAGTTCCAGTCCGAACTGACCCTCTTGTGTGGTGAATTTCATCCAGGAGACATTGGAGAAATAACCCTTGAACTCTGGATATTCCCACGATTCGCCGGGAATGGGATCGTTATAGTCGTTGCTCCACAGACCATACTGCGGACCTTCCATGCGGTTCTGCCACACACGATAAGGTCCCTTACCTACCCATTGCTTACTCTTCATCATCTGCTCAGGATAATCGAAGCAGACGCCCATCAGGTCAACCACACCATTGAAGTAGTAATCAACGTTCATGTACGTCCTGCCGTCGGAGAGGAATCGCCAAGTAACCGTCTGGATAGAACCATGACGGTAGTTGGCCACCAAGGTGGTGTCGCTAATGGTGAAACCGTCGAAAACTCCCTGATCGGCATACTCGGTATAGTCGGTCTTTTTCTGGAAGGCTTCTTTGTCGTCATGGTTGTAGAAACCATCCTGCGAACGGTCAGAGCGCTTGGCAGCCACAAAGCGGGGACCATTGCCGAACGACAATTTCTTTCCACCTACGGTAACGCTCATCAGCAGTCCTGTCTTCTTGCTGAAGGCAAACTGGCGGTTGCCGTTTTTAACCGTTAACAGGTCAGCATCCTCTGTACTCGTGTACTTCTGTGTATTCTCGCGAAGAAGGTTTTTATTCAGGAGGCCGGGCTTCATTATATGTTTATGGTTCCACGTAAAGACTTCCTGTCCCTTCGGATCAATAGCTGTCAACTGTATCACATCGGCATCCGTCTTGGGCAGATCAAGTCTGACGGTTTTTCCAGGAGCCACGTCGGGCGACGGAAGTTTGCCCTCCTTCAAAACCTTCACATTCTTCTCACCATAGGTGGGCATCTGCAAAAACTTATAACTGAACTGGCAGTCCTTCAGGTTGGTAAAGTCGTAGCAGTTCTGAATGGTGGGCTTGCCAGAATCCCAATACTTAATCTGCACCGGGCTCCATACCTCACGGATCGTATAGAACGAACCTTCCTTTTCCATGTGGGGTCCCACGATACCGTCGGCACCGAAATTGCCCATGCAATCCACAATAGCATTCTCATGACTCCCCTCCTTTTGGGAGGAGTTGGGGGTGGGCTCCCAGTCCGTACGCACCACACCCTGATCCATTAAGTCCCAAAGGAAACCACCAGCACAACGGGGATTCGACATCATCAGTTCCCAGTAGTCTTTGAGTCCTGCCCCATGACCGCCATCATACAGTCCATGCAGGAACTCCGTAGGCATGAAGATCTCCTTCTGTCGCATATACTCTGCCGTCTCACCCCACGAACGATAGTGCTTGGTCTCAAAGCCGTTGCGGTTAGCCCAAGGGTAGAGTACCACACGCTGCTGGGGGTCGAACTTTGCAAAGACAGGCTCCAGTTCATAGTTAAAGCCACCCTCATTTCCATTGCTCCAGAAGATAATGCTCGGATGGTTCACATCGCGTGTCACCATCTCTTCCACAATCTGAGAGCCTACAATCGTCTCATGGGCATGGTGCCATCCAGGTTGTTCGCACTCCACGTAAAGACCTAAGGAGTCGCAGGCATCCAAAAACTCCGGATCGGCAGGATAATGACTCAGGCGCACGGCATTCATGTTCATCGACTTGATGAGCTTCACGTCCTCGATGTTCTTCGCCTTACTCAGCGTGCGTCCCGTTTCCGGACGGAACGAATGACGGTTCACGCCCTTGAAGATCACTTTCTTCCCGTTGATGAATACACCGTCTTCCTGATCACCAGCATATTGATGACGGTACTCGATGGTACGGAAGCCGAACTTCTGTCGTTCCACATGGAGCGTTTTGCCCTGTGCATCCTTTAAGGTGAACACAGCCGTATAGAGATGAGGCTGCTCGGCATTCCACTGCTTGATGTCCTTCACGGTGAAATCAGCTTTCACCAAGTCGCTGGCTGCTGTAACGGCAGGGCTCTTGGCTACAGCTTTGCCGTTGGCATCGATGATATCAACGCTTACGGAACCCTTGGGGAGGGCGCGGTTCAGATAGACATCAGCCATGAAACGGCCATCACCTTTAGCGTTGATGGCCACGCAGTGGATATTCAGTGCGGGTTTGGAAATGATATATACAGGCCGCCAGATACCGCCGAAGTTCCAGTAGTCGGCACGACGCTCGGCTAAGTTCACCTGCGGGTTACTACTCTCCTTCGACACCTCCACCTCCAAGCGATTCTTTTTCTGTCCGAAAAAGATACGGTCACTGACATCAATCGTATGACGGGTGAAGCCTCCCTGATAGGTGCTCTTGCCTGCCTTGCGACCGTTGATGGTGGCACTCAGATCCGTAAAAGCAGCTTCAAATACCAGAAACACCTGTCGCCCTTCCCATTCCTTGGGTAGCGTGAACTCAGTCTTGTATCTCCCTTTCTCATCGGCGATACCCTCCGGACTGGCCTTTCCGTAGAAACGCATGCCATACTGATAGGTGCCAAAGCCCTGCAGTTCCCAGCACGAAGGAACACCGATCTTCGTCCATTTACCACTATTACGGCCATCGGTACAAAAGAAATCCCATTGTACCATGTCGTCACATCCTGTTCCACTAAGGTACTGTCGGTGGGTATTCACATCATTCGACTGTGCCAGCATGTTTAAACCACATGCCCACAGCATCATACAGATCAAAACTTTTTTCATATCAAAGCATTACTATTTATAGTAATGACTCATTTAGGGCAATCTTGTAACCTGATGGGGACATGCGTTTTTCAAAAGTGAACGCCTTGAATGCCTTGTCCATGGAAAACGATTCATCATTTGCAATTTTTTCAATAATTATTTGCAGAAAAGAATTATTATGCTTAATTTTGCAGCATATTGTAACTACAACTCTACTTTATTAACAAATTAAAATTTATATCGTATGAAGAAAATCTTTACGCTGATTGCAATGGCCGCCATGGCTATTGGTGCGAATGCACAAAAGATTACCTTCAATGCTGAAGAGGGAAAATTAGCCTCATGGGACATTGATGGTTTCAAATTAACTTACGTAGATGACAATGGCAAGATTGCCGTTGATGCCAACAACTGTTACTTCGGAACAGCTGAGGAGTACGTAAAGTATGAAGGTCGCTTGAAGACCGGTGGTAAGTCTGGTGCTGCTAACAATATCACTCTGACCGTTCCTTCTGCAGGAACGCTGAAGGTGAGTGTGCGTACTGGTAGCAACTCTGCAACAGACAGAAATGTTGTGCTGACACAAGGAGATGAGACTCTTTACGACAAAGTGGTTCAGGAGTCTGATGCCGTTAGCGTAACAATGGGTGAGAAGGATAATAATGTTTATCCTGTGATCGAGGTTCCTGTACAGGCTGGTGATATTTCTGTAAACTACCCAACAGGTTCATTGAACTTCTATGCTTTTGAGTTCATAGCTGGTGGTAACACCACTCCTTCCGATTCACAGCCTATTGATCTGACCTTGGAGGCAGGTACTGATATCGGTAAGGCACTTGCTACTGCCATGGAGACCAATCCCACTCCGTCGGCAATCGGTATTTCATTGGCTGCTGGTGCATATACCACCTCTTTGCCCATCGTGGCCGGTTGTGACATTACGATTAATGGTAACGGTGCTGAGATCGATGCTTCTGCTTTGAGTGAGGCTTTCATCAAGTTGGCTGACCTCACAGAAGAGGAGTATGGTAAGAAAGTGAACATTACCTTCAACGACCTGACTATTACTGGCATTCCTTATCAGCTGATCTATGCAAACAAGCAGCAGTACCTGATGAATGTCAAGGCAGCCAACAGTATCTTCGGCATCAATGGTGCTGCCAAGAAGGCTACCTTCGATTGCAATGGTGGCGGAAATATTGCTCATCTGATCATTGACGGCTGTACCATCTATGCTAACCCTGCCGTTGACATGAACGGTGGATTCTTCACCTCTCAGAGCAGTAAGGCTGTTGTTGAGTTGGATGAAGCTGAAACAGAAAGCAAGGAAATTAGCAACAGTACTCTTTATAACATCACCTATAACAGGACTGTGAATTCACTCAGGAAGAACAGTCAGGAGTATCAGAGCTATGTTGTGAAGAACTGTATCATCGTCAACTGCGGTAAGAAAGGTCAGTTCCTGAAGGGCTTGAATGCAGGTCAGGCAGGTAAGACTGGTAACTGGGATGTGAATGGTAACATCTTCAACTTCGACGGTGAGGACATCAGTGCAGAGGAAGCCGTGGTAGATGGCGTGACACTGAACAACATCCCTGGTGTGGTGACCTTCAGCAATCCCGAGACTGGTGACTTCAACTACAATGTGAAGGTGAGCGAGGGTGTCTCTGTTCCTGAAAAGATCGGTGATCCCAGATGGACACAGACCATTACTACAGGTATCAACGAGGTGAAGACCGCTGCTGAGAGTCATGATGTATGGTACAACCTCCAGGGTGTACGTGTTTCTCAGCCTGTTAAGGGTGTTTATGTAAGCAACGGAAAGAAGATCGTTGTGAAGTAAAACAGGAGCAACATTCGATTAACGACATTTCAGTCCGCGAGGTGGAACAGTCCATTCCTCGCGGACTTTTCGTTTCCTGTACATGGTCCAATTCGTGATATCATTCGAATCCAACCGTGCAGGAATGAGAACGGATCAATTGCATAAAGTGTGCAAAGGCTCTGCACAAAGTGTGCAAAGTATCTGCACAAGTTGTGCAAAAGGTCTGCACAAGTTGTGCAACGCCGTTGCACTGAGCGTACAGATGCTCAACACTGATCGTTTTTCATTGTTCTCGTTTCCTATACTCTTTCGGTGTCGTTCCGTATTTCTGCCGGAAGCACTTGGTGAAATAGCCGGCATCACGGAAGCCCACGGCATAGGCCACCTCTGTGATGTTGAGCGTCGTGGTCTCGATGAGATGCTGGGCTTTGACCAAACGGATCTCCTTGACGTAATCCACAGGGGCAAAGCCTGTCAGGCTCTTCAGTTTCTTAAAGAACGCACTGCGACTCAGTCCCATCTCCGAGGCTAAGTTATCGATACGGAAGTCCTCATCCTGCAGATTTTCCTCGACAATCTGATGAATACGCTGCACAAAATCCAAGTCCTGCTTTATCAGATGTTGCTCATAAGCATCCTCTGAATCATGACTCCTCTCTGTCCCAGCGTTGTTTCCTTCGTTTGGTTCCTGGCTGCTGACTCCCGTCTTCACGGCCATTTTCCTTTGGAAGATTCGCTGCTCTTCCAACAGCTGTTCGATACGTGCCAGCAGGATCTCACTGCTGAACGGTTTGGTGATATAAGCGTTCGCACCCGTTGTGAGCGCATGCTTATGCACATCATCCCCCTGCTTTGCTGTGAGGATGATCACGGGTATGTGACTGATGGAAAAGTCATGCCTCACCCTACGAAGCACCTCTATACCATCTATGCCTGGCATCATCAGGTCAGAGACGATGACATCAGGATGGTACTGATACACCTTCTTTAGGCCGTCCTCACCGTCATGTGCTATGTACAGGTTGTATTTGCCCTTCATCTGTAGGCTCAACATCCGACAAAGATCGATGTTATCCTCTATCAACAGGATGACAGGCGCATCGTCAGCAACAAGGGTCTCAGTATTGGAAGAGGACTCGCTGTCATCCAATGCCTCAACACTCATTTCCATTTGGTCATTCAAGTACACCACCATGGTATCATCAGCAAAATGATCCTTGTCAATAGGCAATTCCACCACGAAGGCGGCACCCTGTCCACCTGGCAGGTTCTCAGCCCAAATACGACCATGATGCATATTCACATATTCACGGCTCAGGGACAGTCCGATACCTGTTCCACCAGGGGAATGGTCGGAAGCACGATGCGCTGATAGATCAGCCTGTGCAAATCGTTCGAATATTTCCTCCAGTTGGGCTTCGGGAATACTGTCACCATCATCTTCCACCCTGATCATGCACTGTCTTGACTGCTCGTCATATTCCATCATCACATGGATGGTACCTCCTTCGTGGGTGAACTTAAAAGCGTTGTTGATCAGGTTATTCACGACCACATTCACTTTTTCTGCATCACACCACACCAAGGCAGAGTCCTGAGGAAGGTCGAAGTGATAGGCAATGCGCCGCTCGTCAGCGAGGATCCTGTACTCCTGTCTGAACTGTTCCAACATCTGTGTGAGATTGACGCACGACACCCTGAGCTTCATCTTCCCGTTCTGCACCTTCCTGAAGTCGAGTATCTGATTCACCAGCTGCAACATCTTACGGGCGTTACTGTCGATTAATGAAACGTACTCCTTCCCTGCAGGACTGAGTTTCTCATTTTTCTTCAGTTCTTCCACAGGTCCTTTAATCAGTGTAAGCGGGGTGCGGAGTTCATGACTCACATTGGTAAAGAAGCGGATTTTCAATTCTGCCAGGCGGTCGTTGATATAAACCTCATTACGCATCCGAATCATCTCCCTCACGAGCTTGAACACCCCATAGAGAAGAGCAGCAAAGATAAGGGCATAAATGCAATATGCCCACCATGTAGCCCACCATGGCGGGAGGATAGTTACCAGCAGAATCCTTTCCGACTGGTCGTTCCCCATCGGTTTCACACGGAACTGGTATTTCCCTGGCGGAACATTGGCGTACGAAGCCACCCGGTTCTTCCCACTAATATGCCACTGGTCCTCATACCCGTCGAGAATATAAGTATATGACAGTGCACCACTTGAAATAAAATCCAAAGTCGTGAACTCTATGGTGAACATATTCTGGTGATGTTTCAGCACGATTTCCTTGGCATAGCGGATGCTACCGTCATAAATCGGTGGATCGAATTCTGTCAAGCTACGATTCTGGACCTTGAAATCAACAATAAATGTTGGGAGACGCCTGCTGTTCTCACTGTCTACTTCACTTGGATTGAAAGAAAGCATTCCCTCGCGACATCCCACCAGTATCTGTCCGCTGCTTAAACAGACAGCAGTATTGTCCTCGATGGTTACGGCAGGAAAACCCGATTGTCTTCCATAGTGACGGATAAAACCTGTGCGACTGTCAAGACTAGCCAGTGTGTTCTCAGTAAACAGCCACATCCTTCCTTCCTTGTCTTCCACCATAGAAGAGACTACGTTCCCATTGGCCTGATCATCAAAAGCGAGATGGCTCAGCACTGGGACATGACGTCTGGCATCATAGCGCACAATCCGACTTAGTCCTCCTCCAAACGTGCTCATCCAGATATTCCCGCTTCTGTCCTTGTAGAGGGAGAATATATCACCATCTACTGCACTGGCTTCCGCATCACGATAGATTTCGAACTGGATATCAGACGGATCTTTGAAACTGCCATCGAAGCTCATCAGACCATCAGTAGTGGCTACCCATAGTCTTCCGTCCTTATCCTCTGTGATTGAGCGAACGCTCATATAGAGGTCATAAGCAGGATAATGCTTGAAAGAGTTGCCCTTATGATAAAAGTACAAACGCCCATTCCTGAGTTCCGCCAGATTCAGGCCGCCGCCAAAAGTACAGACCCATAGGCGTCCCTTACTGTCTTCATAAGTATAGTAAACACGGTCATTGCTAATGGAATACTTGTCGGAACGTTGGTTGACATAATGATTCATGCGCCATCCACCAGGAGCAGTCCCATCGGGAACCGCCTGTGTTAGTCCTGCACCCTTCGTAGATATCCACAGGACTCCCTTCTTGTCTTCCATGATGTGATAGACATTACCAACGGATTCCCTGATCTGATGCTTCAGTGTCATCGTCTTTCCATCAACGCAAAAGAGTTGACCGTTACGGGTACCAACCCAAATATCCCCGTTACGTTGCTGGAACACCGCCCTAAAACCCCTGTTATCATGAAGGGGTGAAGTCAGCAGTTCAGACAAATGCAAGTGGAAGCTTTGAGGGGGAAAGGCTATTTTATAAAGACCAGCATCCGTGGAAGATACCCACAGCTGACCATCGTTATCACGATAAATATCATAGAAACGGGCGGATGCCAAAGCAGAAAGAGGGGTGTTGAGGGAAGAAAGAGGAGAGAGCAGGGATGTGGAATGATGATAATACCACAGTTCTCCCGTCGGCAATAAGATAAATACCCCATTGGCACCGCTATCAGCGAACTTCAGTTCTGTGATCCGTTCACCTGACGGTATGGTAAAGTGGCGTTCCAATCCTGTCTGACTGTCACGACATATCAGGATCTGCTCATTTTCCACTGTCCATATATTACCACGGCTATCAGTATAGGTTGCCACGCTCTGCGGTTGTCTGCTACCTTTCTCAATGGCATCTATATGATAATCCATCCCTATCCAGAAGACCCTTTTGTCTGTTTCTCCCCGTACATTATGTAAAAGCTTCATCGTAGCAGGGTCAATGTCATTACGGGCATCATACAACCGCTCGATCTTCACCATACCGCTGTCGTTGACAAAAGCCTCATACAAGTTCTTGTTACGAGTGAGTAACAACACATGTGAGTTGTCCATGCGCTGGATTTTAATTACCTGTACGTTCTGAGACAAACTCTTCAGCTCATTGTAAACCTCATGGAAATGCTCCGTTCGCTTATTAAAAAGGTATAAACGGTTGTCAACATTACGCAGCCATAAAAAACCATGGTCGTCATCAACGATGCTCAACACCTTCTGCGGGGGCATCTCCGACTGTTTTGAAGTACGATTAATGAATGCTGTGAATTGTGAACCATCAAAGGAACAAAGACCGTGCCATGTGCCTATCCACAGGAATCCATCACTCCCTTTCAAGGATCCATATACGGTGTTACTCGGCAGTCCTTCTTGCTGAGTATAATGTTCCAGGATCATGTCCGATTGTGCCAACACAATCCATGGGAACACTGCCAATGCTAACAAAAGCTTTCTCACGTTCCAAAGGTACGATTATTTTTCATAAAAACCAACTTTTCCCATACTTTTTTGAAATAGCCTGTTCCGTTCGTATGACCAACACATCGAAAACATGGAAAGGGATAAAGTACAAAAAGATAAAACAGACGTCATTTTATTGACAGAATAGGATTAATAATCATTTCTTCTCCGATTGTATGAAAAAGTATATTTTTTTGTTTGTTCTTCTATCGGTCATGACATTGGGCGAGACCTTTGCACAAGAACGCTATCAAGTGGGTGTTTGTGACTGGATGATTCTGAAACGTCAGAAATTAGGGGAATTCTCCCGTGCCCAGGAGATAGGCGCGGATGGTGTGGAACTTGATATGGGAGGTCTTGGCAATCGTGCCGCCTTCGATAACCAATTGCGAGCCCCTGAGCAAGCGGCGCTCTTCAAGCACGTTGCCGATTCCCTGGGTGTGAAGATCGGAGCTATGGCCATGAGCGGATTCTATGGACAAAGCCTGGCAAAAAAAGATAGTTATCGGGAAATGGCCATGGATTGTTTCAATACGATGGATCTCATGGGCAGCGGTCCTGTGGTTTTTCTGCCTCTTGGTGGTAGCGGCAATGAGTGGACTACAGACAAAGCACTTCGAAAGGAGATTGTGAAACGGCTGCATGAACTGGGCGAGATGGCCAAGGCTCGCGGCAAGATCATCGGCATCGACACCCCGCTGGATGCCAATGGTAACAAGAAACTGCTGAAGGAAATCAATTCCGAGGGGGTGAAGATATTCTATAAGTGGCAGACTATCCTGGAAAACAAATGGGATTTACTGAAAGACATCAAGGCATTGGGCGCGAAAAACATCTGCGCCATGCATGCCTCGAATACCGATGGTGTCTGTCTTCGTGATGATAAGCAGGTGGATGTGCCTGCTATCAAGACTCTTCTGGATCAGATGAAGTGGTCAGGATGGCTCTTTGTGGAGCGCAGCCGCGACACGACAATGGTACGCAACGTGGTGGCCAACTACTCCAACAACGTGAACTACCTGAAGAGCATCTTCAACTCACTGCCTGAGGCCGAGGTGAAACTGAACTCGGAAGGCCGCGACCCACAGTACGTAGAGACTATCCTTGGACGTGCCAGGAAAGTGACCGATGAATTCTCCCAGACCTATACCCCCATGGGACAGAATCTCCGTAACATCGTGGCTAACCGTTACTTTGAACTTAACGATATCTATGCCGAGCGTGACTCGCTGAAGAAGACCGACAAAAAACTGGCTGAGGCCTTGTGCGACTCGAAACTCTATCGTTCGCATTTCGCCTTCGATGCCAATTTGGCCAAATACCTTGATCCCTCAAGAATAGAGCGTGTAAAAAATGTCATGACCTACAATGTGGTGAAGGTGACCTACGATGCACAATGCGACATGATTCCCACGTTGAAGGATGAAGAGAAACAGCAGATTCTGCTCTGGCTCAAGGAAGCCCGCGAACTGGCCATCGACGCCGAAAGTTCGAACAAGAAACACGAGGTGTTCGGCAAATACAAGGGCCGCATCAACAACTATCTCTCCAAACGCGGCTATGACCTGAACAAGGAACGTGAGGAATGGTATAAGCGAGTGAAGGAAAGGGGAGGACAGTTATAAATGGGAAATGTAGAATTGATAAGTATGAATACATTTAGGCATTATATTTTAGGGGTTGCACTGATGACGGCTGTTCCCGTGATGGCGCAAGGCGGACTGACGGACATGAGTCATAGTCAGCACGCGAAGATGAGGAACACTCCCTTGGGCGCTGTCAAATGGACAGGTGGCTTTTGGGGTGACAGGTTCAACGTATTGAGTCAGACGACAATCTGGGATATGTGGAACACCTGGAACAATCCTGATGTGTCTCACGGCTTCCGTAACTTCGAGGTGGCGGCGGGTACCGTGAAAGGTGTGCACCACGGTCCTCCTTTCCACGATGGGGATATGTACAAATGGCTGGAGGCATGTGCCACCGTCTATGCTGTGACGAAAGATCCCAAGCTCGATGCCTTGATGGATCAGTTCATCGAACAAGTGGCTCTGGCACAACGTAACGATGGCTATATCCATACTCCTGTGGTGATCTCGGAACGCAATGCAGGCATAGACAGTCATGCTGGTGATCACACGAATATCGGTATCGAGATCGGTGAAGACCATAAGAAAGCATTTGCTTCGCGACTGAACTTCGAGACCTATAATCTGGGACATCTGATGACAGCAGGTATCGTACACAAAAGAGCTACGGGCAAGACCACCTTGTTTGACTGCGGTAGGAAAGCTGCAGACTTCCTCTATCATTTTCTGACGAATGATGCTGCAGAGCTGTCGCGTAATGCCATCTGTCCTTCACATTACATGGGAGCGGCTGAGATGTATCGGGAGACAGGAGACCAGAAATATCTGACCTTGGCGAAGGGACTGATTGCTATTCGCGACAGTGTGCAAAACGGGGAAGACCACAACCAGGACAGGCACAAGCTACGCGACCAGTATGAGGCAATGGGACATGCAGTGCGTGCCAATTATCTCTATGCCGGTGTCGCCGACCTCTACGCTGAGACGGGTGAGGAACAACTGATGAAGAACCTCTCGGCTATCTGGGATGACATCATCCAGCATAAGATCTATATTATGGGTGGATGCGGCGCACTCTACGATGGAGTGTCACCAGACGGTACCACCTATGACCAGCCCAGTATCCAGCAGATCCATCAAGCCTATGGCAGACAATTCCAGCTGCCACAGGAAGCCGCCCACAACGAGATCTGTGCACAGATTGGTATGCTGCTGTTCTCCTGGCGTATGTTCCAGGTGACTGGTGATAGCAAATATATCGATAACATTGAGAATGAACTCTATAATGGTATCCTTAGTGGTATCAGCCTGAATGGCAAGGACTATTTCTATACCGAGGCATTGCGCCGTACGGCAGAGTTCCCCTATACCATGCGGTGGCCCAAACAGCGACAGCACTATATCTCCTGCTTCTGCTGTCCTCCTAATACGACACGTACCTTGTGCCAGGCACAGGAGTATGCCTATTCTCTCTCTGATGACACCTTATATGTGAATCTCTATGGAGAGAATGTCCTGAAAACCAAAGACCTCGAAGTGGAGCAGTCAACCAACTATCCTTGGAATGGAAAGGTGAAACTGACGTTCAAGAAGGTGAAAAAACTCTCGAGTGTCAAGATCCATATTCCTGAATGGTGCCGTCAGTACAGCGTTCAGGTGAATGGTGGAACTACCACTTCCTCTCCTATCATCTCCCGATCATTCAAGAAAGGAGATGTGATCGAGATCAGCTTCGAGATGCGGCCCCGTCTGATGGAAGCCAATCCCCTGGTGGAAGAGGCCAAGAACCAGGTGGCAGTGAAACGCGGTCCTGTCGTTTACTGTCTGGAAGGACAGGATATCGAGGGAGGCTTTCGTATCAGTGATCTTGCCATTCCTTCAGATATTCAGTGGAACGAGATACCTATGACCATAGAAGGTCACCAGTTCGTTGCACTTGAAGGGGACGCCCTCTTGCTCAATCAAGAAAAATGGAACAACCAAACCCTCTACCGTGAGGTAACCCGCTATCCTTCAAAGAAAGTAAAGGTGAGGCTGATTCCTTATTATGCTTGGGATAACCGGGGTAATCAGGATATGAGTCTGTGGCTGAACCTCATCAGAAAGTAAGTGTCCAATCTTTGAAATGATGAAGAGCTATTTATATAATAAGGTGTTAGGAAAGGGGCTGCTGCTCTTTGTCCTCTTTGCCATTCCTTCTCTCATGACCAGTGCCACAGAACTGTATGCGACACCAGACTCATCCCTTTCGGATATGATCAGGCATGCCAGAGAGTTGAAGCGAACAGGTAAGTCCACAGAGGTGACCATCCACCTTTCAGCGGGAGTCTACCAGCTCTACGAACCATTACGGTTACGGCCTGAGGATAGTGGACTCACTATCGTGGGAAAGGATGCTGTTATCTCTGGCGGCATCTCTATCCGCTCATGGAAGAAAGAGGGGAAACTGTGGGTTGCTGAGGTTCCTGACTTTAACGGGCGTCCTATAGATTTCCGGCAATTGTGGGTGAACGGGAGAAAAGCAATCCGGGCTCGTGATGTGACTGACTTCGAAAAGATGCACCGTATCCTAACGTATGATAAGAAAAACCAGGTGCTGTGGATACCTAAGAAAGCAGTAAGCAAGATTCTTCAGACCCCTTACGCAGAGATGGTACTCCACGAAATGTGGTGTACTTCGAACCTGCGCATCAAAAGTGTGACCGTTCAGGGTGACTCTGCCGCCATTCGTTTCCATGATCCCGAAGCAAAGCTTCAATTCGAACACCCTTGGCCCTCGCCAATGACTCCTGATACAGGACATCCCTCTCCTTTCTATCTGACCAATGCCAAGGAACTGTTGGATGAGCCAGGAGAGTGGTATCATGACATCCGTACACACAAACTCTATTATATGCCACGTGAAGGTGAACAGCTACCGACATCAAAGAATACGACTACCATGATTGTACCTGTCATGGAAACACTCGTCCAATTCATCGGTACGGCAGAACATCCTGTTCGAAATATTACGATGAAGGGCATCCATTTCTCATATACTACATGGATGCGCCCTTCTTACCAAGGACATGTCCCTCTCCAGGCTGGTATGCCGCTCATCGAGGCTTATAAGCTACGACCCTCTATTGACCGTCCCAATAATCACAAACTCGATAATCAGGGATGGCTGGGACGTGCTGCTGCCGCTGTGGAACTGCGCTACACAGAAGACTGCAGCTTCTATGGATGCCACTTTGAGCACCTCGGTGGCTCAGGCTTGGATTACGTAATCGCATGTCGTCGTGGCATGACGACCAACTGCCTCTTTACAGACATCGCCATGAACGGCTATGTCTGCGGTTCTTTCTCATCAGAAGGTTTGGAAACCCATCTGCCCTATCAGCCCACCGATTTCCGCGAAGTATGCAACGGTCAGACCATAGAACAGTCAGAGTTCTATGATGTGAGCAATGAGGACTGGGGTTGTGTGGCCATCTGTGCAGGCTATGTTTCAGGTATCACGATCGATCATAATACCATCCACGATGTCTCCTATACAGGAATATCTCTGGGCTGGGGATGGAACCGCGACCTCATTTGCATGAAAGATAATAAGGTGCATGCGAACCTTATTTATAACTATGCGCGACACATGTACGACTGTGCCGGCATCTACACGTTAGGGAACCAACCTGGCACTCTCATCAGTGAGAATGTGGTGCGTGACATTGCCACCCCATCATACGTTCATGACCCAAACCACTGGTTCTATCTCTATACGGATGAAGGTTCTTCGAACATTACACTACGTAACAACTGGACACCTTCAGAGAAATTCCTGAAGAATGCCAACGGTCCTGGTAACGTGTGGGAGAACAATGGACCAGAGGTTGGCGACAGTATAAAGAACAATGCAGGAATAAAGAAGTAATGTCGAAAAAAGCAAACATAAGTAATCAAGGCTCCCTTACTTTGGAAGGGCGGGGGGTAGGCTCCACATGGATCTGGTATCCTGGAGACTTCGAGATCTGGCTCGGTAATCTTTTCAATAACCGACGCACAGAACGCGGTGCCATGTTTCCTCCTTTTTGGAAACAGGACAGCCACTATGTGACGGTGGAGTTCTCCAAGTCATTCGTGCTGGAGCATGAAGAGACCATTACGATTGCCTGTGAAGGACAGTATAACTTCCAACTCGATGGCAAACTACAATTCCCTGCATCTCAGTTTCTCATTCCTGCTGGTGAGCACAAACTTAACCTGAAGATTTGGAACCAGTCCACGCCACCCGCTCTATTCATTGAGGGAAAGACCATCAAGACGGATTCTACCTGGCTTGCCACTTATGAAGACAAGATATGGATTGATGAGAATGGTGTAGCCCACGGATCTGGCATCTATGTACCTGCTGCCTCCTGGAATTTCAACAGTCCTGACACCCCACCCTCGCAGTTCCGTCTTGAACGCAAGGAGCAACGTCCCGTCTGTTGTCATGTCATGACAACTTATGACACCCTTTACGATTTCGGAAAGGAGACCTTCGGCTATTTGAAAGTTAAAGGACTGAAAGGACGTATTCATATTTATTATGGAGAGAGTGCCGAAGAGGCGTTGGACAAGGAACACTGTGAGACTCTTGATATTCTTTGCGAGGGAGGGAAACTGGATAGTAAGGCGTTCCGTTATGTCTGTATTGAGAAAGAACAGGATACTTCCTACGAGGAGGTTTTCATGGATTATGAATACGCTTCTCATGATATGGCAAGAAGTGGTTTGTTCCATTGCTCTGATGAGGAACTTAACAAGATATGGGAGGTTGCCGCCTACACCATGGACCTCACCACCCGTGAGTTCTTCCTGGATGGTATCAAACGCGACCGTTGGACATGGAGTGGAGATGCCATCCAATCATACTTGATGAACTATTACCTCCGCTTCGATACCGAGTGTGTGAAGCGCACTATTCGTCAGCTGCGTGGCAAAGATCCTGTTACTGCCCATATCAATACCATCATGGACTATACGTTCTACTGGTTTAAGTCTATCCACGATTACTACTTTTATACAGCCGACATAGCATTCGTACGGGAAATGTGGCCACGGATGGTGACACTCATGGACTATGTCGAAGGACGTCTGAACAAAGATGGTATGGCAGAAGGGCAACCTGACGATTGGATCTTTGTGGATTGGGTGGATTTTCCCATGCATAAACGCGGAACCCTGTGTTTCGAACAGATCCTGTTCATGAAGGCGATGGAGACGATGGCCATATGCTCCAAGCTCCTGGGCATCAAGACTACCTACCGGGTAAAGGCAGAATCCCTGCGGAACAAGATCAAGCAGACCTTCTGGAGCTATGAGCAAAAAGCATACTATCACGCCATCGAGGATGGTCAGATGAACAGGCAGATTACTAAGTTCCCCAACATGTTTGCCATTCTCTACGGATTAGCCTATAGGGAAGAGTGCCAAGAGATTATGCAAAGCGTGATGCTCAACCCTGAAGTGGATCCGATTACCACACCCTACATGCGTTTCTACGAGTTGGAAACACTCTGTATGAATGGCTTGCAGACACAGGTCCTGCAAGAGATGAAAGACTATTGGGGTGGCATGCTTCGTGAGGGAGCCACCTCCTTCTGGGAGAAATACAATCCGGAAGAGCAGGGGACACAGCATCTCGCCATGTATGGCCGTCCTTACGGCAAGAGTCTCTGTCATGCCTGGGGAGCCTCACCTATCTATATCATTGGCCGCTATTTCCTGGGTGTCCGGCCTACACGACCTGGCTACGAGAACTATGAGATACGTCCTGTACTCGGCGGCCTAGACTGGATGGAAGGGGATGTACCCACACCATTTGGTAGGATTCACGTCAAAATGACTCCCCAGAAAATCACCGTCTTTAGCGATGGTGGACATGGCACCCTTATCCTCGGCAGTCAGCAGATTGATGTTCCCGCAGGACAAACGATCACTATAGCAAACTACTAAAACAATGAAAAGAGATATGAGATTGAGGAATTTCTTTTTGACACTTGCCTTACTGGCCATCCTACCGATAGCAGGAAAAGTAAAGGTCAAGACCATCTGTCCACAGACTGAATATGCAGCCTCTCGACTGCAGAGTATCGGTGGGAACTATACCATCACCATTGAAACCTGTGGCAGTGGAGAGGCAGAGGGCTTCACCATCACCCGTAAAGGAAAGAGAATCAGTATTGTCGGCAACGATGGCAGCGGTGCTATCTACGGAGCTAATAAGTTACACGAACTGTTTAGGGAAGATCCAGCACTGAGCAGACTGACTACCATCAGCGAAGTACCGCAGATGAAACTGCGTGGAACGTGTGTCGGACTGCAGAAGACGGTTTATCTGCCTGGTCATCGTGTCTATGAATATCCCTATACACCAGAGAATTTCCCTTGGTTCTACGACAGACAGCTCTGGTTGCGCTATCTCGATCTGCTTGCAGAGAACAATATGAATACCGTTTATCTCTGGAACGGACATCCCTTTGCTTCCTTGGTGAAACTGAAAGAATACCCCTTTGCCCCTGAGGTGGATGATGCCACCATGCAAAAGAACCAGGAGATGTTCGGCTTCCTTGTGGATGAGGCTGACCGCCGCGGTATCCGTGTAATCCAGATGTTCTACAATATCATTCTCAGTAAGCCCTTTGCCGATCATTATGGACTGAAGACACAAGACCGCAACCGTCCTATCTCACCGCTCATCGCTGATTATACACGGAAATCGATAGCTGCTTTCGTGGAGAAATATCCAAAGGTGGGCTTCCTTGTCTGTCTGGGAGAAGCAATGTCGGGCATAGATACAGACATCAAGTGGATGACGGAGACCATTATTCCTGGCATCAAGGACGGTCTGGCAGCATCTGGACGTACAGATACGCCGCCGATTATCCTCCGCAATCATGACACCGATGGCCCTGCTGTCCTCAAAGCTTCCCTGCCGCTCTATCCGAATATCTACACCATGAACAAATATACGGGGGAGAGTTTGACAACCTATGAGCCTGGCGGTCCATGGGGAGAGACACATCGAATGCTAGCCGCAGCTGCTCCCATCCATATTGACAATGTGCATATCCTTGCCAATCTGGAACCCTGGCGTTGGTCCTCACCGGCTTTCACACAGAAGGCAGTACAGGCCATGCACCAAGTACACCACTCGAAAGGTCTGCATCTCTATCCACAGGCATCCTACTGGGACTGGCCCTATACGGCTGATAAGTTACCTGATGGAGAACGGTTGTTACAAATTGACCGTGACTGGATGTGGTACAAGGTTTGGGGACGTTATTCGTGGAACAGTGACCGTGGAGAGGATAGCGAGTATTGGCTGAGAGAGCTGATGGACTATTATGGGGTTCATGACAGATATACAGCCCAGCTGATCCTGGAGGCGTATAATGAAAGTGGGGAGATTGCTCCCAAGCTTCTTCGTCGATTCGGTATCACGGAGGGAAACCGTCAGACTTTGTTACTCGGAATGAAGATGTCTCAACTGGTGAATCCCTACAAATACACCGTCTATCCAGGGTTTTATGAGAGTTGCGGTCCTCAAGGGGAGAAACTGATCGAGTACGTTGAAAAGGAATGGAAAGGTGAGTCCCACATGGGTGAGCTGCCACTGGACATCATAGAGCAGTGTCTGGAGCACGGAAGCAATGCCGCACGGGATGTGATCTTTGCCGTACAAAATGTAGAAAAGAATAGTGATGAGTTCTTACGTTTCTCAACGGATATGTTTTGCTATTGGAAGTTCGCACAGTCGTTCCATGATAAGGTACTGGCAGCACAGCAGGTCCTGAACTATAAGTGGAGCAAGGATATCAGCTATCTGGAGAAAGCTGTGCCCCTTCTGGAACAGAGCATGAGCTACTGGCATGAGCTGGTGAGCTATGCTGATTCTTCCTATCTCTATGCCAACTCCATGCAGACCGCCCAACGACGTATCCCCGTGGGTGGTGACGGTGGAAAGATGAAGACGTGGGGTGAGCTGGCCACTGTCTATCAGGATGAACTGGATGCCTTGAAGGCAAACATCGAGAAGTTAAAGCATCCTGCCCTGCAGAGTGATGTGAAGATACAGCCGGCCATTCCTGCGAAAGTGATGATCCCTGACGGCAAACAGGTCATCGGTCTTGCCAAGGATGCTGTCCTCTTCGAGAAGCGGGAAGATACGAAGATCGACTCGATAGCCCCCGAGCTACAGAATCTTCAGGCTCTCGTCCTCAATCGTGATACTGCCCGTATTGTAGGCACATCCGTCACATTCTCCTGCGAGCGCCCTGTCAAGATGTTAGTCGGCTTCTTTCAGGATGATGACTCAAAGTGGGCAAAAGCACCGAAACTGGAGATTGATGCCACAGGAAACGAATACGGACAGGCAGAACCTGTTCTCACCAATGCTGTCAGTATGCTGCAAATGCCCCCGGTGAATATCCATGCTTATTATTTTCCAGCAGGTCATCACACCATCAACCTGCCTAAAGGAATCATCATGATTGCCGGTTTCACCGAATCGGATATCCAGCCTCGGGATGTCGGACTGCAAGGGGCAGGGAATGAAGTGGATTGGCTGTTCATGAAATAAAAAGAAAGGTATATTACATGCTGAGAAAGATAAAGACAATGACGAGGTCATCCGTTCTCTCCATAATGGCAATGGTGGGAGCAGGGATCCTTTCCCCCCTTGTCGCTTTGGCGCAGATCACGCAACAGCAGATGCAACGCATCTACGATGAGGTGAAGACACCTTATAAATATGGGTTGGTGATGGCACCTGCTGACAACTACCATAAATATGACTGTCCCATGGTGTATCAGCAGGACGGCAAATGGTACATGACCTATGTTTGTTATGATGGCAAGGAGGGAACAGATGGTCGCGGCTATGAAACATGGCTTGCAGAAAGTGACGACCTGCTCCATTGGCACACGCTCGGACGTATCTTATCCTTCCCATCCGACGATCTCCATCTTTGGGATCAGAACCAACGGGGTGGTTTCCCGTCATTGATAGACTATCATTGGGGAGGAGACTACGGGATGGAAGCTTACAAAGGGATATACTATCTCACCTATATCGGGGGGTCTGGTACGGGTTATGAGGCTGTCAATGCTCCGCTGAGCATCGGCATCGCCTCCACTTCTGGGAATATCACTACCGCCCATCCGTGGGATACACAGACAAAGCCTTTACTCAGCTATGATGATGAAGATGCCCAGTGGTGGGAGTATATGACCCAATACAAGAGCACCATCTATTGGATCAAAGACAAAAAGCAGCGTATCCAGGGCGAGGAGCAGTATCCTTTCGTGATGTTCTACAATGCCGGAGGGAAAGATGAGATACATCCCAAGGGAGAACGCATCGGTATCGCCTTGTCGAAAGACATGAAGCGATGGAAACGCTATCAGGGTAGCCCTGTCTTTGCCCACGACAGCGACGGTACCATCACAGGTGACGCCCAAATCGTCAGGATGGATGATCTGTGGGTGATGTTCTATTTCTCCGCCTTTCATCCTGATCGCGAATACAATGCCTTCAACACCTTCGCCGTGAGTCGTGACTTGATACACTGGTACGATTGGGAGGGTTCTGATCTGATCTGGCCTACAAAGAAATATGATGAGATGTTCGCGCATAAGAGCTATGTAGTGAAACATAACGGGGTGGTCTATCATTTCTATTGTGCTGTGAACGATGCCGGACAACGGGGCATCGCCGTAGCCACCTCCAAGCATCTTGGCAAAAGCGAGGTAAACTTCCCAGTCCCTGAGCCCACCGGACACCGCTATACTCAGTCACTCAACGAGCAATGGCAGATAACCTTAACTGCTCAGCAGCATCCCGACTCCTCATTGATTCCTTCTGTGATGAAGACGATACCTGCCACCACGATACCCATCAACTTAGACGATTACTATGGCGCCTTACAACTGGAACATGGTAATCTCCATGGTAATGCCATCTTCAAGAAGTCATTCCATGCCCCTCTGTTAAACGGGAAAGAGTATTTTATCCGTTTCGAAGGGGTTGGAACCTACGCAGAGGTTATCCTGAATGGTCATCATCTGGGGCGCTACGATATTGGTAGAACCACGGAGACCCTCGATGTGACACCCTTTATTCACCAAGGAGGTGAAAACGATTTGGAGGTAAGGGTATCCCATCCTGCAGGTATTACCGATATGCCATGGGTATGTGGCGGATGCAGTAGTGAGTGGGGGTTCAGTGAAGGGTCACAGCCTTTCGGCATCTTCCGACCTGTCGTGCTCGAAGTAACCGATAAGGTACGCATTGAGCCTTTTGGTGTACATGTCTGGAACAACACCTCTTGCGACAGTATATGGATTGAAACAGAGGTAAAGAACTACGACACCCATCCCTCACAGATACAGCTCATCAATAAGTTATGCGAAAAAGGCGGTAAGCAGGTGATACGTCTCACGGATGAGGTGACCCTGAAACCCGGTGAGACAAAGATTATCCGACAATCCTCCGCACTTGACAGTCCCAAGCGATGGACACCCGAAAAGCCTTACCTGTACGTCGTGAACAGCATCATCAAACGAAATGGAAAGGCTACAGAGAATACCAACACGCCCTATGGCATCAGTAGTGTGTCGTGGCCACTGTCCTCAAACCGCAAGCAGGTAGCAGCCGACAATTCCGATCAACGTTTCTATCTCAACGGAAATCCGGTTTTCATCAACGGAACATGCGAATATGAACATCTTTTCGGACAAAGTCATGCCTTCAGCAACGAGCAAATCGAAGCACGAGTGAAGTTGGTGAAAGATGCCGGCTTCAATGCCTTCCGTGATGCTCATCAGCCGCATAACATACACTATCAGGAACTATTGGAACAGGAAGGGATTCTCTGGTGGCCACAGTTCTCGGCACATATCTGGTACGACACCCCCGAGTTCAGATCATCTTTCAAACGCCATCTCATCCAATGGGTAAAAGAACGGCGCAACTCCCCGTCGATTATCCTTTGGGGATTGCAGAATGAGAGTACGTTGCCAAAGGACTTTGCCGAAGAATGCTGTGAGATCATTCGCCAGCTTGATCCCCGCTGTGGCAGTCAGCGACTGGTAACGACCTGCAATGGAGGTGAAGGAAGCGACTGGAATGTTGTTCAGAACTGGAGTGGTACCTATGGCGGTGACGTCAACAACTATGGCAACGAACTGAAGCAACCCGAGCAGTTACTCAACGGAGAATATGGTGCATGGCGTACTGTCGGAAACCATACTGGTGAGAACTACACGGAAGAGAAATTCCTACAACTGTTGGAAAAGAAGGTTGAATTGGCTGAAAGTGCCAGAGACAGTGTATGCGGACAGTTCCAGTGGCTCCTCGTTAGTCATGACAATCCCGGTCGCCGACAGCCAGATGAGGCATTGCGTCGTATCGACAAGGTAGGCCCCTTTAACTACAAAGGTCTTCTTACCATCTGGGAACAGCCCACAGATGCGTATTACATGTATCAGCGGCATTACAATCCCCAGACGGTTACACCCGCCACAAGCGTAATCGATGAGCAAATACTACGTCCTGCCGAGGGCTATTCCTACCTCTACCGCTTGAACTGCGGTGGCGATGCATACACGGATGTCATGGGAAACCGATGGATGCAAGACAATTTCAAGTGGTCACAATCATGGGGAGACCGCTTCACCCAAGCACAGTTAGGAGAATGGAAGGTATCACCCTACCAAGCCTCCCAAACCTTCAACGACTCGATTTCCTCCCCGTTGTTTAAGTCTTCCCGTTTTGGAAGACACGCGCTGCGCTTCCATTTCCCTGCTGATCCAGGCGACTACCGTGTGGAACTCTATTTCATTGAACCATGGTACCGACAGACTGATGCCGAAGGACTCCGGTTGTTTGATGTCGCCATTAATGAAGACACCGTCATTCACGACCTTGATATCTGGGCACAGGTGCATTACGGAAAACCTTATAAACGGGTGGTGGACATTCATCATGAAGGAAAAAACATCGTGATTCATTTCCCACAGGTTAAGGTAGGACAAGCAATGATAGCAGCCATTGCAATTGCCCAAAAAGGGGATGCCACCATACCGTCGTCTGCCGCCACTTCTTCACCCGAACTCTGGAAGGCGTTTAATGACGATATCCTCGTCAAGACATCCGATGACATCCTCCCTCCCAAATCAAACAGCGCCATTGAGGTAGAGGGCAGGAAAGTCAGGAACCGCATGGAATGGGACTTCAATGTAGGTGTTGCCAAAGTCTATGCCCTCAGATGGAAATACTACAATCCAGAGAAGGCACGACAGATGCACATCCGCATTACCGACACGAAGGGTGTCGTCTATAAGGAAGACGACATCACTTTCCTTCAAACTCAGCAGAAAAAGACCAAGCGAAAGATGACAAGCATCACTACAGGCTCTCAGATCAATGCCGGACAATACCATGTCGTACTCACTGGCGAGGGTCTCGGCGACATGCTTTTTGATAACCTAACCGTTGAATAAAAAATGACCTATCCACAATCCATAAAGGCAGGAATCTCCCTTGCACACACATTATGCCAGCTTGCGTTCCTCTGCTTACCACTGAGTGCCCTCGCCCAGCATCATGACTGGGAAGATCAAAGTATTCTACACATCAACCGCGAACTGGCACGAGCTTCTTTCTTTGCGTACAAAGAACAGCCGGGTGACCGTCAGCTGTCACTCAATGGTCACTGGAAGTTCCATTGGACGAAGACCCCTGAGGAACAGCCACAGGATTTCTTCCGTACAGACTATGATGATGCGTCATGGTCCTCTTTCCCTGTTCCTGGAGACTGGGAGATGAACGGCTATGGCACGCCTATCTACAGCAGCAGTGGCTACACGTTCAAGATTAATCCTCCTTATGTCATGGGTGAGCCCAAGAGTACGTACACAGCCTTCAAGGAGCGGAACCCCAATGCCGTGTATCGCCGCTCCTTCTCAATCCCCCCAGCCTGGAAGGGACAGGAGGTCTATATCCGTTTCGGTAGCGTAAGCAGTGCCTTCTATCTGTGGATCAACGGTCAGCAGGTGGGCTATTCCCAGGGGAGCATGGAACCTGCGGAATTCCGTATCACCCCCTATCTGCATGAACAGGGTGACAATCAGATTACCCTCCACGTCTTCAAATACTCCGATGGAAGCTATCTGGAGGATCAGGACATGTGGCGTCTGGCGGGCATCCACCGGGAGGTCACCCTCTTCTCCACTCCGACACTACGGATCCGAGATTTCGGGGTACGCACCCTTCTCGATGCCCATTACAGGGATGCACAGCTGGTGATTCATCCAGAGCTTGCCCTCTCACCGCAGGTTAGACAATCATTGGGGGATGCCGGACTCTCAGCATTGTACAAGGGATATACCCTCCAAGCACAACTCCTCGACGCTGACGGAAAGTCAGTCTTGGACAGTACGCTGACAACCGATGTGCACACTCTGTTGAATCTTGAGCACAAGGCGGCTATCATGAACGACCGCACCCCCCAGCGTGGCTATCCCAAATGGGGATGGCTCTCGTCAACAGTGAGGAACCCTAAGAAATGGACGGCGGAGACACCTTATCTCTATACCCTCCATCTGTCGCTGAACGATGCGGAGGGCCACATCTTGGAACAAGTCTCCACGAAGGTGGGCTTCCGACAGCTGGAGATCCGCGACGGGATGTTCCTCGTGAATGGCAAACAGGTGCGCTTCCGAGGGGTGAACCGTCATGAGATGGATCCTGTCACAGGACATGTGATGAGTGGGGAACGCATGCTACAGGATATCCTGTTGATGAAACAGGCCAATATCAATGCCGTGCGCACCTGTCATTACCCCAATGCTGAGCGGTGGTACGAGTTATGCGATTCCATCGGACTCTACGTGATGGATGAGGCCGACATCGAAGAGCACGGACTGCGAGGTGAGTTGGCCAGTGATCCCTCATGGGCAGCGGCGTGGATTGATCGAACGCAGCGTCTCGTCATTCGCGACCGTAACCACCCGTCGGTAGTGTTCTGGAGTCTGGGAAATGAGGCAGGATGGGGCACGAACTTCGCCCTCACGGCTGCCTGGATTCATGAATACGATCCCACACGCTTCGTCCACTATGAAGGGGCTCAGGGCTCTAACACCCCCTCTGGATGGATTCCTGATCCTTCTTCCGTGGATATCATCTCCCGTTTCTATCCACGCATCCAGGATGAGTACTTGAACCCAGGGGTGAAAGACAACAATATGGAACGTCCAGAGAATGCACGGTGGGAACGCCTCCTCTCCATAGCCCGCGATACACGAGACACGCGTCCAGTGGTGACCAGCGAGTATGCGCATGCCATGGGGAATGCCCTCGGCAACTTCAAGGAGTACTGGGACGAGATATACAGTCATCCACGCATGCTGGGCGGTTTCATCTGGGAGTGGGCAGACGAAGGAATACAGAAGGGTCCCACTATTGCCTATGGTGGTGACTTCGGGGATGTGCCGAACCTCAAGGCATTCTGTCTGAAGGGAATCGTCAGCTCTTACAGACAGCCCACACCGAAATACGAGGAGGTGAAGGCGGTCTATGCGCCTGTCCGTTTCCATCTTGAGAATGGAAAGGTCATCCCCGAACTGATGGATGCTCACGGTAGTCTCGATGATTTTGTCATTCAGCAGACGGCTCATGACGGTCTCCTCGATGTGCAGGCCACCTTGAAGCATCCCACGGCATGGGCACCCTCGGGACAGCATGTGGTGGCTCATCAACAGTTTATTACCGATAATCAGTGGTTCGTTTCTGTGGTAAATTCGTTGAAAAAGAACAGGAGTAAGAAGGGAAGCCTGTCGCAACGCCTCTCTGAGGCAAAGGCATGGGCAGCGATCCTTCGTCCTCATTTCTTCCGCGCACCTACCGACAACGATAAGGGTTTCGGTAATTGGATAGCCAAGGACTGGAAGAATCATCAACTTGACCATTTGCGCGATTCCATCGTAGTACCGCTCACCGTGGAGGAGTACCAGAACGGCGGTGTAAAGGCTACGCAGACCATTGCATACAAGACCACCGAAGGGGAGATAGTCACGCAGTATGATTATGTGTTCGAGGCTGATGGCACCATCGACTTCCGCGCTACCTATACCCCTCAGGGTACGTTACCACCGCTACCCGCCTTAGGTACCACCTTTGTGCTTCCCAAACGACTCAGTCAGCTTACCTACTATGGTCGCGGTCCCTGGGACAACTATCCCGATCGTCACGCGGCAGCAACCATCAATCGGTGGAAGAGCACCGTCAGCGAACAGTATGTACACTATCCCCGTCCACAGGACAGTGGTAATCATGATGATGTGGCATACGTGGAACTCACCGACAAAAAAGGAAGCGGATGGCGCATTACCTGTACCGATCGGCCTTTCTCCTTCTCCGTCCTCCCCTATAGTGTGCAGCAGCTCTACGAGGCCACACATGATGGCTACCTGCAGGAGGATCCCGACTTTGTCTATCTCACCCTCGATGCTGCTGTCATGGGATTGGGCAACAGTTCATGCGGTCCAGGAGTGTTAACGCGCTACACCATTCCCCACAAGCCCCACACCCTCCATGTCCGCTTCACTCCTCTTTAACTTCAGCCCCTCTTTTGTTAAATAAGTATAAAGTTCCGTCAAACACGTTACATCTTCAATATAAAAGCGTTACTTTTGAAACGGATTTGTGCAATAAGCACATCCAAACGTCAAAAAACAAACCATAACAGACTCGTGTTAAACAGAGATATCACTAATTTTTAATAAAACAAATAGCTTATGAAGAAAATTTTTACACTGATCGCTATGGCCGCAATGGCTATGGGTGCGAATGCACAGGTATGGAAAGTCAATGCCGATACCCCAACTGCTGAAAACAGCACTTGGCTTGACGATGAATTTGTAACGGTGAAGACAACGTTTGGAGGAACCATCAAGGAGGCTGCTGCCACCATCGCTGGTGAGGAGTTCACTCACTATGCTCAGGTGCGCGTGAAGGATGCTCCTAATGCTGATGTTCCACAAGGAACAGACAATGGTGGAAGTACTTCTCTGATCATCACTCCGAAACAGGATGTGACCTACACGATCTACTATCGTCGTCAGGCAGGTAATTGGGAGTCTAACGACGGCAAGGATGTGAAGGTGATCGACCAGGCTGATCCCGCTACTGTTCTCGAAGGTGAGATGATCATTGAGAGCAAGACTGAGGATGAGGCCTACGGTTTCGGAACGAAGAAGATTTCTCTTCAGGCAGGTAAGACCTACACTGTATGGGCGAAGGGTACTACCCTCAATTACTACGGTATGAAGTTCGAGGCTGCCGGTGGCCAAGGTGGCAACGAAGGCCAAGGTGGTGGTGAGCAGCCTTCTGGTGAAGTAGAGAAATATGTGGCCGCTCCTGATGGTAAGTTGGCAGCAGAGTTCGCTGCAGTTGTTGACGGCGAGAACGCTACGAACGTGGTAGATGGTAAGTCTGTTGTAAACATTTTTACCGCCAATGTAACTGTAGAGGCTGTGGGTGGTGCTACCCCTGCCAATGTCGATGGTGGTGCACAGGATATCACTCCTGGTTCCGTTGTAGATGCAGAGACGCATCGCTATGAAGTGGCATCTGTAGGAACTTGGAATAATGTAACATGGAAAAATGGGAATAACAAGACTGACATCAACGATGAGGCAGGAACTAAGTTGTATTTCGTGATAGGCTCTGGTAATCCTTACGTAAAGATGTATGCCGAGGAGATTTATACCGATGATGCTCCTACTGGTCGTTACCGCGCAGCTTATGATTATTACAAACCAGGTATGGATATGCCCCAGGTAGGTCTTTACTACAAGTTCACCACCAAGGTGGATGGTAAGATGAAGGTCCAGGTATGGGCAAACAAGGGTAACCGCAATACCTATTTGATCAACGGTCAGACTAAGGAGGCGGTGGCTTATCAGGCTACTGGATATGTAAATGGTCAGAAAGTAGTTAACGAGAATAACGAGAAGGTTCTCAATGCTGAAGGTCAGGAGATGATGCGCCTCTTTACTCCCGAAGAGATTCAGGAGCGTCACAATGCAAAAAAGGTAGGTGAGGATGGAGTTGATACTGCTCCTTATGTAATTGATGAGGGTGGCCAGGCATTCTGGGGTTGGATTATTTTCGACGCAAAAGCAGGTGTTGACTACTGGCTCTTCCAGGATAGTTCACAGGTTGGCTTTGGTGGCTTCGAGTTCACCACTGGTGACGGCACTGGCGTCCGTGAGATCATTGCTGTGAAGAACGATGCCAACGCTCCTGTTTACAACCTCGCAGGTCAGCGTGTTTCTCCGAACACCAAGGGTATACTCATCAAGAATGGAAAGAAGTTTATCAACAAGTAAGGAACAGCCTTTTTAGATTCAAATTCATGGGGATGTGCTGAAAGGCACATCCCTTATTTTATCACATATAATTGATACCTTTACGACATCATAAACATAGTTATGCAAAGGTACCCTTTTCGCCCGTATTCACCCAATCAAATTGAAATGAGCCCCTGAAGTATTATGTCTAACTTCTGGGGCTCACTTCAATTTGATAAACCTTATTCTATTATTTTGCATGCTCGATAGACAAAGCAATGCGGATGCGGAGTTGTTCCTTCTCCTTATCCGTCAGAGGACGTACCTTACACATGTACGTCTTAACAATCTTCTCTGCTCGTTTTATGATTGACTTGTCTCGTCGCATCTTCACCTATTTATTATATAGACGGTGAAGACATGACAATGTAACCAATAATTACACAGCTATCTGTGTACGTGATGCATATTCGCGAAGCCTACTGATGGAACGGTGCATCAGGTTGCGCACACTTTGGTAGTTGATGCCCATAATCTGACAGATATCATCATACTTACGCTGTTCCACGTAATACAAATTGATGATCTGCTGCTGGCGCGGTGACAACTTGTGGAAATACTCCTGAATACTGGCAGTAAGCAGCTGCTGTTTCTCCACCATCTCGTGATGAGCTTCCTGTTCCTCTACAATAGCCTGCATGCGGGAGTCGTTGATCTCACTGTCGCAGAGTCGCACGTTGCGACGGAACTCGTCATTGATACGATTCCGAAGCGACACATACAGATAGCTGTCGATATTCTCCACCACACTCAGGCTCTCGCGCTTGGTGTAGAGTTTCACAAACACATCATGGATACAGTCTTTTATCATCTCGCGATCGGCAGTAAATCGTGAACCGAAGGCGAAGAGGTTATCAATGTGTTTGTCGTACAATGCTGTAAAGTCAATCATTTCTTAGTTTGTTATTAGAAGATAGTTTCAAGTAGGGTGGTATCAACACCCGTAGGTTTTCAGGTGCAAAGATAAGCGTGTTCCTAAAAAAACAATGGGAATAATTGGTTTTTCAATAAAAAAAACAGGTTTTTCACTTGATTTAAGTCAATTCGGCGTTATATTGCAAAAGGGAGAGAGCATGTTAAAATGAGTTTTTGGTCACGCTTTGGGCGAGAACCAACGGTCACTCAAAGCGAAGCGGAGAGAAAATGCCAAATCCTACAAAATCTAAACAAATCTAACAAATAAAGTATTAAAAAACAATGTGATAGATTTTGATTAGATTTTGTAAGATTTCTGCGCGAAGCGTACTTCCTTAAAGATGAAACACTCTCTATTTCCTTTTCAGCCAATAGATACGGTGTTGATCAGTGTCATTCACCTCAAACGACTGTCCCTTCATTTTCAACGATTTCATCGATAGTTTAGCTTCACCGCTCTTGGGATGGACAATCGACACCTGATAAGTACCATCGGCAACAGGCATACGAACCTTATCTTCTGTCGCATAGATCAGATAACCGGTAGCCTCATCACCTAATGCCACACAACCAGTACCGTCCATCGGTCGCATTCTGCACAGATCACTGCGTAACTTACTGTCGGCAATCACTACGTTGGGCATGGATCCGCCCGCCATGAGGATAGCCCATCCATACGTCGGATACTGTTGGGAGAAGAAAGTCACAGCCTTGTCAGGATAACGCTCCCTGTATTCACGGACAGCTCGATAAGCCTCATCGAACCCTGTTTTCCCTACAGGCATCTTGCGCATCCACTGCCGTGGTGCCATATTCTTTCCTGCCTCGGGTGCCCACAGTCCCTGGGTGTTATAATGCCAATAACGGATGTCGATGATATCCACCACCTTATTTAATATAGGATCTGCGAGGATTGCATCCTGCGCATCCTTCGTGCAGCTCAAAGCGATGAGGGGATGCCGTCCTGTCTCCTTTTCCCATTCGGCAATTGTCTCTAACCAGAAACGGGTGAAATGCAGCGGTCCTGTATATTCACTACTGATTAGGTGTACCACATTGGGCTGATCTTTCAGTTCCTCCAAGCACATCCGGATATACTGCTTATGCAAGGGGCGCAGCACTGGGTTCTGTTCGTTATAGAACTGTTCTGCCAGGAAGATGCGCTTATCTCCTGCAAAGGGCACCGGCTCCGGGAAGTCTGTTCCATTGACATTATTCACTGGTCGCCATGGACAGTCCACCCAATGGGCTCCTGCTTCCAGGATGTTATGCTGGAAATAATGCTGGTTGAAAAGCAGGATCTGTTGAGGTTCTGCCTTTTCTGCAAAGCAGCGCAGCCGTTGCCAATACCACTCATTAGGTTTCGTCAAGTCATAACGGCTCAAGCCATCCCATGCCTTTCCTTGTCCTGTACGGGCAAAGGGCTGTTCATAGAAAGGAGCCCACACATCACCATCGGCACGGCGGATACGCTCATGATCCGTTCTGCGCAGGTCGTACCACAGTCCGTAATGATGATCAAGGGCCACATAGTCCCCACGGTGCAGGAAGTCAACCACAGAGTCCAGACGGTCTGTCCATCCCGTTCCTTCTCTTCCCGGTACGAAACGGGTGATGGCAGGACGGGCACTCTTGGCCACATAGTTATCTTTTACCCGTCCATTCCACCAAGGAATATCATACAAGTTACCCATCAGCAGTGATCCATCGACAGCCAGATGACCGTTCTGAACAGAGAAAGCATGACGGGAAGGTTGTGTGGCAGCCGGCTTACTGGATTTCAGGGATAGTTTTGGACGATCGAGGATGATAGGCTGATCGAGTATCACACTGTCTATCCACATCTCCATGGTGAGACGTGGTTTCTGTAAGGAGAGCTGTGCCATCTGCATGGCCTGTTCCACAGTAGGCGAGGTGGTGGCCTCTAAGTTTCGTGGCAAAAGGTACGGATTCACCGGACTCTGCGGCACTCTCTTACTCAGCTGGTCATAAAAGAGACTGCGCGGTTTGACATGATCGTTGCTACTCGTCCATTCGCCATCGCCCGTCAAGGTACCCCAGCAGCCATGAGCACTGCATCGGTCATCGGCATCAGGGGAATAACAATACAAGGTAGAGGCCGTGCATTGCCAGAACATCGAATTGGCAGTATTCCATCCAGTACCTGTCTGAAACTGTTCCAGGTTTCGGAAAGCAAGATCGTTTCCGTCAATGTTCACGATATCAAACAGCAGACCTGCGGCCCATGAGCCGATGCTGCCACTGAACCCTAACGACTCCTCTCCTTCACACTGTACAAAGGCATTCGGTCCGGCAGCGCAAAAGTCAGCTGCAAAATCATGGATGCCCTGCCGGGATATACAACGTTGGAAAAGTGTTTGCTGTCCTCGTGTGAGAAACACGCTACGTCGCCAGCCACCGATCTCCGAAACCGGTTCTGAGGCGATACAGTCCTCTACAGTGATACGACTGGTCTTTTTCTGCAGGTTCACTGCCGATCCTGCGAAGTGTTTGAAGTCCACGCGCCGCACCCACGCATCACGCACACCATTCATCCAGATAGCATCCCAGCAATGATCCTCATCGACAGCCTGTGCCAACATCTTGTTATAGTCAGATATCAACGTGAGATTCTCCACACCACATTCCACGATTTCACCGAGGGTTTGACTCATCTTCACCTGTGCACCGCCATAATCGGGTGAAAGTGTTGTAGTAATCGGTGCATCCAGTGTGATACGATTACCATTCACCGCTGTCACCATACGCTCCCAAGTGATATCGATATCCGTAGGATGCCATCCCGTATAATCCAAGCCCCCACCAAAACCCGTCATCTTCAACGAGGCAATCCATTCCGCCGTCGAAGGACGTATAATCTGAATGCGACTGCCAACAGCAATCCCTTTTGTCTGCGTGAGGGTTAGCTCCGTACTTCCCGCCTTGGTGAAAGTCTGCACCTCTGCAATGACAGGGTTCTCCGTATTAACAGGGCTTCCTTTCCCTTCGAGATAGATAGCAGCCCCACGATCAAAACCGCGTTTTACCAGAATGGTGCGTTGTTTTCCCATACCACGGATCACCACTCCTGATTGAGATATTCTCAGAGGATCATCAAGCAAGAATGTTCCTTCCGCCAGCAATACCGCTCCTCTATGTCCGTTGGCATCAGGTTTCAAAGAAGACACATAGTCAATGGCTTGTTGGATTGTCGAGGAGCAGTCACCCTCAACAGCTTCCACCCATACAGCACTCCGTACATCGGGAATGACCGTCTCTGAGGCATGATAGCCACAGGTGGAATAGTCCATGGGGATATAGACCTCACGTACTGGTTTCGGTGCAGCTGTGATGTTCAACATCATACAGCCTAAGAAAAAGGAAAGAATCATCTGCTTGCTGTTCATACGGATCGTTTTTCAAAAGACGTGAAGGGTTCTGGTTTGTACTCCCTGGCAGGAAGCGGCAGCTTTCAATATCGAAAATGTTAAACACAGAGACACAAAGGCTCAGAGATAATTTACCATAGAGTTTGTTTACCATCATGAAAAAACTCTGAGTCTCTGTGTCTCTGTGTTTAATTCATCAAATAACACCAAACTAAAGGTACAGGATGCTCTCGTTTCCCATATTGAACAACAAGTCGAGGATGCTCAGATTAGGCAGGAAACCCCATTTCTGCTGATACACCTGATAATATGGTTTTTCAGAATAGTCAGGATCGGGCAACGGATGTTTAGGACGGATGGCTGCACGGAAGTCATCCACTCTTGTTTCCGAATCCTCCCATGTCGTCTGATACGTGCTCGTCATCCTGATATCCGGATGGATATCCAGCAGCTCGCACATTTTATAAGTAATCTCCAGATTGAAGTCAAAGAGGTTCTCCCATCGTTTCTCGAAGAACGGTAACAGGTCGTCCACATAATAATCAAAGAAAGGACTGTCACCATAGGCACTCTGCAGAGCATTCCAGTGGATATGCCGCCAGTTGCCGTGGTTACTGATTCGAGTGTTGATGATGGGATGAGCCTCTCCCTCCTGTTCTGTTGGTGGATAGCTCACAGGGATGCTCAAGGCTTGCAGTCCGTTTGTCGTTGCAATGACACAGCGGTTGCGGAAAGTCTGTTTGATAAAACTCTCACACCTTTCTATATATACCACCTCGTAACGGTTCAGTTTCTGATACCACTGTACTGGTCCGAAGTAACAGGAAGAGAGCAGCACATTCCTCATTTCACATTCAACGAAAAAGCGGAACCCACAATCTCATGCTGCCTCACCACTGTCATCCCCCTACCCTGATTCACCAAGTAACAGTTATTCTCAGCGCAATCACAGTCATGACAGCTGCAGTTGTTGGGCAGTACATATTCTTCATTACTGATCATCACAGTGTCACCGGGCAACTGCTCGATGACACCGATATAAGAGGAGTCGGTACGGAAAACGATCAGGTCACCCCGTTGGAACGTTGACCGTCTGAACTTGTTCACCATCACCCTGCTGTTTCGCATCACCCGTGGCTCCAAGTCAGCACTCGTCACCCGATAGATGGAGAAGGCATAGGTTCTTACCAGCAGCATCACAATGACAGCTGCTACCAGTACGACGGTGAACTTCAGCACATCTCTCATCTCCCTTCACTCATCTCTCACTTGATCTTATCCACCCAACGGAACAAGCGACTCCAGCGGATACCACCAAAACCACCACGGTCAGGATCAGAACTCCACCAGATAAAGATCGGCTTGCCCACGATATGGTCTTCAGGAACGAATCCCCAGTAACGGGAGTCGGCGGAATTATGGCGGTTATCACCCATCATCCAATAGTAATCAAGCTTAAAAGTGTATTCCTTCGCCTCTTTTCCATTGATGAAGATCTTCCCCTTCTCCACTTTCAGGTCGTTACCCTCATATACACGGATGGGACGCTCATACACGGCGATATTCTTCATATTCAGCTGGATGCTCTTACCTTTGGCAGGAATCCATACCGGACCATAGTTATCACGAGTCCAACCCGTGTTGGCGTTTCGTGGATACACCTCTCCCACAGGGGCATCGGTATTCAGACGAATACTCTCCACCAAGTCTTTTCTGCTCTCGAGTCCTTTCTTGGCAGCCTGCGTAAGCGGCATATAGTTGAACTGATTCAGGTCACGAAGCTGTTCCATACTGATCTGATACTCCTGCATCACCTCATCGGGCAGGGGCTGTTTCAGTTTCACATAGTAGGAATACTGCACCTCATCAGGTTCTTTATTGGCTTTGCCGTCGAGATAGACGATATGATCCTTGATCTGTAACGTCTGACCAGGCAATCCCACGCAACGCTTCACATAGTTCTCACGGCGGTCAGTAGGACGTGAAGACACCTCTCCCATCTTCAGCGCCATCGAGTTCTCATGCAGATAGCTGCTTCCCAAGGCGTACACCTTATTATATAGATCATAGATCAGCGTATCCGACATGGTAGAGAAATCAGGGTTACCATACTCCTTCACGTAGAGCTGCTGTCCATAGTTATAGGCCATGTTATAGTATTCCGTCTGATATGGCTGCTCTGTGAGGATGCTGTCACCAGCGGGGTAGTTGAATACCACAATGTCATTCAACTGCACTTTGCCCAGTCCCTTCACTCGGCGGTAGTCCCAATGGGGCCAGTCAATATAACTCTTACATCCGATAACGGGTAGGGTGTGCTGCGTGAGCGGCATGGTAAGCGGAGTCTGCGGGATACGCGGTCCATACGACACCTTCGATACAAAGAGGTAGTCACCTGTCAGCAACGACTTCTCCAAAGAGCTTGATGGAATGACGTAGTTCTGGAAGAAGAACTGGTTGATGAAATAGACAGCCACCAAGGCAAACACCAAGGCATCTACCCACGACATCACAAACTTCACCGGGCCCTCGCTCTCTTTCCACCACTGCCATTTGATCTTCTTGGTGATGTAGATATCATAAATGAAAGGCACTACCAGCAAGCCCCACCAGCTCTTCACCCAGTAGAGGAAGAGGAGATACAATATCAATACGCCAATGAACTTTGCCCATTGCACCTTGGGATTCAGTTTCTTCTTTGTTTTATCAATCATAATGGTTTTCTTTAAAAGGGAAACATATCGCTAATCGTGAGCAGCCCCTCATGCTCCTTGGTATATTCGGCAGCCAATACGGCGCCCAAGGCAAAGCCACGGCGGCTATGGGCATCGTGGGTGATGGTGATCATATCAGCATCGCTGTCATAGCGGATGGTATGGATGCCTGGCACCTCTCCACGGCGGATGCTATCAATGGTCAGTGCATCTGGCAAGCCTGCTGCTGTACCACAGCAGCTTACCGAACCATCAGGATTCACAACCTTCCCCACAACCCATTCCTTCTTGCGGTCGATGTTCTCGATAATCTGCTCTGCCAACGTGATGGCCGTTCCACTGGGATGGTCGAGTTTATGCACATGGTGCGTCTCCTCCATGCTCACCTCATATTGGGGGAACTGATTCATGATCTTTGCCAGGTAACGGTTCACAGCAGAGAAGATGGCCACACCGATAGAGAAGTTGGAAGCCCAGAACAGCGTCTTGCCCTCTTTCGAACACATCCTCTTCACATCATCACCATGTTCCTTCATCCATCCTGTACTGCCTGACACCACTTTCACCCCTTTGGCAAAAGCCTTCAGATAATTACCATAGGCAGCCTGCGGTGCCGTGAACTCTATCGCCACATCAGCCGAGGCGAAAGCATCACTTTCGAACTCCTCCTGATTGTCGATGTCAATAATACTTACGATCTCATGGCCGCGGTTTTTGGCGATCTCTTCAATCATCTTGCCCATCTTACCGTAGCCGATTAAAGCTATCTTCATAATAATTGCAATTAATGGTTTGCAAAAGTAGTGTAAATCAGTCACATATCAAAATAAATACATCTTTTTTAAACATAATTGCAATTTTAATATGATTCCTAACAGGAAAAGAAAAAAGGATTTGTCTCCCGACAAATCCTTTTTATTCTCAACAATTTAACTTTGTAGTATTGAAAAGCTATTATTCTTTGCAATATCAAAACTGTTCTGCATAACACATTGTTTCTTTTAAACTAACTGCTAAAACGAATTCCCGACAAAACTTGGTCAATTGTGATATCTTTAGTCTAATCTTCACTTTCGGAAGACGATCGAACTATCTTAATTCCGGTGCAAAGATATAACCTTTCCAGATTCCCTCCAAAGCTTTTTGACAGAAAATCAAGCGCTTCTACAAAACGCACCCCATTTTGCTACAATTCGAACCCTTCCCCCCTAAACGCACTTTTTGACACTAAAAACACCCCTTAACGGGGCAAAAAACCATCTGATATGTCGGTTTTGTTACCTACAGGGGGTCATTATGTTACCTCAGGGGTATCATTTGTAGAAAAAATAGAGCTTGTCCTCCCGACAAGCTCTATTTCACAATTAACTCAAGTATTGAAAAGCTATTTACTATTTTTCAGTCTATTACATAAAACAAAACTAACAAAACTAAATCATTCTATATTTATCATCTATGGAAAAACACCTAATTATATAGTAATACATACTGACGTAATTGAATTACCAATCAAAGTCGCCCCAAAGGTCAAGTTCCTTGGCAGTGGACGCAGGACCTTCATCACCTCCCACTTCTGTGACATTCGATGGAAGACCAGCATCTGTATTCGGATTTTCTGTATAGAAATTACCATCATTGTTACCATCAATGACACCTTTTCTTATTATACTGGCACATATCATACCTTCTGCCTCTGCTCCAATGATATCCGTAACAGGGCACATATATATTTTTTTCATCTCAAATTCTTCTTTAACGTACTACAATCTTTTTCCCATTCACTACATAAATACCCTTCGACATACCTTGCAAGGAACCCTTTCCTACCACTTGTCCATTCAGGTTATAGATTATACTGGTTCCTACCTGCTCAATTGAAGTATTTGCGATACCTGTTGCAATGCCAAAATCGTCATTGAACACATTGTGATTGATAATCGAGAAATCCATATCCATGAATTTGGCACCGGCATCTTCCAATTCGTTTGACACTATCACAATTGAAGTAAACTGTTTCCAGTTCTTTTTGGTAGTTCCAGCCGATTTAGTATAATAGAAACCCAATGTTTCCGGGCGATTTGTGTACATGCCCAAATAATAGCAATGTTCAGGAAGGTAGTCTCCTTCTTCTATGTATGTTCCTACAAAGGTATATGCGTCCGACTTTATTATTGCATTACCTTCTTTCAGGTCACCAAGCACAGTTGACGGTTGTTCTGTACTAATGACATTATTTGCTTCCTCAACAGAAACACCGGCTATAGTGCGATAAACAGCAGTTTCCCCTTCACCAACAGGAACAGACCGAACTCCCGGATGAATCATGTAAGGATGGCCTTTTATGATATATGTGTTACCATCTTCATTTGCATCATGATCAACAGGTACTACGGCACGATCATTAAAAGTAATCTTTAATACAGTTTTGCCATCACTATTCGTAGAACGTTCCACACCGGTAAACTCACGAACATCAGTACCATTTCCATATGCTGTCATCAGCTGATTATACGATAAGTTGAAAGGGAATACAGCAGAATACCAGCGGCTTTCTATCATACGCTTATCAGGCCAGGTCTTCTCTTCAAGGTCACCAGCAGCGAACATGAAATTGTGCCAACCATTGAATGACTGATAATTAGCGCTTCCTTGAGGGACAACTGCCGGATCCAAAAGATAACAATACTGGTTAAACATTCCTTCTGGATTTTTGAAATAACGATGACCGTCCATTACTACCCAACTATCGGAATTAAACATACCGAGCGCACCCATGTCATCAGTTTTGATACCATAAGTATGCAATTTCTTCTTTACATCATCAGAATTGAGATTATTCAACTCATCAAGTGTCAAATCATTAAGAGCTCTTAAGAATGGATTTACGCAGTACTTATAAGCATCTGAATTATTTGGTATATGCAAGCGAGCAGGATGTTTTACATAAGAATGATTAGACTTCCAATCATCAATGGTTACTGTTCCATCTTCAAAATAACTAATTCCATCATAAGTTAGCTCTTCATTAAAAGAGCCATCAAATGTCTCAACATGATTACCTAATACATAAACATCTTCAAGCTTATCATTTTTCTGAAATGCACTATTACCAATATAGTTTACATTTGCTGGGACAGTAACCGATTTTAAAGCATGATTATATGCAAAAGCACTATTTTCAATCCTTTGCAAAGAATTAGGGAAATGAATTGTTTCCAATGGTGGAGCTGGTTCACTTATTGTTCCCGCAAAAGCACTTGGTCCAATAGTAGTTACACCTTCAGGTATTCTGACCTTACTTAGATTAGAAGCATTCTTAAATGTATTTGCAGGTATTGTGGTAAAACCGGATTTATTAGTATCATCACGTTCCAACATAATGACCTCTTCTATCACCTTGTTATCCTCAAACATTCCCTTTGTTTCATCATGAGGAATCCCATTAGTGTTCTTTGGAAACACAAAGTATTTTAAGTGAATTAACCCCGTACCATCAGTAGCATTGGTCATTAAAGCCAAATCAGAATAATTATCTAATTCTGCATCGCCCATATCTAATCGTTGTAATTTGTCTTTAAAAAGTGAATTCGAGCTATTACCCATCAAAGCAGCCATTTCATCATGGGATAATTTATACCCATTTGTTGTGATAATTTTTAATGAAGTGGCATTCTTAACATAATCAGGTAAGTCACTCATACTTTCATACCCTTCATCGCCAGAGCTAAAAGTCAGTTCGTACGCACCAGACTCAGACAGTGTCGGTGGTACGACTGTAATTCCCGCACGTGCATTCATCGTCGCGATGAGACACACCAATAGTAGTAAATACTTTTGCATGATAGTTGATAATAAAAATGTTGCTGCTCAGAAATTGAGCGAATAGTTGATAATTGTTAGCGCACACACTAAAACGGCGCATTAAAATTAGAAATCGGCTGCAAAAGTAGAATTTGTTTTTGAAATATGCAAATGAAAAATGTTTCAAAAAGTATCAAAAATGTCACATTCTACAAATAATACCCTCTTTTTCGTCAAATAATACCCCTATTTCGTTATTTTTTGTCGTTCATTTGCAACATTAAACGACACTAGTTCGGGAAAAAGTATTTCTTCACGAAGAGGCGCAGAGAGCGCGGAGATAATACAGAGGGCTTAGTCCAATCATATTGCAGACTCTCTGGAAAGACTCTGTGTCCTCCTTGTCTCTGCGAGATTTTATTTTTGAGCTTCTCCGTTTACTCCGTTAACTCTGTGTGAGGCGCAGTCAAGATAATTCGCAAAAAATTAAGGATTGCAAAAGTTCTTTAATTGGAAGAACGGAAAAACTCGGAGTGTATGGAAGTGTCCCAAAGGGTCTTTTAATGCAAGTAAAGGCTGATTGGATTCAAAGTAAAGGTTACTTTAAACTCAAGTAAAGGTTACTTTGAACTCAAGTAAAGGTTACTTGTGGTTGTTCCTGACGTTACTAACACCCTTTGCGACGTCATCTAAGGCTCATTCCGACGTCACTTTACCCCCTATAGATGACGGCGGAACGAGTGTTAGATGCCGTCGGAACAACTCATAGATACCGTTCCTTCGAAAATATATGGTTTTTTACTTTGGGAGGTTTTTTGGATCGCCTTCGGCGAGAAATCGAACAAAATCTATACAAAATCAAACAAATAATAGTACAGAGAATGTAAGATTTTGATAAGATTTTGTTCGATTTCTGCCCGTAAGGGCACCCCCCCAAAGAAAATATAGTCCTTTTACCTCACAAAAACAGTGTTTTCACCACCTAAAAACGGTGTTTTTGACCCCTAAAACCTATGTTTTTGGAGTCTAAAAACGCTGTTTTCATGAGACAAAAATGACGAATTTCCACAATGTGCTCATAATCAGCAACTTATCAAACCTCGCGAGAATTGCGTTTTTTCGACCGAAAGGACGGTTGGTTCCCCAAACGCCCGCTTTTCGCGTTAAACGAAGTTAAATTGTCAAGATCATTCAGGAATTTAACAAATGGAGAGGTGGAATGATATCACTTCTCCGTACCAGATACAGCAAACTCACTGGGATACATACCATATTCATCCTTGAAATACTTAGAGAACTTCTTAGGATTATTGAAGCCCACCTCGTATGCTATCTGCGACACCATCTTCGAAGGATCGGCCTCGAGAATCTGCTTAGCACGTTTCAGTCGCATGCTGCGAATAAAGATCATAGGCTTCTGTCCTGTGATGGCATACAGTTTACGGTTCAGTCCTGTACGGTGCATATTCAATTCAGCAGCAAGCTGATCGACGTTGAAATCGGGATTTCCCATGTTCGTGTTCACCACATCGAGTATCTTTTGCAGCAGCTGTTCATCAACGGTAGTGATGGTGATCTCCTCCGGTTTGACCTCCGTACTCTTCAAGAATCGCCGATGAGATTCTTCCCTGCGTTTCAGCTGTTCACGAATACGGAGACGAAGGATGTCAAAGTTGAACGGTTTCGTGATATAATCGTTTGCTCCCATCTGGAGTCCACGCAGCTCATCCTCCGCCATGGCCTTAGCAGTGAGCAGGATCACAGGTATATGACTGATGTTGACATCCTCTTTAATATGCCGCACCAGTTCGAGCCCATCCATGCCAGCCATCATCACGTCACTGATTACCAGGTCAATCTCGGTATTCTGCATAATTTCCAGTGCCTGATTACCATCGGTAGCCTGATAGATGGTGTATTCCGAAGAGAGCACACTACTCATGTACATCAGCATGTCGGGATTATCCTCTACTAACAGGACATGCACCTCCTGATCCTTTTCTTCATCAGGTTTTGTAGGAACAGCCTGTCCCTGACCAAACTCCATGCTTCCCACATTCTTCAGCTGTATGGTAAATATAGTACCCTTGGGCTGATTACTTGTTGCCGTAACAGTACCCCCATGCATCTCCACATATTGCTTCACAATATTCAGGCCCAGTCCGGTACTCTCGTTTCCAAGATGATGATCCTTGGATATATAGTAACGATCGAAGATATGAGCAAGATCTGTCTCACTGATGCCACGTCCTGTATCTTTCACCTGCAGGGTTACCAGCTGCTCATCTTTCGTCATTTCCACATCGATGGAACCGCCATCTTGAGTGAATTTGAACGCATTGGAAAGCAAGTTGTTGATGACCTTCTGCAGCTTATCCTTATCTACCATCATAAATAACTGGGGCACAGAGGAGTTGAAACGAAGAGACATCCTCCGTTTCTGAGCCATCAGCTGGAAATTATCACACACTTCCGAGATCAGTTTCACCACATCGGCCATATCCAGTGACAATACATCCTGTGTACTGCCTAAACGCTGGAAGTCGAGGATCTGGTTCACCAAGGAGAAGAGATGACGGGCATTCCGATCCACCACCTCCAGCACCTTCCGAGTGGCTTCAGGCTGTTCCTTGTTCAACAGTTCCTCTACGGGAGTCATAATCAAGGTGAGCGGCGTACGTAGATCATGACTCACATTGGTGAAGAACTTCACCTTCATTTCGTTCATCTCCTTTTCGTGTGATGCTCTCATTTTCATCTCACGAACCATTCTACGGTATCTCTGTTTACGATACACAAAGCTAAACAGGCTATAAAGGGCTGCAGCAGTCAAGCCGAGATAAAGCATCCAGGCCCACCATGTCATCCAGAACGGCTTTTTGATATAGATGGAAAGGATATCATATTCCTCCCACTTATCCAGATCATCCACCTGCCAGCGCAAACGTAGCTGGTAGTGTCCGGGAGAAAGATTCGAGAGGCGGACAACATAATTGTCCATGGGGATCCACTGATCAGACAATCCTACCAGCTGATAATAGAAGAGTCCTGCCACCTGCTGATGGAATCCGCGGGGACGACACTCCAACATGATGTTATTCTCGTAGTAATCAAGCTCAAGACTTTTAGCATAGAGGATGTCACTTTGGAAAATGATATTACCTGAGGTATCCGCTGGCGACACATCCTGGTCATTGACTCGCAGAGAGGTGATGACAGGATCTGGACGTGACTGACGAAGTACAAGCGGCAGCCGTTCTGTATCTACCAGGCGGTAGCCGTCGGCTGTTCCTGCTAACAGGTGGTTGTTGCTCAAGCATATCAGTGCCTTTGCATTGTAATAACGCTCGGATTTATCGTGCACTCCACTGTAACAGTATACTTGGAAAGTAGGCTCACCACCTTTCATCATGGGAATGATGCGCACTATTCCTAAGTCTGTGGTACACCATACATCCCCATCGCATCCTTCAGCGATGGCATTGATAATAAACCGTTTCATGCGGTCAACACGATAAACCTTCTTGTTGGGGATGTCGTAGATATGAACCTCAGAATGGTTCCTGTGACTCACCAGCCACAGCCAGCCCCGATGATCGACGGTGAGTGCCTTGGCTCCCACAGAGATACTCGGATTATCACCGAAAAGACTGAACGGGATATCTTCTAACTTCAGTGTCTGGCAATCCACTTCCATCAGATGATCTCCCGACATGCCATACACCTTATTATTATAATAGGCCAGCTGCATCAGCCAGACATTACCACTGATGATCATCGCAGTCTGCCCTGTCTGCGGGTTTACCTGCCACAGTCCTTTCCCTATCATAGAGACATACAGCATTCCTTGTGCATCCTCCACCATCGAGAACGGTGAACTTTCCGGGAAGAAGCTACGGCCATCGTTACAATGCAAACCTCCACCATAAAGACCTGTCCATAAACGTTTCTTGGAATCCTGGAACACCATCGTAGCGGCGGTATGTGGATACAGGTTCTCAAAGATCTGATTGGAGCCGTCGGCACTCACACGATAGACGCCATTGTCTTCAGTACCTGCCCAGAAGCTGTTATTACCCGCATCAGACAGAGAGATTACGTCCTCAATCCTGAACTGGGTGGCTGGCACAGCAATACGGTGCACCTGATAAGGATTCTTCGTATGGTTATAGACAGCCATGCCCCGCTTGTGGAAGGTGCTGATGACCATATCCTTCCCCTTGTCGAAATAGATATGCTCGATATGACTGTTAGGGAATCCTCCTGTATTCGGCATCGCCTCCACTTGATGGTTCGCAAGACTACCGTCAGGATCATAGACATAAGTACCATCATTGGAGGTGCCCACCAGTACTTGACCGTTGGGAACAGGTGTGATGTCAACCACCATCGGCTTTACAGCCAAGCGCGCCCACTGACGGCTGCGGATATCATAACGGAAGCACTGTAGGGAAGTGGCAAAGAACAAGTTACGTCTGCCGTCACGGCAAAAGAACAAACTAGTATAGGCAAAATCCATAGGAATAGGCGCCACTCTGTAAGCCTTTCCACTCTTAAAGGAGATGGAATAGATATGCTTGTCGGTAGCCACTAACGCCTCCTGCTCGTTCACTTCAATCTCCTGGACATTCCCAGAAGAGGCAGGAAGCAGGTACAGACGCGTCTTGCCCTTCTTGAAATCGCACAGATACACCTTATTCTGGAAGCCAATCCATACCCTTCCCTGTTCATCAGCCTTATGTGCAAAACGGTTGCCTACGTAGATATCCTTGGATCGCAGATGATTATCAACAGAGGAGATAAGCTGATTGGTACGGGGATTGTAAACCAAGACATCCAATGATTGGGTCTCCAACCAGAGACGTCCCAGATTGTCCTGGTCAATACGTTTGATGATGTCATTCAGCAAGGGGTGACGGATATAACTGAATGGGAAATTGCCTTCGAGCTGCGAATAGGAAATAAGACCATTAGACGTACCAAGCCACACGATACCATCGGTATCGCGGAAGACGCAAAACACCTCGTAGCCCTTGGTGTCTATATAGTCAAAATACAATGCCTCCTCTGCCTGAACGGGTATTGTCATCACGCAAAAGAGGAGAACAATGAGCTTAGCAATGTATCTTTTCATTCGTTAATAGCAGTTGCTTCCTACAAAGGGATGCGCCAAAGATATTCTTTTTTTTTGAATCTTACAAGTTTTTTAACGAAAATTTTGCAGGATTGCTAAGTTTTTTGTAGCTTTGCACGGTTGTTAACGAACACCGAATATTATGGAAATATTACTTCACTATTGTTGGAAACATAAAATGCTCCCTTTAGGGGAGCTGAAAACCACCGACGGTCATACGGTGGAAGTGATTGATCCGGGACTGCATAACCGACATGCAGGACCTGATTTCTTCAACGCGAAGATCAGGATCAATGGCACATTGTGGGTGGGAAACGTGGAGATCCATGAGAAATCGAGCGACTGGTATCTTCATGGTCATGACCGTGACAAAGCATACGACAATGTCATCCTACATGTGGCGACAACCATCGATACCGATGTGAGAATGGCCAACGGTCTGTTTGTACCGCAAATGCAACTCGTTGTTCCCGATAAGGTGAAAGAGCACTATGAGGAGTTGCTATCCATCGACCAGTATCCTCCCTGCTATCAGATCATTCCCTCGCTCACACGACTGATGGTACATTCGTGGATGAGCGCCTTGCAAACGGAACGACTGGAACAGAAGACAGAGGCTATCCGACAACGGGTACAGCAATGCGAAGGGTCGTGGGAGGCAGGTTACTTCGTCACCTTGGCACGGAACTTCGGCTTTGGCGTGAATGGAGATGCCTTCGAGCTATGGGCAAGAAACGTTCCGTTGAAAGAGGTTGCCCACCATCGTGATGACTTGTTTCAGATTGAGGCCATCTTCATGGGACAGGCAGGACTGCTGGAGATCGGAATGATTCCTGAACGATACCAAAAGGATGCACTGCAAGAAGGATATTTCACCCGACTAAGACGGGAGTATCTTTATCTGCAGCATAAATTCTCCTTAAAACCAATGGATGGGACGATGTGGAAGTTCCTACGGCTCAGACCACAGAACTTCCCCCATATACGTATCGCACAACTGGCCACACTCTATTATGAGCGAAGGGCAGGACTGAGTCAGCTGATTGCCTGTGAGACAACAGAACAGCTCAAAACATGCCTCACCACCTATGTCACCCCCTATTGGGAAACGCATTACACCTTTGGTAGCACAAGCTGCATGATGGAGAAACACCTGTCGGCAACCTCACTGAATCTCCTCATGATCAATACTGCAATCCCTATGCTGTTCGCCTACGGACGGCATCATATGAAAGAGGAACTGTGCGACCGTGCCTTTGACCTGCTGGAACAACTGAAGGCGGAGAATAATTACATCACAAGAATGTGGCGGGGGTGCGGATTGGAAGTGGAGAACGCAGGAGACAGTCAGGCACTGATTCAACTCAAAAAGGAATACTGTGACAAAAAGAACTGTTTGCGATGCCGTATAGGGTTTGAGTATTTGAGGAGAGAAAGATGAAAGATGAAAGATAAAAGATGAAAAAACAAACAAGTTTGTTTTGTTCTGCTCTCGATTTTACGTAACTTTAAATAAGTTACTGCATCTCGGCATAAAAAACAAACAAGTTTGTTTTGTTCTGCTCTCGATTTTACGTAACTTTGCACACACATTATTATATATATGGATTATATCTTCGAAACAAAGATGATGGTTCGCGACTATGAATGCGACATCGAAGGCATTGTGAACAATGCGAATTACTTACATTATACTGAGCATACACGACATCTTTTCCTGAAAGCATGCGGACTGAGCTTCGCTGAGATGCACCAGAAAGGGGTGGATGCTGTGGTGGCACGTATGAACCTGCAATTTAAAACACCTCTGCGGTGTGATGATGAGTTCTACTCACGACTCAACCTGAAGAAAGAAGGCATCAAATATATATTCTACCACCAGATTCATCGAGCCAGCGATGACAAGCTGTGTTTTCGTGCATCTGTTGAACTGGTGTGCCTGGTGAATGGAAGATTAGGCACCAGTGAGGAGTATGACAAGGCGTTTGAGAGATATGTTGGAGAGAGGAAGGAGGAAGAAGGAAAGGGATGAAAGATGAAGGATGAAAGAGGAGAGATGAGAGATGAATGAGCAGGAGATTCTCTATGCCATGGCACTTACCCGCATCAACTACTTCAACCTTGCGGGATTAACCCAGCTGTATCAGGAACTGGGGAGTGCAACGGCTATCGTGGAGAACAGAAATCATATACGCGATGTGTTGCCTGATGCCTCACCCCGATTGATAGAAGGACTGAAAGGGATTGACAGTGTGATGAAACGAGCTGAGACGGAGCTTACCTACGATATCGCTCACCAGATACAGCCTATCGTCATGAACGATGCCCGCTATCCCCAACGGCTGAAGGAATGTGATGATGCACCACTGATGCTGTTCTACCAAGGAACGGCCGACCTGAACCAGCAACGGGTGATCAACATCGTGGGAACAAGGCATTGCACACCATACGGACAGGATCTGATCCATCACTTCCTGAGAGAACTGAAACAACGATGTCCTGCAGTACTTATTGTCAGTGGTATGGCCTACGGTGTAGATATCCATGCCCACCGACAGGCTTTGCAGAATGACTATGAGACGGTGGCGGTGTTGGCACATGGTCTTGACTACCTCTACCCTCCCCGTCATAAGCCCACTGCTGACATGATGCTTACACAAGGAGGCTTGCTTACGGAGTTCTTTACCCAAACCAATGCCGATAAGATCAACTTCGTGCGAAGGAACCGGATCGTGGCAGGGATGAGTGATGCCTGTATCTTAGTGGAAAGTGCCGCCCGTGGGGGAGGACTGATTACTTGCCGACTGTCACGGGAATACAACCGTGACGTGTTTGCCTTCCCTGGTCGCGTGAACGATCAGTATTCAGAGGGATGTAACAACCTGATACGTGACAACGGGGCAGCCTTGATTAACAACGCATACGACTTTGTGAACGCCATGGGATGGAACGACGATGCTACACTGATGATGGCGCAGCAACAAGGAATAGAAAGGGAGATATTCCCCTCACTATCACCCGATGAAACCGTCGTTTTCAATACGCTACACAAGCAAAACGACCTGCAAATCAACCGTCTTGCCATCCTGACGAATATCCCCATTGCCAAGCTTACCTCACTGCTCTTTGAGATGGAGATGAAAGGGGTGGTGAAGACTTTCGCTGGTGGTGTGTACCATTTATTATAAGAAGAATGATGAAAATAGGTAATATCGATTTTGGAGAACGGCCCCTCTTCCTTGCACCGATGGAAGATGTGACGGATATAGGCTTCCGTCATCTGTGCAAACGATACGGAGCTGCCATGGTCTATACAGAATTTGTGAGTGCCGAAGCACTGGTTCGCTCCATCAAGAGTACGGTGAGTAAACTCACCATCGATGATGCGGAACGACCTGTGGGCATACAGATATATGGCAGGGATGTTCCACAGATGGTGGAAGCCGCACAGATCGTGGAATCAGAAGCACATCCTGATGTCATCGACCTGAACTTCGGCTGTCCTGTAAAGAAGGTGGCGGGCAAAGGTGCTGGTGCGGGAATGTTACAGAACATTCCCATGCTACTGGAGATTACCCGTGAGGTAGTGAAAGCGGTCAAGGTTCCCGTCACAGTAAAAACGCGCTTGGGCTGGAACAAGGAACAGCTGATTATCACAACATTGGCAGAGCAGTTGCAAGACTGTGGCATCCAAGCACTTACTATCCATGGCAGGACACGTTCTCAGATGTACACTGGCGATGCAGACTGGACACTGATAGGAGAGGTGAAGCAGAACCCGCGCATCCATATCCCGATTATCGGCAACGGAGACATCACCACACCCGAACAGGCTCGTCTGGCCTTTGAACGCTATGGCGTTGATGCCGTGATGATTGGCAGAGCCACCTTCGGTCGTCCGTGGATCTTCAAAGAGATTACTGATTATCTCCAACGAGAAAACGAGGGAACGGGGGAACGAAGGAACGAGGGAATAGGGATACAGCCCCTTACCATCAGTGAGAAACTCGATATCCTCATCGAACAGCTACATATCAATATCGAACGTATCAATGCCATCAAAGGTGGCGATATGCGGGAAAATGAATATCGGGGTATCCTCCACACAAGACGGCATCTGGCTGCTACCCCTATCTTTAAAGGGATTCCCGACTTCCGGCAAACACGCATTGCCATGCTCCGGGCAAACACGCTGGAAGAACTGCTGCCCATCTTGGAACATTGTCGTCAACGTCTTAACGAAACAAAAGAATTATGATCAGTCATCTCGTCATCACAAGTGTTCTCCATACCGAGATCATCCCTTTATGGGGGTGGATCACCTTCTATGTCCTAGTCATCCTCATGCTCATAGCCGATCTGAAGATGTTCGGCAAAAAAGGACAGCATGAGGTGAGCATCAAGGAAGCACTGACCATGACTGGCGTATGGATCGCCATATCCCTCTTGTTCTGCATAGGTATCTACTTCTTCTATCCCATCAACAGCCACGACAAGGCAATGGAGTTCCTTTCCGGCTATCTCATCGAGAAGTCTTTGTCCATGGACAACCTTTTTGTGTTCCTTATGCTCTTCTCATTCTTTGGTATCGAACGGAAATACCAGCATGAGGTGCTGTTCTGGGGAATCTTCGGTGCCTTGGTCCTCCGCAGCTTTTTCATTTTCACAGGCGTGGCGGTTGTAGAGCGTTTCGAGTGGGTGTTAGGTCTCTTCGGACTATTCCTGCTTTATACAGGAGCCAAAATGTTCGGTCAGGACAATGAGGAAATCAGCGACCCCTCGCAGAATATCGTGGTGAAAGGGCTCAAACGGATCTTCCCTGTCACCACAGAGCTTCATGGCGACCGTTTCCTGATTCATGAAGACGGACGCCTGAAAGCCACACCGCTTCTCGTGACCTTGGTTGTCATTGAAGCCTCTGACGTGGCCTTCGCCGTTGACTCTATTCCCGCGGTGTTCAGTGTGTCACGGGATCCTTTCATCATCCTCACCAGTAATATCTTTGCCATCTTAGGACTCCGTGCCCTTTATTTCGCCCTGGCTGCCATCGCGAAATACTTCAAATACTTGAAATACGGATTGGGAATCATCCTGATCTTTGTGGGAATCAAGATGCTGCTCGCCATGGATGAATATATCAACGAAGTGCTTGGCTGGGCAGGAATCCCCCTTTCCATGCCACAGATTAAAGTGTCAACGGTCTTCTCACTATGTTTCATCTTTGGCATGCTCCTGCTATCGATGCTTTTGTCCGTGGTACTGACAAAAAGAGATAAAAACTCATGAGAATCATCAGATATGCATTATTTTTCGTATCTTTGCATTCAAATAATGGTAGAAAATGAGAATAGTACTATTTTGCGAAAACAAATATGCCATCGATATTCTCAAGCCCATCCATGATGAGGCATTGAGAGAAGGAGGCAACAACATCCTATGGTACATACACCGTAAACGGATCAGTAACTTCCCTCTCGACGGAGAGGTGGAATGGACTTACGATATCCAACAGATTTACGATTTCAGTCCGGAGGCCATCTTTGTACCTGGAAATATCGTACCTTATTATCTGCCCGGAGTGAAGATTCAGGTGTTCCACGGATATGCTGCTGAGAAGAAAGACCACTGGGTGATCCGGCGGTATTTCGACACCTACTTCACGCAAGGTCCCTTCTTCACACGCGGCTTTGAACGATTGTCCAAGAAGTATAAAGACTTTGAGGTATTAGAGACAGGATGGCCACGGCAAGACTGGATCTTCCAAAACCTGCATACCTTTGATGGGGAACGGCAACGTCTCCTCCAGGAAAGTGGGCGAAGCAAGATTGTACTCTATGCCCCCACTTTCTCACCCTCGCTCACCTCTCTACCTTATATGCAGGAGGCATTGGTGGACTTTGTGAAACAAAAAGATGTGTTACTCATACTGAAATTCCACCCGCTGACAAAACCAGAGATCATGGATGAATACCGCACCTTGGCAGCAGAGACGGAAGGCATGCTATGGATAGATGATTACACCGTGACGAAGTATATGCTGATGGCTGATGCCATGATCAGTGACACCTCATCCACCATCTATGAGTTCCTGCTCCTTGACAAGCCCGTCATCACCCTTCGAGCTGTGGCCAAAGACATCTACTGGCGTAACATGCAGCAACCAGAGGAACTTTGTCAGGCCTATGAGGAGGTGATGAACGATGACAAGATGAGGGAACTGCGCCAATGGGTTATCCAGAACTACGACCCCCATTTAGACGGTCTGGTAGCTCACCGCATGCTGGAAGGAGCCCGCGACTTTATCCATCGCCATGGTGTCCCCACCCAACGCAAACTCAATCTTTGGCGCAAATATACCAGTATCAAGGCCTTCGGGCGTATTAAAAAGGAATAAAAATAACCTTCTTTCGAAAAAAAGAACTATCTTTGCACCAAAATTCAAGACAATGGTAAAGCAACAGAACTATCTCGATAGAAATGAGTTCAATTTTGAACCAAGTCAGAAAGTGGTGGAGGCCATCAGGAACTTCAACCCCAAGGATCTCTGTTTCTATACACGTATCTACGATCAGGGAAAGAAAAGTGTGATTTCCGTTCGGCTGAGTGAGATCTACAATGTACCTGAAGAGCAGGTGCTGTTAGGTTATGGAGGTGAAGATATCCTGAAAAATGCCGTCCATTACTACCTGATGAAAGGAGAGAACAAGACTATCCTGATTCCTCAGTTCTCATGGTGGTATTATAATAAGGTGGCCAGTGAGTGTCGTGGTACTTTCGAGATGTACCCCCTGCATGAGCAGGCCGACACCTTTTCCTACGATGTGGAGGAGGTGATTGAATATACCAACCGCATCCATCCTCGCATGTTGCTGCTGGCATCTCCCAACAACCCGACAGGTAACAGTCTTACCTCAAAGGAGATCGGACGGATCATGGAGCATATCCCCAACGATACGATGGTACTGATTGATGAGGCCTATGCCAGCTTTATCACCTCGGATACCGATTATATCGCACCTCTGGTGAACAAATACGATAACCTCATCATCTCGCGTACCCTTTCGAAATTCTATGGATTGCCAGGCTTACGTTGTGGTTTTGGTTTCATTGGAAAGGGACATGAGCATTTCGTCAGCTACATCAACAAATATCTGGGGTATAACCGTTTCTCAGAGGCTGTGGCATTAGCAGCTCTCGAGAGCGATGACCATTACCGTAAGGTTGCTGATGACATGGAATGGGGCCGCCAGCTGTATAAGAAAGAATTAGGAGCACTTCCTGGATTCAAGGTGTATAAGTCGGTAGCTAACTTTATCCTTATCAAATATCCTGTGGAGATCAAAGACCGTCTTCTTGAAGCACTGACCGAAAAGAACTACAAGATCAAGTTCATGACCGATAAGGGATTGGAGTCATGCTTGCGCATCACGTTAGGAAGGAAAGAACAGACGCAAACAGTATGCGATACCATCCTGGAGGTTGTTCATCATTCTAAATAAAGAGTCCTTTTAAGATGATTGGAGTGATTTTAGCCGCAGGAATGGCCAAAAGACTGCGCCCCCTGACAGACACTCAGCCCAAGTGCTTGCTTACTGTTGGCAGTCGTACGCTCCTTCAGCGTACCGTTGAAGCTATGGCATCCACGGGAATCACCGAATTTGTCATAGTGACAGGTTATCGCGCTGAAATGATCCGCTCCTTTCTCTCCTCTCTCCCTTTTAAAGACTCCCCTCTACATTTCCATTTTCTCCATAATGCCGATTACGAGCACAACAATAATATTTATTCGTTGTGGATGGCAGGACAGATTGTTCGTGGGAAGGAGTTCCTCCTGATGGATAGCGATATCCTGTGCGACCCGAAGGCTGTGGCAGAAGTGGCCTCTCAGCAAGAACCGGCCTTAGCTTTGAATCGTCATGAATTAGGGGAAGAGGAGATGAAGATCGTGGTGGATGCCCATAACAGGATTACTGAAATCAGTAAGACCTGCCGTATAGAAGAAGCGGCTGGTGAATCGGTCGGTATAGAGAAGATGACCTCTGACTACAGTGAAGCCTTGTTCCGAGAGTTAGACCAGATGATTGAACAAGAGGGACTGATTGACATCTTCTATGAACGTGCTTTTGAACGGCTGATACCTCAAGGCTTCACGTTCAAGGTAATCGATACCACCCATTATTTCTCTTATGAGTTAGATACCCCAGAGGATTTCCAACGAGCAACGGAACTCTTACCTAAGGAACTTGTATAATCCTCCTATAACGCTCCTTCGTTCCCCCATACCTACGTTCACCCGAACCCTCGTGCCCACGTCCTATTTCCTCAAGGCATTGCCATGAATCTGATAATGAATCTTTGTCAATGTCTCGTAATAATGCCGTTTGAAAGTATAATTGATGAAGTTCTCCCAAGCAAGTCCTGAATGACAAGGATGGATGGTCACCTCTTTCTTGGGCGCTTCAGGGTTCAAGGTGTCACACAAACGCGCTACATACTCAAACATATTATATTCATTCAGTACTCTCAGTTTACTCTCTGCCAAGGCATCCACAGACTGCTCATAACGGTTTGTGGAGATCGCCTCATCGATCCGTGAGATTGCCTGTTCTGGCTGCCGGATATCTATGGGCAGAAATGACTGTTTAGGGAAATAGTCTTCGAGATGCGTACAACCATAATAAAACGGGAACGTCTCTGCCAGCATACAATCGGAAATCTTTTCAGTCCAATAATAACGTTCAGAAGAATTTTCTATAACAATATGGTATTTGTAGGGGCGTAGGACATCCCATTTATCATCGAAATCACGAAATCCTCTGCCAAAGATCTCCAACTGATCACCAAAATGCGCCTTCAGTTTCTCCACAAAGCGGATACGGTCCAAGTGTCCACGAGTAAACGCTTTATTACTGGTTATTACAGAGATCAGTTTCGTTTTGTCATGGGGATCAGATGGTTGGCATAAGGCATCATAATCCAGTGTATAACGGCATGTCCCATCCTTTTCTTCCGTATAACCAACAAACCAGGGAAGAATGGCAGGACCGAAGTGAACATGTGGGTGCCGGGTTTGTTCCTGACAAGTACATACCAGTCCGAACTGTCTGAGGTATTTCTCAGGATAGACTAATACGGAACGAGGTTCTGTTGTGAGCATGATCGTGTTCTCCGGAGCCACCAGGCACGTCTGATCATGGCGCACACCCTTACCTTGTACCACCCAGAAGTCTGGCTCTTCACACTGTTCGTCAAGAAAGAACTGATAGCGTCCATCTAAAGAGCGCAACGAGTGTCCTTTTGTCTGACGATGCATGATGGGGGCGAGGCTTTCCCTATAGGGCATGAATCTGATTTTATACATATTGCAAAAGTAGTTATTTCTCGTCAAACGGACAAATAATAAGACAAATATTTGTGTATTCACCACGAAACGTTTACCTTTGCGGAAGAAAAAAGAATAGCATGAAAGTTCTGTATTATATCATCTATCCGTTATGGTACGTGCTGTCGCTATTGCCATTACGTATTCTTTATATAGGGTCTGATTTGCTTTATCCCCTGCTCTATTATCTATTGCGCTATCGACGGAAGGTGGTGCATAAAAACCTCACAGAGTCTTTCCCTGAGAAAAATCAGAAAGAGATATCTCAGATTGAACGGGAATTCTACCATTTCTTCTGCGATTACCTGGTGGAAAGCATTAAACTCATGACACTCAGTAAAGAAGAGGTGATGCGACGCCTGACATTCAAAGGGACAGAACTGATAGATGAGACCATAGAGAATGGACAGTCGTGTGCTCTTTACTTAGGGCATTACTGCAACTGGGAATGGGTCACCTCATTGCCTTATTGGGTGACGCCGAACGTGAAATGTGGACAGATTTATCACCCTATAGAGAACGCTGAGTTCGACAGGCTTTTCCTGAAAATCCGCCAACGGATGGGAGCCCTTTGCATTCCCATGAACGATACTCTCCGAGAGATTCTGCGTTTCCGCAGTGAACATCAACCAGTAGTCATTGGATACATCAGCGACCAGGTGCCTCACTGGCGTAATATCCATCACTGGTGCGACTTCCTTCATCATGACACCCCTGTATTGACAGGTACTGAGCGCATCGTCAGAAAGATGAACCATGGTGTTTTCTATCTGGATATCCATCGCATCAAACGAGGCTACTATGAAGGGATTATCAAACCCATCACACTCACTCCAAATGAACTCCCCGAATACGAGATTACCACCCGTTACTTCCAAATGCTTGAAGAAAGCATCAGACAGGATCCTGCCTATTGGCTATGGAGTCATAACCGATGGAAGCGAACCCGTCAGGAATTCAACGAAAAGTTTGAGGTAATCAACGGGAAGGTGATTCCCAAAGGCGAAGAGGCAGAACGTCTTCGTCAGCTTGAAGCGGAAAGGAAGAATAAGCGCTAATTATCCACAGGTATCGGCTTCCTGCTTTTTAAGGAGTCAACCGGTTCTGTGTCATACGCTCCATATATTGCTGGATGATGGCTTTCAGCTCCGTTTCCATTTGTTGCTGTTCTTTCACTTTCCCCAAGAGGTTCTGCTTCATCAAGCGGTCGTCAAGACGATAAAGCGCCTTGGCTTTCATCCCGTCAAACTGCAGCACATAGCCATATTTCACATACTGATAGACACCGTTCAGATAGTTCACAGCCCATGTATCCTCAGCAGGTGTCTTCAGGAGGTCGATACCAAAACCGAAATAAGGCTTGTTGTAGCCCAAATAGCCCAGGATAGTGGGCATGATGTCTATCTGCTGTGCGATGGCATCCTGCATGCCGACACCCATCTCACCCGATGGATCATAGAAGATGACTGGCGAACAGAATCCGCCTAAATCTGTCTTGTACTCATCATGGTTCGACATGTTTGTATGATCGGAGGTGATAGCAAAGATCGTGTTATTGAACCACGGCTCTTTCCTGGCACTGTCAAAGAACCGCTGCAGAGCATGATCGGTATAACGTATGACCTTATGAATAGGTAGCTCCTCTTCGAGATAGACATCTTTATACGGATCAGGCACACGGAAAGGATGATGACTCGACAAGGTGAACACGGCAGCCATGAACGGTTGTTTCATCTCTGAGAGCTTTAAGTTCATGTATTGCAGGAATGGCTCATCACTGATTCCCCACCAGCCGTCGAAATCCTGATCGCCACGGGTACGCTTATCTGCTACGAAATCTTCCCGTCCATAGTAATTCTCGAACTTGGTAGCCCTGGCAAAAGCCATGAATCCCATGGACCCCCTTTCAGCTCCGTGGAAGAAGGCTGTGGAATACCCTTCGCCCCTCAGGCAGTCGGCAATTCCCGAGATGGCATTATTAGAATAAGGTGAAAGGAAGAAGGGCTCCACGAACATCGGTATCGATGAGAGTATGGAAGGCATGCCGTCAATGCTTTTCCTTCCATTGCAATAGGAATAGCGGTAGGTAAGAGAATGCTGAATCAGTGAATCGGCAAAGGGTGTATAGCCTTTGTATTTGCCTCCCTCTAAATGATGGTTATAAGCACCAATGTATTCCCTGCCAAAGCTCTCGATGATAATAACCACCACATTCTTCCTTTTAGGACTCGTCTGACTGGTAGAATCAGATGCTTCAGGACGGTGTACTGGCGTGAAGACCGCTTCCATCTCCTGCTCACTCTTGAAATAGTCAGGCACTTCAAATAGATTCTTCCCGATGGTTCTAATCAATGAGAACGGAGTATTCAGTACGATACCTGCCTCGGTAGGACGGTCGCAATAATTGTTCACATTCGAGATGGTGATGGGACGCACATCACGGGTCCATCCGCCACGCATGCCGGCAATGCAGAAAGGCACAAAGGCAAGCAGTTCCAACAGCGTAGCCACGGCATATGTCTTCCAGTTCAGTGTGTGGTAATCGAGACGGGGCTTCACGTACAGTTTCACCATCGCATAGACGATGACAGCAGTGAGCACAAAGAAATACCAATGGCTCACAGCCTCCTGGCCAAAGATACCCGACAGATTGTTCTCGTTGCTGAACTCATTGAACACCGTAGTAGTAGTACGCCGCAAGGTATATTGGAAGTAAACGGTATCGCAGAGGTTCACGATCAGAGCCACGGTGTTGATGACCACGAACACCCATTTACAGATATTCTGATAGAGTGGATTTTCCTTCCTGCTTACAGGCAGGAGGATCATCACCACCCAGAGCGCATTGGTATAGAGGATTGCCGTAGTATCAAACACCAACCCACCTCGCAACAACTCCATGAGATGAGACGTAGTAAGCGTATCAGCATACAGACCGTAGTTCTCTATCAGGAATACCACCCGTGCTATGAAATAAACCACATAGGCCATCAAGAGATTGCAGAGCACAGCCACCAGGGGTGATAAGAGTCGGAAGCGTTTCATATTCATCAGCTTTGCATATCGTGGAGCTTCTTGTAATAGCCATCCTGCGACATCAGGTCATCATGTGTGCCACGCTCCACGATTTGTCCGTCATGAAGCACACATATCTCATCTGAGTTCTTGATGGTACTCAGACGATGAGCGATGGCCACGGTAGTACGGGTCTTCATCAGTTTCTCCAAAGCATCCTGCACCAACCGCTCACTCTCAGTGTCAAGGGCGGAAGTAGCCTCATCAAGGATCAGAATAGGCGGGTTCTTCAAGATGGCACGGGCGATACTCACACGTTGCCGCTGTCCTCCGGAAAGCCGACCACCACGGTCACCTATCTTCGTATCGTACCCTTGCTCTGACGCCATGATGAAGTCGTGTGCATTGGCGATACGTGCCGCCTGCTCCACCTCTTCCTGTGTGACAGTATCCACACCGAACGATATGTTGTTATAGAATGTATCATTGAACAGGATAGCCTCCTGGTTCACATTACCAATCAGCTGCCGCAGGTCGTGAATACCCAGGTCTTTCACGTTGATGCCATCAATCAGTACTTCTCCTTCCTGCACGTCGTAGTAACGAGGAATCAAATCCACCAGTGTACTCTTACCGCCACCGCTTTGTCCTACCAGGGCCACAGTCTTGCCTTTCTCAATCACTAAGTTGACATCGCGAAGCACCCATTGCTCAGCATATTTGAATGACACATGACGGAACTCTATCTGGTGCTCGAAGCTCTCAATATGCTTCGGGTGTTCCGGCTCCTTGATATTATTCTCCATCAGCAGGATCTTATCCACACGTTCCATGGATGCCAAGCCCTTGGGAATGTTATAGCTGGCCTTGGAGAATTCCTTCAGCGGATTAATCACACTATAGAGCATCACCAGATAATAGATGAATACGGGTCCGCTCAGCACGGCTTTATTCAATACCAGGATACCACCGAACCACAATACAATAACAATCATCACCGTACCCAAGAACTCACTCATCGGATGAGCCATCGACTGCCGGATGGTTACTCGCATAATATCATTGCGGTAGGCAGAGTTTACGCGGTCGAAACGGTTATTCATCTTCTCCTCGGCATTAAAGGCCTTGATGATGCGCAAGCCACCCAAGGTCTCCTCCACCTGACTCATCGTATCGCTCCACAACGACTGTGCCTTGATACTCTTCGCTTTCAGTTTCCTGCCCACAAAACCCATGAACCATCCAAAAAGGGGCACAAAGATGATCGTGAACAAGGTGAGCTCCCAGGAGACGATCAGACAAGCAGTGAAATAGGAGAAAATCAGAATCGGGTTCTTGAACAACATGTCAAGACTGGCCATAATGGAGTTCTCTATTTCCTGCACATCACCACTCATTCGTGCAATGATATCACCTTTACGCTCCTCACTGAAGAAGCCCAACGGCAATGAAGTAATCTTCTGATACAATTGGTTACGGATATCACGGACAACACCTGTACGAATCGGTATCATCGTTGCCGACGAAAGGAAATAGGCTCCTGTCTTCAGGAATGTCATAAACGCCAGGAACAGTCCGATAATCAGCAACGTAGTGGTGGCACCCCATTCAAGCACCCATCCCTGTACGATATAATTCGTGTTGTTGCTGAGGATATCCGTGCAGTTCCCGAGCGTGAGCTCACTCCACGGAATCCAGTCAACAGCCCGCATGCCGGGATCTGTCTGGAACAGAATATTCAAGATAGGGATAATAGCCATGAACGAGAAAATATTCAATATCGCACTTAGGATATTGAACAACACCGTCAGCACAAGATATTTCTTATATGGCGGCACAAAACGGCGAAGGACTTTTAAGAATTCTCGCATTCAGCCACAAAGGTAATGCAAATTCATGGAAACTCAAAGAAAAAGCGCGTTTTTCTCGCTTCACCGCATAGAAAAACCATGAGAGATGCCCTAACTCATCCTTCGCAGACAACAACCTGCCTCTTGACGCATGACTTCTAAAAACCCTGTGGAGGAAACATACGACTTTTGCGAAGGTACTGCAAAAGTTAAACAAAAGTTGTGCACATTTTAAGTTGCCGTGGTGCACACTTTGTGCAACGGTTCTGCACACTTTGTGCAGGTACTTTGCACACTTTGTGCAGAAGCCTTGCACAACTTGTGCAATGGCCTTGCACAAAAAAGTTCAATAGGTAAGAAAAAGAAAAGGTGAGGTTTCTCCAGTTCTGAACTATGCCTCTATGATTTCCCCTTTCAACGTTGCACTGCTGCTTTCGACGATTCTCACCCGCACAGTTTCTCCGATGTGATGCCCGTTTTTATTAAAGATCACCGCCTTGTTCTGTCCGTTGCGGCCCATCAGTTGTTCACGGCTCCGTTTGCTGTATCCTTCCACCAGCACATCGAACACCTTCCCTACATCCTGTGCATTGCGTTGGGCTGAGATCTCCGTCTGTAAGGCAATCAGTTCATTCAACCTGCGGATCTTCTCCTCTTCAGGCACATTATCAGCAAGATGCTTGGCAGCATACGTGCCTGGTCGTTCAGAATATTTGAACATAAAGGCGGAGTCGAACTGCACTTCACGCACCAAAGAGAGCGTCTGCTGGAAGTCCTCTTCCGTCTCATCACAATAACCCACAAAGATATCTGTAGATAACCCGCAGTCGGGAATGATTCTGCGGATGGCCTCCACCTTGTCCAAATAGTCCTCACGGGTATATTTGCGGTTCATCAGCTTCAAGGTATGGTTACTGCCACTCTGAGCCGGGAAATGGATGTGATGACAGAGATTCGGCTCTTCGGCAATGGCATGGAGGATATCCTCACTCATGTCTTCAGGGTTCGAGGTGGTGAAACGTACGCGCATTTGGGGTACCTCCTGGGCTACCAGTCGCAGCAACTGGGCAAAGCTGGTACCGCCAGGAATGGGTTTCCCTGCAGGTGAGAGTCCATAACTGTTCACGTTCTGTCCTAACAACGTCACCTCCTTGAATCCCCGTTGCTGCAGATCGCGCACTTCGGTGAGAATGCTTTCCACATCACGGGATCTTTCCCTTCCTCGGGTGTAAGGCACAATACAATAATGACAGAAGTTATTACAGCCACGCATGATACTCACAAAGCCGCCCACCTTCGCAGTATGCAGACGCTGGGGGATGATATCACGGTAGGTCTCTGTGGTTGAAAGTTCAATGTTGATGGCTTTCTGTCCCATCTCACATTGTGCAATGAGATCGGGCAGCGACAGATAGGCATCAGGACCTGCCACCAGATCCGCATGGTGATTCTCTAACAAATCCTCTTTCACACGTTCCGCCATACAGCCAAGGACACCGATAATTAATCGAGGAGTGTGGAGTGAGGAGTGAGGAGTGACGTTTGAATCTCTGGTGCGCTTATTACGCAACGCATTCAGTTCCTCCAGGCGGTGATAGATCTTCTGCTCGGCATTGTCGCGCACTGAACAGGTATTCAGGAACACGGCATCAGCCTCCTGAATATCCTCACACACCTCATAACCTGCCATCTGCATCACAGAGGCTACCACTTCCGAGTCGGCCACGTTCATCTGGCACCCGTATGTTTCAATATATAATTTCTTCACTATTTTGTTATTTGGTGACAAAGGTACGGATAAACGCGCACATGGCAAAGAAAAAACAATTTTTCTTTGCCATGTGGAGTGAAAGTACTTATACCAAAGTGTGAAGATAATCAGTCTAACTCAAGGAATGGCCAATCGCCTGGCCAATCATCACCACCTGGCCAGTCCTCATCTTCTTCCTTGATGTCTATGATATTGTTATCATTCGCATAATCATTGTCAATAGCGTAGCCCGGACGAGAGCGCGCAAGTATGCTGATATCCTCTGCTGAGGTTATCAGTGTCTCCGGTGCTATGTATTGTTTCTTCATTTCTTGTCCCTTTGTTCCTTAATGATTCTTCGAAATACGTTCATCCGAACTTACATTATCTCACCAAATACTTTTTTCCATTGACGATATAGAGACCCTTTGACAAGTTTGTGCCAGGATTCCCGACTTTTCGCCCGCTCAAGTCATAGACAGCTGAAGTACCTGTTGTGGAGAATGACTGCGGAAAAGACTCCTCCAAAGCAGTAGCAATTCCTTCGGTGTCATCGATTCCATCAATACACATCGTCATCGGTTTTGCATCTGCTTGAAGAGGAAGATCTACGGTGATCCATCCACGGAAACCCTTGATAGGAGTATCTTTCGCCAGATGATAGATGGTATTGTTGCTGACAGCATAGGAACCCTTTGTGGCATAGATGCCGTTGGCCGTAGATCCTGTATAGGTGTAGGTACTGCTACTTACTCTGAATGTGGAATAACCAGGCGTCTGCACGTAGTTTACATGCGACACACCATCATTCTCATTGTTAAAGGAAGATATAGTCTTCGTATCCTTAACGGTGCTCTGCGAAAGAAGTGGATGTTTATAGTTTTCCTCTTCTGGATTGTTGATTGAAAAGAAGTTCCGTCCTAACTCATAATAATAGACCTCATCACCATGCGGATTCTTTCCTTGATAAGGTGCTTCCGTAGGTTTCAAAAGATAGAATTCTCCTGGGACTACCGCGTTCGTCGTGGTACGCAAATTTACTGATTCGAAATCAATCACATTCGAATGACGCGACTTTTCGCCAATACTATGCAACTTCGCGAGAACGGTTTCTTCACCAAAAGCAAACCTCACCTGTTCTCCAGTCAGCGGTATCGGGAAAGAGAACGAATTCCAATCCCCAACCTTCATATTCCTCTGCAGACATGCAGCGCCACTATAGCGTCCATCTGGAACCGCACTGGGGAATTGTGTTATTCTGTCTGGGTGGAAAGTCAGGTAATCCAAGTTCTCCTCTTCCTCATAGAAGAACACTGGTCCTAACCCCATATAAGAAACCCGAATATCATCAATGCAAACCCAATCGCCATCATAATAATAGGTGGTACCATCAACTGCATTATTTCTTTGATAGGCAGCATCCTTACCCACTCCTATCTGAATGAACGGAGGATTATTTTCATCAAATGTCTCATTATCTACGAATATCCATGTGAAGTTCTTATAATTCTCACCGTTATTCATAAATTCTTCACCGACTTTAAGGCAATTATTCGATTTATCTTTCCCAGCAAACTTATCTTTATTTATTTTGACCAAATTGTGACGTGACTCTTCGTTACCAACCTTGGCAAACAAGTAAGCATCATTGTTGCCATCACTCTTCACAAAACCGTAACATTGCACTAAGAACCAACCAGGACAAGGCGCTTTAAACTGTGTATAGGTCCTGCCTACACCCTCAAAAAACAGATAGCCATACTTTGACTTCTTCATTTCCTCAAACTGCTCTTTCAGTCTGACAGGCTTATCCCATGCCTCATCGAGATAATACGATTTTTGTTTTTCTTTATTCTTGTATATTCCAGAGGTAAAGCCTCTCCGTCCTGTGCTACCATAAGTATAGCCTTCTTTTTCTTCCATAATCCAATTGTCATCAAAACCATCGGCATTACGGGTGAAATCACGATCGGGTACTAAACAGGAGATACTGGGATTCAATCCAACCTTCTCACTCTTCAGTTCTCGCAGAAACTCTTCTTCTGGGACAAGACGCCACTGATAAAGTTTATCGATACTGATCATGTCGCCATTTACCAACTTTTCCGTTGTATTACCAATCACTTCTTCTGTTGTCCAGCAAGAACGATCATCATCCAAAAAGACAAGCTTTCCATTATCCCTTCCATCATTAGCATACCAATCGCCCCAAGCTGCTCCCAGGTAATATTTATGAGTCCCATGATTATCTAGATGCGCATTTTCTGGTTTTCTACATGTCATAGTCTCCCACATGTAGTAGGTGTAGGTTGTTGCAGTAGGATCTGTCTCCACGCGCTGGAAATCCCATTTACTAAGTTGACCACGGTCTGCATCCATCATTACGGTGAAACTGCGTTTATCGCAATCACTCCAACTAGAACCCTGATTGGAAACTCCTGGTACATTACAGCCGTAACTATCCTTTAGATTATCGACCTTTTCTGTGATACCACTCTTGATAAACCCACTTTTCATCAGATATAACGGCCGACCGAAGGATTCATGGAACAATCGTCCTTCCATGCCCCAGTTTCCACCTTCAATGACAAAGCGCCCCGTTCCAACATTAAATAGATAGAACTTTCTTCCGTTGGTTTCATATTCATTATTTCCCACAACGTTGTCCACATTCATACCATTCCACACCTTGCTCATAGACTCAGCATGACTAGCCTTGGTTCCCTGTGCCGAAACATGGCAAACCGCCATGTTGCCCAACAAGAAATATCCTAAAAGTGTCAGAAAAACGACAAATCTATATCTCTTCATAATCTTCAACTTGAATTGTTTAGTACCTATTTATCACGCAAATATATTAATTAGTTTGATAAATAGTACTATCAAAGAGACTAATTTATAGATTATTAACTAAAAATGAAGTCTCTAACGCACTATAAGCCAAAAAATAAACACAAAAGCGCAGATTACACTTAAAATGTTAGTGTTTGCAGAAAGATAGACAGAAATAGAGAATGACGCCAGTGATGAGTCCGGCAATGGCATCAATGACATAATGCGCCTGGATATACACGGTGGCGAAACACATCAAGATAAAGAAAGGAAGGAGGATATAGAACAGGCGACGACTCCCACTGCGCCATGCCAGGAGTAAGAGAACCGTACTGATGCCTACATGACTGCTGGGGAAGGCTGCCGTGGGGCGTTCTCCTGTTTCGTGGGCATCCTCCACCAACTGATAGAAGAATCCATCAGGGTAACCAGGACTCACCACACGTTCCATGGTATGATTGAAATAATCGTGGATATTGGGGAAGATACCTTGTGCGATGTTCTCAAAGCCCACGGCACCATAATAGTACTGCGGTCCGGTAACAGGCAGGAACACAAACACCACGTAATAGATAAAGAAAGCCCCTATCACGATGAATATGGTCCGCTGAAACTGCTCATAGCGACAGAAGAAATAAAACAGTGCCACCGTAGCAATCATGGGGAAATAGGAAGCATAGCCCAAATCCATCAATTCGCCAAACCATGGATAGGGCACCAGCTTCGAGAACAGCAACGCAGGCTGACATCCGAAGATACTCTGTTCCCACTGGGCAAAGAGATGGTCGAGATTGGGAAAAATTCGGTTCAGCTCATACGTATCGGGATACCACCAGGAGAGCAAGGCCAGCTGCAAGACAGCACGCGCCAGACGAGTAAACCGGCAAGGCATCATACGATAGACGAGATACACGGCGGCCATCATCAGGATAATGCGCACACGTCCCCAGATCATAGCCTGTGCATTGGGTATCTTGGTATAGCAGAAAAAAATCATGGCAAAGGTGAGCACCATATAGGCCACCACTACCCATTCATAGGCGAACAATCCCTTTTCTGCCTTCTTCTCTATCTTAAATAAATCCTTCAGCAATTTCATCTTTCGTCATTCAATAATCTTTCAACCTCTTACAGCCAGCCGTGCTCCTGATACCACTTCATGGTCTCTTTGACTCCACGCTCCAACGGGTATTGGGGCTGATAACCCAGCTCATCTATAGCCGGCTGTATATCACAACGCCAGTTGCGTTGCTTCAGGATATGATACTTGTCATTGTTCAAAGCTGTGACCTTCCCAGTAATATTTCCGGCGATTTCACCGAAGAATGTGACAATTCGGAGTAGCCAGATAGGAGCCTTGATGCGCAGGCACCAGGGGTTACCCAGTTCACGGATAATCAAGTTACTGAACGTGGCCGATTGATACACCTCACCATCACTGAGAAAATAGCTCCTGCCTATCTGTCCGTGCTCCAATGCCAGGAACACCGCCTGTACCACGTCGAGCACATACACAAAAGTAATATCCTGCTGCTGAAAGCCCACGGCAAAGTCGGTATGTCCTTTGATGCTTTTCGCCATCAGGAAATAATCTTTCTCACGAGGACCATAGACACCCGTGGGACGAAGGATGACATAAGGAAAAGAAGGAACCTCACCCGTCTTACTGCAATCACGAAGGATAGCTTCAGCGGCTAACTTACTCTTGCCGTATTCCGTGTTCGGCTGCGGCGTATCGGTTTCGCGGATAGCTTCGTAAGGCTGTTTCTCACGAATAGCACCGAAGATACTCAGACTACTCAGATAGACGAATTTCTTTAAGGGCATGTGCAGACGGAGCAAAGCGTTAACAAGATGACGGGTGCCTTCAGTGTTCACACGATAGAACTGCTCCTTTTTCAGACATTTCGTCACGCCGGCAGCATGCACGATATAATCGAACATACGACCCTCAAGCTGATGCACCAAATCTTCTTCTGACGACAGGTTCAGTTCTATGAAATGAATACGCTCATCCTGCAACCACTCACGGGAACTGCTCCTCCGGATGGCTGCCCATACCTCCATCCCACGCCGCAAGGCCTCCTCGACAATAAAACTGCCGATGAATCCCGAGGCGCCAGTAATCAATATCTTCTCCATTTGCGATGCAAAATTAGTGGAAATCCCATGAAATGCAAAATAAACGTAATAAAAAACACGACTTTCACGGAAAATATGTATATTTGCATATCTTTTCTATCAAAATACTACGATTATGGCAAAAGGAAGAAACAAAGGTAAACGCCTCACGAAGAATAAGCTGAGCGAGATGCTGCAGACCTTATTCCAGCAGAACCCCAATGTAACATACAGTTTGAAACAGATATTCAAGCAGCTTCACCTCGATACCCATCCCGTGAAGATGCTTGCCGTGGATATTCTGGAGGATATGGCTTGGGATGACTTCCTGAGCAAGCCTGCAGAGAACAGCTACCGTCTGAACCTGCAAGGACAGGTGACAGAGGGAACATTTATCCGCAAAGCCAACGGCAAGAACTCGTTCATCCCCGATGGAAGCGACAAACCCATCTTCGTGGCAGAGCGTAACTCACTGTTTGCCTTGAACGGTGACCGTGTGAGAGTGACCATGATGGCACGTCGCCAGAATCATATCAAAGAGGCCATGGTGACAGAAATCCTGCACCGTGCTCACGATCAGGTGGTGGGACGCCTTCAGGTAGAGCGTGACTACGCCTTCCTGATTCCCGACGGGAACCTGTTCGTACACGATATCTTCATCCCCAAGAAAAAGCTGAAGGGAGGCAAGACTGATGACAAGGCTGTGGTCAAGATCACCCAGTGGCCCTCGAAGGAATCGAAGAATATCGTTGGTGAGGTAATCGATGTGTTGGGAAAGATCGGTGAGAACAATGCCGAGATGCATGCCATCCTGGCACAATACAGTCTGCCGTACAAATATCCCAAGCATGTGGAGGAGGCCGCGAACAAGATCGATGCCACCATCACTGCAGAGGAGATTGCCCGTCGCGAAGACTTCCGCGATGTCACCACCTTCACTATCGACCCCAAGGATGCGAAGGATTTCGATGATGCTTTGTCTATCAAGTTCCTGGGTGGTGAAAGGAATCCCCTTTACGAAGTGGGTGTCCATATCGCTGATGTGTCGCATTATGTAAAAGAAGGTAGTGTGATCGACAAGGAAGCAGAGAAGCGTGCCACCAGCGTCTATCTCGTTGACCGTACCATTCCCATGCTGCCAGAGCGTCTCTGCAACTTCATCTGCTCCCTCCGTCCTGATGAGGAGAAGCTGTGCTACAGCGTCATCTTCACCCTTGACGGTGAGGCCAACATCATCAACTGGCGACTGGTTCATACCGTTATCAAGAGCAATCGTCGCTTCGCCTACGAGGAAGTGCAGGAGATCTTAGAGAAGAACGGGGTGATAGACGGCACTGGCGAGCCTGCTCCCGCAAAGAAGAACTATCAAGGAGAATTGGCGAAAGAGCTGATCACCCTGGATGCACTGGCCAAACAGCTTCGGAAGAAACGTTTCAAGAACGGAGCTGTGAAGTTCGACCGTGAGGAGCTGCACTTCGACATCGACGAGAAAGGAAAGCCAACACGTGCCTACTACAAGAAGTCGAAGGATGCCAACAAACTCATTGAGGAGTTCATGCTATTGGCGAACCGACAGGTGGCAGAATCTATAGGAAAGGTAAAGAAAGGACAGAAAGCCAAGACGCTGCCCTACCGTATCCACGACCAGCCCGATCCCACCAAGCTCGAACGTCTCCGTCAGTTTATCATCGGCTTCGGTTACAAGATGAAGACCACCGGCTCTAAGGAAGAGATTGCCAAGAGCCTAAACAAACTGATGGATGATGTGAACGGCAAGCGTGAGCAGAACGTGATCGAGAGCGTGGCACTCCGCGCGATGATGAAAGCCAAATACAGTGTGTTCAATATCGGACACTACGGACTGGCCTTCGACTACTACACCCACTTCACCTCACCTATCCGCCGCTATCCCGATACCATGGTGCACCGTCTGCTCACCCGTTATCAGGACGGAGGACGCAGCGCGAACAGAGATCATTACGAGGAACTGTGTGAGCACAGCAGTGACATGGAGCAGATTGCACAGAATGCGGAACGTGACAGTATTAAATATAAGATGGTGGAGTTTATGGCCGATTTCATCGGTGATGAGTTCGATGCCCATATCAGCGGAATCACCAGCTACGGCATCTATGCCGAGATCGATGAGAACCACTGCGAGGGTATGATTCCGATGCATGACCTCGATGATGACTACTACGATTTCGATGAGCGCAACTACCAGCTGGTGGGCCGCCGCCGTCACAACAAATACATGTTAGGCGACCCCATCCGTATCAAGGTAGCCAAAGCGAATATCGAGAAACGACAACTTGATTTTACTATCGCAGACTGAGAGTGTAGATTGTTTCGAGGAGTGAGGAGTGTGAAGTGTGAAGTGAGAATAGTACTGAGATACAGTATTCATATACAAAGTCACCTGTTCCTGAAATCATATCTCACTCCACACTCCACATTCCTCACTCCACAAAAATTTACTTATTTAACTTCCATGTGACCCCGTCCTTGGTATCTTTCACCTCAAAGCCGGCGGCAGCGAGGGCATCGCGGATTTGGTCGCTGGTAGCCCAGTCTTTGGCTGCTTTGGCCTTGGCACGTAAGTCGAGTACCATATCCACCACCTTTCCGTAGGCTTCCTCACGGGCATCGTTGTTGCTACCCTTGTCGTTGCGGAGACCTAAGAGGTCGATGGCGAAAAGGTGCATGGTGTCGGAGAGTTCTTTCAGGCACTCGTCACAGATCTGTGCCTTATGGTCTAATAAGGTGTTCACCACGCGGCATGCCTCGAAGAGATGACTGATGACGATTTGTGTGAGGAAGTCATCGTTCATCGCATCATAGCATTTCTGGCGGAGTTCCTTGACGAACTTCTCCGTGGCAGGATCACACTTGTCAGATACTGGCACACGCTCCAAGTCGTTGATGCCGTTCATCAAACGCTCCAGTCCTTTCTCACTGGCCTTCAGAGCCTCATCAGAGAAGTCCACCGTGCTACGGTAATGGGCAGAGAGGATGAAGAAACGGATGGTCATGGGCGAATAAGCCTGACTCAGCAGATCATGGTTACCTGTGAAGAATTGCTCCAAGGTGATGAAGTTACCCAATGACTTACCCATCTTCTGTCCGTTGATGGTAATCATGTTATTGTGCATCCAGTATTTCACCATGTCGTCGCCCTGTGATGCCGTGGCCTGCGCAATCTCGCATTCATGATGCGGGAAGATCAGATCCATGCCGCCCCCATGGATATCGAAATGACTACCTAAGTATTTCCGTCCCATGGCCGTACACTCACAGTGCCATCCTGGGAAGCCGTCACTCCAAGGTGAGGGCCACCGCATGATATGCTCGGGTGAAGCTTTCTTCCACAAGGCAAAGTCAGCCTGATTATGCTTCTCACCCACTCCATCGAGGGCACGACTCTCGTTGATGACATTCTCCAAGGTACGTCCTGAGAGCTTACCGTAATGGTATTTCTTGTTATAGGCTTCAATATCAAAATAGATACTGCCGTTACTCTCATAGGCAAAACCGTTGTCAAGAATCTCCTGCACCAGCTGCTGCTGTTCGATAATATGTCCTGTAGCATGTGGCTCGATGCTTGGCGGCAGCACATTGAGTGCCTCCATGGCCTGATGGTAGCGGTTGGTGTAATACTGTGCGATCTCCATCGGCTCCAGCTGCTCCAGTCGTGCCTTCTTGGCAATCTTGTCCTCACCCTCATCGGCATCATGCTCCAGATGCCCTACATCCGTGATATTCCGCACATAGCGCACCTTGTAACCCAGATGCTTCAGGTAACGGAAGAGGATGTCGAAGGTGATGGCAGGACGGGCATGTCCCAAATGGGGATCACCATAGACAGTAGGGCCACAAACATAGAGTCCTACGTTGGGTGCATGCAACGGTTCGAAACGTTCCTTCTGACGATGAAGGGTATTGTAAATCAACAGTGTCTGTTCCATATTCCTTTACATTTTGGGTGCAAAGGTACAAATAAACGAGAGAAAAACCAAAATTAATTCTGTTTTTCGTGGAACGATTTCGAGGAACGATTTCGAGGAGTGTGGAGTGTGGAGCATTTTCGAGGAGTGTGGAGTGAGGAGTGTGGAGTGAGAATAGAACTGAGATACAGTAATCATATACAAAACCACTTGTACTTGAAACATATCTCACTCCACACTCCTCACTCCACACTCCTCGAAAAGACTCCACACTCCACAAAATATTACAAGCAAAGACCAAAGGTGAGTGAGCGGAACTTCACGCCATCTTTCAATACATCATTCGGACTGTATTTCAAGTACAAGTCAATCTCAGGTGTCTCAAAAACGCCCATGATATCGAAGGTAACCTTCCGCTGGTTGATATGCTTATCCACATCCTTGTATTTTCCACCATCGATACTATAGCGTGTCTTTATACTGGCATAGGTGTTGAAATTGATGACGGGTCCCAATGAGAATCCCCAGTGTTTGTTACTGTAGGAGTAGAGAAGTGCACCTGATAAGCTGAATACCTTGACACGAGAGAACTTTGGTTTGGCTCCTTCTGGATAGGATGCTAATTCCACGTTTCCACTCTCGTTCTTCACAAAACGTGTATCACCCGTCATCCGATAGTTTCGCCAATTGAAGAAAGTCTGGAGTGCGACTGCATTCCTATGCTTTTTATCGAAAAAGAACGAAGCCTCGATGAATGGTATGGCAAACTCCCAAGAACGGAACGTACTAAAGTCTGTGCCAGAATCAGTATGAGTGGGCGCAGTGAAACCAATCATGAGGGGTCCGCCTAAAATCACCTCTCCTCCACATTTCTGCTCTTGACTGCCTGTCATGCTAACAGAAGGAATGATGTCCTTCAGGGCCCAGCTGTCCTTGTTGATCTCCTCTTTACTCACATAGTTGCTGTCCACCAATTGGATCGTGCTGATATACTCGTAGCTATCATCATTCTCCCTACCTTTCACAATGACCTTTTGGATAGAATCACCTGTGATGATGGTTACCTTTTTCGGTTTGTTAATCACTACGGTATTGGTGTTCGACTGGGCATAAGCTGATGTTTGCAGGATTGCTGCTGCCATCAAAAGAATAAACTTTTCCATATGAATGATTGTTTCGTTATTACTTTATTTGAGTATTTCTTTCATTTTCTCCAACGACGAGAGGGTGCCTTCCATATAGATCACCACCATTTCGCTTTTCTTCGAGTTCTTCTTGTTCACCTTCGCACAAAGGTAGCGGTTCTGTTTCCCTTGTGAATCCAAGCGAACCATAAGGGATTCGGTGGTGTTCGTACTCATCGTACTCTTCTCCTGCATACTGCCTATGGCTGGATTACCCAGGTCTACGAGTGCCATGATAGCTCGTGTTTCTGTGGGAGAGGCGTTGAACCGCAAGCTATGGAAGTATGATAATTGGTACTTGGCTATCATCTTTCCGCGTACCTTCGTCTCCATCATCCGTTCCTGTGGAATAATCTGTCCTTGGAACAGTTTGTCGATCGGCAGTCCTTGCTGGGCATGAAGCAGCAGCACGGCATGCAGCATCATCAGGATTATACAGATTCTTTTCATAACCTATCTTCGTTTTAATTGAACATCTCGTTTAACTGATTCTCTATGTCAGTCTGACCTTCGGTCATGGTTCCTATGCTGTATTCCAGCTCCTGCATGATCATGTCGCGGTCGGTGATTCTCTCACCATAGACATATGCCACGCACTCGTTCTGCTGTTGCTGCCAGAGGAAGCTGCCGCCAAGGAGGAAGAGCACGAGAACCGATGCGGCAATCATCACCCACGTACGCCAGTCACCCTTCTTTTTCTTTGAAGTGATGGATGGAGTTTCCAACTGTATCTCCTCCAAGCCAACGAACAGCGGTCGTAATGACAGCAGGTCGTCAGGGACTTCCCCACTGCGGTAGAACGCATACAGCTCGCGCTCTTCTTCCAGTGTCGTCTCTCCTTCTAGGAAACGATCGGTCAATGTCCGTATTCTCAATACATTACTCATATCTCTATCTCCTTATTACTAATCCTCAAACTACTCATCTTCTAATTTTCTGAACTTCTCCGCCAAAGTCTTACGTGCTCTGCTCAAGGCTTTCCGCACAGCCACCTCAGTGGAACCTGTTAGTTGCGCTATTTCACTCATCTCCATCCCCTCCATATGGCGGAGTCGGATCATAGTCTGCTGCCTATCAGGCAATGTTTCCACCATGCGCATGGTGCGTTCCAATAAGTCATGATCAACATCTTCCTCGTAAACATCCATCAGCTGCTCCACTCGTACCACAGACATCTGTCGTCTTACTTTGTCGATACAGCGGTTTCGCACCAGGATTCCAGCCAGAGAATCAAAGGGAATGCGTAAGGTATCGATCATCTGCCAAAGCTGCAGCAGCACATCCTGTACGATGTCTTCCGCCTCGTCGGCATCATGGAGATACCGCTGGGCGGTTGTCACCAGATGGGATCTGATCCGCTTCACTTCCTGTTTGAATTCCTCTTGCGTCATCATGACTTGTTTACCCTTATTACGTAAGATAACGGAATTTGTGACATGATATTCAAAAAAATATATAGAAATTTTGTAATCCCGCTGATTTGAAGTACCTTTGCACCAAATAATCAATATACAACTTAAATATCAAATCATGGCTTATACACGTATGACCGCTGCAGAGGCTGCAGCATTGATTAAGAATGGTGATCACATCGCCATGAGTGGCTTCACACCTGCTGGTGTGGCCAAGGCCACCACGAAGGAGTTAGCAAAAATCGCCGTTGCCGAACATGAGGCAGGAAGGGAGTTCAAAGTAGCTATCTTTACTGGTGCCTCCACAGGACAGAGCACTGATGGCGACCTGGCGAATGCCCAGGCGATACTTTACCGTGCCCCCTACACCACCAATCCCGATTTCCGCAAGCATGTCAACATGGGTGAGATTCCCTACAACGACCTGCATCTGAGTCACATGGCACAGGAGCTCCGCTATGGCTTCTACGGTGATGTGGACTGGGCTATCCTGGAAGTGTGCGACATCGAGGAGGTGGGTAACGACTATCATGTCTATCTCACCGCTGCAGGAGGTATCTCCCCCACAGCCGCCCGCTTAGCCAAGCATGTGATCCTGGAGCTGAACTCTTTCCACAACCCCAACGCCAAATTCATCCACGATGTGTATGAGCCGCTGGATCCCCCTTACCGCAAGGCTATTCCCATCGAGCATGTAGGCGACCGCATCGGTGTTCCCTATGTGTCAATTCCCAAGGAGAAAGTTGCTTGCGTCGTAGAATGTAACATCCCTGATGAGGCTCGTGCCTTCAAAGATTCAGATCCTGTTACTGATAAGATCGGTTATCTCACCGCAGAGTTCCTCGTGGAGGAGATGCACAAGGGCCGTATCCCCAAGGAGTTCCTGCCGCTGCAGAGTGGTGTGGGTTCCACAGCCAATGCCATCCTCGGTGCCTTAGGACAAGACAAGCACGTGCCCGATTTCAACATCTATACCGAAGTGCTGCAGGATTCTGTGGTGGGTATGATGCTTAGCGGACGAGTAAAGGATGCTTCTGCTTGCTCTCTGACAGTAAGCAACGAGTGTCTGATGCAGGTATATGACAACATGGATTACTTCAAGAACCACCTCACTCTGCGCCAGAGTGAGATTTCCAACAGTCCTGAGATTATCCGCCGATTAGGTGTCATCGCCATCAATACCGCCATCGAGGCCGACCTCTACGGAAACGTGAACTCCACCCATATCAGTGGAACGAAGATGATGAACGGTATTGGCGGTTCAGGTGACTTCATCCGCAACGCTTATCTGTCAATCTTCACTTGTCCGTCAGTGGCTAAGGGCGGTGTGATCAGTTCCATCGTTCCGTTCGTTTCCCATCAGGACAGCTCAGAGCACGATGTGAACATCATCGTCACCGAGCAGGGTGTGGCCGACCTTCGTGGAAAGGGCCCCATCCAGCGTGCAGAGACCATCATCGAGAACTGTGCACATCCTGACTACAAGCAGCTGTTGTGGGATTACCTGAAGATTGCGAAGATGGGACAGACACGTCATAACCTGCCTGCTGCCTTCGCCATGCACGATACTTTGGCTCGTAAGGGCGACATGAAGCTGACGAACTTCGCAGAGTATGTGAAGGAATAAGTCAGTCTAATTGTTAAATTCTTGAATGATCTTGACGAATTAACTTCGTTTAACGCAAATAGTGCGCATTTTGGGCACCAGCCGTCCTTTCGGTCGAAAAAACGCGATTCTCGCGAGGTTTGGTAAGGTGCTGATAATGAACATATTATAAGAATTCGTCATTTTTGATTTACGAAAACGGTGTTTTTAGGCTCCAAAAACATAGGTTTTAGGGGTCAAAAACACCGTTTTTAGGTGATGAAAACACTGTTTTTGTGAAGCAAAAAGACTATATTTTCTTTCTTGGGGGGTCGCCTTCGGCGAGAAACTTGAAACGAATTTGAATAATTTGAATAATTTCTTCCACGAATGAGAATAATATTTAT
>CACXMM010000007.1 GCA_902768785.1 uncultured Prevotellaceae bacterium
CCACCCTCCTCAGCAGGAGAACCGTAGATCTTGATGGTTCCACTGAGATGATTGGCAGTAAGCCACTTGCTCAGTGATACAGCAGCAGCGGTAGAGGCCACCCCGAGGGTGTTATGACCGCAGCCATGACCCGAGCCATTCTCTATAAGTGGCTTACGATAAGGAACAGTATCTTGAGAAAGTCCTGGTAAGGCGTCAAACTCTGACAGGAAGCCAATGACGGGCTTTCCGCTACCGAAAGTAGCCACGTAGGCTGTAGGCATGCCAGCCACACCTTCCTCGATGGTGAAGCCATTCTCACGCAGGTGCTGCTTGAGCAGTACGCTACTGTGGGTTTCGAGGAATCCCAGTTCAGGCTCAGCCCAGATGGCTTTCTGGAGCTTATCGTAGGTATCGAAATGCTCGTTTATATACTTGATGGCCACATTGTTCTTTACGTTCTTTGCCGTCTTGTTTCCTTTACTCCCTGCCCATGCATTTGAGGCGAGGAGAGTGGCAAATGCCAGTAATGCTATTGTTTTTTTCATCTTCGTATGTTGTTTTATGATTAATAATTCGGATTCTGCTGGAGGTCTTTGTCGGCCTCGATATCGTTGTATGGTATGGGGAACAGCTGCTGATGTTCGCTGATGCCGAGAACAGATACGGCACGTCCCGTTCTTACCAAGTCGAACCAGCGATGAGGCTCGATGGCGAACTCCACCCTGTTCTCATCCTCGATGGCCTGGATCACGTCCGACTGACTGAGTGATGCATCGAGTGCTGGTACATGGGCACGCTGACGGATGGTATTCAGGTCGGCTATCGCGCCCTGAAGGTCGGCTCCCTGCTTCTTGGCCCTTGCCTCAGCACGGATGAGATAAGCCTCGGCCAGACGGAAAAGGATGACATTATCGTCGGCTGAAGGACGATGATAGAGGGTTCCCACATAGTAGTCGGGTACCTGCGCTGACGACTGATCTGTATAGAAAATGCTTCTGTCACCGCCAATGAAAGGATCTGCCAGCAGTTGCACCACCTCCTTCGAGGGTCCCCACTCATGACGACCGCCATCGTTGGGTGACCGCCAGTAGGCACTCTGATCGTTGGTAAAGGAGGAAGAGAATGCCAGTTCGAAAACGCTTTCCTGCGAAAGCTTTCCATTCAGCAGGTCGCTGATGCTCCCCAAGGAGTAGGAGGCGTTATCAATGACCTTCGTGGCATACTCCTCAGCTTTCGTCCAGTCTTCCAGATAAAGCGATACTCGCGCCAGGAGGGCTTCGGCCACACTGCGACTGACATGTACGCGGTCGTTGTTCTGACTTAGGTCGTCCAGCACACTGGCAATATCGTTGAATACTTCCTGATAGGCCGCCTTCGCTTGTGTCTGCTTGACACCGTCAAACTGAGTGGGAGAATGAGTAGCCGACTTCACCAGAGGAACGTTGCCCCAGGTGCGGGCCAGGTCAAAGAAGGCAAGCGAACGCAGCACGGTTGCCTCGGCGATGATACGCTTGCGTTCGCTATCGGGAATAGCGTTCAGCGTCTGTGTCTTCTCAATCACCTGATTGGCTTGGTTCACTGTGGCGTAGATGCCATACCATGCGTACGACAGCAACTGGTTCTCTGCACTGTACTGATGAGTATCGAAGTCGTAGTAGAAATTGAGCGAACCGGTCCAGGTAACATTATCGGATGCGAGGTTAACACCTGCATCGAAATAACGTCCGCCGTAATAGGCACTGGCTCCAAGACGGTGATAGACACCGTTTAAGGCTGATTTGGCTGACGACTCGTTGGTGATGACGGCCTCGTCGGAAATATAGTTGGCGGGCTCCTGCTCCAGGAAGTCGGAGCATGCGGTCAGACTGAATACAAGACCTGACACCAGAAGGGATGGAATGATATGCTGTTTCATATTACTATGTCTTTATATTAATGATGTTACACGAATGGGGTTAAAGGGTCAGACTGGCGCCAAACACCACCTGACGTGGCTGGGGAGGGATGGCAAAATCAAGTCCTTGAACAGTACCATGGGTATAGTCGGCTGCTGTGTTACCCTCAGGGTCAGCACCTGAATAGCCTGTGAAGGTGAGGAGGTTGGTGGCATTGACATAGATGCGCAGGCGCTCGATACCAGCTTTGGCCACGATCTTCTTGGGTAGTGTGTATCCTAACGATACGTTACGCAGACGAAGGAATGAACCATCCTCGAGGAACCTGCTGCTGGCAAAGCCGTTGTTGGAGCTACCGTCGGCATTGGGAAGCGTGGAGGCACGAGGAATGTCTGTGATATCACCCGCCTTCTGCCAACGGTCCATCTGACTCTTCAACAAGCCCCAGTTGGTACCGCGCATGCCACCATGCTCCTGGAAGAAACGGTTCATGTTAAACACATCATTACCTACTGAGAAATAGAAGAAAATAGAGAGGTCGAACTGCTTCCAGCGGAAATTGTTAGTGAGTCCACCTGTGAAGTCGGGCCATGCGTCGCCAACAATCTGCCGGTCGGCTACCGTAATCTTACCATCGGTATTCACATCGTCATAAACGGAGTTACCCGTCTGGGGATCAACATACAACTGTTTATAGAGCCAGAAGGAGTACATGGGCTTCCCTTCCTCCAGACGCACCCAGTCACGGTCGTATTGAGAGAACGACACCAGTAAGCGCTCAATGAGGTTGGCATTGTGGGCGATATTGAACGAAGTCTCCCAGTTGAAGTCCTTCTTCTGGATATTCTTGGTGGTGATCTGGAACTCCACACCCTTGTTACTCATCTCTCCCGTATTGCTATAGGTCGATGAGAAACCTGTCTTACCAGGAATAGGCGTCGACAGCAGCAGGTCGTAGGTGTATTTGTTGTACACATCGAACTCGAACGATACACGACCTTTGAAGAACGAACCCTCAAGACCTACGTTCCACTGACGGGTGGTTTCCCATTTCAATTCAGGATTGGCCAGCTGGGTATGTAAGATACCTGACTCATCGTTATACACGCCTCCGCCGTTCCAAAGACCCAGACTGGCGAAGTCGTCGATATTCTGGTTACCGCTCCATCCGATGCTGGCCTTCACCTTCAGACCGTCGATGAACTTAAGGGGTTTCACCCATTTCTCCTCGGAGATGGTCCACGAGGCACCCACAGAGGGGAAGAGACCCCAACGGTGGTTCTTACCAAAGCGTGAAGAGGCATCGGCACGAAGGTTGGCATCGATGGCGTAACGGTTAAGCAGACTGTAGTTGGCACCGCCGAACCAGGACACAAGACTGTATGAAGAGAAAGCCGTAGAACCCGTGGTGATGGCGGCAGATGACAGTTCCTGAAGCAGATCGTCAGGGAAGCCTGAGCCGGAAATAGACTGAGAACGCAGTCCTGTATATTGTACGGAGTTGCCCACGAAGGCGGCCAGTGAATGGATGCGCTTCAACTCGGTGTTATAGTTCAGTAACTGCTCTGCGGTAACGGTGTAGTTAGTCGTCGTAGCATCGGTAGCACTGCCGTTAGGCTGACCGTCGGCCAGCTGGGTGTTGAAATAACGCTTCTCGCGATAGTTGTTGTAATCAAGACTAACAGATGATTTGAACTGCAGACCCTTAAGGATCTTCCAGGTCAGGGCAACATTATCCACTGAACGCAGACCATAGGTATGGTGGTTACTATTGTCGATCAGTGCATAGATATTGTCAAAGATACCATAGCGGGCATAGGAACCATCTTCATTGTATGGATTGAGGAGTGTGCTGTGGTGTACGGAGGCCTGAAGGATACCCTTAGGACTGTTGGCTATACGACTCAGTGAACGGCATGTCCAAATCAAAGAGGTTCCTGTTGACAGGGAAACGTTCTTGTTGATATCATGGTCAAGGTTCACCCTGAATCCCAATCGACTGAAGTCTTGTGTGCGCACGATGGCCTCTTGGTCGGTATATTCCGTACCGATATAGAAACGGGTGCGGTCGTTACCACCTGAAACGGCGAGGTTATAATTCTGGATAGTGGCTGTACGGAAGATGACGTTCTGACGGTCGTAGGTGTTCTGCTCCTCAGGCAGTCCTAGTCCGCCATCAGCTTTTGAGCGGTAGGGTACAAGGGCGGGATCCTTTCCGTCGTTAATCCACGCCTCGTTCAGAATCTGAGCCGTCTCAGGTCCGGTGGCAAGGTCCCACAGCTTAGCTGCCTTGGCAAAGCCATATTCGGCACTGAAGCTCACGCGAGTCTTTTGTTCCTTACTGCCCCGCTTGGTGGTAACCAGTACGACACCGTTGGCACCTCTGGCACCATAGATGGCGGTGGCATTGGCATCCTTCAACACCTCGATCTTCTCGATATCATTAGGATTGAGATCGGTAAGGGCATTGATAGTCTGACCGCCGTTGGCAATCGACTGCAGTGGCTGACTGTTGATGGGTACGCCATCGATGATGTATAAAGGATCATTACCGGCATTGATGGAGGTGGTGCCACGTAGTCTTACGAACACGCCAGAGCCCGGAGTACCAGAAGATCCTGAGATGATGACACCTGCTGCCTGACCTTGTAGTTGCTCGTTGAAGCCGGAGGCGGCAGTGGACGTGATGTCACTACCTTTCACTGAGGCTACAGAACCGGTCAGATTCTGTCGTTTCACCTGTGTGTAACCCAGCACGACGACCTCATTCAGTCGGTTGGAGTTATCAATCAGTGCTATCTCAACCGGCTCATCGAAGTCATAGACATCTACGTCGAGGGGGCGGTAGCCTACGTATTCCACACGGAGGGTCAAAGGTGCCTCCACCTTGGTCTGTAGAGAGAAGTTTCCGTCGATGTCAGTCACTACGCCCTGACCCTTTTCACTCTTGACGATGACAGATGCACCAATAAGCGGTTCACCAGTGCGTACATCGGTGATATGACCCGAAATCATATTCTGCGCAACAGCCAACAGGGGGCTGATTACAACGAATGTTGCAATAAACAATCTTTTTACCATAAAACAATACCTTTTAAATGATATACTCTATTACCTTCTAATTCTGTGCGGTAAGTGAGTTCTTGATTTTATCTATCTCTGTTTGTGCTACCTTGTTGTCCAGGTTCAACAGTCCGTATTCATGGTTATACTTCGTACCATGGGTAAGCACCCACTGCAGGAACTGGTTCAAGACCTCATCCGCCTCGTTATAGCTCACCCCGATCTTCTCGATAGCAACCTCCGACACCTTGTCGTTTTCCAGGATGGCAATGAGGTCATCCAGTGTGGCCTTGTTGGAAAAGTTCTCTTCGAGGTTCTTCTTCACGTCGATGCCGATGATGGAGAGGTCGCTCTTTACATGGCGGCTCTGTAGGTCGAAGATATTGGGCAGGGCGTTAAACGATACACCCAGCGGATCCTTTGTCAAGGCGGTGTTCAGGAAGAGATCATCTCCCGAGATGCGCTTGCCGCGGAAGTTGCTGCTCTCTTCACCCAAGTTGCGGGCGAACGATGAGGCCACTGAGGTAGCGTTACTGCCACTATAAATAACAAGTCGTTCGAACTGCTTGATCTTCTTTACGTCCTCATCAAATTCATCTTCGAGGAAGTAAAGCTGCTTTAGCTTCTTCGAGTTCAGGTGCTTGCCTTCCAGCACTTTGGCAGCCTCACTGCCGCTGGCTGTGATAGGCAGCACCGCGAACTCTCCAAAATAAACAATATGGCTAAAGTCTTTAGCGTTATTCTCTTGATTGTGATTGTCGAATACGACATTCAGATCGATGTTACCCTGATTCTGGTTACCCTTGGCGATCTGGAACTCTACGCCAGGTTGTGTTTTTGCATATTCAGTTATCCACTTCTCCACCAGCGGACGGGCAAATCGTGGCACTTTCACGTAGCGCACGCTGCTCGTGTTGGTAGAATTACCCTCAGCCCAAATATGACTGATACTGATACTCAATAATACTGCTATTGCCAATGCTATTCTTTTCATAACGTTTTCTCTTTGTTTTGTTGATACCTACTATATATACTCTCTCTTTCATTGTCATTGCCATCATACAGCAACAACAACACATTTGCATTCGCATTCGGTTCATTGTCTTCATAACTCTATTGTAAATTACTAATTATCAATTATCAATTATCAATCATCAATTATTATAAGTGAACTTCCTTATCCACCACCTCACCATTCAGAATCTTAAACGAGTTCAGGTGAATTCCCTCGTGCAAGGAGAGGATGCCATAACGGATGGTAGGGTTATTAGCCAGACGGAGGTCTTCCTGTGAGGGGCGTGACGGAGAAGCCGGATGACTGTGCCAGTTGGCGAGGATCTTCAGTCCTTTGCTCCGTGCATATCTCAATGCAGCAAACTGATCCTTCGGCGCAAAGGAGAAATGTTCTGGCGAGTGGTCGATGTTCTCCATCCAGTAGTTCTCGGTCACCACGGATTCCTTCGCTACCACCCCTTGCCCCTCCTCGGAGGAAGGGATTCCCAAGAGATAGCCGCATGATTCATCGGGCGCATCCTTCTTGGCCTGCTCTATCAGCTCCTCTATGATATTCTGTGGTATAACCATTGTCAATTATCAATTATGCTTAAGGTCACATGCCGCTTGCCATATTCTTTCAACTTTGTTTTGTCGGTGCAAAGGTACGGCAAAAAACAACAGCCGGAAATAGCATTAATGGGGTAAACCATATACCAAACGTTAGGTATTTAGCATCATGTGACTTATATATAAAAAAAGAGGATGAGCCATTGCCCATCCTCTCTCCTACAATGATACAATTCTACTTCCGCAAGTTCATTTATGGGCGGATGATACGTATTCCCGGCATCGTCTTATGTTGGAAGAGATACTGTTGAAGCGTCATGGGTTCCTCCACCACCTTGTGATGGATGCTGGATGCATTGAGTAGGTGCAAGCCATCGTCGTGCCATACAGCGATACCGATATGCTGGGTGTCGAGACCTGCAATATTCGTGATGATTGCGATGATATCACCATCGTGAATGGTCTGTCGAAGCAATGAGGTGTTCGTGAGCTGATCTTTGGGGATATAGCGGTAACGCCGTCCCTCGATGCGCTGTTCCATCTTCCTGATGGCAGGGATGTCTCCGGGATTCACCTTCAGCATCCGATAGCGGTCGGGGTGCTGAGTCATATAACTGGCTTCAACCGTCTGCCATGCAGTGAACGGCGGGTTCGGTCCCTGCACCTCCTTGCAGAACCCCATACTTGTATTATCTTCTATCCACGAGGTAAAATAATGCAGTCGTTTGGTATAGGCAGGTTCATCCCCCTGCTCATACCGTATTTTCTGTAATATATGACAGAAAGCCTCGAAGGAGCACACGCTGTCACGTACACAGAGGCTCAGAGCCAATGCGTTCTCCACCATCGTGGTGCAGTCGAGTTCGCGCAGGTTGACAATCAGTCGTTCTTTGTCGAAGGGCTCCAGGGTATGCCCTACATAAGGTATGCCGATGAGCTGACGGGCGAAGTGCACCATCAGGTTTCCTGTGGCTGGTGCCCCTTTCAGCAGCTCCATCACTTTTATACTATCCTCACGTTGGTATTCCACGCAGGTGGCCTGTAAGTTGAGGGTAAACACCCACCCCATCAGGATGATGACAATTCTTCTCATATTTATTTCTTTCTTTTAAAATTCATTCCTACATAGAAATTCAGACTCCCGAAGTTATTGTTCGTGGAAAACTGACTTTTGCGATAGTTATAGCTGTGGATGATGGCACTCATCCCTGCAAACCATCTCGTATTGTTCCACACCACCCCGAAACGGCCTGTACCATCAAAGGTGATGTTCTGAAACGAGAAATCACGGAACCTGCTGCGCTCATCCTTTAACAAGTCACCCACCGACTGGTTGTAGTTCAAAGACACCGACAGGCTGATAGCCGCCAGCCAGTTACGGGCGAACACCCAGTTATAGGCATATCCTCCCGAAAGAGACATATTCCTGTATTTCACATCATTGAACATCAGTCCGCTGTCAAGCTGGATGGTGCCGTATTTCTCCACCACCTCGTCAGGTAACCCGTTCATGGCCTGCTGCAGCTTCTCGTAGTTCAGACTGATGCTATGCTGAGTGTAGCCCAAGCCCATCAGTGCCGATCCGCAGCTGCGGCGCTGAACAGTACTTTGACTGAATGCTGCCGGGTATGAGAACTTCTTATGGTTGAAGATATAATACAGGTCGAACCCCACAATGCCCACGCTCAGTCCTGAGAAAGGAATGTCCACATCTCGAATGGTTTTCAGTTCTTTGTTCAGTCCGATATTCCGTATCTTATAGTCATTGCCTGTCCTCCGGTAATAGAGGTCAACGCTCACCAGGTTACTGTACAGGCTGATATCAAACTCTTTCTTGTTGTTTCCGTTGTTCACATGACTGATATCGAAGGTATATCCCAAGAAGATCCAACGCCACCCGAAATACGGACCGATTCGGTAGGTTAGTTCCGGAGCAAACGATACCGACTGTCCCGACTTACTACTGATGCGATAGGTTTCGTACGTATTCGTATTCTGCATCATCACCGTATAGTTATAATGCTGTGGCTCGATATAGTTGGTGTCAATCTCATTGAAGTTCTTGAAATAGCGAGTGAAGAAGTTGCCGATGCGATGTGGCACATCCTCTTTCTTGGACGATACCTTCGCAACAGAAGTCTGTGAAGTAAGGGCGGCACTATCAGGAATAAAACCCTGTGCGACAACACTTTGTGCTATCGCTATCAATAATCCCATCAACAACCTTTTCATCTTATTAGTCATCCTTCATCTCATATCATCCACCCTCAGAACTTCCCAAGGATTCTGTCAAGCACCCAGTTCACAGGGGTGGCACTCACACTGGTGGCCGTACAGATGCCAAGACCTTGCAGGTCTTCAATCACCGAACGGATAATCGGTAGCTGTACATACGGTGGATTGGGCACCGTGATCTTCGTTTCGCCTTCGCTGGTCACCAACTGGATGGGATCGTAGTTGAACACGGAGAAACTCAGTGTTCCCTGCTCACCGATGATCTCAATACGGTCTTCCTGTGCCGACTGATGACCGACAAAGCACCAGGAACCGCTGCCTGGTACCCCACTCTCAAAACGGAAACATGCACTCACACTGTCTTCCGCACTGTACAGATGTCCGCGGTTGGCACAGATTCCATCTGCCTCCATGATTACACCAAAGATATCCTGTAGCAAGTCGAGCTGATGGGGAGCTAAATCGTAGAAATAGCCACCACCTGCAATGGCGGGCTGCAAACGCCACGGCAACTTCTCCTCGGAGGAATAATCCAAGTCGCGGGGGGGAACAGAGAAGCGCACCTGCACGTTTACGATATTCCCGATAACACCGTTCTTGACAATCTCCTTCACACGTTGGAAATACGGCAGGTAACGACGATAATAGGCTACGTAGCAGGGCATGCCTGTCTCTTCGCTCACCCGGTTGATGCGCACACATTCATCATAGCTGGACGCCAGCGGTTTCTCCACATAGACGGGTTTCCCGGCACGCATGGCCATAATGGCAAAGGTGGCATGACTGCTGGGTGGTGTAGCCACATAGATGGCGTTTACGTCAGGATCATCGATCAGCTCCTGGGCATCGGTGTACCATTTCGGCACATGATGACGTTCAGCATATGAACGGGCCCGGCGTTCCGTGCGGCTCATTACAGCCACCACCTTCGAGCCTGTCACTTCGTTGAAGGCGGGTCCCGACTTCTTTTCGGTCACCTCTCCGCAACCGATGAATCCCCAATTAATCAGTTTCATGGGGACAAAGGTACTATTTTATTTTGAATTTCTTTATCCCAACAGGCATAGATTTCGGATATTTTATCTAACTTTGCACCAAATAATCAGAAAGAAGATATGAAAAGGACATTCATTGGGGTGATAGCCCTTCTGCTTACCTGGGGCTCTGGGGTGCATGCCCAGACTAAGCGCTCGGATGATTTCCGTGCGAAATACAAGTTGAAAGAAGTGGTGGTGATGAGCCGTCACAATATCCGCTCACCGCTCTCTTCGGGAGGAGCAGCTTATAAGCGCGTCACTCCCCACGAGTGGTTCCAGTGGTCATCACCCAGCAGTCAGCTGTCACTGCGTGGTGGTGTGTTAGAAACAGAAATGGGACAGTTCTTCCGTCAGTGGGTGGTGAGCGAAGGTCTGCTGCCAGATAACTATCGTCCTGAGGGCGAAGAGGTTTTGTTCTATGCCAATTCCCGTCAGCGCACATTTGCTACGGCAAAATATTTCTCTGCAGGATTCCTGCCCTTCGCCAACGTGGAGATCATGCACAAATACGAGGAGGACAAGATGGATCCCGTATTCACTCCTAAGTTCACCAAGATGAACGACACATACCGTCAGAAGGTAGTCAGTGAGATAGAGGCCTTACATGGCGGTCCACAGGCATGGATGCAGAGTATGCAGCCCACACTGACACTGATGGAAGAGGTTCTCGACATGGAGCATTCACCCGCTGCCCTCAGTGGTGACACCCTCCATTTCCGCTTCGATGACACGCAGATTAAGATAGAAAAAGATGATGAACCTCGTATGACTGGAGGTTATACACTGGCTAACAGTGTGGCAGATGCCCTGGTGCTCCAGTGTTATGAGTCGGAAAGTATGACGGCTTTCGGTCATGAACTGACCACAGAGCAATGGCGGGCCATCTGCGGTGTCAAAGTGGTATATGACGGTCTGCTGTTCACCTCCCACAGTGCTGCTGTCAACCTGGCCTATCCTTTGGTGAGCCGCATCCGCGAAGAGCTGCAACGCAATGACCGGAAATTCATGTTCCTCTGTGGCCATGACAGCAACTTGGCCAGTATTAGTGCTGCCCTGCGCCTTGTGCTACCAGAAACCGAGAATGCTCTGGAGCTGCACACCCCCATCGGCTCTAAACTCGTGTTTGAGAAATGGAATGACGGAACAGAGGACTATGTAGCCATCAATCTGGTCTATCAGGCTGTCAGCCAGCTACAAGGGCGCACGCTTCTCACATCAGACATGCCCCCCATGGTGAAACCAATTACTGTGCAAGGCCTGACCGCCAACAGCGATGGTCTCTACCGTCTGGCAGACCTCGATGCCCATATGGCTGAGGCCCAAGCCGAATATGATGCCATCGAGGACGAGACGACAGCCGTCACCACCGTCAGCAACACCGCCTCGGCAAAGTCTGCCACCATCTATAACCTTCAGGGTCAACGGCTCAATGAGCCTCAACGGGGTGTGAACATCATCGAAGGCGAGAAAATCATTGTGAAATAACCACAAGAAGACGTATTATCCATCAATCTTTCGGATATGAAACCATTAAAACAAGAAGAGCTGATGAAGGACCGGGGGTATCGCACCACGATACGTGCCGCCTATAACCTGTTCGCCGACAACTACAAGACCATCCTGCGCCATACCTGGCTCTATGCCCTTGTATTGGCCGCCATATCGGGGTTCTTTATTCTGAACCAGCTCAGGGCCTATCATCTTGAGCCGCTGTCGGCCAGCAGGATCATCGCCTCATTATGCATGACTCTTTTCGCCATCATTGCCGAAATCATTTTCTATGGAAGGATTTACATGTTTGTAAACACGCAGTCGTTGTCGTGGAATATCCTCCGCACCCTGAAAGCGAACCTGTGGATGATTTTCTTCTTCAGCATCGTCGGTTTGGTCTTCGGCTTGGCAGGGGGAGGTATCGGCTATGCCCTTTGGGGAGGAGATATCCAGTCGGCTACCACGCCCCAGGCAAATCCAATGCTGATCCTGCAACATCAGATGGCAATGGTCAAGATCTTTGGCATTACATTCCTGGCCATTTTCCTGGCTCTGCTGCTGATGCTGCCTTTCGTGTATCCCCAGATGAAATATTTTGTAAAGACAGACACCCGTTTTCATCAGATCTGGTTCAAGGGGTGGAAGACGGGCATGCGGCACTGGGGGTATATTTTTCTGACCTTACTGCTCACCACGATCTGTCTCTCAGTGATTCTCCTGATTATCACCCTCCCTTTGATTATCCTAATGACGGCTTATAACCTATCCATGCAAGGTGTAGCTCAAGGTGACGAGGCTGGTGTGCCCGGATATTTCAATATCCTCGCCTACCTCATCGCTGTAGCTGCCAACTTCATCATTTACTTCATGAGCATTTTCGCGCTCTTCGTGGCCTATTATATATATGGTAGTATTGAGACGAAAGAGAGAAAGAAAATGGCGATGGAAAATGAAGAATGAAGAGCGTAGAATTAAGAATTGAGGTATGAAACAAAGATTATTATTCATAGACCGTGACGGAACCCTGATAGAAGAACCTGCCGATGAGCAGATCGATTCCTTCGAGAAACTGAAATTCGTGAAGGGTGTATTCAAGAACCTGGCCTTTATCCGTCAGAAGCTTGACTTCAAGTTCGTCATGGTGAGTAATCAGGACGGACTGGGCACCGATGCATTCCCTGAGGACACGTTCTGGCCTGTGCATAACTTCATCCTCCAGACACTGGAGGGCGAAGGCATCACCTTCGATGACATCAAGATCGACCCCCATTTCCCTGAGGACAACCACCCCAACCGCAAGCCGGGAACGGGGATGCTCACAGAGTATATCGACAACCCCGACTACGACCTTGCGAACAGCTACGTGATCGGTGATCGTGAGAGCGACCGTCAACTGGCGGAGAACCTGGGTTGTAAGGCACTGATTTTGGGTGACCACTTCGATGAGGGAACAGGGAGTCAGGAGTCTGAGATCACCTGGTCGCGCATCGCTGAGATTCTCTTTGCAGGGGAACGTACAGCAGAGGTGAGACGCACCACGAAGGAGACAGATATCCATGTCAGACTGAACATCGACGGTTCAGGGAAATGCGACATCAGTACCGGACTGGGATTCTTCGACCATATGTTGGAGCAAATTGGAAAGCACGGTATGATGGATCTGATGATCCACACAAAAGGCGACCTGCATGTCGATGAGCACCATACCATCGAGGACACCGCCATTGCCCTCGGTGAGTGCATCCTACAGGCGTTGGGTGACAAACGCGGCATCGAGCGCTATGGTTACTGTCTGCCCATGGATGACTGTCTTTGTTCCGTAGCCCTCGACTTCGGCGGACGTCCCTGGCTGGTATGGGATGCTGAGTTCCACCGTGAGCGCATCGGTGAGATGCCCACGGAGATGTTCCTTCATTTCTTCAAGAGTCTGAGTGATGCGGCCAAGATGAACCTGAACATCAAGGCCGAGGGACAAAACGAGCACCACAAGATCGAAGGGATCTTCAAGGCACTGGCACGTGCGTTGAAGATGGCGGTACGCCGTGACATCTACCACTATGAGCTGCCCTCCACAAAGGGCTTGTTATAGACGGTTGGCCATTTCGTTTAATAATTGCACGACTACACATGATATTTATACTTCTTCTTTGCCTTACGGGGTGCCACTGGGGAGAAAGAGCCGGAAGAAGAAGGAAGTTTACCCATGGGAACGCCCCTGTACTGGGCATAACGTGCACGGATTTTATCCACATAATCAACGGTCTCACCAGCTCGCATATAACCATGTTTCACAACGGGATCCTGATAGCCGACAGGCTCACGCAATAGGAGCATGTTACGTGCCACATCCCCCCATCGCTGAGGGTTCCCGCCATTCTTGCGAGTCAGCGCCATGGCATCACGTACATGCATCGCACCACCGTTATAGGCTGCCAGTACAAAGTTCTGTCGTTCAGTAACATTGGGAATATCGCTGAAGGTATTACTCAGTTCCTGCAAGTAACGGGCCGCCGCTGAGATATTAGGCTCCGGCGCATGAATATCGTCCATCGACAATCCTAAGTGAGCTGCTGTTCCCGGCATGATCTGCATAAGTCCACGTGCACCCGCCCACGACCGTGCCTTCGGATCAAAGCAGCTTTCCTGATAACATTGGGCAGCCATCAAACGCCAGTCCCACCGCGCCAGAGGCGCATACTTCCTGAACAGATCATCATACTTCGAGATGACACCTGTGCTGCGGTTCAGGAAAGGAGAATAGACATGTCTCTTAACCGATGCAGTGGTGAGGAGCCTATGCTCCTCCTGTTTGATTTCCTCCAACATATCCGGTTTGTACCAGTGATCGAAAGCCTCTGCCAGTTCACTGTTGGTAGAAGATACAACCCATTGGATTTTCGTGGAATCAGGGACAGTCTGATAGGCACCACAGAAACGCAGACCGTCACTGCCGATAATAGAATCCGGAAGATGCTTCACGATACTGTCGGAGAGCATATAGGCAATGACATCCGCTTCGCCGCGCCCTAACTTCCACACCATCTCCAAGGTATCCTTACACAGCTCCACTCGTAAGGACACCCCGATGCTTTGTGCAAACTTCTCACACAGCAGGAACTGGGCACCCATACCACGGCCATGATAGTCGTAGTAGGTCTCCGGGCCCGACAAGGTGAGCATAATCATCTCCCCGTTGCTGACGATATCTTTCAACGTGAAATCCTCTGTGGTCGGGATACTATCCGTCTGCACCTCGCCCCACGGCGTGATGACCCGGTTGTCCTGTCTCTCGTTACACGACAGCAAAAGACCGACAACCCCAAGGATAAATAACACGGTTCTCTTCAATGCGGCGGCAAAGGTACAACAATAAATTCAGAAGAGAAAGGATTTAGCAAGAATTAAGGAATCGGTCATACCTCAACGCTCCTGTCCCGTAGCTACCTTATAAGCCAACAGCTTGTTACAATAGTCGGCATAGGCATCGGTTCGTTTGTCGAGTGCCTGCTGGTAGAGCAACTGCGCTTCGAGCAAGTCACTCATACGTGAGGTGCCAGCCTTATAATAGTTCCTGTTCAGTCGGAGATTCTCCTCAGCCTGAAGAATACTGCGCTGGGCTATCTGTAGCTGTTGGTACGACTCATTGACATCGTTCCACGACTTCTGCATCCTGATCTTCAGGAGTTCTGCGTTGTCACTCAGGGCGTCGGCAGCTTTCTGATGCTCTATCTTACTGCGTTTGATGGCATGCGACCCACCCCACCAGTCGGAGATGGGAATGCTGACCGTGGCAAACACCATGCCAAAGGTATGGTCTTTCTCCAGCAGGTTATGGTAGTTGTAGCCTGCACCGACAGCCACGGAAGGCATATTCTTGCCCACTGTCATACGGTGTTGCAGGTCCGTTGCCTCCACTTGTTTCTGCAGGAGCTGGTATTCGGGAAGCATGGGCAACCGCGCATCCCCTCCTACAAGAGAGGGCAGGTCAAGGGGACTCTTCCCTATATCGGGCAGTTCCACATTGAAATCCGCCATACCGTCGTCTGTCCGTGAAGTGGCAAGACCGCAATATTGTGCCAAAAGCATTTTCACGATGCTGATCCCGTTCATCAGCTTCACATGCTGACTCTCCACATCATTCTGCCGAAGCTGCACCTGCAACAGATCATTGTTCAAAGTGACGCCAGCCCTGACCGCCACATCCACATCCTTATGGATTGACGACAGCAGACTGTCAACGGCATTGAGGGTTCTCACTTTCTCCTGCATCGCCACCAGCTGCCAGTAGTATTGTGCTACGGTGGTCACCACTTCATTCTCCGACAGTTCCAGCTGAAGACTGCTCACCTCCTCCCCTACTTTGGCGAGTTTATTACCATTCACGATCTGCCCACCTGCGAAGACAGGCTGTACGGCGGTGATACCGGCAATGGTACCGTTCTTCATCATGGAGATGCTGACAGGACTGGCCAGTTCCATTAATGCTTCCTGTGGTAGCATCATGCCCAGGGTTCCTCCGAGAGAAGGGGGTATCATCTCCGATGGGTTTATATCCATCTTCGCCATCCCCTTGTTGGCATTAAACCATACCCCTGTGCCCGTCACATTGGGAAAATACTTAGTGAATGCCTCTTTTCGTTGCTCACGAGCAGCATCGATGTCATAGCGTGCCTTCCGCATCGACAGGTTATGAGACAAAGCAGAATCCTTGAGTTGTTGCAGGGAATAGGTTGTCTGTGCAGAAACGGGACTGGCAGCAAGAAGGGTGATGAACCATGCGATCATTGTCTTGACCGTCCCTTTTCTTATCTTAACAAATACATTGTTTGCCATCATCATGTCTATTCTTTACTTCATATTTACTTTCCAATAAATCACCGGGAGCATGGTAACCACCATGATCAGTGAACCGATGCCACCAGCAAAGATGGTTACACCAACAGGCATCCAGAACGATGACTGTGCGATGATCATCGGCACCACACCCACGGCCGTAGTAGCAGTAGTGAGGAAGATCGGCACCATACGTCGCTTTCCCGCCTCATAGGCTGCCTGCTTCACGGCCTCGTTATACTCATCTCGGTAGGCTTTTCTCTGCTCCCTCGTTACCTTAACAGGCTTAGGATGACTTATCTTAAACTGTTTCACCAAACCAAGGGCATGCTCAAAGATCAGGATCTCGTTACGCATAATCATTCCCATCAGGGTGATTACACCCATGATAGAGGTAAGGCCTAAGGTGCGGTTCATCAATCCCAGACCGATCAGCGCACCAGGCAGCATCAGTCCGAGAGCGGCAATGCATACCGTGGTGATACCGTATTTCTTGAAATTGAACAAAAGGAAGAAGAAGATGATGACCATGGCAATGGCCACGCCAGCAAAAATCTGAGGCAAAGCCTCGGCATCATATTCTATCTCTCCTCCCACCTCAGCACGAACACCGTGTGGCAATGGTATCTCATGTTTCATGATCTCTGCAATACGACTCTCCACGGGGGCAGCATAGACGCCCTGGGCAAACTGGGCCGTTACGGTGATACAACGCTCCCCTCCCCGATGTAAGATGCGACTCTCGCTCCACTTGGGCTGCACCTTGGCGATATGTCTAAGCGGAACAGTGTTGTTGGGAGAGAAGGCATTGGAAGCATCCATCTGTGACAATGTCGAAGACACCATCGACATCGGTGAGGTAATCCCCAGATTCTCGATATCCGAGAATGTCATGTCACTGTCGTCTTTCACAACAATGGGCAATTCGTAGTTCCCTTCCCATACATGTCCCACCTTCAGTTTTCCCGTGGTGGCGCTCAACGCCAGCGCTGCCGTGGTTCGCGTGACACCCAGCTGAGCCGATGCTACGGGATCCAAAGTCACGTCAATAACGGGGAATGGCTGGAAGAAATCGGTATGTACCCACTCCACTTCGGGCATGGTGCGCATCTTTTCCATAAGTCGCTCGGCTACCACATGAAGCGAGTCGAGATCTTCCCCATAGAACCTGTATTCCAGTTCAGGCACCTCCAGGTAGTCGAGACGTTTGAACCGCACGTAGGCTTGTGGGAAAGCCTCACTCCATGCTGGTTGGTATTTGGCTAACAGGTCCAAGGTGGCTTTCTGCGACGTGGTGTTCACGATGAACTGCGCATAGTTCTTTCCTGCCATCTGCGGAGCATAGCACACCATGAAACGCGGTGACGAACACCCAACGAAGCTGGTGATGCTCTTTACGTCCTTGTCTTGTTGTAACACATTCCGCAAGGAGTCGGCAATCTGACGGGTTTCACTGATTCCCTTCCCTTCCGGCAAGAAGATCTCCACGGCAAACTGGTCGCGGTCGGCAAAAGGGAACACACGGATCTTCAGGGAGAACACGATCAGCAACGACAGAATAATAACACCGATCCCACCTCCGATGGTGAGCCAGGGGTGACGGAACGTGAAGTCGAGCACATGATTATAGGTATTCTGCACCCATCGTGTGATGACATTCCCGCCTGTCTGCACCTTATCCGGCTTGATGATCAGCACCTCAAGGAACGGGATCACCGTAACGGCAAGGAAGAGAGAAACCACTAGGTTCACGGTGATCGTGATAGGGAAATCTTCCAAGGCATCATGGAAACCGCCCGTCATCGTGTAGAGCAGCGGATAGAAGATCACACAGATACACAACGTGGCCAAGGCCATAGGCATAAAATACTGTCGTGCAGAATCAATGGCGGCCTTCTTAGGTTCATAGCCCTTGCCGAGGTATTCCAGATAGCCGTCGATGACCACGATGGAGTTATCCACTACCATTCCCAAAACCACGATGAGCGCCGCGAGAGTCACGATGTTCAGTTCGATGCCCATCAGATACATGATGGACACGGAGATAAAGGTACTTAGTGGGATGGTGATGGCGGCCACAATGGCAGAACGCAAAGGGAACAGCACCATCATCACAAGAATGATGATGACCATTGAGATGAGCAAGTCACGCAAAAAATCATTCACGCTCTTCGCCACGACCTTGGGCTGGTCGGCAATACGCGTAGTGGTGACATCCTCGGGCAGCTCATTCTGACGGAAGTCGTTCAGCACCCGGTCCACTTCCTTTCCGTATTGCACGATATTGTTTCCGGGAGTCATCTCCAAAGAAAGGAGAACGCACGGATGACCATCCTGTTCGATATAGCTGTCAGTGCTGTCGTATTCCCGCACTACCCGTGCCACATCGCGCACCCTGACCATCTTTCCCGATACCGGATCACTGAAAATAATCTGATTGGCCACCTCCTCCTCACTGTTCTCGGTAGGTGCTATATGAATAGGTATCTTCTGGTCGGAATCATCCAAGCTACCACTCATCGTGGTCATGCCTTGCGACTGTAATCGACTGAAGAGAAGCTGCTGACCGATGCCATAGGCTTGCAGACGCTGGCGATCCACATACAGACTGATCTGTTCCTTCTGTTCTCCGTAGATACGGACATTGGCTACCGACGGAATCCGACGAAGACGATCGCTGAGATGATCACTGTAGTCTTGCAGCTCCCGGTAGCTGCGCTGACTGCTTTCTATAGCAATCAATAAGGCCGATGTATTACCGAAGTCATCGTTGGCAACAAGAGCCATCACGCCGCTTGGCAACGACTGCTTGAATAGTGCCAGACCGTGCTTCACCTTGCTCCACACCTCGTCTTTGTTGTTTACATCATCATTCAGTCTGACCATCACGATGCACATCCCATTCTGGGCCGTCGTGGTGGTCTTGTTCCTGTTCACCTCTCCATAGGTAAACAAGTAACGTTCCAGCGGACGGGCCACTTGTTCTTCCACTTCTTCTGTGGTGGCTCCAGGATAGACGGCGATCACCACACCCTGACGGATGGTGAAGGCAGGGAATTCATCCTTTGGCATCTCATACATGCCGAAGATGCCAAGAAGGAACATAATCAAAATGATCAGCATTGTGATAGAATAATGTTCCAACGGCCATCTGAGCCAAGACATTTTCTCTTTCATAATTGTCAATTATCAGTTATCAATTGTCAATTAAAAGATGACTCTCGTTCCCTCACTCAGTTTCTGATAACCCTCTGTCACCACTCGAGTATTTTGTCCTACACCACTGGTGATGACGAGTCGGTTCCCTAAGGTGGCACCTACCGTGACAGGTGTTCGATGAGCAGTGCTGTCGTTAGCGATGGTCCACACGAAGAGGGTTCCGTTGGCTTTTTTCTGCACACAGGTGACAGGTACGGTGGGATGCCGTGTATAGGCTGGTCCATGAGCATTCCCTAAGGTCACATTGGCCACCATTCCCGGCATCAGCTTACGGTCGGGATTGGCGACATGGATACGGATATCATAGGTATGGGTAAGGGCATCTGCCTGCACACCTTTCTCTATACGACCGCCGCTGACTTTTTTCTGCACGGCCTCCACATCGATGGTTGACGAGGTATGCGCATTTACCGTTCCCATCTCTTTCTCGGGAACAGACACCTTTACCTTCACCGTATGGATGTCGAGAATCGTGATGACAGCTTGGGAGGGCATGGCCGTTTCACCTGTTCCGATGATCTTCTTACCGACAATACCACTGACAGGTGCCACCAGCCTACAATCGGCAAGGTTCTTCTTAGCTACCTCCAACTGTGACTTTGCCTGTGCCACCTTGCTCTGGATCTCCACCCACTGCACTTCCGGCAGCGATCCGTTTTCATGCAGCATACTGTAACGCTTCAATGCATCGTTGGCCTGAGTCATCTGGGCCTCGGCTCCCGACAGTACGTTACGGGCCTGCGTATCGTCCATCTCTGCCAACAGCTGACCGCGGCTCACCATCTGTCCTTCGTTCACCAGGACACGACGGACCACACCCATGCCCGTGAAACTGACGGCGGTGGCTGCATTCTCCTCCACAACGCCCACATAGGACTGACCGCCTCCGCCGGCTTCCGTTGACACCATTTCTGTCTGCACACGTGTCGGTGCCTTCACAGCAGATTCTTTCTTTTCATTACAGCTCATAAGCAACAACAGACTTATGAATAGTATTCCAATCGTTCTGACTTTCATCTTACATTTGGTTTTGGTTTACAAATGACAGGAGATGCGCATTACACTGACTCATGCGTATCATGTCGCAAAGGTCGGAAAAAAACTTTAAACCAACAAATATTTTTGAGAAAAACATTAGTCCATCGGTCAGAATCTGTTATTTGGGAGTCTGTTCATCCTTTCATTTTGTCAGAATAATTGGCAAAAAAAAACGCCCAAAAAGGGGTCGAGAAAGAAGAAATTACGATAAAAATCGGGGGATTCTGACCCTCAAAAAGGGCTTTTTTAGACAAGAAAAGTCTGTTTTGAATCGAAGGAGGGTCTTCTTGGGGTCGTTCCAGCGTTATTTAAGCCCCGTTCCACCGTTGCCTATCACTCGTTCCGCCGTCACCTTACCCCCTATAGATGACGGCGGAAAAGGTCGTAGATGACGGCGGAACGAGGCTTAGATGACGCAGGAATAAAAACAAGTTTAATGACGAATGAACCATTTTAAGCTAAGTCTCACATAATCAGTACTTTAGCAAAGTGCCGTTTTTTGGCCGTTTTTGCGACCAAATGGTCGGTTGCTTGTAAAAACGCAATTCTCAGAAGGTTGTTTGTCAGAATAATTCACAGTTTTTATATGAATAACTAAGGCCTTATTTCCCACCAAAATGCCAAAACAGGGCCCGACAAGAATTAACCTTTGTTAAATATTCAGTGGAGAATAAACGAGTTTGCAACAAATAATGTATTTTTGCAAATATTATAAGAACAAAAGAGGGAAATGAAAAAATTCTTAATCTTATTGACCGTTGTATTCTTTTGCTGTACAGTGAACGCCCAACAAGATGACAGCACGACTGTTGGCAGAAAAAAGGTAGCAGTAGTCCTGAGCGGCGGCGGTGCGAAAGGCATGGCACACATCGGTGTGCTGAAGGTGCTGGAGAAGGCAGGCATCCCCGTAGATATCATCACTGGCACGTCGATGGGCAGTATCATCGGCGGACTCTATTCCATCGGCTACAATGCCAGCGCCCTTGACTCGATGGTGAGGGTGCAGGACTGGAGCTATGTGATCACCGACAAGGAGGACCTGCGGCACCAGAGCCTCAGCGACCGGAAGAAACAGAACACTTATGCCTTCACGACGGGTCTGACCATCGGTAAGAAGGATATGAATGCCGGCGGCTTCATCAAAGGAAAGAACCTGGCAGAACTGTTCCAGCAGCTTTGCACGGGTTACACCGATTCGCTCGACTTCACCCTCGACCTGCTCATTCCCTTTGCCTGTGTCGCCACGAATATCATTGACAACAGCGAGGTGGTTTTCCACAGCGGACGACTGCCACAGGCTATGCGTGCCTCGATGGCCATCCCCGCAGCCTTCTCCCCCGTCAGAATCAGTGACATGGTACTGGTGGATGGCGGTCTGAAGAACAACTACCCGGCAGACATTGCCCGTGAGATGGGTGCCGACATCATTATCGGCGTCACTGTACAGGGGGCGCCCAAGGTCGCTGATGACATCAGCAATACCATGAGCATCCTCAGTCAGATTATCGACGTGAACTGTAAGAACAAGTACGACGAGAACCTTGCCATCACCGACCTGCACCTGCAAGTTGACACGAAGGGCTATGGTTCGGCCAGCTTCTCACAGGCTGCCATCGACACCCTCATCCGCCGCGGTGAGGAACTGGCCATGAGACACTGGGACGATATCATCGCCCTGAAACAACGCATCGGGATCGATGAGACGTTCCGTCCTACCATTTACCATCCGTTGCGCCCCCAAGTGATGACAGAGAAGCATCGTGTCACCAGCTATACCTTCGAGAATATGACACCGCAGGACGAAAAGTTCCTGCGACAGAAGTTCCATCTGAACAATACCGACAGCATCGATGCCTCCTTGGAACAGGAGCTCACCACCTCCATGCGCGTGGATCTGTTCTACCAGACCGCCGAGTGCCGACTGATGCCCGACGGTAACGACATGCGGGTAATCCTCCTGGCAGGCAACCGCAAAACGGCACAGTTTCATGCCGGCTTCCGCTACGACACCGAGGAATATGCTGCCGTACAGCTGGGTCTCGACATCCCGTTGAAGACCAACATGCCTATCAATACCGATATCACACTGCGCCTCGGCAAACGCCTGATGGCAAAAGGAGAGCTGACCGCCCACCCCCGCAGTTTCACGCGTCCAACCATCAGTTACGCCTTCCACCGAAACGATGTGGATATCTACATGGAAGGCGAACGTTCGTACAATATTCTATATAACCAGTTCCAGGGCAAGCTGGTACCGATCAACTTCGACCTGAAGCACTTCAACCTTCAGTTCGGTCTGCGCTGGGACTTTATGCACTACCGTAACAAGCTCGGTTCTGAGACATCGAAACAGGTGACACTCAAGAACGAACATTTCCTCAGCTACCGCGCTCAACTGAACTATAACAGTGAGGACAACTGGTACTTCCCCACTCACGGTGCACGATTCAATGCCGAATATGCTTATGTGACCAATGACTTAGCCAAGCTTTCCGTACGTGATGAAAATGGGAACAGAATCGGGAAGAAGACGGGTATGAGTGAGGTGAGTGCAGACTGGCGTATGTCGTTCCCCCTCGGGAGTCGTCTGACCCTCCAGCCCATGCTTTTCGGTCGTATGCTCTTTGGAACGATCATCCCACCAGTCCTTGGCAATGCCATCGGCGGTGACTGGTTCGGTCACTACATCGAACAGCAGATGCCTTTCGCCGGCATTGGTAACATCGAGTATGTGGGTCACCATTATGTAGCTGCCCAGCTCCAGGCACAGCAGCGTATCGGAAACAGCAACTATGTGTTGCTCCGCGTGGCCGGTGCCCAGCAAGCCGACCATCTGAAAGAAATCATCGACCACCGTACCCTACTGGGTGTACAGGCCGCATACTACTACAATACGATGTTCGGTCCGATCGGTGCTACCCTCGGCTACAGCAACCGCACCAAAGAACCTTATTTCTACCTGAACATCGGATATGAATTCTAAAATAACAAACAATTATTCAAGTATAGACTATGAACAGAACTAAAAAGAAAAGGACCATGATGGCACGGACTCTCGGTCTCGCGCTATGGGTTCTGTTGCCGGTGAGTGGCCATGCCCAAAGGGTACTGACACTTGACAGTTGCAGGGCGATGGCTTTGAGGAACAACAAACAGATGAGCGTGGCAAAAATCAAGCAGGAGGTAAACGCCAACCTGCGTAAGTCGGCACGCACACAGTATCTGCCGAAGGTCAATGCCGTGGCAGGCTACAACTGGATGAGCAAGGAGGTTTCTCTCCTGAACGACGACCAGAAGTCAGCACTGAACAACTTAGGCACCACGATGGCGACACACCTGCAGAGCACATTAGCGCCACTCGTTTCCGCATTACCGTCTGCTGCTCAGGCAAAGATGGGACAGGACATGGCACAGCTTGAGGGTGCCCTCAACCAAACAGGTGCAGGCGTCGTGGATGCTTTCCGTACCGATACGCGAAACATGATCGGCGGAGCTGTCATGGTGACGCAACCCGTGTTCATGGGAGGTGCCATCACTGCAGCGAACAAGATCGCCGACATCAATGAGGAGATGGCAACGAACTCCTTGGAGGTCAAGCGTCAGGGTACCGTATATAATATAGACCAGGCCTACTGGCAGGTAGTGTCGCTGCGGCATAAGCAGAAGCTGGCAGAGAGTTTCGTGGCTCTGGTGCAGAAGCTGAAGGGTGACGTGCAGAAGATGATCGACCAGGGCGTGGCAACGAAGGGCGACGGTCTGAGCGTCGGTGTCAGAGTGAACGAGGCCGAGATGGCCCTCACACAGGTCACCGATGGTCTGGCACTGTCGAAGATGCTGCTCTGTCAACTGTGCGGACTGCCTATTGAGGAGGAGATTATGCTGGCTGACGAGGAGAGCGAAGGGTTAACGGTGAAGGACGGTCAGCTTCAGGAAAGCAACCTGGCATTAGCTGTCGCCGAACCGAGCTTTGCCATGCAGAACAGACCGGAACTGAAATTGCTGCAGAACACGGTCGATCTTAGTAAGGAGACCACCCATCTGCTGAAGGCCGGTAATCTGCCACAGGTAGTACTGACGGGTGGCTATGCCCTGTCGAATCCCAATACGTTCAACGGTTTCGAGAAGAAGTTCAGCGGTGTCTGGAACCTGGGGGTGCTCGTTCGTGTGCCCGTCTGGAACTGGGGTGATGTCAAATACAAGGTACGGGCGTCGAAAGGTGCCACCACCATGGCTAACCTGGAGTTGGACGAAGCCCGCGAACTGATTGAACTGCAAGTGAACCAGAGTAACTTCAAGGTGAAAGAGGCGCAGAAGAGACTCACCATGGCACTGTCGAACGTTGCCAATGCCGACGAGAACCTGCGCATGGCCAATCTGGCATTCAAGGAGGGCACCGCCTCCTATACCACGGTCATGGAGGCACAGACCGCCTGGCAGCAGGCCCAGTCACAAAAGATCGATGCAGAGATTGGAGTGAAGCTCTCACAGGTGGAGTTGCAAAAGGCCTTGGGAACACTTCAGTAAAAATATAATTCGATATTACGATATAACGGTAAACGATAAAAAAATCAAGATTATGTCAGACAAAGCAAAACAACAGCATAACAATATCCTGCTGGCCATTGCCGGTTTCTCAGCAGTAGTAATCATCGTGGCACTCATCGGCTTCCTTGCCTTAGGACGCGACCCTGAAGTGATACAGGGACAGATGGAGGTTGAGGAGTACCGTGTATCAGGCAAGGTGCCTGGACGAATCCTTGAACTCCGGGTGAAGGAGGGCGACATGGTGAAGGCCGGCGACACGCTGGCTATCATCGAAGCACCTGAAGTACAGGCCAAGATGAGCCAGGCACAGAGTGCCGTCAATGCCGCATCAGCCATGGAGCAGATGGCCCGCAATGGTGCCCGTAAGGAGCAGATCCAGGCAGCCCGCCAGCTCCTGGAGCAGGCGAAGGCAGGACTGGAGATCGCCGAGAAGTCGTATAACCGCATGAAGATTCTCTACGAGGAGGAGGTGGTCAGTGCGCAGAAGTTCGACGAGGCACAAGCTATGTACAAGTCGGCACAGGCTCAGGTGAAGGCCGCGCAGAGTCAGTATGAGATGGCCCTGAACGGTGCCCGTGCTGAAGAACGGCAAGCCGCATCGGCTACCGTCGGTCAGGCCCGTGGTGCTGTACAGGAGGTAACGAGCTATATCCGTGAAACCGTCCAGGTGGCTCAGATGGCGGGTGAGGTGACCGATGTGTATCCGAAGGTGGGTGAGCTCGTTGGCACCGGTACTCCCATCATGTCGATAGCCATGATGGACGACCAGTGGGCAACCTTCAATATCCGCGAAGACCAGCTGAAGAATGTCAAGGTGGGTCAGGAGATCACCGTTCAGGTGCCGGCACTTGACAAAGAGGTGAAGATGAAGGTCACCTCGATGAAAGACAAGGGTTCGTTCGCCGTGTGGAAAGCCACCAAGGCCAGTGGTCAGTACGACCAGAAGACTTTTGAGGTCAAGGCACGTCCTGCTGAAGCGATCAACGACGTCCGTCCGGGCATGTCGGTCATTTTGAAGAAGTAGCCCACCCATGTCCTCCCCCAGGGAGGAATGTATAAATAGCTTATATAATATGAATGACAATAAGAACGAAATGAGGGAAAAGGTATCCGAGCAATCCTCCCATGGGGGGCCCATAGGCAGGATCTTTTCCATCGCGCTTCGTGAGCTCGACATCCTGCGGCGGAATCGTATCTATGGCTTCTGCATGATCGTATTCCCGTTGCTGCTGGTGTTGTTCTTCACAACGATGCTCGATGACGGAATACCGAAGGATTTGCCCATTGGGGTGGTGGATCAGGACAACAGTGCTACGTCACGAGGCCTTATCCGAAACCTCGATGCCATGCAGAATTCCCGTGTGATGTATCACTTTGCGAATGTCACAGAAGCCCGCAATGCCATGCAAGAGGGAACGATCTATGCCTACCTCTATATTCCGGAGGGAACGGCATCGAAACTTCTGGCAGGACGGCAGCCGAAGATCTCCTATTATTACACGATGTCCTGTCTGACAGCAGGATCGATGGCCTCGAAGGATCTGAAGACCATCGGTACCCTCGGCTCAGCTGCCGTCGGTCAGGCCATGCTCAGTGCCAAGGGTGCCACACCCCAGCAGATCAAGGCGGCCTTACAGCCTGTGACCATCGACGCGCATATGATTGCCAACCCAGAAGGCAGCTACAACTATAGTCTGACCACTGTCTTCGTGCCAGGCATCCTGATGCTCTTCATGGCTCTTCTGTCATCCTACACCCTCGGCATGGAGATGAAGTTCGACACCGGCAAGGAATGGCTCGCCCGTGCCAACGGTAACATTGTCGTGGCCATCCTCGGCAAGTACCTCATCCACGCACTGGTGTTCCTGCTCGTGATATTCCTCTACCAGTACTATATCTTCAACGTGCTGCACTTCCCACGACTTTGTGGCGTGTGGAGCATCGTGAGACTCACCCTCTTGCAGGTAGCAGCCTCGGTCGGCTTCGGCATCTTTGCCTTTGGTCTGATGCCCTCCCTGCGCATGTCGATGAGTATCAGCTCATTGTGGTCGGTGCTCGGTCTGTCGATGTGCGGCTCGGCATTCCCCGTTGCGGGCATGGATGCGCCACTGCAGACCATGTCATGGCTGTTCCCTCTCCGCCACTACTGGATGATCTATCAGGCAACCGTGCTCAACGGGTTCCCCGTCATCGACGTATGGTTCCACCTCGTGGCACTCGTGGCCTTCACGCTGCTGCCCTGGTTTGTGCTTCGTAAAGTTAAAAACGCAATGCTGAATTATGTCTACCTTCCTTAATAGATTACGCGAACACTTCACCGATGTGCTCCACATCTGGAGGAACGAAATGATCAAGGTCGTGAAGGACGAAGGCGTGCTGATGTTCCTTGTCGTCGTACCCTTGGGCTATCCGCTGCTCTACTCGTGGATCTACAATAACGAGACGCTACACGAGACGCCTGTGGTGGTGGTTGACCAGTCACACTCCGCCCTCTCGCGTCAGTTCATCAACGACTGCAATGCCACACCTGATGTGCATGTGAAATACTATGCCGAGGACCTTGACGAGGCCCGTTCGCTCATCAGCCGACAGCTCGTCAAAGGCATCTATCTCATCCCGTCTGACTTCGCCACACGTATTAGTCGTGGTGAACAAGCCACCGTCAGCGTCTATTGCGACATGTCGCTCATGCTTGCCTACAAGGCGGTCTATCAAACCGCCATGATCGAGGCTGGACGACTCGGTGCAGGACTGAAAATCAAAAAGGCCGGAAATTTCACCAAGCGCGAGGATGTCATCACCGCACAGCCTCTGGCTGTCGATGAAGTGGCTATGTTCAACCCCTCGGGCGGTTACGGCTCATGTGTCCTGCCTGGTGTTCTCATGATCCTCCTGCAACAGGCCATCGCCCTCGGTATCGGCATGGCAGCAGGTACTGCCCGTGAGCGCCATCGGAATGGTCAGCTTATTCCCGATGATGATCCTCATTACCGCGGTGCCTACCGCATTGTCTGGGGCAAAGCCCTCTGCTACGGGATGATCGGTGCCGTGGCCGCAGCCTATCTCTCCATGGCTGTTCCCCGCATGTTCTCATTCCCGCAGCTTGCTAACGGATGGACACTGTTATGGATGCTGATTCCCTACACAATGGCGAGCATCTTCTTCGGCATGACCGTCTCTTGTCTCGTGCGCTATCGCGAAAACGTGATGCTGATCATGGTGTTTGTCTCTGTACCCCTACTCTTCCTGACGGGTGTGTCATGGCCGCAGACGAGTATTCCCAGTTACTGGCAAGGTGTATCCTGGCTCTTCCCCAGTACCTTCGGTGTACGAGCCTTTATCCGTATCAATTCCATGGGTGCCAGTTTCAGTCAGATTCTTCCGGAAATCCGTATTCTATGGATTCAGGCTGCCGCCTATCTCGGAATGGCTTGTCTCGTTTACCGTTACCAGTTCCGTTTGGCGAAAAAAAATGCTAACGAATAACACTAATGTTTTTATAAATATATGAGAAAAAATATAACGATGATCGCTGTCGCCATCACGACAGTGGTAAGCGCGCAGGCGCAGGAAAATGAAAAAGAAAACGATGATCTGGGTTTATTCAACCATGCCAGTTTGTCTGTGGGCCTTGGAACAACGGGTATCACAGCTGACTTATGCTTGCCCATCACGCCCTATGTGAGTGTACGTGGCGGTGCTGACATTTTTCCGTTTAAGTACACCACCGACTTAGAAGTAGAATATCGAAATGCTCTCGCAGAGAGGGTGCTTCCCGAGACCGTTACCGTCACAGGGAAGCTCTCCATGACCACAGGACACCTGCTGTTCGACTTCTATCCCTCGAAACAAAGCACGTTCCGCATCACGGCTGGTGCTTATCTGGGAGGCGAGAAGGTGGCCGAAGCCTACAATAAGGAAGATGGGGCACTCGCTGCCGTGACAGCCTACAACCGTATCATGCCCGACAACCAAAAGGCCGGATACACCCTCGGCAACTATTTCCTCACTCCCGATGAGAATGGTAATGTCTATGCCCACATCAAAGTAGCGGCCTTCCGCCCCTATGTGGGTATTGGATTCGGCCGTGTCGTTCCCACGAAGAGTCGTGTAGCCTTCAACTGCGACCTCGGCGTACAGTTCTGGGGCAAGCCTAAGGTAACCTGTCAAGATCAGGAACTGAAGGATGAGGATCTGAAAGGTGACGACGGCGGTGTTGTCAGGTACATCTCGAAGATGTCTGTTTGGCCGGTGTTGAACATGCGCGCCACCTTCCGTCTGTTCTGAACCGTCCCTGTTGGAAATGCTTGAAGAAACGGGAATAAGAAGAAACACCGTCTTTACCATAGAATGATTATGAAGATAATTGACCACAAACTATTATTGGTTATCCCGACACTGATGTTGGCTACGGCAGCCTCAGCCCAAATACGTCATGGCCTCGCCATTGACTTGGGGAAGAATCATCAGGAAGATACCACACATGTAACCAATTTCAGTATCGGTGTGACCAGCAACACCGACACACTGAAAGGCTTACAGGCCAATATGTTGTCAAACTATGCGAGAAGTGCAAGGGGTCTTCAGCTCTCGGGTTTCTCCAACATTTCCTCGTCTCCACTGCGAGGACTGCAACTCAGTGGTGTCACTAATATCTCGATGGGCGTGGAGAAGGGACTGCAAGCCGCTGCCTATTACAAATACTACGACGACGTGAAGGCAAACACCTTCGAGGTACGTCTCGGTTTTTCCGTTCATCTGTAGATTGGTGGGGTTTTGTGTCGTGAATTAAAGTATTCAGCATATGAAACCATTGATAACGTGGATCATGATGGTCATTATGGCATGGGCGTCTATTATGGATGCCCAGGCACAGAAGATGACACAGGTGGAGCGCAGGACAAGGATGGACAGTGTGCTTGCAGCCCGTTACTATCGCACCCCTTATGACACGAACTATGTGGTAAGACCCGATGGCAAACTGACACTGAAAGTAAGGATGAACCAGACGGGCAACACCTTCCATGCGAAAGGAACCGTCAATGACATCTATTCGAAGGCCGACCTCAAGACCAGTCAAAAGACTACCTTCTCCTTGGCAGCTATCTACCGAGGGATAGGGGTTGGCGTGGCCATCAATCCCGGTAAATGGAAAGGTTTGTACAAAGACTATGAGTTCAATTTCAATTACTACAGTAACCGCTGGAGTCTTGATGCGAGTTACCAGCGGTCGGAATCGCTGGCAGGTGACATCCATGGCGACAGAGGGGAGCAACACTTGTTGGCGGGCGATGTCACGATGAAGGTACTGAACTTAGCAGGCTATTACACCTTCAACCACCGCCGTTTCTCTTTCCCTGCCGCGTTTACACAGAGTTACATTCAGCGGCGCTCAGCTGGTTCATGGCTGGCTGGCATCAGCTATCAGGGCGGTAGCATCAAGACAAACGACAACCTGATAGAGAGAAATCCGAATGCCCCTACTGTACGCCTCTATGTAGGTCATTTCGGCATCGGTGGTGGCTACGGCTACAACTGGGTGCTCAGTAAGAAGTGGTTACTGCATTTCTCCATGCTGCCCACATTCGTCGTCTATAACCGTAACAACATGACCGTCCGCGGTGATCGTAAGAAAGCGCAGCACATACGTTTCAACATGATCTTCAACGAACGGGCCGCTATCGTTCATAACTTCTCACCGCATTACTTTGCCGGTGCCACCCTCGTCATGAACAACTCCGTCTTCGATGATGACGTGGTGGTCATCAACCAAAATAAATGGCGTGTCCGAGCTTTCCTTGGCATGAGATTATAAAGTTCCTCCGTCAGAAGAAAAAACAAATCAATTTGTTTTGTTCTGCACTCGATTTTTCGTAACTTTAGCTATGCTGAACTTACTATGCACTCGGAAAAGCTCAAATAAATTTGGCTCTTCTCTCGTTTTTTCGTAACTTTGCCAATAAAATGTCGAACTTACTACGTCTCGGAATAAAAAACAAACGTGTTTGTTTTGTTCTTCTCTCGACTTTTCGTAACTTTGCACCGTTTTTATGAACTCTTTAAGGAAAAAGGGTAAAAAGATACGAATTTATAAGTAAAGAATATGTTAAGGATAGCTGTACAATCCAAAGGGCGACTGTTCGAAGATACGATGAATCTTCTGGCCGAAGCCGACATTAAAATCAGCGCCAGCAAGCGCACGCTACTGGTGCAATCCTCTAATTTTCCACTCGAAGTGCTTTATCTTCGCGATGATGACATCCCGCAAAGTGTGGCCAGCGGTGTGGCCGATATTGGCGTGGTAGGCGAAAATGAGTTTGTGGAGCGTCATGAAGATGCGGAGATCATCCAACGGTTAGGTTTCAGCAAGTGTCGTCTGAGTCTGGCCATCCCCAAGAGCATCGACTATCCTGGTGTGGAGTGGTTCAATGGAAAGAAAATTGCCACCTCCTACCCTTTCATCCTCAAGAGATTCATGGAGGAACACCATATACAAGCTGATATCCATGTCATCACAGGAAGTGTGGAGATTAGTCCGGGCATCGGACTTGCCGACGGTATCTTCGATATCGTGAGCAGCGGTAGTACGTTGGTTAGTAACAACCTGCGCGAGGTGGAAGTGGTGATGAAGAGCGAGGCATTGCTCATCGGTAACAAGCAAATGAGCGATGAGAAGAAGGAGATTCTCCAGCAGATGCTTTTCCGTTTCGAGGCTGTGCGCCAGGCAGAGGACAAGAAATATGTGCGCATGAACGCCCCAAAGGCCAAGCTTCAAGAGATCATCGAGGTGCTGCCCGGACTGAAGAGTCCTACCATCATCCCGTTGGCCGACGAGGAATGGTGCTCTGTGCACACCGTGCTCGACCAGAAACGTTTCTGGGAGATTATCGGGAAGCTGAAGGAATTAGGAGCACAAGGTATCCTGGTGACTCCCATCGAAAAGATGATACTCTGAGAATTGAAAATAAGAATTACAATTCGTCTAATTAGTCTAATTCGTAGAGAAGAATGAGAATCATACGATATCCTGAGAGAAATGAATGGTCGAAGATTGTGGAACGCCCCCATCTGGACGTCTCACAATTGAATGCTACAGTGGCAGCTGTACTGAACGACATCCGTGCCAACGGTGACGAAGCAGTAAAAGCCTACGAGGAGAAATTCGACCATGTGGTCTTGGAGCAGCTGGCCGTCAGCGAACAAGAGATCGACGAGGCCATGCACTTGGTGAGTGAGGAGCTCCTGGAGTCGCTGCGCCTCGCCCATCATGATATCGCGGCGTTCCATGAGGCTCAGCGCTATGAGGGTATTCGTGTGGAGACGGCTCCAGGTGTGACCTGCTGGCAGAAGAGCGTACCCATCGAGAAGGTAGGACTCTACATCCCTGGTGGTACGGCACCCCTGTTCAGTACAGTCCTGATGCTTGCCACCCCTGCGAAGATTGCCGGATGTCGTGAAATCGTCCTATGTACACCTCCCAACCGTGAGGGAAAGGTGAACCCAGCCATCCTGGCTGCTGCCCGCATAGCCGGTGTCAGTAAGATTTTCAAGGCAGGAGGCGTTCAAGCCATCGGTGCCATGGCCTACGGTACAGAAAGCGTACCAAAGGTTTATAAGATTTTCGGTCCTGGTAACCAGTTCGTGATGGCTGCCAAGCAACAGGTATCGCTTCACGACGTGGCTATCGACATGCCCGCTGGTCCCTCTGAGGTTTGTGTCATCGCTGACGAGACCAGCAATCCTGTGTTTGTTGCAGCAGACCTCCTGTCACAAGCAGAACACGGCATTGACTCCCAGGTTCTCTTGATCTCCACATCCGAGGAGATGATCTATCAAGTGAAAAAGGAAATCGGTCAACAACTGGAACAGTTGCCACGGAAGGAGATTGCTGCCAAGACGTTAGAGAACTCCACCTTGGTACTGGTGCACAACAAGCAAGAGGCCATGGAACTGAGCAACGCCTATGCCCCCGAACACCTCATTCTGGCCACACACGACTATGAAGTCCTGGCAGAGCAGGTGGTGAATGCCGGGAGCGTATTCCTCGGAGCGTATGCCTGTGAGAGTGCTGGCGACTATGCTAGCGGTACCAATCACACACTGCCCACCCACGGCTATGCCACTGCCTATAGTGGTGTGAATCTCGACAGCTATAACCGGAAAGTTACCTTCCAACACCTCACCGAAGAAGGCATCCGCAGTATCGGTCGTGCCGTGGAGGTAATGGCTGAGAACGAACAGCTGATAGCCCATAAGAATGCCATGACCGTGCGCCTCCGCGCCTTAGACGATTGAAAATAAACCCTTGATAATTAAACATCACCACTCTATAATTGCCCATCAATCCCATCAACCCCATGAAACCCCTTGAACAATTAACAAGACCCAATATCTGGAACCTCGCCCCCTATAGCAGTGCACGCAATGAATATAGCGGTCATGTAGCCCATGTGTTTCTCGATGCCAACGAGAACCCTTATAACCAACCGTTCAACCGTTACCCCGATCCGTTACAGATAGAGTTAAAGAAACGGATAGCACAGGTAAAAGGAGTGCGTGAAGACTGCATCTTCCTCGGTAATGGAAGTGACGAGGCCATCGACCTGCCCTACCGTTGCTTCACCCGTCCTGGTATTGACAATGTGGTAGCCATTGAGCCCACCTACGGCATGTATAAGGTATGTGCTGATATCAATGATGTCGAGTACCGTCCGGTATTACTCGACGAACATTACCAGATCTCTGCCGAGAAGCTCTTGGCTGCTTGCGATGACAAGACGAAAATCATCTGGATATGTTCTCCCAACAACCCCACAGGTAACAGCATCCACCGCGAGGAGATTCTCAAGGTCATCAACCAGTTCGAAGGACTGGTCATCGTTGACGAGGCATACAGTGACTTCTCTGCCGAAAAGCCTTTCCGTCTGGAACTCAGTCAGCATCCGAACCTCATTGTCCTGAACACTTTCAGTAAGGCATGGGGCTGTGCAGGTATCCGCTTGGGTATGGCCTTTGCGCAGCCAGCCATCATCAACTTATATAATAAGGTGAAATATCCCTATAATGTGAATCAGCTCACCCAGCAGCAGGCGATGGAAGCCCTGAAAGACCCGTATGAGGTGGATAAATGGGTGAAACTGCTTTTACAGGAACGCTCGCGGATGATGCAGAACTTCAAACTGCTGCCCATCACGGAGAAGATATACCCCACAGAAGCTAATTTCTTCCTTGTAAAGGTGAATGATGCGCAGAAGATATACAACTACCTTGTGGACAAAGGCATCATCGTGCGCAACCGCACCCGTGTGCAACTTTGTCAGAACTGTCTGCGCATCACCGTTGGAAACAAATCGGAGAACAACGAGTTGCTCGCTGCTCTCCGACAGTATTGATGAGAATGAAGTGTTTCGTTATAACGGTATATCGGTATAACGGTATATCGGAATATCGATATAACGAAATATCGGTATAACGATTTAACGAAAACTATTTCTCTTCAGGCACCGCAAAGCGGTCGCCTGTGGTTTCTATCAGCTGCTTTGCCACTTTTTCGGGATACCCCGTGCGCTTCACAGTAGCCCCCAGTCCTGTTTCCGTACGCAGGAATTTCCCGTCTTTCTCGGGTTTGACCACCATGTCGTTGTATTTCACCACCAGATACCATCCCAGCTGTTTCCAGCGTGCCAGCATCTGCTGTGCCTTCTCGATACCATAGTTATTCAGGAAATACACAGCCTCGGCAGGGTTCTTCTCATAGAGAGCCATCGCCTTCTCCTCTACCCCTTTCTGTGCAGCAAAGTACGAGTTCTCTAAAGAGTCACGCACCTCTTTTAATGACGGGAACATCTGCGAGTAACGTGGATACACCATGTTACTCACCCAGTTGCATACCCAGAATGCGTTCTTGCCAGAGAACGTCACATCATCTGCACCCGGTGTGTTATAACATTCCGGCTGTCGTGTAGAGCTGCAATAGACCGGAGTGTAAGCCACCATGTTACCATCGTCGTTACCGAACCAGATGATACCACCGATGGCATTGGGCAGCCATGAGCGCAGCTGACACACATACGAGAATCCCGCCTGTTGCGTGGAGATGGGTCGTTCGTTGAAATATTTCTTGTCACCCACCTTGAAGCTCAATGGTGTGATACGGTAAGGCATCTCCCATAGGCCCTGTCCCATATCGTTACTCAGGTCGAAGGGTGTCCCTTCGTAATGGTCACGCATACATGCTTCCATGTCCTGCAATGATACCTTCCTGTTGGGAACGATCCACAACGGCATCGGTTCCGCATCTTTCACGATACCTGCTGCGTAATCGACATAGCGGTCCATATCATTGGAGAAATGATTGAAAAAGCTCCATACACGAGCCTCACAGGCACGGCGACCAGAGAAGTCGGGTGCTGCAAAGGCGGCATTGAACGAGAACTCCGAATCCTTACCGCTGAACCAACCCATGTCACGTGCATACTGGATCATCCCCTTGGAGAACATCACATTCTTCTTGTCCTTCTGGTTGAAGGTGGTGATACGACTCTGATTAGCATGCGCACAGATGCAGTCATCAGGAATGCGCAGGGCCACCCATACCACACGTGGTGCCTTGGCTGTATGGTATTTTGTCCCCGGGGTGCCCGTACCCATCATCTCCATGATCCACGCCTCATTGGGGTCGCAGATGGTGAATGTCTCCCCTTCAGAGTTATAGCCATATTTCTCCACCAAGGAAGTCATCACGAGGATGGCCTCCCGTGCAGTCTTGGCACGTTGCAGTCCGAGGTACATCAGACTGCCGTAGTCGATGATACCGGTGGTGTCCACCATCTCCTCGCGTCCACCGAAGGTCGTCTCACCGATCGACACCTGATACTCATTGATATTTCCGATCACGTTATACGTGACAGGCGCCTCAGGAATCCATCCGTGATTCACATCCGTGTCATAGTCGATGATCCATCGTTTCTCGTCGGCAGCATGCTTCCCAGCCGGATAATGGCACAAGCCCGTAAACATACCATAGCTGTCGGCACTGTAAGAGCAGAACACACTACCATCGGTAGTGGCATTCTTTCCTGCTATAAGGTTGGTGCACGCTGAGGCATAGACAACAGCACACAGCATGCCGAAGGTCAATAATAGTTTTTTCATGTGATAAACATTTGATGTAGAACAATTTCTTTATCTGTTGTAAGTCAGGGTTTTACGATATCCGATCTCATAAGTCATGCCCAAGTCACGGATCTTTCCCGTCACCCATCCGTCGTGGTAGGTAGCATCGATCTCACGCTCCCCCTCACCGAGAATACACAGACGGCTGGTGTCGGCAACACTCTTGTCGAGACGGATCGAGAGCACCGCATAATCAAAGAGCGGATACGACACATCACTGAAACGGTACGCATCAGAGAGCGCCTGAGTATGACGGATCACAGTAGGAGTCATCTCCACATCATCGGGAAGCAGTCCTGGACGTACGGCCAGCTGCACACCAGGCATCTGGAAATAATTCATCCTGTCCCAATGGAGCACCCACGGCGCATGTCGCTGTCGTGAGGGAGGTATCATCTGTTGCTGTCCTCTCACCGTAAACGAATACTGTGCCTGATTCCCGAAGAAATCCGTCAGTGTATAGACCAAATGATAGTCTTTCTCCTGATTGAAATCCACCATGCCCCTGTTGCTGTCAGCCTGAAGGATCGGCAACGTATTCCCGGGTTCGATGAAGGATTTCAAGAACCATACCCCCGCATAACGGAAAAAGGGGTAGTCACCCCAGGAGTTCACCATCCTGTTGCAGCGCATGGGCACATGATCAACGACTGAAGAGAATACGATATTACCATCAACGGTCAGCTCCGTTTTCCGCACACCATATTTATTATACGACTCCTCCATATAATCGTTCGCCCAGATTCCGAAGCCCACCTTCCCCCAAGCCGTGAAAGGCTGACTGAGATGATGGGCAGTGAAGGAGAATGACTGCTGTTGAGACGTACCGTTGAACACCCCCTCACCTGTCATGGGATAAGCCTTGAAGGCATGGGCCATGGGCGGTGTGGTGTCCTTGATCAGGTTAGGTATCACGTCCAAGGGATCCACCATGTTCCACGTACGTGTCTCATGAACCTCCATATGCAGGTGAGGAGCCTGACTGCTTCCTGTGTTCCCGCTGACAGCGATGAGCTGTCCCTGTGCCACAGGATATTCCGTGGGAGCAAGGCGGATATCCGCCGGTGTGGAGGGATTCTTGTATTCATCGATCACATCCCGTTCCCCATGTGCCCTACGGTAACGGCTCACGGCGGCACGTAACACGGGATGGAACCCTTTCAGATGACAATAGACACTGGTATAGCCGTTCGGATGCTGCACATACACCGCATTCCCGAAGCCATAGAGTCCGATGGTGACACGACACACATACCCCTCCCCGATCGCGAAGATCGGTTTCCCCACAGACTGCCCTGTTTTAATGTCAAGACCACCGTGGAAATGGTGAGGCCGTGGCTCACCAAAATTGCCCGCCAATGTAACCGGGTAATTGACGGGCGATTGAAACTGCAGCACAGCGGCCAGGAAGAGTGCCGCTAACATGCCTTGAAGCTCATGTCGAGACCTTTCACCGAATGGGTGAGCGCACCCACGGAGACGAAGTCAACGCCACACTCAGCATAGTCGCGTATCGTGTCGAAGGTGATGCCACCGCTCGATTCGGTCTCAAAACGGCCACCGATGATCTCCACCGCCTTCTTCGTGTCGGCTACGGAGAAGTTATCCAGCATGATGCGGTTCACACCACCACAGTCGAGTACCTGTTGCAACTCATCGAAGTTACGTACCTCAATCTCGATCTTCAGGTCAAGACCCTTGGCTTTCAGGTACTCATGACAGCGGTTGATGGCATTGGCGATGCCCCCAGAGAAATCCACATGGTTGTCCTTCAGGAGAATCATGTCGAACAGTCCGATGCGGTGGTTCACGCCACCACCGATCTTCACGGCCTGCTTCTCCAGCATGCGCATACCCGGAGTGGTCTTCCTGGTGTCGAGCACATGGGTATGTGTACCCTCCAACCGTTTCACATAACGGTTCGTCATCGTAGCAATACCGCTCATGCGCTGCATGATGTTCAGCATCAGTCGTTCGGTCTGCAGCAGCGAGCGTACCTTTCCCGTTACGATCATGGCCACATCCCCTTTCTTCACCGGGGTACCATCCTCCATCAGCACCTCAACCTGCATGGTTGGGTCGAAACGTGCGAACACCTTCTTCGCCACCTCCACGCCAGCCAGGATACCGTCCTCCTTGATGAGCAGACGACTCTTTCCCATGGCATCCTCGGGGATGCAGCACAACGTGGTATGGTCACCGTCACCGATATCTTCGGCAAAGGAGAGATCGATCAGGCGATCTTCCAATTCATTCACAGACAACATAGGCGTAAGGATTAGAGATAAACACCGATTCCGAGTTTCAGACCGATTCTGCTGTAGTCTGAGTGTTTCTTAAAGCTCTGGTTGTAGTAAACAGAGGGCTCCACGGTGACGGTTCTGCTCAGGAAAAAGGCATAGCCCACCTCCACGCCTGGCATCACGTCGTTATAGCTCTTGAAGCCATGTACGTAGTTCACCTTCGCACCGAGGAACAGTCCGTTCTGCTCTATGTAGTAACGTCCGCCGGCACCTGCCACAAACGAATGACACTTGTCGTCAGAGCAGTCAAGTCCCGCCTCAGCTGTGATCATCAGGTTGTCGAGGGCCAAATATCCCACATGAGCGGAACCGGCAGCCTTGAACTTGTCGATGCCGCTATAGCTCAGGTCAAGACCTGTCAGCGAGGCACCTACATAGAATTTCCCCTCCGAGAAAGGAGTCGTACTTCTGTTCGAACGATAATACTGTGCCTGAACGGCCATTGTCATCGTCAGAGCGATGAGCATCATTGCAATTTTCTTCATAATCTATAGGGTTAATTAATGATTCTTCGTAATTATAATTGTCAATTGTTTACCTGTTTCCTGTACCACCCGCAGAACCACGCAACAGCAATGATCAGGGCTGCACCACCCACAGCATAGCCCACTGTCATGTCGAAGCCGAAGGCGTTCTTGGAGATCATCAGGAAGGTGGAGCACACTACCGTCATGAAAAGTGCCGGCAGCAGCGTTACCCAGAAGGGTTTGCGCTCCCGCACCAGATATACCGTGATGGCCCAGAGGGTGAACACCGCCAGCGTCTGGTTTGCCCAGCCGAAGTAGCTCCATATAACATTGAAGCCATCGGGGTTCTCGATGTTATAGAACAGCAACAGCAAGGTAGCGCCGAACAGCGGAATACAGATCCATATACGTTTCATGATGGTTTTCTGCTCCAAATGGATGAACTCCGCAATGATTAGTCGTGCGGAACGCAATGCGGTGTCACCACTGGTAATCGGAGCAGCCACCACACCGAGGAGAGCGAGGATACCGCCGAAGGTTCCCAGCCATCCCTGACTCACTGTCGTCACCACCTCTGGTGCCTGCAGAGTCAGGGGCTGTCCTAATTCCTGGGCTGCCCCACCATAGAAGAAATACATCGACACCGTAGCCCAGATCAAGGCCACCAGTCCTTCGGTGATCATTGCACCGTAGAACATCGGACGTCCCATCTTCTCACTCTTCACGCAGCGTGCCATCAGTGGTGTCTGTGTGGCATGGAAGCCACTAATCGCGCCACAGGCGATGGTAATGAACAGAGCTGGGAAGATCGGCGTGGTGAATCCCTCACCGCTGACTCCGTTGTAGAGTTCGGGCAGCGCAGGCCATTTGACAAATAGCACCGCCATCAAGGCCACGGCCATGAACAGCATGGAGATGGCAAACAAGGGGTAGATCTTTCCGATGATCTTATCGATGGGGAGCATTGTGGCAATGATATAGTAAACAAAGATGATACCACACCAAATATAGACCCAGGTAAGACCGTCGCTGCACATCTTACCCAAGATCAGGGCAGGACTATATACGAACACCGCACCCACCATCATCAGCAGGAAGACGGAGAACACAAGCATCACGTTCTTCGTGGTCTTACCTAAGTAACGACCGATCAGCTCAGGCTGTCCGGCACCGCCGTTACGCATGGAGAGCATACCACTCAGATAATCGTGCACCGCACCGGCGAAGATACAACCCAATACGATCCACAGGTAGGCGGCAGGACCGAACTTCGCACCCATGATGGCACCGAAGATCGGTCCCGTTCCCGCAATGTTCAGGAACTGGATCATGAAAATCTTCCACCCAGGAAGAACGATATAATCCACACCATCGGCCTTAGCCACAGCAGGCGTGGGTCTGTCGTCAGGACCAAACACTTTCTCAATAAACTTGCCATAGACCATGTAGCCTATGACCAATGCAAAGAGACTCAGTACAAATGTGATCATTTTCTATGCTTGTTACGATTATACGTTTTAGATACTGCAAAAGTACGAAAAAGATTTGATTCCATGAAATAATATCCCAACATTTTGTGCAGAATACTTCTTTCGGCATCATAAATCTGAATAATTCTGTGGTTTGCAAAGATACGCCCATCGGGAAAAACAATTAAGAACATCCTGAAATATCCTTAAACATTGATTCACATGATGACTTAAAAGAATAACAACCAGCCAAAAACTCATATAGTTTTACCGCATAAGTCATATAGTTTTACTGTGAAAGTCATATAGTTTTGATGTGAAAGTCATATAGTTTGATTACAAAAAAGGCATCATTAATTGTCGTTTTTCACTTGCCAAAATCTCCTCGCCGAGGTGAAGGCTTCAAGGCCCCATACCTATCCCCCTAAGAGGGGGGGATAGTATGGATGGGGCCGAATGAAGCTACCTTCACCGAGGCGGTTTAGAAAAAAACTTGAAGCAGGTTGTTAAAAGTCGAAGTTTTTTAGTACTTTTGCACCGTCAAAGTAAGAGTGCAGTCTTTCCATCCTGCAACCTTAACAACCAAGAGAGTGTGTTATGAAGAGAATTCTATTGCTCATTATATTGCTCCTCACAACAGGAACAGCCCTGGAAACCATGGCACAGGCAAAGGCCAGATACGGTTCTCAGCCACTATCAGCCGACCGTGAAATCCGAGCAGTTTGGCTTACCACTATCGGTGGTATCGACTGGCCCCGCCATTATGCCAATGCTGCCAACCCCTCCACCATCGAACAGCAGAAACGCGAGCTGACGAACATGCTCGACCGATTGAAAGCAGTGAACATCAATACCATCTTACTCCAAACCCGTATTCGCGGCAGTGTTATCTACCCCTCGAAACTGGAGCCCTGGGACGGCTGTCTGTCAGGGAAACCAGGGGTAAGCCCCGGCTATGACCCACTGCGTTTCGCTATCGAAGAATGTCATAAAAGAGGAATGGAGATTCACGCCTGGGTAGTAACCATTCCCATGGGAAAATGGAACGGGATCGGCTGTCAGCAGATGCGCCGCAAAAGTCCCTCTCTTCTAAGGAAGATCGGAGAGGATGGATACCTAAACCCAGAGCTACCACAAACCGCTGATATCATTGCAGATATATGCGCTGAGATAACGAAAAACTATAACATCGATGGAATCCATCTCGACTATATCCGATATCCCGAGAATTGGAAGATGCGCGTGAGTAAGCAACAAGGACGGGAGAATATTACAAGAATCGTCAGAAAAATTCACAGTAGAATCAAAGCCATCAAACCGCAGGTGAAACTGTCATGCTCTCCTCTTGGAAAGCACGACGATCTCACCCGTTATCCCTCCCGGGGATGGAACGCCCGCACCACCGTCTGTCAGGATGCACAGATGTGGCTTCGTACAGGATTGATGGACCAACTCTACCCGATGCTCTATTTCAAGGACAACAACTTCTACCCTTTCGCCATCGACTGGATGGAACAGAGTTACACAGGACAAGTTGCAGCAGGACTAGCCGTATATCTCCTTGACCGCAGAGAGGGCAACTGGAAGATTGATGAGGTGAAACGACAGCTAAACATATGCCGTCAGCTAGGACTCGGACAGTGCTTTTTCCGCGCCAAGTTCCTGTTAGACAACCACCAGGGCATCTACGACTACCTGCGCATCTTCAACTACGCACAAAACGGAATGGAACGCATGGGCTTCCCCCATTTCTCCGAAAGTACGGCTGAAGCCAACACGGTGAGAGCCACATATATGCGTCCTTCCACCAAAGGAGTCCATCCCAAACGGATACGGCAGGATCTCCCATGGATTGAGGACAACGGTCAATATGCAATCCTACCCGACAAATCCATGGAGCTCGACACCGACATGATCCTCGTAAAGGCACTTGCCGGGAATGCCGTCACCACATTGATGCGCCGTGGGAACCATCTTGATGTTAGCACGTTACAAAACGGCATGTATGTGCTATACACCCTTGACCAGCGGGGAAAGACGCACCGACTGGCTTTTATAAAAAAGGGGGAGTGATTTTGATGGGTTTGATTGAAACATGACAAATGTCGTTTTTGAAGTCAAAAACATTGTTTCCGCAACCTAAAAACAACGTTTTCAGAAAAATAGATGCACGCTCATTTTTCTTCCACAAACACTCTTCTGAAAACGTGCCACTGAAAAAATAGCTTCTAAAATACATAATTAAACGCGCACGCGCTTGCATGGATGAAGATTTATTTGTAACTTTGCATCCGATATGAACAAGAGAGAATTGAACAATCAGCTAAAGACAGGTAAAGAAGGAATGAAACCCACAGCTATTATGCTTCTGCATTGCCCAGATCAGCCTGGCATCATTGCAGAAATCACCAAGTTCATCACGGATAACAACGGTAACATCGTCTATCTCGACCAATATGTTGACCGTCAGGATGGTGTTTTCTTCATGCGCATTGAATGGGAGCTTGATAACTTCCTCGTGCCTCGTGATAAAATTGAAGAGTATGTCGAAACACTCTATGCCCAGCGGTACCAGATGACTTTCAGTCTGTACTATAATGACGAGAAGCCACGCATGGCCATCTTCGTGTCGAAAATGAGCCATTGTCTGTACGACTTGTTGGCACGTTGGAAGGCAGGAGAATTTGATGTGGAGATACCTTGTATCATCTCCAACCATGAAGACCTCCGTTACGTGGCACTGCAGTTCGGCATTCCCTACTACGTGTGGAGCATAAAGAAAGACCATTCTAACAAGGCCGAGGTGGAAGCCGAGGAAATGGCGCTGCTCAAGGAGAAGAAAGTGACTTTCATCGTACTGGCCCGTTACATGCAGATCATCAGCGACGAGATGATTGCCAACTACCCCCACCACATCATCAACATCCACCACTCGTTCCTGCCTGCCTTCATCGGAGCAAAACCCTATCATCAGGCATGGGAGCGTGGTGTGAAGATTATCGGAGCTACCAGTCATTATGTGACAGCAGACTTAGATGCAGGACCGATCATCGAGCAGGATGTGACGCGCATCACCCATAAGGACACGCCAGAGAGTCTGGTGCTCAAAGGCAAGGATCTGGAAAAGATTGTGCTCTCGCATGCCGTATCCAAACATATCCAACGGAAAATTCTCACCTATAACAACAAGACGATTATTTTTAGTTGAGAAGCAAGAGGCAAAAGATGGGGACCGCGCACAGATCATTCGACCAATTCGTCTAATTCTTAGAGAAGAAAAAAATCAAAATGAACGTAGCTATCGTAAAATATAATGCAGGAAACGTCTATTCCGTGGTGAACGCCGTCAGACGACTGGGCATTGAGCCTGTGCTCACCGACGACCCTCAGGTACTGCGCCATGCCAGTCATGTGATCTTTCCAGGACAGGGAGAGGCACGGGGCGCCATGGAATACCTGCATGCCCACGGTCTGACGAAGGTGATCCGATCTCTGAAGCAACCGGTATTGGGAATCTGCATCGGACAGCAACTGCTGTGCCGCCATTCTGAAGAAGGTGACGTGGATTGCATCGGCGTCTTCGATGTGGATGTGAAACGTTTCCGTCCGCAACGTCACGAAGACAAAGTGCCCGCCATGGGATGGAATTGTTTGGAGGTGAGAGGAGAGAAGCAAGAAAAGGGACACCTGTTTGCAGGACTGGAGGATGATCCCTATGTGTATTTCGTACACAGCTATTACGTCCCCCTTTGTGAGCACACCCTTGCCGTGGCCGACTACATCCTGCCCTACTCCGCTGCCCTGCACAAGGACAATTTCTACACATGCCAGTTCCACCCAGAGAAAAGCGGAAAGGTTGGAGAACAGATCCTTAAGAACTTTTTGGGTCTTTGAACATTGAACATTGGGCATTCTGAATGAAGAATTATGAATAATATAGAACTGATACCTGCTATCGACATCATCGACGGGAAATGCGTGCGACTGACCAAAGGCGACTACGACCAGAAAACGGTGTATCGCGACGACCCGGCAGAGGTGGCACAGGAGTTCGAAGAGATGGGATTCAAACGTCTCCATGTCGTTGACCTCGACGGTGCCAAATCGAAGCATATCGTGAATGTTGATGTACTCCGACGTATCACGTCGGATACGAACCTGATAGTGGACTTCGGAGGCGGCATCAAGACCGAGGAGGATATCCGCATCGCCTTCGAGAACGGCGCAGCCATGGTGACGGTGGGAAGCATCGCCGTGACACAGCCTGATCTCTTTCTCTCATGGATTGAGCGGTTCGGTGCCGACAAGATGATCCTGGGTGCCGATGTACGCAATGGCATGATCAGCATCAATGGCTGGAAAGAAGACTCCAACGAAGCACTGCTCCCCTTCCTGAAGAAATACGTGGAACACGGTGTGAAAAACGTGCTCTGTACAGAGATCTCGAAAGACGGTACACTGGGCGGTCCTGCCATCCCTCTCTATCAGGAGATCATGGCAGCCTATCCCAGTCTGCATCTCATCGCCAGCGGTGGAGTGTCGTGCACCGATGATATCCTGGAGCTGCAGCGCAAAGGAATTCCTGCTGTGGTGTTCGGTAAGGCTTTCTATGAAGGCCGCATCGATATCTCCCAGCTACAAACAACCCTATCAATCCCATTCATCCCATGAACAAAGGATTAGCCAAAAGAATTGTTCCGTGCCTCGATGTAAAAGACGGGCAGACCGTAAAAGGAACCAATTTCGTAAACCTGCGCCATGCCGGTGATCCGGTAGAGCTGGGAAAAGCCTACAGTGAGCAAGGTGCCGATGAACTGGTGTTCCTCGATATCACCGCCTCGTTCGAAGGGCGCAAGACATTCACAGAGATGGTGACTCGGGTGGCAGAGACCATCAACATCCCCTTCACCGTGGGAGGAGGAATCAACGCATTGGAAGATGTGGAAAGACTGCTCTATGCCGGTGCCGATAAGATCAGTATTAACTCTGCTGCCATCCGACAGCCTGCCCTGATCGATGAGATCACCCGACGATTCGGATCACAGGTATGTGTCTGCGCCATCGATGCCCGTCTGGATCCCGACGGATGGCATTGCTACGTGAAAGGTGGTCGGGAACGGGTGGAGCTGGGTCTCTTCGACTGGGCACACGAAGTACAGGAACGGGGAGCCGGTGAAATCCTGTTCACCAGTATGAATCACGATGGTGTGAAGGCTGGCTATGCCAACGAAGCTTTAGCACAACTGGCCGACAACCTGAGTATCCCCATCATCGCCAGTGGAGGTGCAGGGAAGATGGAGGATTTCCGTGATGTGTTCATCAAGGGCAAGGCCGATGCAGCCCTGGCAGCCAGTGTCTTCCACTTTGGTGAAATCCCCATCCTGACACTGAAAGCCTATCTCCATGATGAAGGAATCAACGTGAGAATGTGATAGCATTCAGATTAATCAGAGAAACCAGAGAAAAATGAAAATAGATTTTGAGAAATTGAACGGTCTTGTACCGGCCATCGTGCAGGATGCCACAACGAAGAATGTGCTGATGCTCGGCTTCATGAACCAGGAAGCCTACGACAAGACCCTTGCAACGGGACATGTCACCTTCTGGAGCCGGTCGCGCAACTGTCTGTGGACCAAGGGCGAGACGAGTGGTAACTTCCTGAACCTGGTGAGTATCCAAAACGACTGTGATGATGACACGCTCCTGGTGAAGGTGCACCCTCAGGGACCCACCTGTCATACAGGCACCGACACCTGCTGGGGAGAGACCAATGAGACCAATCCCCTCCTCTTCCTGACGGAACTGCAAGACTTCATCGAGAAGCGCCATCAAGAGATGCCTGAAGGATCCTATACCACCAAGTTGTTCCGCGATGGGGTGAACAAGATTGCACAGAAAGTGGGCGAAGAGGCCTTAGAGACGGTCATCGAAGCCTGTAACGGGACAAATGACAAACTGACCTACGAGGCTTCCGACCTGATGTACCACCTCCTGGTACTGCTCACGAGTAAAGGCATGCGAATCGAGGACGTGGCAGCAGAACTGGCGAAGCGCCATGATCCCGAATGGGACAAGAAACGTCGTGTGGCCAAGAGCAAAGGTGAGATGAAATAAGACTGCCGTAACGGCTGTTGAAATAGATAACAGTTAATCGTCATATATTAGCTATGCTCATTGAATATAAGAAAGTAAGTATTTTCCAAGAGGATGTCTGCGTACTCAAAGACATCGACTTCCATGTGGATGAAGGGGAATTTATCTATATCATCGGAAAGGTGGGATCCGGGAAGAGTTCCCTGCTAAAGACCACTTATTGCGAGCTGGATATCGAAAGCGCAGAACAAGCCATGGTGCTCGGTCGTGACGTAACGGACATACGTCGCAGGGAGATTCCTGCCCTCAGGAAGGAAATGGGAATCATTTTTCAAGATTTCCAGCTGCTCCACGACCGGACTGTGAAGAAGAACCTCCGGTTCGTCCTCAAAGCCACAGGATGGAAAGACAAGAAAGTCATCGAGGAACGTATCGACGAGGTGCTCGACCTGGTGGGAATGCTCGAGAAAAAGGACAAGATGCCCCACGAGCTGTCGGGAGGTGAGCAGCAGCGAATTGCTATAGCCCGTGCCATCCTGAACAAGCCGAAGGTGATCATCGCCGACGAGCCGACAGGAAATCTCGATCCAGAGACTGCCGCCTATATTGTTAGTCTGCTGAAGCAGATCAGTCAGACAGGCACGGCCATCGTCATGACAACCCACAACATCCCCATGCTCGACAAGTTCCCTGGAATCGTCTATCGCTGCAAGGACGGAAGTATGCAGGACGTGACAAACGACTATAACAAAATGGATTTGACCGAAGAGGGGGAAGAGAGTTGACAGTTAAGTGATGAAAGTATAACAATAAAGAATAAAGATATGAAAGTAATGAAATTCGGCGGTACCTCCGTGGGCACGCCTGAACGCATGAAGAGCGTTACACAGTTGGTAACAAGAAGTGATGAACCCGTGTTTATCGTGCTCTCTGCCATGTCGGGAACGACCAATTCCCTCGTGGAGATCAGCAACTACCTGTACAAGAAGAACCCAGAGGGAGCGAATGATGTCATCAACCGTCTGGAGCAGAAGTACATGGAACATGTGGACGTTCTGTATGCCACCGAAGAGTATAAGCAGAAGACGCGCGAATTCCTCAAAGGGGAGTTCATGTACCTGCGCTCGTTCACGAAGGATCTGTTCACCAGCTTCGAGGAGAAGAGTATTGTGGCCCAGGGAGAGATCATCAGCACCAATATGGTAGTGAATTACATGCAGGAACAGGGCATCAATGCTGTCCTGCTGTCGGCTCTCGACTTCATGCGCACCGACAAGAACGGTGAGCCGGATCCCGGCTATATCAAGGAGAAACTGACCAAAGTACTGGAAGAGAACGAAGGTTATCAGGTGTATCTCACCCAAGGATTCATCTGCCGCAATGCCTACGGTGAGGTGGATAACCTGGAACGTGGCGGCTCTGACTATACAGCCTCACTCATCGGTGCTGCCATCAATGCCGACGAGATACAGATCTGGACCGATATCGACGGTATGCACAACAACGATCCACGCGTGGTGGACAAGACCGAGGCTGTACGCCAGCTACATTTCGAGGAGGCTGCAGAGCTGGCTTACTTCGGAGCAAAGATCCTGCACCCCACCTGTGTGCAGCCTGCTAAGTTCGCTGGTATCCCCGTACGTCTGAAGAACACCATGGAGCCCGATGCCCCAGGAACCATCATCGACAACGTGACCGTGCGCGGAAAGATCAAGGCTGTGGCTGCCAAGGACAATATCACTGCCATCAAGATCAAGAGCTCACGCATGCTCCTCGCCACTGGATTCCTTCGCAAGGTGTTCGAGATCTTCGAGAGCTATCAGACCGCCATTGACATGGTGGCTACCTCAGAAGTCGGTGTGAGCATGAGTATCGACAACGATGCCCATCTGAATGACATCGTGGATGAGCTGAAGAAGTATGGAACAGTGACCGTTGACACCGACATGTGCATCATCTGTGTCGTGGGTGATCTCGACTGGAGCAATGTGGGCTTCGAGACCCTCGCCACCGATGCGATGAAGAACATTCCTGTACGCATGATCTCCTACGGTGGTTCCAACTACAACATCTCGTTCCTGATCAAAGCAGCCGATAAGAAACGTGCACTGCAGAGTCTGAGCGATACATTATTTAATAAATAAATAAACAACTCAAAACAACACCAAACACAAGTATTCGTAGGATATATGAATCAAAGACCACTGCCCAAGGGGAAGGGCAAAGGAATATTCCCCATTGAGAAATTCAGAAAGATAGAGACACCGTTCTACTATTACGATACGCAACTGCTACGCGACACCCTGAGGGCAATCAATACCGAGGTGGGGAAGCACGAGGGGTTCTGCGTTCACTATGCCATTAAGGCCAATGCCAACCCTAAGGTGTTGAACATTATCTGCCAAGCAGGATTGGGTGCCGACTGTGTCAGCGGTGGGGAAATACGGGCATGCATCTCAGCCGGATTCCCAGCCAGAAAAATCGTCTATGCCGGTGTAGGGAAAAGCGACTGGGAGATCAATCTGGGACTGGACAATGACATCTTCTGCTTCAATGTAGAAAGCATCCCGGAACTGGAGGTCATCAACGAGCTCGCCTCTGCTAAGGGGAAGATAGCTCGCGTGGCTTTCCGTCTGAACCCGAACATCGGAGCACACACCCATGCGAATATCACCACAGGACTGGCAGAGAACAAGTTCGGTATCGCCATGCGTGATATGGAGACGGTGATCAGCAAGGCCGATAAATTGACAAATGTCAAGTTCGTAGGACTACATTTCCATATCGGTTCGCAGATTCTCGACATGGGTGACTTCGAGGCGCTATGTAATCGTGTAAATGACTTACAGAACCAGCTGGAGAGTCACCATATCCATGTGGAGCACATCAATGTGGGTGGCGGTCTTGGCGTGGATTACGAACACCCCAACCGTGTTCCCATTCCCGATTTCAAATCCTATTTCGATACGTATGCGAGGAAACTGAAGCTCCGTCACGGGCAGACGCTTCATTTCGAATTAGGGCGTGCTGTGGTGGCACAATGTGGCAGTCTGATTACCCGCACCTTATATATTAAGGAAGGCTCATATAAGAAGTTTGCCATCGTGGATGCGGGATTTCCCGACCTCATCCGTCCTGCCCTGTACCAGGCATATCATAAGATCGAGAACATCAGCAGCGATGAGCCTTTCGAGGCGTACGATGTGGTGGGACCAATTTGCGAGTCAACGGATGTCTTTGCCAAACATATAGACATCAACCGGACACACCGTGGTGACCTCATCGCCTTGCGCTCGGCGGGGGCTTACGGCGAGATCATGGCTTCAGGCTATAATTGCCGTCAGCTACCCAAGGGATACATAACAGAGGATTTATAAATGATGCCATTTGATACAGTAACATTGATTATCTGCGCGGTCGTCATCGTGACTGCCATCGTCACACCGATGATGAACATTTTCTTCAGGAAGGTAAGGACCGGTGAGGAGGCGTTATCCCCCAAGGAGGATGAGAAGCTGCCTCCACTGTCGGTACTTCTTACCGTTCATGATAATGCACGAGAACTGGAACGTCATCTGCCCGCCATCCTTTCACAGGACTACCCCTCTGGCTATGAGGTGATTGCCGTGGTGAGTAAAGGGGAAGATGACACCGATGATGTGCTGAAACAGTTTGCCAACAGTCATTCCAATCTCTACATGACGTTCATCCCCGATACTTCACGCTATATGAGCAGAAAAAAACTCGCGGTAACCTTAGGTGTGAAGGCGGCCAAGAACGACTGGGTGCTGATGACGGATGCCACTTGTCAGCCGTCATCCGACCAATGGCTGAAGCATATGGCACGGCAGGCTGCAGCAGGAACCGACCTTATCATCGGCTATAGCAACTATGATGATGAAGCCTCCGACTACCAGCGTTTCGAACGACTGATAAACCAGCGATATATCCTGCGGAAAGCACAACGGGGCATCGCCTATCGCTGTGAGCCGGGGAACCTGATGTTCCGCAAGACCCTTTTCCTCGATGGCAGAGGCTTCGAGGGTAACCTCAAGTATATCCGTGGGGAATATGATTTCATCGTGAATAAGTTCGCAGAACATGGAAACGTGGCCACCGTGACGGATCCTAATGCATGGATTATTGAGGATGCACCAACCAACAAGCAGAATCGTAACCGTCATCTGTATTACATGGAGACACGCAGACATCTCGCACGTTCTTTCGGGTACCGATTGCCTGTATGGATGGATCAATGCGCCCTGCACCTGACGATCCTGCTCATCATGGCTAGCTTTGCCTATGGAGGCTTCCTGCTGGCGACACAGCCATCGGAAGGGAAAGGATGGCTGTTCATCGGATGTGCCACTGTGGCTCTCGTCGTCACCCTCTTGATACGCAGCATCTTTGCTCAGAGAGGTTGCAAACTGTTTGGTGAGCAGATCCCTGCATGGAAAATTCTACCGTTCGAGATCGTCACGATCTGGAAAGAACTACAGAACAAGATCAGATACCTATTGGCAGACAAATACAACTTCATCTGCCACAAAGTGTGACATCATGAGAATCCTGCACTATATCCCCGAGCGCATGCTTGTCTCAGCAGACACGGAGACACCGCTGCGAAGCACCGACATTTCTCCCGAATATCTGTCGGCAATTACCTCGGGCATGTCCGATAAGGCCGACGTGCAGGTAGCACAATCCTTTGCCCAGTTCAGGCAACAGGTGAAAGAGAACAATCCCGATATCATCCATATCCACGGCTGCTGGAACCTCTCCGCCTACCGGGTGCAGCACTGGGCAACACATCGGCAACATGCTGTGGTACTGTCGCTGCACAACGATATGCAGCCCTGGCGTGTGCGACGTCATTTCTGGCTGCATAAGCTGCCCTTACTCATTCTCTACCAGCGACAGGCAATCAAATCAGCCGATGCCATCCATGTGTTCAGTCACTCTGAGTATCAGCGTATGGAAAGGATGAAATGGAACACCCGTCTTGCACTGATCAGGAACAGCACGCTCTCAGAACAATATTCAACCGAGCAAATGACCGACGAATGGATGGCATTCTATCAGAAGGTCATCGACAGCAACAGTTTCCGACTGATGACAGATAAAGACAAAGCTCTTGAGAGTGAAATGCTCCACCTTGCCATCACGAACAATACTGTCACAACGGCTCAGGTTATCCCTGCCGATAGCATGAGGAAAATCCTCATACATGCCAGTGATGAGGGAATTCTCGATACTGTGAGAAAAGGGGCTGCCCTGATGCAACAAGACACCGACGCACTGGTTATTGATCATATAGAGCGTTTCCTGCAACGGCTGAAGAAAGAGACAGGGACCTTGGAGAACGAGAAGATCATGCCGAAGAGGCGACTGATGAAGACCAAGTTCCATAACCTTCAACAAGACGAGAAACCCAGCGACACGGAACAGCAGCTCATCGTGATGCTCATCAATATCCAGCATGAACTGAAGCACCGTCGACTGCCACGCCGTCATCTCATGGAGTTCTACCAGATGCTGCGATTCACGGAATATGACGAAGACAAGCTACAGCGCATGGCGAAGCAGCTGAATATCCAGAAGTTCGCTGCACGCTTAATGCAGATTCTGCACGAAACATTCTATCTGGAGGAGGGGTTCATGCCCATCCCACCAGTCGATGATAAGAGAACAAACAAATTAAGGAAATCACTACTACAATCGAACACGCAATGAACAACTATCATGAAAACATCGAGAAAGACTTACGTTATCTCGAACTTCTCGCTCAGTCATTCCCGACGATTGCCGAAGCGAGCACGGAAATCATTAACCTGCAAGCCATTTTGAACCTACCCAAGGGAACGGAACATTTCCTGGCTGACCTTCATGGGGCATTCCCCTCTTTCCAGCATGTGCTGAAGAACGCATCGGGAAACATCAAAAGAAAAGTGGGCGAGCTCTTCGGTAACGAGATCCGCGAAAGCGACAAACGGGAGCTCTGCACCCTGATCTACTACCCAGAGCAGAAGCTCGAACTGGTCAAACAGACCGAAGAAGACATGGATGACTGGTATCATATCACCATCCATCAGTTGGTGAGGGTCTGCCGCGACGTGTCGAGTAAATACACCCGTTCAAAGGTGCGCAAGACCCTTCCCCCCGACTTCTCATATATCATTCAGGAGCTTTTGCATGAGAGAACAGAAGATAGTGACAAGGCCGCCTACGTGAAGATGATCATTAACAGCATTATCGATACAGGACGGGCTGACGATTTCATCATCGCCATCTGTAACGTAATCCAACGACTGGTCATCGACAAACTGCATATTCTTGGTGATATCTATGATCGCGGTCCAGGAGCCCATCTCATCCTCGACCTCTTGAAGCAATATAAGAACTGGGATATCCAATGGGGAAACCACGATATCCTATGGATGGGAGCCTGTGCGGGTAACGATGCCTGTATTTGTAATGTGATACGTCTCTGCCTGCGCTATGCTAATCTCACCACCCTGGAAGAAGCCTACGGCATCAACCTCGTCCCCTTGGCCACCTTTGCCATGGAGACATACGGCGATGATCCCTGTACAGAGTTCATGCCGAAAACCAACGGTGGTAGCGAGAGGCTCGACGAGAAGGATGCTCGTCTCACCGCCATGATGCATAAGGCTATTGCCATCCTGCAGTTCAAGGTGGAGGCACAGATCTTCCATAAGCATCCCGAATGGGGCATGGAAGACCGCGACCTGCTCAGTACCATCAACACCGAGAAGGGCACCTGCGTGGTTAACGGGAAAGAGTATCCCATGACTTCATGCCACTTCCCTACCCTTCCCCCGTCATCCACGGCGGGAGCCAACGCCATCGCACTCACCCCCGAGGAAAAGGACCTGATGCAACGCCTACATCATTCATTCACCGTGAATGAAAAACTGCGCAAGCATATCAAACTCATCTTCTCCCATGGCTGCATGTATTCCATCGTGAACCACAACCTGCTGTTCCACGCCTCCTGTCCACTGAATGCCGATGGTACACTGAAAGAGGTAACATTATATCAGGACAAGAAATACAAGGGAAAGGATCTGATGCACTACACAGGCATGCTGATACGTTCAGCCTTCCAAGGAGATACAAACCCTGAGGAACGCGATTACGGCATAGACTATTTCCTCTACCTCTGGTGCGGTCCTGACAGCATCCTCTTTGACAAGTCGAAGATGGCTACATTCGAGCGCTATTTCATCGAAGACAAAGCGACACACAAGGAAGTGAAAGGCAATTACTTCAAGCTACGCGACAACGAGGAGATCTGTGACCATATCCTCGATGCCTTCGAAGTGGAGGGTCCGAACCGTCATATCATCAATGGTCATGTGCCCATACATGCTGCCGAAGGAGAGAATCCCATCAAGGCCAATGGAAAGTTGATGGTGATTGACGGCGGTTTCTCACAAGCCTATCACAAGACAACGGGCATTGCCGGCTACACCCTTGTCTATCACTCCCGAGGTTTCCAACTCGTTCAGCATGAGCCGTTCACCAGTGAGGAGGACGCTGTGAAGCGAGGAATTGACATCAAGAGCACCACGCAAATTGTGGAGATGACAGCCCAGCGGATGCTCGTGGCCGACACCGATGTGGGAAAAGAACTGAAGAAACAAGTGTCAGACCTACGTGAACTGCTCTACGCCTACCGTCATGGCTTCCTCAAGGAGAAACGCTAAGGGGTTAGCTCCAACGGATATGCAGGAGGTGGAGACGCCGCCGATAGTCATATTCATACACGTAGCCATGCTGCCATGCATAATAGGCGATGGTGATGGCTTGGAGATCATTGAACGACGGATGGATAACCCGTGCGTGCAGATCGAAATCATAGTAGGTAGTACGCATGAGGAGTCCATCTTTCCCTCCTAACCGATATAATCGGGTCAGTTGCCTATCAGGTGTGAAGGTGCATATTTTTCCACCATTCACCTGATAGGCATCTACCTGACCGAAATCCACCAAACTGAAGACGATGCATGAGTCGGGATTATAACTCCTCCTGCCGTCATCACCGTTGATTGCCGCAGCGAGTTCCTGTAACAGACTGTCCTTGATGGGGTCTTCTCCATCATCCATCTGACAGGTTTTCACTGAAAAAAGTACAGGCATCAGCAACAGCAGGACACAAAATGGTAGAATTCTTTTCATTTCCCAGCATCATCATGTTTTATCATCCCGTCATCATACTCGCGTAGGTTCATAGTCTTCTCCATGTGTTTCGCCTTCCGTCCCTTAGAGAGTCGCCACGTCAGGTTCAACGTGAGCATGTTCGCATAGTCACTACTCGTCCAAAGCTGCTTTTTCCACACCCATTGATTAAGCAAAACAGATTGATCAGGCGTGACACAACTGTTCAGGAAATGTTGCCAGAACACACTGACCGTCAGGTTCTTCGTGTGATAAGATGCAGAAATGTAGTATGCACCTCCTTGTCTTCCTTGATGTTCCCCCTCCAGAAATCGCCAGCCGTTGTCGGCATGACCCTTCAAAGTGAGGTTCTTTAAGTAAGCCACTACATCGAATCCACCCATCCAACTGGTGTAGTGATGTTGATAGTCGTCACCGTAGTTAAAACTGCGGAACAGACTACCGTTGAGCATCAGCGATAATTTGTCAGGCACAAGATCCCAAGTGGTATTTTCATCAATTAGTAGCATGTGACATCCTTTCTGGTTCGCATAGGTTGTGATGAAACATTCGCGGTCACCATTATACCCTCTTACGATTTTCATCATATCTACGTGTGTGTTCCTTCGATAAAGGGCAGAGAGCTCAGCATGGAATGCCTGATGCTGGAACGACAGCTGTGCCTGCTGTTCTAACCGTCTTGTAGGCTTCAGACTCGGGTTACCTGCTGTGAACTCCATCTCATTGGTGCGTACCATGGCCTCACTAATCTTACTGGGTCGCGGTTTTTTATGAGTCAGTGTGAGGTTATATCTGAACTTCCATTTCTCACCGAGGAGATAACTCAGGGTTAGTTTGGGGGAAACCATCCAGTAGGTATGCTGCAGGTATTCCTGGCGGTCGAGTCCTAACCCTGCCACATAACTTAGTCGTCCCCACCGTCCTTTCAGCTCAGAGAACAAGTATTCGTTGTTGCTTCTCACACGGTCGGTTGTCAGTACGTCACCGTCGTAGTTATTACATAGAAAAGACTGACGATACTGACATCCCATCAACCATGTGAAAGGACGAAGCACATTCTCGTAGATTACCTCTGAATTCAGTAGCCAGGTGTCACCGAGGATGGAATAGTGGTAGTCATCCCCTCCTATACCCTTATATAAATAGGTGTAGTCACCGTGAATGAAAGTGCCCACGACATTAGCAGTAAGTGATTGATGACGAGGGAAACGATAATAGCCGTAGAGATCAAGTACGGGTGATGCGGAACGATCATCCGAGGTAATCGTCACTTCATGGAGCAATTCGTTCTGTTGCACGACTCTTAAGATGTCATCATGAGGTGTACGCTTCAGCTCTCCCGATAGTTCCACTTGTGCCACATAACGGTTACTGTCGGCTATGTTGTATTTCAGTTGTAGATGGTGAGATACAACATTCATGCGACGTGACAAATCATTCTGCCCCATTTGCCAAACATCACCGTTGCTCATCTGATAGGTGGCCTTCTCCTCGAAGCGGAAACCGTATAGGTCATGTTGTGACAGTGCATAACCAGCAGTCCACTCACTTTTCCCCTGATTCCATTTGGCAAAAAGATTATAGCTGCCGTTCATCGCCGTGACGGTCTGGGTGAGGTCGGCACCTGTCAGCCATCCGCTTTCAGCCCTTCTCGTCACGATATTGATCACGAAGCCCACATCCTGACCATAACGTACACCAGGATTGGAAATATATTCCACATGATCTACATTCTGCATATCAAGCGACAGCAAATCGTCTTTCTCCGCCAGGATACCATCCACCCTCACTTGTACATCACCTAACAGTTCGGGAGCAGAAAGAGTATGTTGCACCTCATCTACCTTGATATGAGGCAAGGTCAGTTTACCTAGAAGGCTGAAGGTGTTGGGGGATGATTCTTTTTGACGGTTTGTAGGAAAGATCCACTTACCATCGGCTTTGTTCACCACACGGGCACCTTGCACCACCACCTCCTGTAACAGAATAGAGTCGTTGACCGTTTCCGTCTGAGTCTGTGCCATAACCGTTTCTGTAAGCCACAGAATCAGTCCTATGAGTATCCATTTTCTCTGTAATCTTTGCATTCTATCCATACCAATCGTTATTGATTAAACCGTTGTTTCTTGACAGAACATCCGGAGCACTGGATGCGGATGCAAAGTTACGTGAAAGGATCTCAGACAACAAAAAAACTCCCTGACATTAGTCTGACATTTCACTGACAATTCAGAGAATGGATAGGATAGTACCCTTTTCTTTTACCCAAAGAAAAGGGGCATAGTTTGGGCTACGGGGTAGTTATGAGGGATTAACCGTGAGGTAATATGCCCTGCCACGGTCCGATTCGATGCGGATGCCCTCTTTCTCAATGATGGGCTTCACCCTCCTTATCAATGTATAAAGGGTTTCGCTGGGATCTTCCTTCTTCGGCCAGAGCACCTCACATATATCCTGCTTACTCAGTCGGTGATCCTTGGCCTCGAAGAACATCGTCATCAGCTGCTGTTGCATAGGAGTGAGATGGATATGACTGCCTTCATGGTAGAAAGACTGATCAGAATAGGAATAAGTGAGTCCGCCCAGCACGATGGAAGAACTGGATGTCATGAAGTCTTCTTCAATGGAAGAAGGACGGTAACAGAAAACCATCCAGAGGATGGCTGCCAGCATCAGGACATACGACAGTCGTTGATCCGACATCTGGTAAATGGTGGCCATCGAACAATCGGCCGAGCCCACCATTTCCAGTCGGGATTGTCCGTCTCGTCTCGTCACCTTCATGGCCAGATAGGCGCGTTCACGCAGCTCCTCAATGGTGAGATACTGGCGATAGGTGCGTATAGTGTCGGCAGTGATACGGTCACTGCGTTTCTCCATCAATGTCTTCGACAAAGCCTGATGGAGATCTTGATCAATAGCATGTGCCGTTCTGTGATAACTGCCTATACCTGTGACAGCCGATGAGAGCACCAATGCCATGAAGACAAGGACGACGACGTAGGGTTTCATAACGTTGTGTTAAAAGGGCAGGTCGTCAGCAGCACTCTCCCCCTCCTGCGGCTGTGCAGGTGGGAACGCAGCGGCCTGCTGTGCAGGTTGCTGTACTTGCTGTGCAGGCTGTGCCTGTTGTGTAAATCCTGCTGGCGGTGGAGGGAATGCACCCGGAGCAGCCATCGGCTGGGCTCCCATGGCTGCAGCCTGGGCTGCTGCGGGATCCACACGGTCAACGCGCCAGGCGGATAAGGTATTGTACCAACGTCCCTGATACTCACGGGCATCCACGTCAAAGCTCACTCGCAGCTCTTCACCTACCTGGATATTCATGGCCGCAATACGATCGGCACCGAACACGCGGAAACAACACTTCCTTGGGTACTGGTCGTGTGTCTCAATAACATACTCCTGACTCTTCCACGCGTTTCCTGTACGAGAAGAGACACCACCCTGCTCAGCGAGCACGGCAATCACTTTACCTTCTATTTCCATAATCTATTAATAATTTTGAACGATTCTCTTGATTGTCTGTGTGTATTCTCCACAAACTTTCTTGTCTTTTTCCTTACGGAGTGCGAAATTAATAAAATAGTTCTTAATCTGGAAACATTTTAAGCGTTTTTTTATTCTTTTATTTTTTTATTCTTTTATTTTTTCGTATTTTTGTAGCCAGTTTATACAAATAGGTAATAACTAAAAACATCATACCAATGAGATTTACACTATCAAGTTCTGCTCTGAGCAGCCGACTGTCAACCCTTTCGAAGGTGATTAACAGCAAGAACGCGCTGCCCATTCTGGATTGTTTTCTTTTCGAAGTCGTGAACAACACACTGGCCATTACCGCTTCCGACAGTGAAAACGTGATGAAAACCAGCATACCCCTTGACGACAGTGACGGTGAGGGGAAGTTTACTGTGAACAACCGTACGATCTTAGATGCTGTAAAGGAACTGCCCGAGCAGCCGCTCACCATCGATGTGGATATAAACAGCTTTGCCATTAAGGTCATCTACCAGAATGGTTTGTATAATTTTACTGGTCAGAACGCTGAGGAGTATCCTCTAGTACAGTCCATGCCTGAGGGTGTCACCACTTTGTCTCTGCCTTCCTACGAATTGTCTGACAATATCTCCCGTTCTGTCTTTGCCACAGCAACAGAAGAGCTGCGTCCTGTGATGAACGGTATTTACTTTGATCTCACCCCCGATGCCCTGGCCATCGTAGCTAGCGACGGTCATAAGCTGGTACGCAACAGGATCTTTAGTGTAAAGACTGAAATACCCACAGCATTTATCCTGCCGAAGAAACCGGCCAACCTGTTGAAGAATGTGTTAGGAAAGGACGACAGTGACGTGTCGATTCGTTTTGACGAACGAAACGCCGAGATTGCCTTCGGTGATACCCTGCTTCAATGCCGTCTGATCGAAGGGCGTTATCCCAACTACAATAGCGTAATCCCCCAAAATAACCCCAACCAGCTGACCATCGACAGGAAAGTGCTCATCGGCGCCCTTCGCCGCGTGCTCCCCTTTGCCAGTGAGAGCAGCCAGCTAATTCGTCTGCATTTGGAGAATGGCAAAATCGAGATTTCTTCCGAAGATATCGACTTCGCCACCAGTGCCAAAGAGGAGATTCCCTGCGATTACAACGGCAGCAACATGAACATTGGTTTTAAAGGTACGTCTCTCAGCGACATCCTGAACAACTTAGCTAGCGATGAAGTGGAGTTGCAGCTTGCCGATCCCAGTCGTCCCTGTCTGATCATCCCTTGCACACAACCCGAGAACGAAGATGTGCTCATGCTGATCATGCCTATGCTCCTGAACGATTAACAGGTGGAAACATGAAACTCAATCTTACTAAGCCCCTTATTGTCTTCGATTTGGAGACAACGGGGCTTGATCTTGTTAAGGACAGGATCATCCAGATTTCATATATTAAAGTGTATCCCGACGGTAAAGAAGAACGGGAGAACTTGTTTGTAAACCCCGAGAAAGAAATCCCCGCTGAAGTGGTACAACTGACGGGTATCACCAATGAGCAGGTAAAAGGACAGCCCACATTTAAACAACTGTCTGCCAAACTGGTAAAGCAGTTCCAAGGGTGCGACTTCGCCGGATTTAACTCTAACCACTTCGATGTTCCCATGCTGGCAGAGGAATTCCTGCGCGCTGGATATGACTTCGACTTCTCGAAGTCCCGATTAATCGATGCACAGACCATCTTCCACAAGATGGAACGCCGCAATCTCGCTGCTGCCTATAAGTTCTACTGCGGACGGAAAATGGAGGATGACTTCACCGCTCACAAGGCAGATGAGGATACCGAGGCCACCTACCGTGTCCTCCAAGGGGAACTTGATATGTATGCCCCTGGTAAACAAGAGGAGCCGGAACGACAGCTGAACAACGATATGGACGAACTTGCCGCTTTCTCGAAGACAAACGACAATGTTGACTTTGCCGGGCGCATCGTTTGGAGAGAGATGACCGATGCACAAGGTCATGTGCTGACTGATGTCAATGGACAACCTCGGAAATATGAGGTATTCAACTTCGGTAAGTATAAGGGATGGGGGGTGGCCGACGTACTTCACCGCGACCCAGGCTACTATAGCTGGATGCTGTCAAGCGAGTTCACCTACAACACCAAGCAGGTACTGACACGTATCCGTCTTCGTGAGTTCAATAACCGGTCATGACACATAAGCAGATGACAAGGACAAGAATCACCTGGCAGAAGATCTCCAATTTCATTTTCAGGCCTGTCGCCTCCGATGGTCTGAAAAGCTTTCTCTGTGGAGGTGTTCTTCTCCTCTCGATGATCTGCCAGACCGTTCATGCACAGGAACTCTTAGCTAAGGTAGTGATTAACCACAAACAGATTCAAGGCACCGACGCCAGTGTGTTCGACAACCTGCAACAGACACTGGAGCAGTTCATCAACGAGCGGCAATGGACAGCTTTGCATTTCCAGAAGAATGAGCGTATTCCATGCAACTTCAACATTACGGTGACCAAGTACGACCAGAGTGAAAACCTGTTTAGCTGCACAGCCTTGATCCTAGCCAACAGACCCGTTTTTAACGCCTCTTATACCACCACCTTATATAATAATAGAGACGCAGACTTCAACTTCCAGTTTACTCAGTTCGACCAACTGAACTTCAACGAGGAGATGATTGACAACCAGCTCACAGCCCTCATCGCCTACTATGCGTACCTGATCATCGGCATGAACCTCGACTCTTTTGCCCCAATGGGTGGAGAAGATATCCTGCAACGCTGTCTGAACCTGGCTAACAATGCCCAGAACCTGAATTTCCCAGGCTGGAAAGCCTTTGACAACAGTAGGAACCGTTTTGCCATCATCAACGACTATATGGAGGGTGCCATGAAACCTTTCCGCCAGCTGCAATACGACTATTACCGTACAGGACTTGATGAGATGGCGAACAACGTGGAACGTGGCAGGACGAATATCAGCACTGCCCTCGAGAACGACCTGAAGAAATGTCACGAGGACCGTCCACTGAGCCTCCTTCCCCAAATATGGACAGACTATAAAAAAGATGAGCTGTCGAACATATACAAAGGGAAAGGCACGCAGAAAGAAAAGGAAACGGTCTATGACATTTTGTTCTCCATCAATGCCTCACAGAACAATTACTGGGAGAAAATCAAGGAATAGCTTTTCGCAGAAAAACCATGATCAAGCAACTTTATATCAAGAACTTCACCCTGATAGATACACTGGATATGACTTTCCTGCCTGGATTCTCTGTCATTACAGGAGAAACGGGCGCGGGAAAGAGCATCATTCTGGGAGCTATCTCCTTGTTGTTGGGACAACGAGCCGACACCAAAGCCATCAAGAGTGGTGCTGACCGTTGTGTCATCGAAGCCCATTTTGACCTCAGCCGCTATCAGATGGAGTCGTTCTTCAAGGATCATGACATCGAATACGATGCTACCGACTGTATCCTCCGACGAGAGCTGACCGCCTCCGGAAAGAGCCGTGCCTTCATCAACGACACCCCCGTCCAGCTCACGCAGATGCGACAGCTTGGACAGCAGTTGGTGGATATCCACTCTCAACACAAGAACCTGTTACTCCAAGAAGAGGATTTCCAGCTTCACGTAGTGGATATCATTGCAGATGACCACCAGCTGCTGGAGACCTATCAACAGCTCTATCGTGACTATCTCTCGGCCAAGAAAGCGGTAAGGGAGATGCAGGAGACCATGGATCGGGCAAACGAAAACGAGGATTTCATGCGCTTTCAGCTGACGGAACTCAGTGAGATCCAATTACGTGAGGGTCTGCAAGAGGAACTGGAGCAGGAAAGTGAGACGCTCAGTCATGCTGAGGAAATCAAAGGTGCCCTATACTCCACCGATGGCTTCCTTACCCACGATGACGGAGGAATCATCGAACGCTTGAAAGAGGCATCACGCACACTGACTGCCATTCAGGATGTGTATCCCGATATCAAGGAAGCTGCAGCACGATTGGACAGTTGCTACATCGAGTTGAAAGACATTGCCGGTGAGGTGAGCAGTCGTGCAGAGGACTTCGACTTCAACCCCCAACGGCTGGAGGAGATCAATACGATACTCGATACCATCTATTCCCTGGAGAAGAAGCATCATGTGAAGACCGTGGAAGAACTGATGGGTATCCGCGACCAAATTCGTCAACAACTCAACCAGATAGACAACAGCGAAGAGGAGATGAAACGTCTACAGGAAGAGGAAGAGCAGCTGCGAGGGAAGTGTGAACAGACAGCAGCAAAGCTCACCAAACTCCGTGAGAAAGCAGCAAGAACCATCGAGAAAGAGATGCTGAAACGTCTTGTCCCCTTAGGAATTCCTCATGTCCGTTTTGAGATTCTTCGTGAGGACAAGCCATTGTCTGCCGATGGCTCCGACCATATCAGCTTCCTCTTCAGCGCCAACACCAACACCCCACTGCAGCCGGTGAGCGAGGTGGCATCCGGTGGTGAGGTGGCCCGTGTGATGTTGTCACTGAAAGCGATGATCAGCGGTGCTGTCAAGCTACCGACAATCATCTTTGATGAAATCGACACGGGTGTAAGCGGAAAGATCGCCGAGATGATGGCAAAGATCATGCAGGAGATGGGAGCATCCGACCGTCAGGTAATCAGCATCACTCACCTGCCACAGATTGCTGCCCGCGGTACCACCCACTATAAAGTATATAAGGAGGAAACTCCACAGGGCACTACCTCACGTATGCTCATGCTGAACAATGAGGAACGTGTCCATGAGATTGCCCAGATGCTGAGTGGCAGCGATATTACCGAAGCAGCCATCAGTAATGCGAAGGAGTTACTCAAACAGTCATGAAAAAGATTATGAAAAGAATGAGAACATACCTGACTGCCGCCATCGTACTCTGCAGTCTTTTTGTACAAGCACAACCTGCTGCTGTCAAGAACACCGCCAAGAGCGTGTTTTCTCTCTCTACATTTCGCGCCGACGGATCACTGCTTGCTTCGTCACATGGTGTCTTCGTGGGAAGTAATGGAGAGGCTGTGAGTGAACTTAAGCCCTTCATCGGTGCTGCCTCAGCTGTCGTCATCGATCAGAAAGGTAACAAGATGGATGTAACACGTATCTTGGGTATCAACGACATCTATAATGCCGCCCATTTCAGAGTGAACGGGAAGACGACACCTGCCACCTTGGCCTCATCATCTGCTGCCAACGGCTCTTCAGCCTGGCTGGTCGGATATGGTGTAAAAAATCCAGAGATCATCAACACCCGAGTGAAGAGCATGGAAACCTTCATGGACAAGTATGCCTACTACATCTTCGGGATGAACGCACCCGATAATGCCATCGCCTGTCCGTTCGTCAATGACAACGGTGAGGTACTCGGTCTGCTTCAGGTGAGCAACACCTCTTTCGACACCCATGCCACCGACGCACGTTATATCAACAGTCTGGCACCCCATGGCCTCTCGTACAACGATGCCACCATCAGACAAATTGGTATTCCTTGTGCCATGCCTACAGATCTCGCCCAAGCACAGCTCACCCTGGTGATGGCCAATCAAAGCGGTGACTCACTGAAACATGTGACAGCCATCAATGACTTCTGTGAACTCTTCCCAACCGAACCCGACGGCTATGATGCCAGAGCACGGATGCAGGCCTCACAGAAGAGATTTGATGATGCCGACAAGACCATGGAACAAGCCATCAAACAGGTAGAGAAGAAAGATGAGGCACACTACAACTTTGGGAAACTGATCTATGACAAGGTTCTGTATCAGACAGATGCTCCCTATGAGAAATGGACTCTCGACAAAGCCCTGGAAGAGGTCAACGAGGCCTATGCTCTCTCACCACTTCCCGGCTATCAGCATCTCGCAGCTCAGATTACTTTCTCGAAGGCTGAATACCAAAAGGCCCACGACATGTTCATGGCTCTTTATCAGAACAAAGACTTCAAGAATCCTGAACTACTCTACGAGGCTGCTCGGTGCAAACAGATGCTCAATGCTCCGGCAAAAGAGGTGATTGCATTGCTTGACAGTGCCATTAATACCACCGACACCTTGCAGATTGTGAGTGCCGCCCCCTACTTCCTGACACGTGCCACAGCATACGAACAGGCTGACAGTTTCCGTCAGGCCGTCTTCGACTACACTCGCTACGAATACCTGATGCGAGGAAACGTCAACGCCAATTTCTACTATATCCGTGAACAAGCTGAAGTAAAAGGCCATCTGTTCCAGCAAGCATTGGGAGATATCGCCCGTGCCATCATCCTCGATCCCCAAGAACCAACCTACTATGCAGAGATGGCTTCTCTACAATTGCGCGTGAATATGATTGACGAAGCATTGAAGACCGCGGAACGCTGTGTGGAGATAGCACCGAACTATAGTGACGGCTTCCTTTTATTGGGCTTGGCACAGGTAAAGAAAGGGCAAAAAGGCGAGGGAATTGCTAACTTACAGAAAGCAAAAGAGTTAGGAAATGAGCAAGCAGATGCCCTGATTGACAAATATTCGAAGTAAATTTGCAAAAAAACTCAAATAAATTTCCGTATCACACAGAAAACTCGTATCTTTGCAGTCCGAAATTAGATAGATAACATTTAATCATTCATAAAAGATATGACAAAAGCAGAAATTATAGAGGAGATTGTTTCCAGAACAGGGGTGGCAAGAAAAGACGCCTCTGCTTCTGTTGAAGCCTTTATGGAGATTATCAAGGGTAGTCTCCTGGAGAAGAAAGAGAATGTGTATCTGCGTGGCTTTGGTAGCTTCATTGTCAAGCATCGTGCTGAGAAGACCGCTCGCAACATCTCTAAGAACACAACCATCGTCATCGCCGCACACGACTTTCCCAGTTTCAAGCCGGCTAAGAGTTTCGTGGCAAAGATGAAGGGCGAGTAAACGGTATCTCCCCGACAGGCACAGAATTCTGTGCCTGTAATGAAAGGAATTAGTTACACATTATTAATATTAAGAGTTATGCCAAACGGAAAAAAGAAAAAGGGCCATAAGATGGCTACGCACAAGCGTAAGAAAAGATTAAGAAAGAATCGTCATAAGAGCAAGTAACCATACTTGCTCTTATGGTAAATAAGAAAAGCAGAAATGACAAGCGAAGTTGTAATTGACGTCCGACAGAAAGAGATTTCAATTGCGCTGCTCGAAGACAAGAACCTGGTAGAATACCAGACAGAGCCACGATCGGTATCTTTCGCTGTCGGAAACATCTACATCGCCAAAGTGAAGAAACTGATGGCGGGACTCAACGCCAGTTTCGTTGATGTAGGGTATGAACGCGACGCCTTTCTGCATTATCTTGACCTGGGAAACCAATTCAGTTCCTATGAGAAGTACCTCAAGCAGGTACAGAGCGACAGGAAAAAACTTTATCCATTTGCCAAGGCATCTCGCCTACCCGACCTGAAGAAAGACGGAAGTGTGGCCACCACGCTGCAGAAAGATCAGGAGGTGTTGGTACAGATAGTCAAAGAACCCATTTCCACCAAAGGGCCACGGCTCACCGCAGAGCTCAGTTTCGCTGGCCGTTATCTGGTGCTTGTTCCATTCAACGATAAAGTTTCTGTCTCCTCTAAGATCAAAAGCGGTGAAGAGCGGGCACGCCTCAAGCAGCTCATTCAGAGTATTAAACCCAAGAACGTGGGCGTTATCGTACGTACGGTAGCAGAAGGCAAGCGTGTTGCCGAACTCGACACCGAATTGAAGATTCTCCTGAAGCGTTGGGAGGATGCCATTACCAAAGTACAGAAAACCACCAAACGACCTCAGCTCGTCTATGAGGAGACCAGTCGTGTCGTTGCCTTATTGCGCGACCTGTTCAATCCCTCGTATGAGAACATCTATGTGAACGACGAGCAGGTGTTCCAGGAGGTGAAAGACTATGTCACACTGATCGCCCCTGAAAAGGCGGGCATCGTCAAGCTTTACTCGGGTAATGTGCCTATCTTTGACAACTTCAACATCACCAAGCAGATCAAGTCGAGCTTCGGCAAGACCGTCAACTACAAGCACGGTGCCTATCTCATCATTGAACACACTGAGGCCATGCACGTCGTCGATGTAAACAGCGGAAACCGTACCAAAGCAGAGAAAGGACAGGAGGGAAATGCCCTGGAGGTGAATCTCGGTGCCGCCGACGAACTGGCAAGACAGTTGCGTTTACGAGATATGGGAGGCATCATCATCGTTGACTTTATCGACATGAATCTGGCAGAAGACCGGCAGATGCTCTATGAACGCATGTGCAAGAACATGCAGAAAGATCGTGCACGGCATAATATCCTGCCACTAAGTAAGTTCGGCTTGATGCAGATTACCCGCCAACGAGTTCGTCCGGCGATGGACGTGAATGTTGAAGAAGAGTGTCCGACGTGTTTTGGCAGTGGCAAGATCAAGTCAAGTATTCTGTTCACTGACCAACTGGAAAGGAAGATCGACAACCTGGTCAATAAGATTGGCGTCAAACGATTCTATCTGCACGTCCACCCGTATGTGGCTGCATATATCAACCAAGGCCTCATCAGTATGAAGCGCAGGTGGCAACTCAAATACGGACGTGGTGTGCATGTGGTCCCCTCGCAGCAGATGGGCTTCTTGCAGTATGAGTTCTATGATAGCAAGAAGCAATTGATTGACATGCGCGAGGAGATTGAGAACCAGTAAGAGAGAGAGGATGCTTCAAACATCCTCTCTTTTTTTGTAAAACAGAGCCTTGATACCTTTATTAAATGTCTCATATCCTTTATTTGACGATGCATCCGGATATTTTTCCTTTCCAAGATTTTCCGAATTGCACGAATTTGATTACCTTTGCAAACAAACTATATCATTACATCATGATTTACAAAAAACTACTATTTACTCTGGCACTGATAGGCGCCAGTAACTACAGTGCCAAGGCACAATTGGTAATTAACGAGATGATGCAGTCGAATGTCGAGTGTATCATGGACGACCTTAACGAGTTTCCAGACTCGTGGGTAGAGTTATACAACAGCGGTTCTGAGGCAGTCAACCTCAAGGACTACCAGATCAGCAACAAGAACAAGGTGAAGAAAGCCTGGCAGTTGCCTGACATGACAGTGGAGCCGAATAGCTATGTGATCATCTACTGCGACAAGGAAGGTATTGAGACCAAACCTCTCCACACCGATTTCCGTCTGGAATCAGGCAAGGGCTGTACGGTTTACCTTTTTAAGGACAAAAAGGCTGAGCCCGTTGACAGTCTCCCTTATATTGATGAAAAGCCTCTGGTAAAGATGCCAGCACCCGATGTGGCCTTTGGTCGTAAAACCGATGGTGCTGCCGAGTGGGGATACCAGCTCACACCGACACCAGGTAAGGCCAACACTGGCGAGATATGCAAGGCCAAGCAGATCTTAGGGGCTCCCGTATTCAGCGTGCCTGGTCATGTTACCTCTGGCAATGAGGCTATCACCCTCGAACTGAGTCTGCCGGAAGGCGCTCCCGAAGGTGCCTATATCACTTATACTACCGACGGTAGTGAGCCCATCGCCACCAGTACGAAGTACACGAAAGCCTTCAATATCACCAAGTCAACAGCAATTCGCGCCAAGGTATTCTGCGATGGGTGGCTCTCTCCATTAAGCACTGCCCAGTCGTATATCTTCCACCCAAGAAGCATGACTATTCCAATTTTCTCTGTTCAGACTAACGATAAGTATCTGAATGATAAGAAGATCGGTCTTTTCGCTAACAACAACAGCAAGGAAGATAAGAAGACACACGACTGGCGCCGTCCTGTCAACGTAGAGTTCTTCCCTATAGAGGGTGAGCCAAGTGCCATCAACCAGCCTGGTGAGACACGTATCCAGGGTGGACAGTCACGTTCTAATGACCTTAAGTCAATGGTCTTCTATGCCAACAAGCGCTTTGACGCAGACAAGAAGCGTTTCTCATACGAGTTCTTCCCAGACCAGAAACCAGGTGTTACGGAATTCAAGTCATTCTCTCTCCGTGATGGCGGTAACGACTTCGGCGACATGTACTTCCGTGATCTCATTATCCAGCGTACCATGGGACCGAATGTTGACCTCGATTGGCAGGCTGGTCATTCCGCCGTTCTCTATATCAACGGTGAGTATATGGGTATGCTCAACATCCGCGAACGTTCCAACGAGGACAATATCTACAGTAACTACGACGGCCTTGAGGATGTGGATGAGATAGAGATTGCTCATGAAAAGGAGAACAACAAGGATATGTTCATCGAGGAGTTGAAGGAGGGTGATGACGAGTTCTACCAAGCTTTTAAGAATTTCTACAGCGAGAAGGGTCACACCAAAGCTGAATATGAGGAGTGGATGGACGTCAGCGAGTACCTGAACATCATGGTCATGAACCTCTTCTACGGTAACATCGACTTCCCTGGCAACAATATTGTGTTCTGGCGTCCCAACGATGATGCCAAGGATTGTCCACTGCCAAAGAGATGGCGCTTCATCGTGAAGGACACCGACTTCGGACTTGGACTCTATAATAGATCATCCGACTACAACACCATCGATTTGCTTTATAATCCTAGCAAATACCCCAATGACAACTGGGCTTTCACCGAGCCGGCTACCCGATTGGTTAAGAACATGCTCGAAGATCCAGATATTTTCAAGATGTTCATCGACAAGAGTTGTGTCTATATGGGCGACTTTATGAATGCCGAAGGAACAGGTGCCACTATGGATGCCATCTTAGACGAGGCATTGGAAGAGTTTGTTGCCCATCGCGACAAGTACAATCCCGGATGGGGAGGATGGGGAAATGACAACCGTCAGGACATTCTCAACAAGTTCGATAATGCCAAGAAATGGCTCGCAGGATATGAAGAAGCCGGCTGGGGAGGCTGGTGGGGAGGCGGCCAGACAGTTATCCATCTCCCCCGTACCGATTATTTCCTTCAGTACCTGAGTGCCCAATTCAAGCTGGGTGATGCCATCCCTGTGAAGATCAACAAGGGTGTTACTGACATACCTGTTCCTATTCTCATCAATGATATCCAGCTCTCCAAGGGCGTGTTTGATGGTAAGTTGTTCGTGAATCGTCAGATAACCCTGCAGGGCTCTCCTACAGAAGACATGGAAGTGACGGGATGGGACGTAGAACTGACTGACTCAGAAGGAAACGTTACAAAAACACATGTTGACGGTGCCACCTACTCGTTCAACATGCCTCCTTGCAAGGAACTTGCTGTCAATGCTGTCTTCGGTCAGCAGACAGGTATTTCCAATACCGAGGTCAAGAACTGGAAATGGAACGTGGCTGATAACACCTTATATGTAAGTGGTGTCGCCGCTGGCACACTCGTCAGCCTGTACAATCTCCAGGGTATGCTGCTGAATCAGTTCAAGGCTGATGGTTCTTCCATCCAGATGCCTATCCAGAACGGTCAGGTATTCATCTTGAAGGTAGGTACAGAATCCATCAAAGTGAAGTAAGGAACGACGTCCTTTTCTTCCCTCAAACGGGAAAAAGCTCCCCGGCATGAAAAAAACATCCAAAATGTTCTTTTATGCCGGGGATTTTATTACCTTTGCACAAACTAAGCCGTCCACGGCAATCAATGTTTCTTAGATTCTATCCATACTAACAGAATGAATATGAAAAGATTTTTACTATCCGCATGTCTCTGCGCCCTGGTCTCTCTTCATGTCAGGGCACAATTGGTAATCAACGAAGTGATGCAATCGAACATCGACTGTATCATGGATGACCTCAATGAGTTCCCCGATTCATGGGTGGAATTATATAATGCAGGCTCTACCGTTCTGAATCTCAGCCAATATAAACTTGGCATCAGCGAAAAGGCCGACGAAGCCTGGCAGTTGCCCAGTCGCACTGTAGCCAGTCATCAGTATGTCATTATCTACTGCGACAAGGAGGATACAGGCATTCATGCCCCCTATCGCATCGACTCTGGTAAGAGCGACGGTATCTGGCTGTTCCAAAACGGAGAAATAGCCGACTGTGTTCTGAAGCTCAAGAAACAGCCTGCCCCCAACATCGCCTATGGCCGTAAGGAAGACGGCGCTGAAAAATGGGGCTATCAGGCCACACCCACTCCGGGAGCGGCTAACTGCGGCAAACTATGTTCCGACGTATTGGGAGATCCCGTATTCAGCAGTCCGGGTAAGGTACTTAAGAGCGGCAACGCAACCAGACTAACCATTTCTTTGCCTGAGGGAGCTCCTGAGGGAACGGTAATCCGCTACACCACCGACGGTTCAGAGCCTACGGCTGCGAGTCCCGTTTTTAGTCCCATCTTAATAAAGGAGAACACGGTGATTCGCGCCAAGTTGTTCTGCGACGGCTATCTCTCACCCCGTTCCGTTACCCAAAGCTATATCTTTTTCCCCACCAATCGTGAACTTACACTCCCCGTGATAAGCATCTCCACTGACGATAGATATCTAAACGATCCGAAAATAGGTATCTACGTGGAAGGAACATACCAAAACGGCAAAAAGAACTTTGAGTTCGACTGGCGACGCCCCATCAACTTTGAGTTTTTTGAAACAGAAGGGAAAGAGAGTGCCCTCAACCAACTCTGCGAGACTCGCATACAGGGCGGAGCCACACGTACCAATGCCCTTAAATCACTGGCCATCTATGCTAACAAACGCTTTGGCACCAAACGGTTCGAATATGAATTCTTCCCCGATCAGAAGCCGGGACTTACTGACTTCAAGTCGCTCGTACTCCGAAACTCGGGCAATGACTTCGACTATCTCTACAACCGCGATGCCATCATGCAACGATCCATGGCGCAGCATGCTGACCTCGACTGGCAGGCATGGCAACCTGCCATCATCTACATTAACGGACAATACCGCGGGATGCTAAACATCCGTGAGCGTTCCAACGAAGACAATATCTATACCAACTACGACGGACTGGAAGACATCGACTTGTTTGAAAACTGGAACGAGCTGAAGGAAGGCACATGGGATAACCTTAATGCCTTCAAGGCTTTCTATGCTGAGCACAACCACACATTGGAAGAGTATGCGAAGTGGATGGACTGGGAGGAGTTTTTCAACCTCATGATCATGAACCTCTACTTCGACAATGAGGACTTCCCCTGCAACAATATCGTCATGTGGAGGCCTCGTACCGATGAGGGCAAATGGCGCTGGATAGCCAAAGACACCGATTTCGGTCTCGGACTCTATGGCACCAATCCCAGCTACAATACGATTGCATGGGTCAATCAATACGGCTATGATAACTACCATAATAGTTGGGCAAACGAATGGTCGGGCACCCGTCTATTCCGCCGTATGATGGAAGATCCTGATCTTCAACGGGAGTTCCTCGACCGCTGTGCCATCTATATGGGAGACTTCCTCAACGAAGAGGGCGTACGTGCCATCTGGGATCCCATGTACGAGATGATTAAGACAGAGTATCCCTACCACCGCGAACTCTTCAACAGATGGTGGCCTAACTACTCTGATGAGTTAAAAAATGCTCGCAATTGGCTTGCCAAACGTACTAATGAGTTTTACAAACAGCTGGGCAGCTACTACCAACTGGGCTCCCCCATCACCATGTCCGTCAATGCCAATCTGGAACAGGTAGAAGGCAGCTATACCTTCAACGGCATCAAACTGTCCAAGGGCATCTTCGACGGTCAGTTCTATGCCAATCGAGTTGTTACCCTGCAAGGTGAAGCCCCCGAGGGCAAAGAGGTGACAGGATGGGACATCGTACAAGTTGCCTCCAACGGTGAGGTGAAGAACGACCATGTGGCCGGAAACAGCTACTCATTCACGATGCCCGTCTGTGCAAAGCTCATGATCAAAGCCGTGGTTGGAGAGCAGAGTGGCATTTCACAAGTGCAGACTAACAACTGGAAGTGGCAGAGCAACGGGCATCATCTGTCTATCACTGATGTTCCCGTCGGTACTTCCGTCTCTCTCTACACCCTACAGGGCATCCTACTGTCACAGTTGAGATCCAACGGCTCCACCCTCCAACTTCCCCTACCCTACGACCGTCAGGTATATATATTAAAGGTAGGTGGCAGCACCGTGAAAGTGGTAAGTGAATAGTGATGTTAATAATTGATAACAATTCAACTCACTATTTTACCTTTCGACAGATAGAACGTCTAATTATAAATCCTATTATCAACATCATTTAATAATTACTTTTTATGAAAAAACTAGTATTTTCATTGTTGGCTTTTACAAGCCTCACTGTATCAGCTCAGTTTGGTGGTCAAAGAGAGAACCCCGTGGTTCCTTCCGTAACAGAAAATGTTACAGAGGACTTCAAACCTGCCACCTCCAACCAGGACAACAAGCAGTACCCGATGGTGAACTCACAACGCATGGTTCGTGCCCAGATCAAGGCCCCGAAAGCCACTTTCGTAGGACTCGACATCGCAGGTAAGATCTATGAGATGACGAAAGATGCCGATGGCGTATGGACCGGCACTTCAGAGCCTCAGGACGAGGGATTCCACTACTATCAGCTGAATATCGACGGTGCTTCTGTACCCGATCCAGGTAGTCTCTACTACTATGGCGCCAGCCGTTGGGGCAGCGGTATCGAGATTCCTTCAACCGATCAGGACTTCTGGCAGGTGAAGAATGTACCGCAAGGCACGATGAGTGAGGTCTTCTACTGGTCAACCTATACAGAGCAGATGCGTCGCTGTCATGTATATCTTCCCCATGAGTACTTTACCAATCCCACCAAGAAATTCCCTGTTCTGTATCTGCAGCACGGTATGGGTGAGAACGAGTACGGATGGGCTGAACAGGGTCACACCGCTCAGATCTTAGATAACCTGATTGCTGAGGGAAAGGCCGTTCCGTGCATCATCGTGATGGACAATGGTCTGAACACTCGCCGTCCTGGTGAAGCAGCCGGCTTTGGTGGCTTCGGCGGCGGTCCTCGTCCGCAGGGTGCTCCTGGTGTACGTCCTCAGGGTCAGCGTCCACAAGGTGCTCCTCAGGGAATGCCTCAGGCTATGGGACAGCGTCCGCAGGGTGCTCCCGGACAAGCAGGACAGCGCCCGCAGGGTGGTCGTCGTGGTGGCTTTGGCGGTTTCGGTGGTTTCTCTGAGGGTTTCAAGAATGTCCTCTTTAACGATATCATCCCGATGGTTGAGAAGAACTACCGTGTGATTGCCGATGCCCAGCATCGTGCTTATGCTGGTCTGTCTATGGGTGGTATGCAGGCACGTGAGATCACACTTGCCAATCCTGAAAAGTTCGCTTATGTAGGCTCTTTCAGCAGTGGTGCATGGAATGTTGACCAGGTGAAAAACGCTGAAGGTTTCGCTAAGAACGTCAAGCTGCTCTTCATGAGTGGTGGTGGCAAGGAGAACATGGGTTGTGTTGAGGCTGCCAAGAATATCAAGGAACAACTCGGTATGAATGCTGTTGGCTACGAGTCTCCAGGAACAGCCCATGAGTGGCACACCTGGCGCCGCAGTCTGTACGAGTTCGCACAGCTGATGTTTAAATAAGCCTTAAAACGGTCATTCAATAAGTATTAAACAGAATGAATCATATAAGGGGGTGTGTCAAAAAAGACGCACCTCCTTTTTCTATTTCATTCCGTTTGTGCAATCTGTGAGAATGATAAAGGGGAAATGTTAAATTCGATAAATTTATTTTACAAATCACTTCTCCAGGGTCGTTTTTCCTCATTCAACTCGTCATTTGGTGGCAAAAATGCCCCAAATTTTGCATTTACGCAATTTATTGATAATGAACAGGTTACAAAACCACCCATTTTTCAGTGGCAAGTAAAGGCTCGTTTGAATGAAAGTAAAGGCTACTTTGAAGGCAAATAGACTATACTTTGAACCCAAATAGGCTATACTTACGATGCAAAAAGACTATACTTACAACGCAAAAGCAACGTTTTTATCTTCTAAAAACGACGTTTTTAAACCACGAAAACGCCGTTTTCACATCTCAAAACAATGGTTTTGCAGTTCAAAAGTCCAAGAATAGCGAAAAACAAGTCTTTTTCTTGCTACTTTTTCTCCTGATTCCTTCAAGATGAAGTGTTAAAATTCAGCACTTTTTTCTTACATATTTTGTTTTATAATTTTCAACACAGAGACTCAGAGACACAGAGAAAAATCCTCAATTGCTCAGAAAATGCCATAATAATCAGTTGTTTTTTGAGGTACTCAATACATTCATGGAAACTAATGTGAATAATGTGAATAATTGAATCACTAATATCCATTAATATTATTATTCAAATTAGTGGGAAAAATTTTTCGCATACGCTCAAGGCACTCTCCTCATTATGCACATTCGTTTCAAAAACTGATTCTCGTGGTGATTAGCGTGGGAGTTGGAGCGAACAAACGAACGAACAGTTCGAACGCCACGAAAACTGTCAACCCCATCAGGAAAAGACAGTGTGAAATAGTATTTCTGGGATAATTATGATAATTATGATAATTTCTTTCAGAGATAACACGAAGCGGATTGTCCGGATCAAACGGATAACAAAAAATTATTTCTGTGCTAGTTAGGATTATTACAGAAGCTTTATCCGCTTGTTCAGCAGACAGCAATAGTCGGTCTTCATCTTATCCGACAGGAACGACTGGCTGATGAGTTCTTCCCACTGAGGAAGAAAGCTCTTCATACGCTCTATCATCTTGTTAGCTACAGCTGTGGGGATACCGCTCTGGGTGAAGGCAGACAGGAATGTACTGCGGTTGAACCCGTTTTTAGCACCACCCACCGTAAAGCTCATCGCCATCTCTTCATTATCCTCAGGGTCAGCCAGCAACACAGCCAGTAGGTCGTAAGCAGGTGACAGCGCATACTCACCGTTGCCTGTATCTATCAGCGAAAAGTTCTTGCAATGCATGTCGGAATTTCCTGTTATCCAGGAAAACAAAACCACCTCCCAGTAGCGCTGTACATCCAACATAGGAGCCGAAGAATACCTCTTTACCGTTTCTGCCAACTGCTGGTAAGTTCCGTAATACTTATGCTCGGTGAGACGATTACTAAGCTGGCACATATCCAGCATGGATATTTTTTCACCTTTCCGTCCACGGTCCATCCTGATGGTAAGATAGCCCAGTTCACCATCGGCGAGACGGATAAGCGTATGTCGGGCGGTGCGGATATGAGCTGCCTCTGCCATCTTCATCGTGAGGTCTTCCAACTGGGGCAGACTGGGATACTTGGCGCTTTGCGGTTTGAAGATATACTTGCCCCACAGACCAACGATAGTAAACTTGTCTGGCTCGTTCTTGCCGCCACGATCCACGGCAAGCGACATCTTGGCCTGTACGCCTGTTACTGACGCACTGGTGCGGATGACTTGCCGGGCGAGATCCGACATATTGTCTCGCGTATAAGGAAGAATGGGCACTGTTTTGCTTCCAAAGAATTTTCGCGAGCATTCTGGGTGAAAGTCAACCTGACCTTCTTCCAATTCCTGATAACAATACAGACACTTACTCATAGTCAAATGGTTTTACGCTGATGTTTCCGATACAATCTTTACAACAAGCCATCAAGAGTGACATCCTGTCACGGGGGTCAATCTTCCATGACAATGATGCGATATCCAGAAGCCATCCCTCTGGGATAAGCCCGTCGAACACCGGGAACATCATTTCTTTGTCGTACTGTTGACTTGTCAAGGGCATGGTAGGACTAACCGCGACTGCATCCTTACTGGTTAGATATGACTTGTCGTAGGAAAAATGGAATCCTTCCTCGTCTTCTGTGAGCATGCCACAATAGATGTCATTTATATAAATACCAGCTTGTTTCATACGCTATCAGTTTTTACAGGTCCGAGACATTCTCCAAACAGGGCAAGCACGTCGTTTACCTTGTCCATTCTCAAGGTCTGCTTCCCTTGCTCAAGATCTCGCACAAACCTGAGACCAACCCCTGCCCTCTCTGCCAATTCAACCTGAGAAAGGCCATTTTTCTTCCGTTTTTGTTTTATATACTCCGATAAAGTCATAGCTATTATACCTTAACGGGTACAAAGATAAACAAAATTTTTAATAATATACCTAAACGGGTATAAAATTTAGCAAAATTATTAAGATTATACCCGATCGCACACAGAAAGAGGGAAATACTGGCATAGCATATTTAAGGTGCGCTAACTAGTGACAAAAACCATTCATAAGGTGACCTTACCCAACACTTATAATTCCGTTCATTTCAACAACTGTAGTATTATATTAGGTGGCGTCTGCATCTTCGTTACAGCACACATTCCTACCCCCATGTCCTTCACACTGGCACCCAGGAAATACACCCCATCGTCAATAATCAGAAACCGGTCATGATTCTTGTGCGGCAACTGCACATACTTGATTTCACGATACTGGTCATTATGCTTTCGAAGATCTGTTAGAAATGACTCGTTAAAGCGTGTGTGAATCGTCGCCTCTACGTCATCATCCCGTTTGTCCAATAGCGTTAATATTCGGTCATCTACAAAGTTATCGCGTGTGAATGCATGAGGGGGTTTTTGTGTTCCTCCCCGTCTTTCTATAGGTTTTGATGTCGCATTTTGCGATATCAAAACTCTTTCCTTCTGATTTCCTGCAATGGTAGATGTCAGTGATTACAAACTATTTCTCTATTCTTTCAAAGAAATAATGATTACCATGGTATTAACGAAACTCTTCTCATTTGAGAACGAAGCATAATCCATGATAATGTAAAAGAAATCTACGTAAATGATATCTTTATTTCGAAAAAATGATTATCTTTGCCAACACAATGACATCTTTACTAAATATAATAGAAAACATTGATTAAAAAGCTAATACAACAAGTAGGAAGGTTCCGAACAGCTTCCTTCCTCACCCCGATCTTCACCGCTTTAGAAGTGGTGATGGGCGTGCTGATCCCATACGTCACCTCATGGATCATCGACCGTGGTATCATGGCGGGAGACATCAATATGGTGTATTTCTACGGCGGTCTGATGCTGGTGATGGCATTCTTCAGCATGCTGTTCGGAATCCTGGCGGGACGGTTCTCTGCCTATGCCTCTTCGGGCTTCGCGTCGAACCTGCGCAGTGCGATGTTTCGTAATATCCAGACCTTCTCATTCTCGAACATCGATAAGTATTCCAGTGCAGGACTGATTACCCGCATGACCACCGATGTGCAGAGTCTGCAGCAGGCCTTTCAGATGTTGATGCGCATCTCCGTACGTGCCCCGCTGAATTTGGTGTTCAGTGTCTTCATGTGTATCTTCATCAATCTGAAGATGAGCGCGATATTCGTGGTGGCACTCATCATCCTCGGCATTGCCTTGTATATGATCATCTCCCGTACGGTGAAACTCTTTGCACAAGTGTTCCAGCGCTACGATGACTTGAACAGCTCTGTGCAGGAGAATATCGCCGCCATCCGCGTGGTGAAGGCTTTCGTACGAGAGGACTTTGAGAACAAGAAATTCAGTAAGGCGGCAGATGCCTTATACAAGTTGTTCGTGAAGACCGAGAGTCTGCAAGCCCTGAACCACCCCATCATGATGCTCGTGGTCTATGGCTGTATTATCTCCCTGTCATGGTTTGGTGCGCAATACATCGTTATCGGGGAACTGACCACCGGACAGCTCACGTCATTGTTCACCTATGTCATGACCATCCTATCATCACTGATGATGCTGTCGATGATCTTCGTGAACCTCACCATGAGTGCGGCAAGCGCCAAGCGTGTGATAGAAGTTATTGATGAGAAAGCTGACATTACCAATCCCGAGAAGGATGCCGTGATGGAAGTAACCGACGGTAGCATCGACTTCGAGCACGTGAGTTTCAGCTATGGCGGCAAGAGAAAGGAGGATGAGGAGAAGCAAACAGAGACTCCCTATGCCATCCGTGACATCAGCATCCATATCAACAGTGGTGAGACCATCGGCGTCATCGGAGGAACAGGATGCGGAAAATCATCTCTCGCCACCTTGGTCAGTCGTCTCTATGATGCCACAGAGGGCACGGTGAAGGTAGGTGGCGTGGATGTCAAGAGGTACGACCTCACTACCCTCCGCAACGAAGTGTCGATGGTATTACAGAAGAACGTACTGTTCTCGGGCACCATCCTCGATAACCTTCGCTGGGGAAAGGAAGATGCCACCTTGGAAGAGTGTAAGGAGGCTTGTCGCCTGGCATGTGCCGATGAGTTCATCGACCAGATGCCCGATGGATACAACACCCTGTTGGAACAAAACGGAAGCAATGTGTCGGGGGGGCAGAAGCAGCGTCTATGTATTGCCCGCGCCCTGCTGAAGAAGCCCAAGGTACTGATCCTCGACGACTCCACCAGTGCCTGCGACACAGCTACGGATGCCAAGATCCAACGGGCATTCCGCGAAGAACTGCCTGACGTGACGAAGCTGATCATTGCCCAGCGCATCCAAAGCGTACAATATGCCGACCGCATCATCGTGATGCAGAGTGGACGAATAACAGGCTTCGACACCCATGAAAACCTCCTGAAGAGCAATACCCTCTATCAGGAAATCTATCAGATACAGACCAAGGACAAGGGCGACTTCGACAAACCCGCCTAACCTTCAATTCTTCAATTTTTCAATTCTTCAATTCTTCAATTTTTCAATTTTTCAACTATAAGATATGCCACCAAGAATGAACATGGGCCCCGGCGGAAGAGGCGGGCACGGAGGAAGGAACATGGGAATCGCCAAGATGCCCAAGGGTGGGATGAAACTCATCAGACGACTCATCCGCTATGTGGCAGTGAACTACAAATGGTCGCTGCTGGCTGTACTGGTATGTATTCTCATCACCTCTGCCACTACCCTCACCTCCACCCTCTTCACCCGTACGCTCATCGACGACTATATCCTGCCCCTCACACAGATGGAGCATCCTGATTTCAACCCGTTGGCACATGCACTGATGAAACTGGCTGCGGTACTGATCATCGGTGCCCTCTGTGCCTACATCCATAGTCGGTTAATGATCAATGTCAGTCAGGGCACCCTGAAACGCCTCCGTATCGATGTGTTCAGTCACATGCAGCAGCTGCCCATCAAATATTTCGACACCCATGCCCACGGCAACACCATGTCGGTATATACCAACGATATCGATACGCTGCGCCAGATGATCAGTTCGATGCCCAACCTCTTTTCTTCGCTCGTCACCATCACCCTTACCCTCACCAGTATGATTGTGCTGAGTCTGCCGCTCACCATCCTTACGATCCTCATGTCGTTTGTGATGATCTACACCACAAGGGCATTGGGAAAGCGATCATCGAAGTTCTTCTATTCACAGCAGACCAACCTCGGTAACATGAACGGTTTCGTGGAGGAGATGCTCACCGGACAGAAAGTGGTGAAGATCTTCTGTCATGAAGACGAGGCCATCGACCAGTTCCAACAGCTGAATGACAACCTGCGATCAAGCACCTACAATGCCAACCGCGTGGCCAATATCGTCATGCCCGTCAACGGGAACCTCTCGAACCTCATCTATGTCATGACAGCCATCTTCGGCGCCATGCTCGCCTTGCGATATACGGTTACGGCAACGCCTCTTGCCTCTCCGCTGACACCCCTCGCCGGTGAGATTCTGCCCATCACGTCGGCCCTCACCGTGGGAACACTTGTCAGTTTCCTCACACTCATTAAGAACTTCACACGCCCCATCTCAGAGGTATCCAACCAGATCAACAGCATTATCAATGCCGTGGCAGGAGCTATGCGTGTGTTTGATGTGCTGGACGCAGAACCAGAGAAAGAAGAACAGGCAAACGTAACACTGGTGAATGCCCGGGAAAATGCTGACGGCACCCTCACTGAGACAAAAGAACAGACTGGTGTATGGGCATGGAAGGTGGCACCCTCAGCCTCGCAACCAATTCAACTCATACGACAGCGTGGCGAAGTGGATTTCTTCGATGTTGACTTCAGCTATCCCGTCATACAAGAAGATGGAACCGAAGGACTGGGAAGACAGGTGCTCTTCGATATTGAGATGGACACCGATGCAGGACAGAAGATCGCACTGGTGGGCGGTACAGGTGCCGGAAAGACCACCATCACCAACCTCATCAACCGTTTCTATGATATTCAGGACGGTAGGATCCTCTATGACGGCATCAATATCAGTAGCATCCGACGTCAGGAACTGCGGCGCTCTCTTGGTATGGTACTGCAGGAAACACATCTGTTCACGGGCACTGTCATGGAGAATATCCGATATGGACGCTTGGATGCCACTGACGAGGAATGTATAGCTGCCGCCAAACTGGTGCATGCCGATGACTTCATCTGTCGTTTGGCAGACGGGTACCAGACCTTATTATCAGGTGATGGTGGTAACCTGTCACAAGGAGAGCGTCAGCTCATCGCCATCGCCCGTGCTGCCGTGGCCAATCCGCCAGCCCTGATCCTTGATGAAGCCACCAGCAGCATCGATACACGAACGGAACAATTGGTTCAGCAAGGTATGGACTCACTGATGCAGGGGCGTACCACGTTCGTCATCGCCCACCGTCTTAGTACAATCCGTAATGCCGACTGGATCATGGTGATGGATCATGGACGTATCATCGAACGTGGCAACCACGAACAACTCCTCGCCCTCAAGGGCAAGTACTATCAACTCTATACGGGCAACGAACTGTCATAAAGATCATTGGTTTAGCAGTCGCATATATTCCTCATAGGAAATATATCTGCCACCCATGGATTTAAGATGGGGAGTCTCGAACTGACAGTCGATGAACCTGCCCCCGAATGCTTGCATAACTTGTGCAAGATAAATCAAAGCCAGTTTACTGGCATTGGGCACCAACGAGAACATGCTCTCTCCGAAAAAGGCAGGACCGATGGTAACACCGTAGAGGCCTCCCACCAGTTGGGAGCTCTCTTCCTTATCTCCTTGTCCCCACACCTCCACGCTGGCTGCTAAGTTCTGTTCATACAGACGGGTATATGCCTCAATCATCTCCTCGCCCAGCCAGGCGCCACGTTCATGGATACGTAGCTCACTGCAATGGTGAATCACCCCAGCAAAGTCTTTGTTGATGGTCACATGATACAGATGTTTATTCATCAGTGTACGCATGGAGTGGGAAATATGGATCTCATCGGGGAAGATCACGAAGCGTTTCAGCGGACAGAACCACAGACGTTCGGGATTTTCGCGGAAGCCATACCAAGGGAAGATGCCGTGACTATATGCCAACAACAGACGGTCAACACTCAGGTCACCACCTACAGCAATCAGTCCGTCCTCTTCACCAAGGTGAGGATCAGGAAACCATAGCTCATTATCGTCCAACTGGAAGATCATCCACTACAATCTCTCCACCATCCTTCAACTTCCCGAACAAGATCTCACGCATCAATAGAGGTTTGAGCAGCTGGGCAATGACGCGGTCCATCTCACGGGCACCATATTCCTGAGTAAAGCCCTTGTCAAGCAACTGCTCCCTGGCCTTATCAGAAAGGATCATCGTGACCTGACGGGCTGTCAGTTTCTCCTGAAGCTCACGCAGTTTCTTGTCTAAGATCAGCTCCGCCATGTAACGGTCCATGTCGTGGAACACCACGGTACCCGACAAACGGTTGATGAACTCGGGCTTGAAGATACGCTTCACTTGCTTCAGCATGGCCTCGCCCCTGCTAACACTTGCTGAGAAGCCCACATGCTGACCCGCATATTGCGCCCCAGCATTGCTCGTCATGATAAACACCACGTTGCGGAAATCGGCCTTCCTGCCTTTGTTGTCCGTCAGACTGGCATAGTCCATCACCTGCAGCAGGATGTTGTAGATATCCTGATGAGCCTTCTCAATCTCATCGAAGAGCAGCACACAATTAGGGGTCTTACGGATGGCATCCGTCAGTAAGCCACCATCCTCATAGCCCACATAGCCGGCAGGCGAACCGATGAGTTTGGCTACCGTATGCTTCTCCGTATATTCACTCATGTCAAAACGAATCAGCTGGACACCCAGCTCCTGAGCCAGTACGCGGGCTACCTCCGTCTTTCCGACACCCGTAGGACCGACGAACAGCAGACTCGCCAAAGGTTTGTTCTCATCAAGTAGTCCGGCCTTTGACATCTGCACAGCCTCCACCACCTGACTCACCGCCTCGTCCTGCCCGTAAATCTTAGACAGGATACGCTCACGCAGTGTCTCCAGTTCCTCGTTGTTGTCCTCTTTCAGGGCTACCGCATCAATCTTGCAGATCTTCTGAAGCACGGTATTGATCTGTTCCTTGCCAATCTCCTTCCTTTCCTTATTCTGTTCCTGTGCATCCTCATTCGTTGAGACCTCCATCGCCGCACCAGCCTCATCGATCAGATCGATGGCTTTGTCAGGCAGAAAGCGGTCATTGATATACTTCGCACTCTGTCGCACGGCATAGTCGATGGCCTCATCGGTATAGGTAACATGGTGGAATGTTTCGTATTTTTCCTTCAAGCCGTTCAGAATAGCAATGGTCTCCTCCACACTCGGCTCAGCGATATCTATCTGTTGGAAACGTCTGACGATACCCTTGCTCCTGGAGAAATAACGGTTGTATTCATCATAGGTGGTGGAACCGATGAAGCGAAGGTCACCGCTCTCCAAATAGGGCTTCAGCATGTTCGATGCATCCATCGAGCCCTCACCCGTCTGTCCTGCACCCACCAGGTTATGGATCTCATCGATATACACGATGCCATGTCCCTCCTGCTGGATGCCATCCATCACCGCTTTGATGCGCCTTTCAAAGTCACCTCTGAACTGCGTACCCGCCAGCATGGAGCCAATGTCAAAGAGATAAACCTTGGCATCTTTCAGTCGCTCAGGCACCTCTCCTTTGACGATACGGGCTGTCAGACCATATACCAAGGCGGTCTTGCCCACTCCAGGTTCCCCCACATGCAAAGGATTATTCTTGTCTTTCCGGCACAGAACCTGAATGGTCCGTTCCAATTCTTTCTCTCTGCCAATCAGTGGATTGTGGCGTTCCACTACATCATTGATACAAGTCACCAAGTCACGCCATTTGGGAGTATGTGCCGTTTCCTCCCCCATCAAACCTTCTTGATCATTCAGTTCTTCCTCCAAGTCCTTTTCTTCATAGTCGGAGATGATCATGCTCTTGAACTCCGCCACGTTATCGCCTAATGCCTTTATGAGCAAATAGGAAGCCCAGGAGTCCTTCAGGTCTAACAACGAAACGACCAGATGGGGTACATCCAGTTCCGAAGCACTGCTATAGAGGACATGACGGCACGACAGTTCCAATAGCTGATGCATCAAGACAGAAGGTTCGGGCATGTATGATTCCGCCTCCTCGGGAACAGTATCATATTCTGCCAGTTTCCGAGTTAGTTGTTCCACCACATCACCGGGATCACAGAACAGTTCCAGTGTGTAGTAGAAATCCTGGTTCTTTAGCATCGTAAGCAGGAAATGCTCTGGCATGATAAACTCATGCCGATAGCGCATGCAGCACTTCAGCACCTCACTGAGCAATTCATCCAATCGAGCAGTTTTCTTTATTTCAGGCATAGGATACACTATTTTGTTTCCCCATCATTCATCAGGTTCATAAGTCAGCCGCAAGGGAAAGCCGGCCTCCCGTGCCATAGTAGTGGCTTTCTTCACCTTCGAAACGGCAATATCGTAGGTATAGATACCTACTACGGCCTTGTCGGAATGGTGCACCTTGAGCATCAGGGCCTCTGCTTCGGCCTCACTTTTGAAGAACACCGTAACCAGCACTTTCACCACAAACTCCATGGTGGTGAAATCATCATTATAGATGGTCACCTTATAGCGTTTCGGCTCATGCAGGTCTGTCCGCTGTCGTTCACGTGTGCTTGATTGTTCCTGTGGCATATAGGATGATGGTTGTTATGATTCGTAAATGACTGTCCTACTGCACAATCTTGAAACGGATGCGGAAGCTGCGAGTACCTTCGTCCCAGTTGGTACCAAGCATCTCGAAGCGACCGATCTGTGCCGTGGAGCGTACATGTTTACCGATACAGGGACAGACATCATAGCCACCGATACGCACCAGACGAATTGTCTCCGAGGCATCCTCCGGCAAACGCTCCAGAGACAGTCTCGACTCGGGTGAGTCTTCCTCAGCCTCCATGATGATGCCATCCAGTTCTGCACGGCTCACAAACTGGAACGTAACAGGCATGTCCTCCTCTATCAGCTCATTCATCTGCCGCTCTATCTCCCTCTCAACCTTCCGGTCGGGCTTGCGGTCCAAGATATAGCTGATCTTACTCTTCTTCCGTTCGATATGCGCATTCCGAGAGCGTTCGCAGCCGAACATCCTCACCATCAGTTGGTTCAGAAGATGTTCTGCTGTATGAGCTGGCGGGAACTCATCCTTGTTGTGGTCATTCAAGATATACTCTTCCATCTTTCTAATGGTATATACTATAATAAGATCTTATACACCCTGCCGCCCTTGGCGGGAACCTCCATGTGTAACTGACGGTCGGCATACAACAGCCATTTCTGCTGTTCGTCCGTGAGGAGGTCGGTAGCTGTCACTTCCTGATTGGGAATCTGCCAGAAATCAAAGACATGACGAGGCACATTAACATCAATCACCACAGCCTCATCTGCAAAGTTCGCCACTACCAACAGCAGTTCCTTGCCGCACTTTCGGAAGAAAGCATACTGACGGTCAGCGATATGTTGGTTCACATACATCAGATCGTACATCTCACCATCATACACAGCTTTCTCCTTGTTGGCGAGTTGCAACACCTGCTGATATTTCTGCATCAGGGCACGCTCCTCTTTCTTAATCTTCCGACGATCGAAATAGCCACGGAGAAGGGTGTCCACACACCAATAGTCGAAGATGGTGGTACGTCCGTCCCTGCCACTAAAGCCTTCTTCATCCATTCCCTTCTCACCGAATTCCTGTCCGGCATAGAGCATATAGGGATTCTTCTGCAGGAGTACACTGACGATATGTCCTGGGAATCCCTTCTCAGCCTCTCTGGCAAAGAAATCAGAGGCAATGCGTTGCTCATCATGGTTCTCCAAGAAATAGAGCATGTGGTCGCGGATATCATCGGTTGCCTGCCACTGATAGGTGATATCACCAGCACGGCGACGACCGCAGATCACATCACGAATGCAGTCGTACATCCCCACCTTATCATATAAATAGTCGAAGCCTGCACCGATATAGTTTCGGTACTGGTTGGGATCATACACCTCACCGATAAAGTCTATCTCCGGATACTGATACTTCACTTTATCGGTGGCCCAAGCCCAGAATGCCGTAGGCACCATCTCAGCCATGTCGCAACGGAATCCGTCAATACCCTTCCCTGCCCAGAAGAGCAGGATATCCGTCATCTTCCCCCAGGTGTTAGGAATGGGATCAAAATGTTCAGAGCGTCCACCCGCATCACAGTAGTCGATACCGTAGTTCAGCTTCACCGTCTCATACCAGTCATTACGGTTGGGACGGTTCGAGAACTGGTCGTTTCCCGTAGCCCGTGCTGGATTCTCCGTATATCTTTGAACTTTGAACTTTGAACTTTGAACTTTATGATTACCATTGTCTATTGAACTTTGAACATGGAACTTTGAACTTTGAACTTTATGATTAGCTTTTTCTTCTGACACAGTTTCGTTTTCAGATTGCATATCATAAAGTTCAAAGTTCAAAGCTCCATGTTCAAAGTTACATGTTCCATGTTCAATGTCAGAGAGATCAAGTGGTTGGCCCCAGCAATAATAGAAGTTATTCTTGGTGGAGAAATGCATGTTCGAGTCATCCTCCTCACCCAGATCCTTCACTCCTTCGGGCTTGCAGATGCTTTTGTATTCACGGGCCACATGATTGGGTACGAAGTCGATGATCACCTTCATACCCGCCTGATGGATACGTTCAACGAGAGCCTCGAACTCAAGCATTCGGTTGTTCACATCCACCGCCAGGTCAGGGTCGATGTCGTAGTAATCAGTAATGGCATAAGGAGATCCTGCCTTACCCTTCACCACATCAGGGTGCTGACGAGGGATGCCGAACGAGGAATAATCTGTCTGTGTGGCATGGCGGATGACACCAGTGAGCCAGATATGGCTCACGCCCATATTCTTAATCATCCGGAGCACGCCAGCATCGATGTCGTTCATTTTCGCACATCCATTCTCCTCATACGTCCCGTTCGCTTTATTGGTCTTATTTTTGTTCCCAAATAATCTTGTAAATACTTGATAAACAATTAACTTTGAACTTTGATCTTTGAACATTGAACTTTATGATTTGATTTTTTATTTTGTTGCTTTTACTATTTTTGTCAATATAGCGATGATTTTATTGCAGTCATCTACGATTGATTCAAACATTTCATCATTTATGAACTTCGTTTCATGCAACAAATCAAGCCAGTAACCTGTTTCTGTTGCCTCTTTTTGGGCAATATTCATTTTTGACGAGAAGTCAGGCCTACTTTGTGCATTTTTACCTTCAAACACATTAGCACCAATGCTTGTTCCAGAACGAAAGACTTGTTTCGACATGATGTATTCGCCTCTCTCCTCTTTCAGATACTTATACAAGTTTACGATCCGAATGGCAAAGGAGCGGACAATTACATACACATCGTTTTCAACTTCCCTTCTCTGAAGCATATCATAAAGTTCAATGTTCAAAGATCAAAGTTCAAAGACTACGCGATTCCGTGTGCAGAAACTTCTTTGTTGATCTTGGCAATCATACCCTGCAGGGCCTTACCAGGACCGCACTCCGTGAAGTCATCGGCACCATCGGCAATCATGTTCTGCACGCACTGAGTCCAACGTACCGGACTGGTGAGCTGTGCGATGAGGTTTGCCTTGATCTCAGCAGCATCGGTATGGGGCTTACCATCCACGTTCTGATAGACAGGACACTTCGGAGCCTTCACCTCGGTAATCTCGATAGCTGCCTGCAGCTCATCCTTAGCGGGCTGCATCAGCGGAGAGTGGAAGGCACCGCCCACCTTCAGCGGCAGTGCACGCTTGGCACCGGCTTCCTTCAGCTTCTCACAAGCCTCGTTGATGGCCTCGATGTTTCCGCTGATCACCAGCTGACCTGGGTTGTTATAGTTGGCAGGAATCACCACATATCCTTCCTTATTAATACTTGCACACACCTCCTCTACCTTCTCATCGGGCAGACCGATAATAGCGGCCATCGTGGAAGGAGCGGCCTCACAGGCTTTCTGCATAGCCATGGCACGGGCATATACCAACTTCAAGCCATCCTCAAAGCTCAGGGCACCAGCAGCTACCAATGCAGAGAACTCACCTAAGGAGTGACCAGCGGTCATCTCGGGTTTGAAGGCATCACCCATGCAGAAGGCGGAGATCACACTGTGCAGGAATACTGCAGGCTGTGTCACCTTGGTCTGACGAAGATCCTCGTCGGTACCCTCGAACATGATATCTGTGATCCTGTAACCTAAGATCTCGTTTGCTTTCTCAAAAAGTTCCTTGGCCAATGGGTTGTTATCATACAAATCCTTACCCATTCCCACAAACTGTGCTCCCTGACCGGGAAATACAAATGCTTTCATCTTTTTACTGTTTTAATACCTAATTAATTATAAAGCGCTGCAAAGGTACGAATAAGCGAGCACAGGACAAAAGAAAAAGTGCTTTTTCTTTTGTTTTGTCGAGTGAAAGTACCTTCGGAGTATCCAAAGATACGATTAAGTGAGCGAAAAACCAAATTTATTTGAGTTTTTCCGAACGTAAGTACCTTCGGAGTAACCAAAGGTACGATTAAGTGAGCGAAAACAATGAGAAAAGATATTATCGCAAGAATAATTGAATATAAACACTTGTTTCAACTCAGAATTACTACTTTTTTTTCTTAACGAACATTGACTTTGAGATTATTTGTGTATATTTGTAGCAAAATTCGCGATGGAGCGAGAGACGTGCAAGTTAACTTGCTGACGACCGATCGAAAGCGAATTATCTAATATAAGCATGGAATGGAACGTAAACGAATCAACCCGAAGATATTGGGTGTGAGTGTAGATGATTTACTTTGGACAGAAGAAGGATAGTGTTTTAGATTTTTAATTATGGCAAGAATCTACGATAATATAGAAACAAAATTCGCAGAAGGGCTACAGGGCATTATTACCAATGTGGGCGTAAAACGTGTGGATTTTTGCGTCGGCTATTTTAATCTGCGAGGATGGAATCTCGTAGTAGAACAGATAGATACCCTTACGGGCGATTATGTCTATGAAAACGACAAGCGAATCTTTCGCAAATGTCGTTTGTTGATAGGTATGCATCGGCCTGCAGAAGAATTGATTCGACAACTCTATACAGAACAGGTCTTGCCTGATGCCAACTATGTCAGTCAGTGCAAATTAGAGATTGCCCGCGACTTCAAGCGTCAGCTTCAGTTGGGCCTGCCCACTAAGCAAGACGAGTTTACCCTTCGTCGTCTTTCGGCACAGATGAAAGATGAGAAGGTTTGTGTGAAGTTGTATCTACGCGAACCACTTCACGCCAAGTTATACCTTGCCCATCGCCCTGATGACAACTTCAATAAGATTCAGGCTATTATGGGTAGCAGCAATCTTACCTATTCGGGATTGACCAAGCAAGGAGAACTGAATGCCGAATTTGGCGACAGCGATAGCGCCGAAAAACTATCCCGTTGGTTCGATGAGCGTTGGGAAGACAAGTTCTGTCTTGACATTACCAAAGAACTGATAGAGATTATTGATAACAGTTGGGCAGGAGAAAAGGAAATACCACCTTATTATATATATTTGAAGACAGCCTACCATCTGAGTGAGGAAGCCCGCACTGGCATCAAGGAGTTTACCATCCCACCAGAATTCAAGAGCAGCCTTTTCGATTTCCAACAGACGGCAGTCAAGATTGCTGCCCGTCATCTGAACAACGAGAAGCGTGGTGGTGCTATGATTGGCGACGTGGTGGGATTAGGAAAGACCATCACTGCCTGTGCCATTGCCAAGATGTATGAAAACACCTTTGGCAGCAATACACTGATTATCTGTCCTGCCAATCTGCAAGACATGTGGGCAAAGTATCGCAGGCAATATGACCTGAAGGCCGACATCATGTCGATGGCAAAGCCTATTGATGTGGATCATGCCAGATACTACAAACTGATTATTGTCGATGAAAGTCACAACCTTCGCAATAGTCAGGGCACACGCTATCGCAACATCCGAGACCTTATTCAGAAACAGGATTGCAAGGTGTTGTTGCTGACGGCTACACCCTATAACAAGCAATACAAGGATTTGAGCAGTCAATTGCGCCTGTTCGTAGATGATGACACCGATTTGGGCATTCGTCCCGAAGCCTACATACGTGAGATAGGCGGTGAGCGTAAGTTTGCCGAAAAGCACGAAGACTTCATCAGGAGCATCAAGGCATTTGAGCGCAGTGAGTGTCAAGAAGACTGGCAAGAACTGATGAAACTTTTCCTGGTTCGCCGTACCCGTACCTTCATCAAAGACAACTATGCCAAGACTGACCCCAAGAACGGACGTAAGTACCTGGAGTTTAAGGACGGGCACAAATCCTATTTCCCTGACCGCGTACCCAAAGCAATAAAGTTCAAAACCGTCAGTGGCGATCAGTATAGCAGGCTCTATTCTGTGGAGATGATAGGCCTGATGGAAAGTCTGAAACTGCCCCGCTACGGACTGATCCATTATTTGGACGAGAAGAAGGCTGAAGATGCTTCCAAATATGAGAGTGACCTGATTGCCAATCTCTCCCGTGCCGGCGAGCGTATGATGGGTTTCTGCAAAAGCACTTTCTTCAAGCGTATTGACAGCAGCGGATTTTCTTTCCTTCTGACGCTGTTTCGTCATATTCTACGCAATGCCGTGTTTATCTATGCCATTGACAACAAACTCAAACTACCTATCAGCGACGAGAACACCTTCCCCGAAGACTTCATTGACGATGCCGATATCAACGATATTTTTTCTAATGATGACGAACAGGAGGAAGAGGCATCCGGCGACAATCTCATACAGGTTCCCAACGACATGGCCGTCTATATGAAGAAAGCCGAGGAGTATTACAATGGCTTGATAGGCAAGAACAATGTGCAGTGGATAGATGCCAGATACTTTAAGCGCACTTTGAAGCAGCAGTTGAAGAAGGACTGTGAGCAGTTGATAGCCATGATCAACCTCTGCGAAGCCTGGAACCCGCAGACTGACCAGAAACTCAACGAACTGCAAGAACTGCTCTGTGCGAAGCACCCAAGCGACAAAGTCATTGTGTTCACCCAGTACTCAGATACAGCCAACTACATATATCACCAGTTGAAGAAGCGAGGCATACAGCATATAGACAAGGCAACGGGCGGCAGCAAGAATCCTACAGCCATAGTAGAACGCTTCTCGCCACTGAGCAATCAGGCGGATGTATCAGCAGAAAATGAACTGCGGGTGCTCATTGCAACCGATGTGCTCAGTGAAGGTCAGAACTTGCAGGATGCGCATGTCATCGTGAACTACGACCTGCCTTGGGCCATCATTCGCCTCATTCAGCGTGCCGGACGTGTAGACCGTATTGACCAGAGTTCGGAGCGAATCTATTGCTATTCGTTTTTCCCTGCCAATAAAGTGGAAGAAATCATTCATTTGCGTACCCGCCTGAATGCCCGTATCAATGAAAATGCCGGCATTGTGGGCAGCGACGAAGTGTTCTTTGAGGGCAACGAGCAGAACCTCCGCGATATGTATAACGAGAAGAGCGGCAGTCTGGATGAAGACGAGGACGATGTGGACGTTGACCTCGGCTCGCAGGCATTCCAGATTTGGAAGAACGCCACCGATGCCAACCCTGAGTTGAAACGCATCATTCCAGAGATACCCAATATCGCTTATTCCACCAAACAGGCTCATAGTGCCATCGAGGATGGTGTCATTACGTATGCCCGAACCTATAATGACTTTGACGTGCTGACGTGGTTCAACTCTAAAGGTGAGATTGTCAGCCAGTCGCAGAAGCGCATTCTTCAGGCTATGGCCTGCTCGCTCAACGAACCAAGACTAGAGCCGCAGGACAACCACTTAGCGTTAGTTGAGAAAGCCATCAAGGGCATCAAAAACGAGAATACCAATGTCGGCGGCATCCTCGGTAGTCGTTTCAGCACAAAGCGTAAGATTTACGACCTACTGAATCACTACTACGAACAACCCCTGAACCTCTTCTATACACAGGAGAAGAAGGCATTGTTGAAGTTTGCCATTGACCAGATTTACAACTATCCGCTGTTGGAAAATTCCAAGTTTATCCTGGGGCGAATGATGCGCACTGGCAGCACCCACGACGATATTGTGGATACTGTCATCGAGATGTACGAGAATGCCAATCTTTGCCGCATCGATGAAGACCGAACAAAACATAAAGACCCCACCATCATTTGCTCGATGGGATTAAAAGCCTAAAACAAGATGAGAAGAAACGTATTTAACCAATATCTGTCAGAGAGTAATTTCCGCGAGTTGTTCATCACTGAGATGGGATGGAACAATCCTTCGGGTGCGACATTGCTGCCCGAATATACCATTGATGAGCGAACCTTCCAGATAGAGCAGATAGCCGAGCGTAGCGGTTTCCAGATTCTTCAATGCAAGGTTGACGAGATACCTGTCTCTTCCGTCTGCAAGAAACTGGATACCAAACTCCGCAAGAACGCTGAGAACTATATCTGCATCTTCGTGGTGCCAGGCACGATGCACCATCTCTGGGTAGCCCCCGTCAAGAAAGTGGAAAAGCGCGATTTGGTATTGGTAGAATACGACACGGTGGATAAGGCCAGTTTCCTGTTTGAGAAGATGGAAGGACTGTCCTTCTCGCTCGATGACGAGGCACCAACCATTCTTGACATCGTCGAAAAGGTGCAGGCGGCTTTCCTCATCAACTCCGAGAAAATCACCAAGGACTTCTATGCCGGCTTCAAGAAGGAACACACCAACTTCGCCAAGTTCATTACGGGCATTGACGACCATTTGGCCGATAAGGACAACAAGAACAAGCAGTGGTACACCAGTGTCATGCTCAACCGCCTTATGTTCTGCTACTTCATCCAGAAAAAAGGCTTCCTCGATGGCGATGTCGATTACTTGCGCCATAAGTTGGAGTGGACACAGGAGAACGAGGGCGAGGACCGCTTCTTCAACAAGTTCTACAAAGGCTTCCTCGTCAGTTTGTTCCACGACGGACTGAACGCCCCCCACCACGATCAGACATTTGAATCCGTCTATGGGCGCATCCCCTATCTGAATGGTGGTATGTTCGATGTTCACCAGATAGAGCAGGACTATGCTGGCCTTGATATAGCC
>CACXMM010000008.1 GCA_902768785.1 uncultured Prevotellaceae bacterium
CTGTCGGCTACCACCAACTGCGTGGGGTAGCGGTGACCGGTGCAGGCCAGGAGGGTGAGCACCAGCAGGAAGGTGAAGCGCATCGCCTTTCTCATCGTTTTCGTTTTGACGATGCAAAGATACGATTAAGTGAGCGGAATACAAAACAAAAAAACTTTTTTGTTTTTACTCCCGAACGGACGTATCTTCGGCGAAGCCAAAGTACCAATTAAGTGAGCGGAATACAAAACAAAAAAACTTTTTTGTTTTTACTCCCGAACGGACGTATCTTCGGCGATAGCCAAAGATAATCAATAATTCACACAGAATCAAAGGTCACTCAAAGTTCATCCGTTGGATCAGGTTAATCCGTGGTCGAAAAGGAAAAGAAATATTCACATCATGAGCAGGTATGAATCAGCCTTTATGGCTGATAGAAAATGAAAGCGCACAGGTACTGACTTCCTGTGCGCTTACCATTTTTCATTCTTGTGAAAAAGGTTCACCTATTAGAATGTGTAATACAGTCCGAAAGTTATGTTGCTTCCGTCGAGATCTAAACCGAACGCATGTGAATTGTCCACATTGTCGGCATCAGGATTGAAGGTGCGATAGCCCAAGAATCCTACGTGTGTCACAATAGTTGCCTTGTTGTTCAGTTTCACTGACAGACCGGGGCGCAGGCCGATATTGAACTCTGAGCCCACATCGTCGTAGCTGGTGTAACCGATACCACCATCGATGAAGGCATTCACAGCCTTCCCATGGAGAAAGGTGTAACGTGCATAGGGATTGATGGTAACAGCCTCGGTCTCGGTGTCTTGTGCAAATGCTGTTTCACTGAAGTCGCAGGCTCCTTTTATCAATCCGGCTTGTACTCCCAACGACCAGTCGTTGTTCAGTGCGAATCCTACTTCGGGAAGGAATTTGTAGGTGGTCTCTGTGTCGCCATTGAAGTTCTTTACGCTACCGATACCGATGCTACCGCCGATGTAAACCTGTGCTTGGGCACTGATGGCCATCAATGTAGCGGCAGCCAATGTCATCATTAATTTTTTCATTGTTCGTCTTTTATTTTTGTTAAACAATCTTTTTGTTGGTACAAAGGTGCAGAAAAACCGATGAACTACCAAATAAAAGCACAATACGTTGTGCTTTTATTTGGTAATAATTGATGTATATCAAAAAGAGAAATGGCTAAGGTATCAGGTTCTTACCTGTAGTGTTCATCAAGGCCTTGGCCTCCTTGTAGGGAACAATGAACGAGGGGAGACCGGCAGCGTAGGCTGCAATCTCGTATTGCTGATACGTGAAGGATATACCCTCTTTGACGAAGACCGGGGGAGTAGCAGGAAGGGGCAACAGGTAGATGGTCTCCAGTGACAGACAGTTTTCCAGTTCTTCATCCGTCTTCACCTCGAAGTACTCCATCAGTCCTTTCTTGATGATATCCTGAGTGCTTTGAGTGAACAGGTCCCACTCAACGCGTCGCCCATCGCTCTTACGGAAGGTCATACCCGTGATGATGGTTCCTCCGTGGGCACCGCCCATGTCCTCGTATTTCTTGAACTGGTAGGTAACGAATTGATCCGTCTCGTAGAGATGGCGTATCTCAGTCTCTGAGGCAAAGGATGGAGGATTGTCAGGTGTGTTCTTGACCATCTCGTCGTGAGCCTCTTTGAACTCCTTGTACTTCAGGTCGAAGTAGTAGTCAACCATCTGCTGTCCGTTGCTGAGGTCGCCACTGTATGATCCCTGTTTGTTGTCATCTGGATCTCCGGCGTATGAATCACCCAGTGACTCACTGATGTATTCACGGATGGCATTGACGAGGATGGCGTTGCCTCCCGTGGGGAAGTCAATGATGATCTTGTATTCACCCGACTCGTCTTTCTTCTCCTGAGACACCTGTCGGTAGGTCAGCTTGTCATCCCCCTTACTCTCATCGTTTCCTTTCACCGTCGCCGTGTCGTTCTGTGACGCAGGTGAAACAGCGGTCTGTGCCTTCTGATCGCAGCCGGAGACGACAGCCATCAGAAGGACAAAGGCCACCTGTTTGAAAATCCTCTTTATCATATCTGTCGGATTCTCTGATTGGTTCATTAGCATGTGGCAGGCCACGGCTTCAGGGTCTTGAAGAAGTCGTTACCCTTGTCATCCACAAGGATGAAGGCGGGGAAGTCCTCTACCTCAATCTTCCAGATAGCCTCCATGCCGAGCTCTGGATATTCCACACATTCGATGCTCTTGATGCTGCTCTGAGAGAGGACGGCAGCCACGCCTCCGATGGAGCCGAGGTAGAATCCGCCATGCTTATGACAGGCATCGGTGACTACCTGAGAACGGTTTCCCTTAGCGATCATCACCAGGGATGCACCATGATCCTGGAACTCATCCACATAGGGATCCATACGGTTAGCCGTGGTGGGACCCATGGAGCCGCAAGGATAGCCCTCTGGCGTCTTGGCAGGTCCTGCATAGAGGATGGGATGGTTCTTGAAGTAGTCGGGCATCTCCTCACCGGCATCCAGACGAGCCTTCAGCTTGGCATGGGCGATGTCGCGTGCCACGATGATGGTTCCCTTGAGATTCACGCGAGTGGATACGGGGTACTTGGTGAGTTCTGCACGTACGGCATCGATACCCTTGTCAAGGTCGATGATAATCTGGTTGGCTCCCTCGCCGGCCTTTGCATATTCTGCAGGAATCAGCTCACTGGGGTTGCTGTCCATCTTCTCCAGCCATACACCGTCGCGGTTGATCTTCGCCTTGATATTTCTGTCTGCAGAGCAGCTCACGCCCATACCGATCGGACAGGAGGCACCATGGCGTGGCAGACGGATCACACGGATGTCATGTGCCATGTACTTACCGCCGAACTGGGCACCCAGCCCAATCTTATGAGCCTCTAACAACAGCTTCTTCTCCAAGTCGATGTCGCGGAAGGCACGTCCGGTCTCGTCGCCTGTGGTAGGCAGACTGTCGTAGTACTTGATGGAAGCCAGCTTCACTGTGAGCAGGTTCTTCTCAGCAGAGGTTCCTCCGATAACGAAGGCGATGTGGTAAGGAGGACAGGCCGCTGTTCCCAGGCTCTTCATCTTCTCCACGAGGAACGGTATCAAAGTACCCTCGTTCTGGATCGTGGCCTTCGTCATGGGATAGAAATAGGTCTTGTTAGCAGAACCGCCACCCTTGGCTACCATCACGAAACGGTATTCTGCTCCTTCCGTTGCCTCGATGTCAATCTGTGCAGGGAGGTTGCAGCGGGTGTTCACTTCATCGTACATATTCAGCGGTGCGTTCTGCGAGTAGCGCAGATTCTCCTGGGTGAAGGTGTTGAATACACCGAGACTCAGTGCCTCCTCATCCTCAAAGCCCGTCCATACCTGCTGTCCTTTCTCTCCATGGATGATGGCGGTACCCGTATCCTGACAGAAGGGGAGGATGCCTTTGCAGGCCACCTCGGCGTTGCGGAGGAACTGCAGGGCCACATACTTGTCGTTCTCACTGGCCTCAGGATCGGTTAGGATCTGTGCTACCTGCTCGTTGTGCTCACGGCGCAGCATGAACTCCACATCGTGGAAGGCCTCCTGTGCCAGGAGGGTCAGTGCCTCGGGACTTACCTTCACAATCTCTTTTCCTTCAAATTCGCTGACGGTTACTCCTTCTTTTGTCAAAAGGCGATACTCCGTGGTGTCCTTTCCCAATTGGAACATCGGAGCATACTTGAATGTTACGTTTGCCATAATGTTAGTGTATTAATCGTTTAACTATTGCTATATGATTTGCATACAAAGATACAAAATAATTCTTAATAACCAAAGATCTCTTCCGTGGAGATGCGGCGGATCGGCGCGATTTTCTCCAAGGCAGGGATGTCGAGGTTCTTCTCGTCTCCCAGAATGAGATACTTGTAACCTTTATTTGCCATGTGCTGCTTCTCGAAGTTCACAATATCTTGTAACTGCACACCAGGCAATGCCTGATAGATCTTCTCGTTCAGGTCGTAGTCGATGCCGAGCTGCTGAGCACGGAGGTAAGCATTGAGGATAGCGAACTTCGTGACACGCTGACTGGCTAACTGCTTCGTCACAGCATCCTTGGCGATACGGAAAGCACTCTCACTGGCAGGCATCTCGTTCAGGATACTATGGAACTGTCTTACACAGTCCATCATCTTGTCATTCTGTGTAATGATGTATGTGTTGTAATACTCCGGATGACCCTTGCGTCTGGGCTGGTTGTAATAGGCAGAGGCACTGTAGGCCAAGCCGCGAGCCTCGCGCAGCTCCTGGAACACGATGCCATTCATGCCACCGCCGTAGTACTCGTTGAACACTGCCTTTACGGCAGCCTCGTCAGCATGCCACGGACGGTTCTCGTTGTGTAACATCAGCATGTAGATATTCTTGGCATCATAGGGAGCCAGCAGGATCTCATTCCGTGTGGCCTCCTGCTCCATGTATTCCTTCCCTGCGGGAACGGGTTGGAGCTTCTTTGCCGTCTTGTGGTATTTCTTGATGACGGCACTCAGTTCTTTTTCTGTGGAAGGCCCATAATATAATAAGGTGTGCTCATATCGACTGATATCCTTCAGGAGGTTAAGGAGCTGCTGGGGATCAGTCTCTTTCAGCTGTCGTTCGCTCATCTGGTTACGTGTAGCATTGTAAGAGCCGTAGGTTCCGTAGTCACGCAGGGCATTGAAGTTGTTACGCTGATTGGCTTTCGCATCGTTTCTTGACTTCAGTACCAGATTCACGTACTGGTTGTATGCTTCCTGATCCACCTTGGCATTCTGGAGGAAGGTCTCCAGAAGGGCCAGTGCCTCGGGCATCTTCTCGTTCAGTCCACTCAGACTGATGGAGATGCTGTTACTGTTCACGGAGATGTTATACGAACAGGCCAGCTGGTAGAATTTCTCCTTCACCTGTGCCGCTGTGAGCTTGTCGGTTCCGAGATAGGTGATATAGTCGGAGGCAATGTCGTAGCGGTTGTCAGCCTCCATGCCGAACTTGTAGTGGAATGCGAGATTAAACAAACCATTCTCAGTGTTCTGCTTATAGAGCAGGGGCAGTCTGGTCTTTGTCTGCGAGATGGTGAGGTCGTTCTTGAAGTCCACGAAGCGAGGCTGTATTGGCTCTACTTGTGAGTTCTGGATATCCTTCACGAACTGACTCATCTGGTCGCGGTTAGTGGGAATCGGCGTGATGGCAGGTTTGTCGATCTTCTTCTGTGTGGAATCCACTCCTTGTTTCTTGTAGATGGCCACATAGTTGTTCAGGAAATGACGGTTGGCAAAAGCGATCACTTCTTGTTTGGTGATCTTCGAGATACGGTCGATCTTTCCCACCTCCTGTTCCCAGGGGATGCCGTTGATGAAGGCATCGACATATTTGTCGGCTCTATCGCGGTTATTCTCCAACGAACGGTAATAGCGTAGTTTCATGTTGTTCACCACGGAGGGAAGTAGCTCATCGGAGAATTCGCCGCGCTTCAGTTTGTCGAGCTCGCCCAACAGGAGCTGGCGCACCTCATCAAGACTTTGTCCTTCCTTGGGATTTCCTCCGAGGATGAAGCCGCCATGGTCGAGCATGGACTCATTACCTGCATAAGCCCCCAGTACCTTCATGTTCTGGTTCAGGTCAAGGTCGATGAGGCCAGCCTTACCGTTGTTCAGGATATCGCTAATCAATTCAAGGGTATCGGTCTGCAAAGAGGAGGCCTTGTCGAACTGCCATCCTAACCAGATTGTCTCCGCCTCCTGTCCGATGACCACGGTGTCTTTGGGTTCCGTGATGGGGATCAGGGCGGGGAATACAGGCTGTCGCACATCGCTTCCCGGCTTCCATCCACTGAAGTATTTGTCGATGATGGCAATGGTCCTGTCCATGTCGAAGTCACCACTCATGCAGATAGCCACATTGTTGGGTACGTACCATTTCTTGAAATAGTTCTTGATATTCGTGATAGAGGGGTTCTTCAGATGCTCCTGCGTTCCGATGGTCGTCTGTTGTCCATACGGATGGTTAGGGTAGAGCATGGTGCACAAGGCGGTGAACAGCTTCCGCTGGTCACTGCTCAGTCCGATATTGTACTCCTCATATACTGCTTCCAACTCAGTATGGAAGCCACGTATCACCATGTTTTGGAAACGGTCAGACTGGATCTTTGCCCAGTTCTCTATTTCATTACTGGGAATATCCTCCGTATAACAGGTTACATCATTACTGGTATATGCATTGGTCCCCTCGGCACCGATGGCAGCCATCAATTTGTCATACTCGTTGGGAATGAAGTACTGAGCGGCAACCTGAGAGATACTATCAATCTCATGGTATTTCTGCTTGCGTAAAGCAGGATCAGTGATGAGACGGTACTCTTCGTAACGTTGCTCAATCTCATCGAGCAAGGGAGCCTCTGCCTCGGGGTTGTTCGTTCCGAACTGTTTCGTACCCTTGAACATCAGATGTTCCAAGTAATGAGCCAGACCCGTTGTCTCGGAGGGGTCGTTCTTGGAACCTGTGCGTACGGCAATGAACGTCTGGATACGCGGCTTTTCCTTGTTCACCGACAGATAGACTTTCAGTCCGTTGTCAAGGGTATAGATACGCGTGTTCATCAAGTCACCAGGTACGGTGGTGTACTTGTAGTCCTTGGCTTGCACTGAACAAAGGCTCAGTGCAAGCATGATAGATGTAATCAGTTTTTGGAGTTTCATATTGTTTGCGAATAGAGTCGTCGTATCACGACGACAGACATGACTGATGATGGGAGGAGTTAATTCTCGTAGTCGATCTCATGGTCGAGCTTGTCAATGAAGTCGTTGAACACTTCTTCTTCCACATCGCCCATGGCATACTCTTTCTCAGCATCCTTGCGGATCTCACCCACCCAGATACGGCGGGCCTTGATATAGTCTTCGCGAATGCGTTCGGCATCCTCTTCCGTAATCTCTTCCAAGCCGTAGTAATCGAGAATCATCTGATAGGTCCATGCCCATTGGTACTCACGATAATGATCGTTGATCTCCTCAAAACGGTCGATGACTTCCTGGATGGTCTGGAGTGTTCCGTTCTTGATGTCGCTGATCAGACGCTCCTCTTCACTCTCTGGGAGCAGCAGACCGGAAAGGTCGATCCAGTTACCCTTGCCAATCTCTGTTGTCGGCTGTCCGAAGTAATGATGTTTCTTGGCTCTTTTCAGGACGGCTCCCATGTACAGACGTAAGGCGATGTCGTAGTATTTGATGCCTTTCTTCAGGGATGAAGCATTGATCACGTAGTCGTGGTAGTTATATTGTGACTGGAGGTCACCAGAAGCAGCACGGAGTTTCTCCAGGATTTTCTTTCCTCGCAGGATCTCGCCTACGGTAAACGGAGAGAGCCAGTCGAAGTTCACAATACTCTTCTGACAGCCCTGTTGGCGCATGTCACGTTTCGGCCATTTCTTGATGTCGCGGTAGAGTCCCACCGTGGTGATGTTCCTTCCAGGAACGAGGTACATGTCATCATTATAGGAAATGAGATAGGAGAACGGTACGTCGCGGGTGTCGGGGTGGTGCATCAGCTTACCCATACATACGGAGAAGGCACCGATCTTTGCTGGCATCAGCACATAGGAGCCACTGGCAGTCTTGGTTCCGCGCTCCAGGGTTCCGTAGTGGATGGGCCCCATCTTGTAAGCATGGTTGGAGAAATTGGTATTCGAACCAGCGTTGTAGAATGAGAACTGACCGCCGATGAGCAGACTTGACTTATGGTGACTGGCAGAGAAGGGACCGCAGAAGGCTGCACAAGCCTCTCCGTTAGACATATAGCTGTTGGCAAAGAACACGCTCTGGGAGGCCGTGAAGCCATTGGCAATGTGGCAAGCTTCACCTACGAAGCAGTCCTGCATCTTTACGCTGTTGATAATCGATGAACCATTGCAGATAATCGAGTTTTCGCAAATCACGCCGGTACCGATATATACGGAGTCGCTGGGACCGTTAAGGATCGAGCAGTCGCTGATGCGTGACGCTCCGTTGATCTCACAGTTGTCATTTACCACGGTGTTGGTGATCTCCTTTGTGCCGATCACCTTCACGTTGTTGCCGATGATGCCTCGTTCAGGCATGTTGCGCTCGATGTCCTCGTTAATCAACCGGCGAATCTCGTCCTTGATGTTCTTGTCTGAGAAGTGCTTTACCATGAAGGCGGCGAACTGACTGTTCAAGTTCCCGAAAAGAATGGCATTGCCGTCACCAGCCTCGTTGAGCACGGAGATCAGGTTTCCTTCTCCATAGGTGGCACCCTCGGTAGTCTCGATGATGCTCACGTTCGAGATGAAACAGTCATCACCGATGGTGTAGTTGTTGATATATCCTGCCACATTCTCGATGAGGCAGTTGTCACCGATGGTTACGTTACGCAACGTGGAACGGTTGATGCCCGTATGCTTCACGAAACCTTTCGACACTTCGTAGTTCTTCTCGAACACACCGAGGTTCACTTCACCGTAGAAACTAGTGTTTCTAATATAGTTGGGTTGGAAATCCTCTGCCACGTTAATGGCTGTCCAATCCTCTGCTGTACATCCGTTGTTTTCCAGGATGACAATCTCTTCTTCTGATAATAATCTGTAATTCTCCATTTTTTATTGTTTGTTGTTGTTATGAATCGTTTGTTAAAAAGGTTACTCCTCATCAAGTTGATAGAGGAAGTCGTTATAGGGATATTTCTGAACATGTAGCTCACGCACTTTCTGGTAGAGCAGCTCACGCATTTCCTCAATATTTGTTTTCTCTTTTGCGGAAATAAACATACAGTTGTCGTTCAACTTCGCCATCCAAGTCTTCTGCAGTTCTTCCAAGGTAACATTCTCCTTTGTGGCTGGCGTGAGATCGTCGGGTTCTTTCTCTATCCATGTATAGGCATCAATCTTGTTGAAGACAATGATAGAGGGCTTCTCGGCCGCATCTAAATCCTTCAAGGTGTTCTCCACCACGTTGATCTGTTCTTCAAAGTCGGGGTGGGAGATATCTACCACATGAACCAGAAGATCGGCTTCGCGTACCTCATCAAGGGTGGATTTGAAGGAGTCCACCAGGTCTGTAGGCAACTTGCGGATGAAACCCACGGTGTCGGCTAACAAGAATGGCAAATTCTCAATGACAACTTTCCGAACAGTGGTATCGAGGGTCGCAAATAATTTGTTCTCTGCAAAAACATCACTCTTGGATAAAAGATTCATCAGTGTGCTCTTACCCACATTGGTATAACCCACCAAAGCCACGCGGATGAGCCGTCCACGGTTCTTCCTTTGGGTAGTCTTCTGCTTGTCAATCTCTTGTAGCCGTTGTTTCAGAAGGGTGATACGCTGAAGGATAATACGACGGTCCATCTCTAACTGTGTCTCACCAGGACCGCGGAGTCCTACGCTTCCTTTTCCTCCGCCACTGCCAGAACCACCACCCTGTCGTTCCAGGTGTGTCCACAGCCTTTGCAGACGGGGAAGCATATATCGGTATTGCGCTAATTCCACTTGGTTCTTGGCATTAGCTGTCTGAGCGCGCATGGCGAAAATATCGAGTATCAGAGAGGTGCGGTCGAGGATCTTCACTTTCAGCATGCTCTCAATGTTTCGGATCTGTCGTGGCGACAGCTCGTCATCAAAGATCACCATACCGATCTCATGCTCGTTGTCTTCTTCCTGCTTGATATAGTCGCGAATTTCTTCCAGTTTGCCTTTGCCCACATAGGTGGTCTGATTAGGACCACCCACCTTTTGGGTGAATCGTTTTACCGTAACGGCTCCGGCAGTATCGGCGAGAAATTCCAGCTCGTCCAGATATTCCTTGGTCTTTGCCTCATCCTGCTCTTTGGTGATCAAACCTACCAAAATGGCGGTCTCGGCCTTGACTTCGGAGATTACAAATTCCTTCATTTAATATAATAATGTGTTATTACCCTGCAAAGATAGCTGATTTTTGTCTATATACAAAATAATATACCTTTTTTTTCGTGCATGCATTGTGATACTTTTTCGTATGAAGATACATGACAAACGAGTCGAATGTCCTGTTTGAGGAATGAAAATGAAGGAGTGGAAAACACACAATCACGAAAACGTTTTCGTAGTTTTTTCGCTATTTTTTATCGACTAATTGATTTAAATCAAGAAAAATACACTATCTTTGCACTCGTTAAGACAAGTGATTTTCAGAAATTACATGCTACATAATACTAACTGCTAAGACATTCAAAAAGTTCATTGTAACCAGCTTCGACGTGATGTCGGAGCTGTTTTTTTTCTCTGTTTGTAAAAAAAGTCACTAAACCACTTTTGGTTTATTGTTTTTTTATTATTTTTGCAGCCGAATAATAAACAACTTAAAACAGACACAAGTATGAGATTAATTATTGAGAATGATTATCAAAAGATGTCGCAGTGGGCTGCTGAACATGTCATCGAGCGTATCAATGCTTTTAAGCCGACGGCTGAGAAGCCTTTCGTGCTGGGCTTGCCTACTGGTTCTTCACCAGAGGGAATGTATGCATGCTTGGTGAAAGCAAATAAAGAGGGTCGGGTATCCTTTAAAAATGTCATTACTTTCAATATGGACGAGTATGTTGGTTTGGCAGAGGATCACCCTGAGAGCTATCACTCTTTCATGGCCCGCAATCTGTTCGACCATATCGACATTCCTAAAGAGAATATCCATATCCTGAATGGTAATGCAGAGGATCTGGTGGCAGAGTGTGCTCACTACGAGGCAATGATTCAGGAGGCCGGCGGTATTGACCTGTTCATTGGCGGTATTGGTCCAGATGGACATATCGCTTTCAACGAGCCGTATTCCTCACTGACTTCCCGTACCCGTCAGAAGACGTTGACAACCGATACCATCATCGCAAACTCTCGTTTCTTTGACAATGATGTGAATAAGGTGCCAAAGAGTGCGCTGACTGTTGGTGTTGGTACTGTGATGGATGCCCGCGAGGTGATGATCTTGGTGAATGGCCACCACAAAGCACGCGCCCTGAAGGCTGCTGTGGAAGGTGCCGTTTCTCATGAATGGACCATCAGTGCCTTGCAGATGCACCAGCATGGCATCATCGTTTGTGATGAACCCGCCACAGACGAGTTGAAGGTGGCAACCTATAAGTATTTTAAGGATATTGAAGGGAAATAACCTTTTGGGATATTAGTACAAAACGGTCCGGTCAGTTCATGATTGGACCGTTATTCATTCGTACACTCATTTTGTGATTTGAGACATGAAGAAATTTTTTTTGCTTTTATTGTTCACGATAGTGACAATCGGTGTGCAGGCGATGGAGGCTGTGGTTTGCTCGCCAGACGGACGTATTGAGGTAAAGGTGACGAACCCCAACGGGAAGGCTGTCTATCAGGTTACCTACGATGGATTTGAAGTGGTTCATGAGTCTTCGCTGGGCTTGCTTACCAGTGTGGGTGACCTCTCCCAGCAACTGACGATGACGTCGGTGAAGGAGGATGCCGTGCAGAAGCACTATCATATGGATAGGGTGAAGGCTTCAGACATCATTTATCAGGCTGCTCGTTTGACCGTGACGTACATGAATAAAGACTCTCTTTCTTTCTCTGTGACCTTTCAGGTGTCGAATGATAATGTGGCTTACCGTTACGAGATTCCCCGTCCGAAGACCAATAATCCCAAGCGGATGGTGATTTATCAGGAGGCCAGCGCATTCCGCTTCCCTGACCAGACCACAACTTTCCTTTGCCCACAGATCGGTCCGGAGACGGGATGGGAGCATACGAAGCCCAGCTATGAAGAGGACTACGAGGCTGATGCTCCGATGGCGAAACTGTCGCGCTTCGGCAAGGGATATACTTTCCCTTGTTTGTTCCATGTGTCCGGCGCAGGAAAAACAAGTCCTATTAGTCTTACAAATAAAACTCGTATTCAAGACTACTGGGTGCTTGTCAGTGAAACAGGTGTGAGCAGTGCCTATTGTGGAAGTCATCTCTCTGATTATCAAGAGAAAATAGGCTATACGATTGCCTTCCCCGATAAGGGGGAGAATAATGGCTTTGGCAGTGAATATGCCGCCATCCCTCTTCCCGGTGTTACCCCATGGCGTACCTTGACGATAGGGGAGACCCCCGCTCCGTTGGTGGAAACCACCATTGCCTACGACTTGGTAGAACCGCTTTATGCTCCCAGCACGGATTATAAGCCAGGACGTTACACATGGAGCTGGCTGATTTGGCAGGACAATAGTATTAATTATGATGATCAAGTGAAGTTCATCGACTTAGCTGCTTCGATGGGCTTTGAGTATTGTTTGGTGGATAATTGGTGGGATACCCAGATCGGCCGTGACCACATTGTGGAATTGAGCCGCTATGCCCAGCAGAAAGGGGTATCGCTCATGCTTTGGTATAACAGTAATGGTTTTGTGAATGATGCTCCACAAGGACCGCGCGACTGTATGAATACTGCTATTGCCCGTGAGCGTGAGATGCGCTGGCTGCAAAGCATTGGCGTAAAGGGAATCAAGGTTGATTTCTTCGGCGGTGACAAGCAGGAGACAATGCGCCTCTATGAGGATATCTTGAGTGATGCCAATCGCTACGGTATCCAAGTGGTGTTCCATGGCTGCACCATCCCACGTGGATGGGAGCGGATGTATCCAAATTACGTGGCCAGTGAGGCGGCCTTAGCCAGTGAGAATGTGTTCTTCAGTGAGTACCATGCCCGTCAAGAAGGCTTCGAACTCACCATGCATCCCTTCTGTCGCAATGCCTTAGGTGCTTTCGACTGGGGCGGTATCATCATGAACCGTTATTTGAGTAAAGACAACCAAAGTCGCCATCCGCGTTATACTTCGGATATCTTCGAGATGGCCACTGGTATTACTAATCAGACTTTCGTGCAGTGTGTAGCTATGCAGCCGAATAACCTTAGTGAATTGCCTGACTTCGAACTTGATTTTCTAAAGATGCTACCCACGACATGGGAGGAGACACGCTACCTTGATGGCTATCCAGGACAGTATGTCGTAATGGCACGGAGACATGGTGACAAGTGGTATGTGGCAGGACTCAATGGTACAGAGCGTCCCATCACTTTGGAACTGAACCTCTGTGACCTCTTCACAAGCAGTGATCATCTTATCATTTACAATGACAGACCCAGGAAAAAAGGCGAGATAGTTCCTACGTCCTATCAGAATACTTTGAAACCCAATGGTAAAGGAAAGGTGATGGTAACCATACAACCGATGGGTGGAATGATTGTGAAGAGGGCAGACAATTGATAAATGGCAATTGACGATGAGACGTATATATATAAAAGGTATTGGTGTGGCTACGCTGTTGCTGTTTGCAGGAAGTGCCTTTGCCGCCGACTACAACATTAAAGACTATGGGGCGGTGAGTGATACAACACAACTGAGTACCGATGCTGTTCAGAAAGCCATCGAGGCATGCTCAACGGCGGGGGGCGGACGTGTCCTGGTACCTGCCGGGCAATACAAGATCGGTACTATCATCTTAAAGAGCCATGTGAACCTCCATCTGGAGCATGGTGCAACTTTATTCGGCAGTACCGATCTCGCTGATTATATCCCTGTAAAATCTAACTATCTGTCGCTGCGTACACAGACCACTACTATTCAGTTGATCTATGGTGATGACGTGGATGATGTGATGATCAGTGGAACAGGAACCATCGACGGTCGCGGTCGTTCGTTCAAGAAACTGTCATGGAACGATGAAGGCATCACCCGTCCGCACTTGTTGCGTTTCATCAATAGCCGTGACATCCGCATACAGGATATTACATTGAAGAACTCAGGCTGCTGGATGCAGCATTACTTAGCTTGTGACCGTTTGCAGATACGTGGTATAAAGGTATTTAATCGTAACAATTACAACAATGATGCTATTGACATTGACGGTTGTCATGATGTGACCGTGAGTGATATGATAGCTGACAGCGATGATGATGCCATCACGCTGAAGAGCACTTCTCCCCGCCTGTGTGAAAATGTCACCATCACTAACTGTGTGGTGAGCAGTCATTGCAATGGTATCAAGTTGGGAACAGAGACCAATGGTGGCTTCAAGAACATCACGGTTTCCCATTGTATTGTCAAGCCCTCGACCGATCAAAGTTCACAATTCTTTGGAGACAAGAGCAAGCGGGGTACTTCGGCGATCTCTTTAGAGATAGTGGATGGTGGCATCATGGAGAATGTGCATGTGTCGGATATCCTGGTGGAAGGAACAGAGTCACCGATCTTCATCCGTTTAGGCAACCGGGCCCGTCCTTATGCAGAGGGAATACCCGTGGAGAAAGTCGGTGCTATCCGTCATGTTCGTCTTCACGATATTACAGTGCATGGTGCGGGACAGACGGGTTGCAGTATCACGGGATTGCCAGGTCATCCTGTGGAGGACATTTTCTTGAGTAACATCCTTATCAGTCATGCAGGGGGTTGCGGTCATGTGGCTGCTCCGGAAGATGAAAAAGAAAAAGAATACCCAGAGGCCACGATGTGGGGTGTGCTACCAGCTAAAGGTTTCTATGTGAACCATGCCCGTCATGTGGTATTCAACGGTATCGAGGTATATACAGACAATGAGGATGCCCGTCCGCTGTTCGTGAAGAACGATGTGCTGCCATAAACCATCTCTCTTTACCGGATGATGTGGTATGCAAAATTGTCGAATTGGGCTTTCCCTCCGTCGTGGAGGATGTTATAGCAGTAGAGTCCGACACGTGATCCTTTCCAACTGCCCATTCGAAGAGCGAAAGCCTCACCGATGGTCGTGAACTTCTTTCCATCGGTGCTATAGGCGAACTGGTGGGTGTTTCGTTCGCTGTTGATGATAACGCGCAACTCAATCACCTTTTGGGAAACTGTCCTCTGAATCTCTCGTTTCCCGTTGTTCTCAATATATAACTGGAGTTCCCCGTTCATCTTGGCGATGCCGATGCCCATGAACAGGTTCCCCATACAAAGCAAACCAGCGTGGGTTCCTTCCTGCATACCCGAGCAGTCCATCTTTGTGGTTGCCATGCTCTCATATCCCACCGTCTTTTGAGTGAGCATATTATGACTGGTTACTAAATAATCAGACCTCAGTGCGTGTAAGGTGAGCCATCCTTTTCTTTCACTGAGACTCCATGCCTCAGCGTGTGGGTTGTGATTCCATTGCCATTGCAAACCAAGAGGACGCTGATGGTCACCTACCCAGAAAGAGCCTTTGATGGAGAAATCGTCAGATAACTGAGAAGTGAGGGCTAAGGACAGAGAACGGGATTGACTATGATGCTGGTCTTTTTTCCACACATACACAGGTTCCCCGATGCCGTTACCATCGATATCTATTCCCATCAGAGGCCAGCCATCATGCCACCGGGCGGGTTGCAGGTGAACCACTCGTCCCCGAGGATGGGTTTCCTGGAAATGGAAGAACCACCAGTCACCTTCGGGAGTATCCACCAAGGCACCTTGATGCGGACCGTTTACTCTTGTGGAACCTTGTTCCAACACTACTTTCTTTTCATAAGGTCCATAGATGTTCTTTGCTCTTAGAACGGTTTGCCATCCTTGTCCTACACCCCCTTCAGGAATAATCAGGTAGTAATAGCCGTCTTTCTTCAGGAATTTCGTTCCCTCAGCTACGGGACCAGTATAGACTGTCACGCCCTCATCGAGCAGTTGTTTTCCATCTGCTGACATCTTGTGCACGATAATGGGCCCGGCACGGTGGCGACTTCTTCCTAAATATGCTTGACCATCATCATCCCAGAATGGACAGGGGTCTTCCCATTTCGGAATCTCCTTTACACAATGAAGAGGTGACCACGGACCGTGCGGATCTTCTGCGGTACTCATGAACAGTCCTTCTTCATAGGTACAGAAATACACATAGAAACGACCGTCATGGTAACGGATGCTGGGAGCCCATGATCCGCCCCCGTAGTGCTTGTTTTCATCCCACTCGGGATAGTCGAAGCGTTCATAAACCTGACTGATGATGTGCCAGTTCACCAAATCATCGGATTCCAGTACCTGCATACCGAGAAAGTGGAAATCTGAGGCTACCATGTAGTATTTCTCTCCCACACGGATAACATCGGGGTCACTATAGTCGGCATTGAGCACGGGATTGATATAGGTTCCATTACCCTGATCGCCCCATGCGAGATGTTCCTGTGCCTTGATGGGAACCCATATCCAGCATGACAGGATTAGGGAGGCGGTGAAAACCATGGAGTGGTATGGCTTTAGTACTTTTGATATTTTCATTCGTAGTTCTTTTTGCCGCTAAGGTATGCATTTTTTTTGAGAGTAACAAGGAAATAGGTAGAAAAAGCTCGTGTCAGATTGTCGTGACTCTTGTCATTTTGGCATTATGTATGTTGCGGGTATGTGTTTTGATGCAACAATTTATAGAAACAAAACATAAAGAAAGGAGCTAATATGACATTAGAGAATTTTACAATTAAAGCGCAAGAGGCGGTGCAACAGTCCGTGAACATTGCGCAACAGAATGGACAACAGCTCATTGAGCCTGTTCATTTGTTGAAAGGAGTGATGGAGAAAGGTAAGGACGTTGTGAGTTTTATCTTCCAGAAATTAGGTGTCAATGCCGTTCATGTCTCATCGTTGGTCGATCATGAGATCCAGCATCTCCCTCGTGTGCAGGGTGGGGAGCCATACCTTAGTCGTGAGACAAACGAGGTGATGATGAAAGCCATGGACTTCTCTAAGAAGTTAGGAGATGAATTTGTAAGCATCGAGCCGATTCTCTTGGCCTTGTTGGAGGTGAATTCCACAGCGGGTAGGATATTGAAGGATGCAGGACTGAACAGTCAGGATGCACTGAAAGCCGTGCAGGAACTGCGTCAAGGACAGAAGGTGCAAAGCATGAGTGGGGATGAGAATTTCCAAAGCTTGAGCAAATATGCGAAGAATCTTGTAGAGGATGCACGTGCAGGGAAGCTTGATCCCGTGATTGGCCGTGATGACGAGATCCGCCGTGTGCTGCAGATACTCTCCCGTAGGACGAAGAACAATCCTATCCTGATCGGAGAGCCGGGAACAGGAAAGACGGCCATCGTGGAAGGATTGGCCCAGCGTATCGTTCGTGGTGATGTTCCTGAGAACCTGAAAGACAAGCAACTCTTTTCCTTGGATATGGGTGCCCTAGTGGCAGGAGCCAAATACAAGGGTGAATTCGAGGAACGTCTGAAAAGTGTCATTAATGAAGTGACCAAGAGTGAGGGGCGTGTGATCCTATTCATTGATGAGATTCACACGTTGGTTGGTGCTGGTGCCAGTGAGGGTGCCATGGATGCTGCTAATATCCTGAAGCCAGCCTTGGCACGTGGTGAGTTGCGTAGCATTGGAGCCACCACCTTGAATGAGTACCAGAAATATTTCGAGAAGGACAAGGCATTGGAGCGTCGCTTCCAGACGGTGATGGTGGATGAGCCTGACGAACTGTCGGCCATCAGTATCCTGCGTGGATTGAAGGAACGTTACGAGAATCACCACAAGGTACGTATTCAGGACGATGCCTGTATCGCCGCCGTGAAACTCTCCGAACGCTATATCTCCGATCGGTTCCTGCCTGATAAGGCCATTGACTTGATGGATGAGGCTGCAGCCAAGCTGCGTATGGAGCGTGATAGCGTTCCCGAGGAACTGGATGACATCACCCGTCAACTGAAACAGTTGGAAATAGAACGGGAGAGCATCAAACGGGAGCATCCTGTTACAGGAGAGGTAAGTAGCACTGCTTCAACGGGTAACACGAGTTCCACAAGTAAACTGGCCCAACTCGACAAGGAGATTGCCGAGCTCCGTGACAAGGAGAATGCCTTCCGTGCCAAGTGGGAGAACGAGCGCTCGTTGGTGAACAAGATCCAGCAGGACAAACTGGAGATGGAGAATCTGCGTTATGAGGCTGAGCGAGCAGAGCGTGAAGGAGATTACGGTCGTGTGGCCGAGATCCGTTATTCGAAGCTGAAAGCCTTGGAGGATGACATCCGTTCCATCCAGGAGCAACTGGAATCTGCTCAGAATGGCAGCGCTATGGTGCGTGAGGAGGTCACTGCCGATGATATCGCCGAGGTGGTGAGCCGTTGGACGGGCATTCCGGTAACGCGTATGCTGCAAAGTGAAAAAGAGAAACTTCTTCACCTGGAAGAGGAACTGCACAAGCGGGTCATCGGACAGGATGAGGCTATAGTCGCTGTGAGCGATGCTGTTCGACGCAGTCGTGCAGGTTTGCAAGATCCTAAACGTCCTATTGCCTCGTTTATCTTCCTCGGCACTACAGGTGTCGGTAAGACGGAATTAGCCAAGGCGTTAGCCGACTATTTGTTTAACGATGAGACGATGATGACCCGTATTGATATGAGTGAGTATCAGGAGAAACATACCGTGAGCCGACTGATAGGTGCTCCTCCGGGATATATCGGTTATGATGAAGGAGGACAACTCACTGAAGCCGTGCGCCGCAAGCCCTATAGTGTGGTGCTCTTCGATGAGATTGAGAAAGCCCATCCTGATGTGTTCAATATCCTGTTACAAGTGCTTGATGATGGTCGCTTGACCGACAACAAGGGCAGAACGGTGAATTTCAAGAACACCATTATCATCATGACGAGCAACCTGGGCAGTCAGCTAATTCGCGAGTCGGTGGAGCAGATGAGTCATACTGAAGACCGGGAAGTGCAGCTCTCAGCTCTGCGGTCTCAGTTGATGGGCTTGTTGAAGCAGACCATCCGACCGGAGTTCCTCAACCGTATTGATGAGACTATCATGTTCCTACCACTGACTCAGCATGAGATTGCCGATGTGGTCACCCTCCAGATGAATCATGTGCAGAAGATGTTGGCAGAGCAAGGAGTGAAGTTGGAGACCACTCCTCAGGCTATCGACTATCTTGCAGAGGTGGGCTTCGATCCTGAGTTTGGTGCACGACCTGTGAAACGAGCCATTCAGCACTATGTGCTTAATGACCTCTCGAAGAAGCTCTTGGCCGGTGACGTGAATCGTGAGAAGCCGATTATCATCGACAGTTTTGGTGAGGGATTGGTGTTCCGTAATTAATCCGGCAATGATAATAAAAAGGAAAGTGAAGAATCGTCAGCCTGCAGGATGCTGATTCTTCACTTTCCTTTTATTTTCTGTATCACATTCTTTTACTTATTTCTTTGCCTTCATCTTCTTCAGTACTTCATGGGGATAAAAGCCGAAATGCTCTATGAAGTGGTGAGTGAAGTTCTTTGGACAATGGTATCCTACGAGGTAAGCCACTTGCGAGACATTCCAGTCACCCTGCACTAGCAGATAGTATGCTTTCTCCATACGGGCTTTCCTGATCAAACGAATGGGGGTGTTATTACAAGCTTGTGTAAGACGGCGGTACAAGGTGGTGCGGTGCATGTTCATCTTTGCGCTCAGGTCATCTACACAGAAATCGCAATTGGCGATATTTTCTTTGATGATGTTCAGGACATTGCGCACCAAGTCAGCATCCTCATTGGTCACTTCTTTCCCCTCCATCCGATCTTCTTGTATGATGCTTCTCAGTGCGTCCAACTTTTTCAGTAGCGTAAGATCGTTATTGTTGACGTCGCAAACGGCGCTGATCACCATATCTTTCAGTTCTTCTTGATTGATCATTTGTTTCTTTAGGCTATTCCTTTATAGGCCGTAATCATTGATTCTCAAATGTTAAAAATGGTAATGATCGTCTTATGTCATCAGGTCATTTCATCATTTCAAATTGCAAAAGTAATCATTTTACTGCATAGAGTACATGGTTTTACTTGTGAATTTTGGATAATGCAACAAATAATACCCCAAATACATCAAACTGTCGCATAAATAATTTGGATTTTTGTTGGTTGTGCCCTCTTTTTTCCGTACCTTTGCGTTATTATTATCAAACGATTATAATCATAACCTATGGACAATCAAACAATCTCGATGAATGCCAACCCCGTGGTGGCATTTCTTCAAAAAGAGCCGCAGTCATTCACCAAGGCCGACATAATCCGCTTTGTGCGTGAGAACGGAGTGAAGATGGTGAACTTTATGTATCCCGGGGGCGATGGTAAACTCAAGACGTTGAATTTCGTGGTGACCAATGAGGCTTATTTAGACACGATCCTTACTTGCGGGGAACGTGTCGATGGCAGCAGTCTGTTCTCATTCATTGAGGCTGGCAGCAGCGATCTCTATGTACTACCCCGCTTCCGCACGGCTTTCTTGGATCCTTTTGCCGAGATTCCTACCCTGTGTATGCTGTGTTCTTACTTCGACAAAGACGGTAATCCCCTGGCCAGTTCTCCAGAGAACACCCTTTTGAAGGCATCGAGGGCCTTCACTGAGGTGACGGGCATGACCTTCCATGCCATGGGTGAACTGGAGTATTATGTGATTACCGAGGATGATGAGATGTTCCCCGCTGTTGACCAACATGGCTACCATGAGAGTGCCCCCTATGCCAAGATGAACCTCTTCCGACAGCAGTGCATGCAGTATGTGGCACAGACGGGCGGACAGATCAAATACGGACACTCTGAGGTGGGGAATTTCAAGCAGGATGGAATGATCTATGAGCAGAACGAGATTGAGTTCCTTCCCGTTCCCGTTGAGGAGGCTGCCGACCAGCTGATGCTGGCGAAGTGGGTGATCCGTAATCTTGCCTATGAATATGGATACAATGTGACGTTCGCACCCAAGATCACTACTGGTAAAGCGGGCAGTGGACTGCATATCCACATGCGGATGATGAAGGATGGTAAGAACATGATGCTGGAGAATGGCATCCTGAGTGAGGCTGCACGAAAGATGATTGCGGGCATGATGGACTTGGCACCAAGCATCACAGCCTTTGGTAACAAGAATCCCACCAGTTACTTCCGTCTGGTACCCCATCAGGAGGCTCCTACCAATGTGTGCTGGGGTGATCGCAACCGCAGTGTGCTCGTTCGTGTACCTTTAGGATGGACGGCAGAGGGTGATATGTGTGCTCTTGCCAATCCTTTGGAGAAGCCCAGTTGTTTTGATAAATCCATCAAACAGACTGTGGAGATGCGTTCGCCTGATGGCAGTGCCGATCTATATCAGTTGTTGGCAGGTCTGTGCGTGGCATGCCGTCATGGCTTTGAGATGGAGAATGCCCTGGACGTGGCAGAGGCGACTTATGTGAACGTAAATATCCATGATGCTGCCAATGCCGACAAGCTGGCGCAGTTAGCGCAGTTGCCCGATAGCTGTGTGGCCTCTGCCGACTGCTTGCAGCAGCAACGTTCGATGTATGAGGAATATGGGGTATTCAGTCCATCGATGATCGATGGCGTCATTGCCCAGCTCCGTTCTTTCAAGGATACCACCTTGCGGCATGATATCTCCCACCTGCCTGAGGAGATCAAGAAACTGGTGGATACTTATTTCCATTGTGGGTAACAGTATAATGCATTCAAAAGAAAAGCCTGTGCCGTTCTGGCACAGGCTTTTTTGATAGGATACTGGTAGCTATTTGAATCTGTAAGGAAGATCACCTTTCGCCCAATTGGTGCCATCGCCCCATCCTGGGTTCTGTTCCAATACACCTTCAGATAGTGTTACCTGATCTTCTGGGATCTTGAAGAAACCACCGCCAGTGTCATTGTAACGCTGCATGAAGTCAACAGTGAAAGCATATTCACCCTCGATGCCTTGGTTCAGAATGTGGTTGCCTACTTGGTTCTTCACCTTCTCTGTGACATCACCCCAACGACGAAGGTCATTCCAACGAAGGGCCTCGAAACAGAGCTCATATCGGCGTTCCTTCTTCAGGTTGGTGAGTGAATAGGCCACATCAGGCAGATTAGCACGTTGGCGTACAGCGTTCAGACCGTTTTTCCCGTTGTAGATAGTCTTGCCATCGGAGAGCTCAGCATGCATCAGGAGGACGTCAGCGAATCGGAGCCATACCAGTGACTGCGTGAGACCAGTCTGACGGTTGTTCTCGCTGCCGTAGTAGTATCCGTAGCTCAGATACCTACCACTGTGGTCTTCATTCCAAGCTTCACAACCGATGTATTTCTTGGCCAGCAGGTTGGTGTTCTCCACTTCCTTGGCGGGGTCTCCCTTGTATTTGGGAATCTCTACGGCACGATCACAGATGGAGCCTTCACGTCGGTAATCACCAGCGTAGTCGGGATCTGCAGCCCAATCAGTCCACAGCTTCTCGCAGACAGGACCATTAGAGTATCCTTGTACGGAGAAGGGGAATGCATCGGCAGTGGTTTTACGTGGGTTATAGAACTCCACGATACGGTTGTGACGTAGTTGTGAATCTGCGCTCCATCCTGGCTTGTTTGACATCTTAATGGCAAACATGTTCTCTATGTTTTCGTCGGTCTCCCAGTTCAGTCCATTGTCAAGATCATATTGGTAGTCCTTGGCTGTGTATGGATTGGTGTAGGGCCAGAGGTTACGCTGGTCGGAAACAAGTCCGAAACCACTGTTCTGGATACAGTCTTCCAGCCAGGTGACCACTTGTGATTTGGAGATCGAGCCTCCTTCATCAGCAGGCAGCGGGAGTTCGGATTTCTTGTAGAATCCTGTGTAGAAGAGCCAAACCCGGGCCATCATGCCTTCTGCTGCCCATTTCGATACATGGCCTTCTCCGAAATCCGGATACTTGATAGAAGGTCCCAACTCAATGGCTTTCTTCAGGTCAGAGGCAATCTGTGCATAAACCTCATCTGCAGAAGACCTTGGTAGGTTCTGTGCCTCTGTAGTAAGTACCAAGGGCACCCCATTGAATACTTGTGCAAGATTGAAATAATACCAGGCGCGGAGGAAATAGATCTCACAGAGCAACTGGTTTTTCCTGCTTGCATTACTCCATTCTGTCACCTTATCGATGGACTCAAGGGCGTTGTTGGCACGGTTAATACCTGCGTAACGTTGTTGCCATAAAGGTTTCATCCAGTCAACATAGGCATTCATCAGACGATCGACGCCCTGTGCACCGATGTTACTTTGGCTACCACCGCCCAGACGATCGTCTGAAGCGATATCGAAGATGAAGAAGGGATCTTCCTCTGGGTCAGCCAGATTTCGGTTCATCACGGAATAGATACCGTTAACCATTTGGTTAGCATCCGTCTCATTGACGGGAAAGTTAGAGGTGTCCTTCATGGTGAGGTTATCTGTGTCGAGGAAATCTTCACAGCTGCCGAGAAGCACCACACATGCTACGGATATGACAAGATAAAATATATTCTTTTTCATGATGGTCAGTGTTTAAAAGTTTATGTTCAGTCCCACCTGCCAAGAGCGAGAAGATGGGTAATAACCGCAGTCAATTCCAGAAGCCCAGCTGGCTCCGTTGCCGAAACCAACCTCGGGATCCATACCTGAGTAGCCAGTGAAGGTGATCATATTGCTGGCTGATACGTAGAGACGGCATTTTCTTACAGGCAGTTTCGGAATCAGTCTCTTGAAATCGTAACCAAGGGTGATACGTGAGATCTTGAAGAAGTCGGCATCTTCAATCCAGACTCTTGAGATCTCAGACATATTGGCGGTCTTACCGTCGGAGAAGCGAGGATAGCGGTTGGTGCTGCCTTCTCCTGTCCAATACTTGGTATAGACGTCAGTACAGTAGTTGTCATCGGGATGGTCTGAGAACTGGCGGTAGCTCTTGGCCACCTGCTGACCAAAGGAGCCGTAGCCGTTGATACCGAAATCGAATCCCTTGTATGCGATGCTGATGTTCACTCCAAGAGTGTAGTCAGGATTCGGGTCACCGATCATGGTCTTGTCATCCTCGCCTGTTTCGACCTTTCCGTCCTTGTCGAAGTCCACGAATTTCACATCACCAGGCTGCAGGGATGCTCCCTGAAGAGAGTTGGCCTTATCGCCATTGCAGTTACGGGCCAAATAGTCCTGAAGGTCTTGCTCATTCTGGATGATACCTTCCATCTTATAACCCCAGAAATAACCGATAGGGTAGCCTACCTGCAAGCGATAGAGCTCTGCGGTATTCTGTGCGATGGCATTGGAACCGCCATGGATGATACCCTCGGAGTTAGCCAGACGAGTAACCTCGTTCTTGTTATGTGAGAAGTTGACACTGACGTTGTAGGTGAAATCCTTGTTGATCCTGTCATTCCAGCTCAATTGAACTTCATATCCCTTGTTCTCAATGTCACCACCGTTGATATAGGGAGCGCCAGTACCATAGGAGAGCAACATTGGGGCAACAACCAGCCAGTCTTTTGTGGTCTTCTTATACCAGTCGAACGATACACCCAGTCGGTTACTCAGGAAACGAGCGTCAAATCCAAAATCAAGCTGTTCTGAGGTTTCCCATTTTACATCAGGGTTTGGAAGGATGTTCGGATAAGCGCCGAGACCGGGGTTGTCTTTACTGTCGAAATAATAGGGATCATCAAAGGCGATTGTAGCCAGATATTGGAAGTTGTTGATATTACAGTTACCATTCTGTCCCCAGCTGGCACGCAGTTTCAGGAAGTCCAGCCAGCTCTTGGTAGATTCCATGAAGGCCTCGTTGGTAATGACCCATCCGATTGATACAGAGGGGAAGTAACCCCAACGTTTGCCACGTGCAAAGTTGGAAGATCCATCGGCACGGAGTACGAGTGAGAGCAGATAGGTCTCATTGTAGTTATAGTTGATACGTCCGAAGAATGAGGCCAGGGAACCTTGACTTTCAGGAGTACCACCGATAGAGGTAAAGGTAGGATCCACCACATTGGCATTGTTGATGTAAGCATGATCGAATGATCCTGGGAAGAGTGAGTTGGAGTTGGTTACGTTGAGGCCATTGCCATAGCCCCATTTCTCTACTGACTGTCCGAGGAGGGCATCAATATTATGATTGCCAAACGACTTCACCCAGTTCAGGGTGTTCTCCAATGACCAACGGATGCTGTACGACTGGTTTTGGCGCACATCGTCGTTGGGATTAGACTTCTTAGCACTGAGCTCATAGACAGGCACATAACTGCGGCCCTCCCTGTGTCGGTAAAGCCATCCGGCACTGGTGCGCCAGGTCAGTTCCTTGAGGGGAGAGAACTCCAGGAAGAAGTTCGTCTGCAGGCGCCAGCCCTTGTTATAGCCGTAGCTGTTATCATACTTCATCGTTGCCAGTGGATTGGCTGCCTCATCCAGGAAATTCCAGCTGTCTGCAAGGATGTCTTTATATTCGTAGAAACCACCCTCATCGTTGTATGCTGGGAGCAGAGGAGTCATTGCCAGAAGGGTTCGGATACTGTTCCCATAGATGCCGCCAACGGAAACGCCTTTTTTATTGGTGGCCGAGAAGGTTGCGTTCTCACCAATCTTCAGCACGTCGCGCCCCTTCTTCCTAATTAGCGAATAGTCAGAGTTCAGTCGTACAGTATAGCGGTCGAACTTCGGATCAGCAGGAGCACCAAGTGTACCTGTCTGATGGAATTTACTGAAACCGAGGGCAAAGCGCGACAAGTCGCTACCACCAGAGATGTTAATGGATGCATTATGTATGGGTGCATTGTCGATGGTGGTTTCCTCAAGCCAGTTGGTACCATTCCAGGTACCATTCATAATCTGGGAATACTGCTTGGGTATATAATCCTGCCATACATAGGGATCGACGCCCTGAATCTCCCGGGCTTTGTTGATAATCTCCATATACTGCTTGGCATTCAATGGGGTAACATCATTGGTGTTCACATTCTGCCAACCCATATAACCATCGAAAGATACATTCACATGTCCTGAGCCAGCCTTGCCCTTCTTGGTCGTGACAAGAATGACACCGTTAGAAGCACGGGCACCATAGATGGCGCTGGAGGCAGCATCTTTCAGAATATCAATGCTTTCAATGTCATTGGGAGAGAGATCCTCAATATTTGCACCTGGCACGCCATCGACCACATAGAGCGGGGTGTTGGAACCAGCGGTACCCATACCACGAATCACGACCTTGTAGCCCTCGCCAGGCTGTCCTGAGTTCATGACAATGTTCATACCTGATGCTAAACTCTGTAAGGCTCCAAAGGCATCCACGGCATTGATAGCCTCAATGTTCTCTGAAGTAACATGGACCGTGGAACCTGTCACCAGCTTCTTGCGCTGGGTACCATATCCTACAACAACCACATCGTTCAGCACTTCTGCATCCTCATAAAGAGTAATAGAGAGCGTTTTCCCCTCTGTGGCCTTCACGACAACCGACTTGTAGCCCACATAGGAGATTTTCAGACTGGCACCACGTGCAACGGAAAGAGAGAAAGAGCCGTCGGCTCCCGTCAGTGTTCCGTTATTGGGCGTGCCCACTTCAACGACTGTCGCCCCGATAATCGGTTGATTCTCCGCATCGACGACGACTCCCTTCACCAGTCCGGTAGTACTTGCTGGAGTGCTTTGCTCTCCAGTGATCATCGGTTCGGATGCCGTAGCACTTCCAAACACCATCAATCCCGTACAGATGAGGGAAAGGATTCTTGAATAGTTTTGCATAAATTGAATAGTTGAATAGATTATTAATAGTTGTTAAACCAATCATTGTGTTAGGCAGAAAACTGTAAATAGATTCATAGTAATGTGTAAAACACGCTGCAAATATATAAAATATTTTTCAACCCGCAAGGTTTTTAGCTTGTTTTTTTCTGTTTGTCGTATAAAATGTTCCAAAAGAGAGTAAAAAGCAATCGCAGACCCCCCCGTGGGTAGTCTGCGATGACTATTGAACGTTCTCGTTCAGTGAGAAGACCAGTGTAAGACAGACGTTCTGTCCTACCGTGCCATCTGATAGATTGCTTCCATGTCCTCTGGGTGTAGCAGACGACAGATCTTGTCGAGCAGACCCGATTTCTTTGCGCTGCTTCCTCCATAGTGTACCAGCACCTTCCTACCGTGGTAGCGTTTGACCAATGGTGCTACTTTCTCTTCTGATTCCTTGCCGAACACCACTTCCGTGGGGGCATAGTAAACGAAATCCTTCATACTTTTTAGTGATTGATTAGTAATATTTATTTCTCTATCAAGATACGGGCATCTACAGCAATCACGTCTTTGTCATCGGCAAGGAGCGGGTTGATATCCATCTCCTTAATCTCCGTGGCAAAGCGGAGCAGTGTTGACAGACGGACGATGATCTCCGCATACCGCTGTTCATTGATGCCTTTCTGTCCTCGCGTACCTTTTATAATCTTATACCCTCGCAAAGAGCGGATCATCGAATAGGCCTCGGGATAGGAGAGGGGAGCCAGACCGCTCTTCACGTCCTTCAGTACCTCCACGAAGATGCCCCCTAAGCCGCAGAGTACCACATGACCGAAACGTTGTTCGTACTTCGCACCGATGAACACTTCCGTGCCCTTGATCATCTTCTGCACCATGATGGCGGTGGCATCCTGGATCTTCATCATACGGTCGAACTCCAGAGCCAGGTGCTCGGGGGTGCGGATATTCAGGGCGACACCGCCCACATCACTCTTGTGGACAGGTCCTACGACCTTGGCCACAACGGGATAGCCCACCTTCTGCGCGAACTCGATCAAGTCTTCTTTCTTCGCACTCACCATCTCGGGTACCATGGGGATACCTGCACAGTTGAAGAGCTGGCGGACGAGATCGGGCGACACATAACCGTTGGTCTTGATGCCGTCGATGATGGAACGGATGCGCGGCACATCCACTCCGAAGAGTTCAATCTCCGGGGCTGCGGGCGGTGGTGTCTGCATGATTTGTGTCAGTGCGGTGGCTAACGTCACCTCATCACTGAAGTTCACGTGTCCTTTTTGCAGGAACTCCGATACCTCGGGACCTGCCGTATAGATGCTGGGCAGGATGGGGAAGATAGGTTTCTTGCATTCCAGGATCTTCTTGTGCAACACATCATATGCCTCGTAGAGCTGTACCAGACCAGGGGTTCCGAAGATCACGAAGATGGCATCGATATTCTCGAAGCGGTTCTCACAGAAATCGATGGCGATGCCTAACTGCTCACCCGTGCCCGTTGCTAAGATATCAATGGGGTTCGCCACGGAAGAGCCCGGGAAAAGCTGCGCCTTCAGTTCCTCGGCAGCTGGTCCTTCCAGCTTGGGGATATTCATCCCGCCTTTCGACAAGGCATCGGTGAGCATCACACCAGGACCTCCGGCATGGGTCACGATGGCGAAGTTCTTTCCTTTGATGGGCGGCAGGGTAAAGATACAGCCCACGGTGGTCAGCTCCTCACGGGAGAAACATCTCACGATGCCGGCCTTACGGAACAACGCTTCCACGGCGGAGTCGCTGCTGGCGATGGCACCGGTATGGGAGGAGGCGGCACGACTGCCACTCTCCGATGATCCCGCTTTGATCGCAGCAATGCGGCAGCCCTTGCGGATCAGTGAACTAGCGTGGAACAGCAACTTGTCGGGATTCCCGACATTCTCTATATAAAGGAGCTTCACTTTTGAGTCACGCTCAGGATCGAAGTTGTCATCCATATACTGCAGTACGTCTTCGATACCGATCTGCTTCCCGTTGCCGATGCTCCATACCGAGTTGAAGGGCAACCCTTTTGTCACGGCACTCTCCAAGATAAACACTGCCGTGGCACCCGAGCCACTGATGAAGTCGGCTCCCTGCGGATTCAAGGTGGGAATGGGCTTGGTGAACACGCTGTGATGCCAGGCGTTCATCAGTCCGATACAGTTTGGACCGATCAGGGCAGCCCCGTATTTCTCACAGGAGTCGAGTATCCTTTTCTCTAAGACTGCCCCCGCTTTCGTCTCTTCACCGAAGCCGGCGGAGATGATGATGAAGGCACGCACTGACTTCTCGGCTGCCAGATACTCTACATAGTCGGGACAGTATTTGGCAGCAACGACCATCACAGCCAGATCGGTGGGCGGCAGTTCCTTCACATCATGGAAAACCTTGATGCCCTGTACTTCGTCTTCCTTAGGATTGACGATGCGGAGTGTTCCCTGGTAACCTCCCTGAATGATGTTGCGCACAATGGCGCCGCCGGGTTTATGGATGTTGTTCGAGCCGCCGATCACGACGATGCTCTCAGGGTGTAATAACTGTTCGTTGATCATGGATTCTTAGCTTACAGATTGATGGTGCAAAGATACGAATAAGTGAGAGAAGTACAAAATAAATACAAATAATTATTGCATAGAAATAAATACAATGTCGGCTACGGCGAAGGTTAATGGAAAAAATAGAATTAAAGATTAAATGAAAGAAATGAGGATAAAAGGTTAAATGAAAGAAATTGGAATAATTAGAATAATTTTATCCAGAAATTACCGTAATAACTGTCATTAAGTCAGCAGCGCTTGGAAAAGTCGCTTATTCTTATGATTATATGAATAAAAGATTATTAATTATAATTTCTGGATAAAATTATTCTAATTATTCTCATTTCTTTCCAAATTTTCTTCTCTAGTGGCAGTCTTTTTCTTTCCTTTTGTCAGAATAATTGATAATATTTTTGTTTTCAAAATAAGGCCCTAAAAAATTGAATGCAAGTAAAGGTTGTTTGGAATGCAAGTAAAGGTTACCTTGAATGTAAGTAAAGTTTACTTTGAATGCAAGTAAAGGTTACTTTGAACTCAAGTAAAGGTTACTTTCAGTCGTTCCAGACGTTACTTACATTCTTTCCGACGTCATCTATGGGTCGTTCCACCGTCACTTTACCCCCTATAGATGACGGCGGAACGAGTGTTAGATGCCGTTGGAACAGCTGTTAACGCCGGTCGGAACAACCCTTAGATGAAGCTTCTTCGAAAAAGCATGGTTTCGACTTTTGAGGGTTCTTTCGGTCGCCTTCGGCGAGAAATTATAGTCCTTTTACCTCACAAAAACGGCGTTTTCACCACCTAAAAACGGTGTTTTTGACCCCTAAAAACTATGTTTTTGGTGTCTAAAAACGTTGTTTTCACAAGTCAAAAATGCCGAATTATCACAATGTGCTCATTGTCAACAACTTACCAAACCTCGCGAGAACTGCGTTTTTTCGACCAAGAGGTCAGTTGTTCGCCCAAGTGCCCAAGAATTTAGTTAACTGGAGTTAATTTATAAAGATAATTCAGTAGAAAGAGAATCTTCAACGTACTTGTAGTTTATTTAACACTTTTCATGTCATGAAACAAATAAAACAGGAAAGAAGACGATGTCCTCTTTCCTGTTTTTATCAGGTAATCTTGAGATTATCCCATGATGACTTCCACGGTGTGCTTGCCTTCTGTGGCGGGAACCACGTTACCCTCAATGGCTTTACCATCGAAGGTGATGCTCTTGATGCCCTTCTGCACGCCATCGGGATTCTTCACGGTGATGATATATTCCGCTCCACGGAACTTGCGCTTCACCGTGTATTCCTTGGCCGTCTGTGGCACGCAGGGATCGATAAGCAATCCGTTGTAGTCTGGCTTGATGCCGAGGATGTACTGAGAGGCGGTGAGCCACATCCATGCGGCGGTACCCGTGAGCCATGAGTTCTTGCCCTCACCCGGACGGGCGGCATCCTTGCCAGCAACCATCTGACAGTTCACATAGGGTTCCACCTTATGGAGTGTCTGGTCTTTGATGAAGACCGGTGAAATCTTCTGATACAGTTCCCAGGCATCGTTGCCGCGGGCAGCCACGGTGTCGCCGATGATGACCCACGGATTGTTGTGGCAGAAGATACCGGCATTCTCCTTGTAGCCGGCGGGGTAGGAGCTGATCTCACCCATCTCCACGTGGTAGGTAGTGAAGGCGGGATTGTTGAGTACCATACCATGCTCGGAGTCGAGATATTTCTTACAGGAGTCGAGGGCCTTGTCAACCATGCCTTCTTCCTGTCCGATACCGGCCATGGCGCACCATCCCTGGCTCTCGATGAAGATCTTGCCTTCCTCGTTCTCGTGGGAGCCGATCTTGTTACCGTAGAAGTCGTAGGCACGGAGATACCACTCACCGTCCCATCCGTCTTTCTTCACGGCAGCAATCATGGCGTTGATTTCCTTTTCAGCCCTTTGGGCTTCTACAGAATATTTACTAGTCGCACTAGTCTCACTAGTCCTACTAGCCAACTCTTTACAAAGCTCTACATATTGCTTGCCACATACCACAAAGAGACCGGCAATCATGAGCGACTCGGCCTTGGAGCCCACGCTGTTGTTCTCAGTGGTCTGGAAACTCTCGTTGGGATCCCATGAGAAACAGTTCAGATTCAGACAGTCGTTCCAGTCAGCACGTCCAATCAGCGGCAGCTTGTGGGGACCGAGGTTCTCCACGACGTGGTTGAACGAGATACGCAGGTGTTCGAAGAGCGACACCTCAGTACCTGGCTCGTTATCCCAGGGCACCATCTCGTCGAGGATGGAGAAGTCGCCTGTCTCCTTGATATAGGCCACGGTACCGAAGATGAGCCACATAGGGTCGTCGTTGAATCCGCCGCCGATATCGTTGTTGCCGCGCTTGGTGAGTGGCTGGTACTGATGATAGCATCCACCGTCGGGGAACTGTGTGGAGGCAATATCGATAATGCGCTCACGGGCACGACTGGGAATCTGATGGACGAAGCCCACAAGGTCCTGGTTACTGTCGCGGAAGCCCATGCCGCGGCCCACACCACTCTCGAAGAACGAGGCTGAGCGCGAGAAGTTGAATGTCACCATACATTGGTACTGGTTCCAGATGTTGACCATGCGGTCAAGGCTCTCGTTGCCGCTCTTCACGGTATAGCGGTCGAGCAGGTCGTCCCAGAACTTGGCGAGTTCGGCAAATGCCTTGTCAACTTTCTCCGTGGTATCGAACTCAGCAATGGTCTGCTGTGCTCTCACCTTATTAATAAAGGTACGGTCGAGGTCGCCAAGCGAGGTAATGAGTCCGGGTGTCTTCTCGGCATATTTCTCTTCCTGCGGCTGCTCCACATAGCCTAACACGAAGATGAAGTCTTTGCTCTCTCCCGGTTGCAGCTCCACTTCAATAAAATGGGAGGCGATGGGGCTCCATCCGTGGGCCACACTGTTCTTGGGCTGTCCTGCCATCACGCAGTCGGGCTCAGAGAATTCATTGTAAAGTCCGATGAAGCTCTCGCGATCAGTGTCGAAGCCGTTGATGGGTGTGTTCACGCTGTAGTAGGCATAGTGGTTGCGGCGCTCCTTGTATTCGGTCTTGTGATAGATCACACTGCCGTCTATTTCCACCTCACCTGTGGAGAAGTTACGCTGGAAGTTCTCCATATCGGTAGCGGCATTCCAGAGGCACCATTCAGCAAACGAGAAGAGCTTGAACTTTCTGGTCTCCTTCGTGGTGTTCTTCAGGGTGAGCTTCTGGACTTCACACCATTTCTTCAGAGGAACGAAGAAGAGGACGCTGGCCTCGATGCCGTTCTTCCTTCCAGTGATGCGAGTGTAGCTCATGCCATGACGGCACTCGTAGAAGTCGAGGGGTGTCTTACAGGGCTTGAAACCGGGATTCCACACAACACCACCGTCGTTGATGTAGAAATAACGTCCACCGTTATCCATGGGTACACCATTGTAACGGTAACGGGTAATGCGGCGGAACTTGGCATCCTTGAAGAAGGAATAGCCGCCGGCGGTGTTTGAGATCAGTGAGAAAAAGTCTTCGTTGCCCAGGTAGTTGATCCAGGGCCACGGTGTCTTGGGGTCGGTGATGACGTACTCACGGGCGGCATCATCGAAGTGTCCATACGTTTTGTTAGTCATATTATGATTATTTGGGTTTTGATTGTTTCTTTTCCAGATTCTCTAGATTTATACCTTATCTAATATCTGTTCGGCATGAATCTTGGTCTTGATTTCCTTGGGCAGGAAGATCTTCTCGATAATGCCTTCCTCATTGATGATAAAGGTCGTGCGGAAAGTACCGAAGTACTTACGACCGTACATGCTCTTCTCACCCCACACACCGAACTGTTCCACGAGTTTGTTCTCCGTGTCGGCAATCAGGGGGAAAGGCAGGTTATTCTTCTCAATGAACTTCTTGTGCGACTTCTCATCCTGTACGCTGACGCCAATCACCTCGTAGCCTTGCTTCCGGAGCATACTGTAGTTGTCGCGGAAACTGCATGCCTCGGCAGTGCAGCCGCTGGTAGAGTCTTTCGGATAGAAATACAGCACCAATTTCCTGCCTGCGAAATCACTCAGTTTGATCTCACGGCCATTCTCATCTTTCCCCAGAATCTCCGGGGCTTTGTCTCCAATGTTCATCTTGTCTATAGGTTTCTGGTTATTATCTGGTTGCAAAGTTACAAAAAAACGAGTGCAGAACAAAACAAATTCATTTGTTTTTTATGCCGAGTGCATTGTAACTTCGTGATTATTTCACAAAGTTACGAAAAGTCGAGTGAAATGCAAAAGGAAAACAAGTTTTTCTTTTCATTTCCGAGATGAAGTAACTTCGCGATTTATCACAAAGTTACGAAAAAACAAAGAATCTTTTCTGTTCTCTTTGCTAAAGTTTCTTAGTATATACAAATAAATCGTTAAAGATTCTTTGTGTTGTGCAAGAAAAAACGTATCTTTGCATTAATCTTATGAACTAAGATAAAAACAGTCATGAAGAAAATTTTTGGAATCTTATTAATAGTTATGGTGTTCATGCCGTTTGACCTTTTCGGACAGAGTTACGACAGCTTGTGGAAGCAGGTGGCGTCGGCGGAGAAACAGGATCTGCCCAAGACCCAGATGGAGGTGTTGGAGAAGATCGTTTCCAAGGCACAGAAAGAAAAACAGTACGGACAGTTGATCAAGGCGCAGCTGAAGCACACGCAGGCCATGGCTTCGATCTCTCCCGACTCGCTGAAGCCTTCTGTGGAACGCTTCAAGCAGCAGACCCTTGCGGCGGAGGAGACAGATGCGGCATTGGCTGCGGTGCTGAATTGTATCTTAGGCAGTGTGTACCGGCTCAATCCCTCATTGTCCGATGATGCCAAAGAACAGAGCGAACAATACTACGCCAAGGCGCTGAGTGATCCGAAGATGTTGGCAGCACACCAGACAGGAGAGTTCAATCCGCTGGTGGAGAAAGGTACCGACAGTGAACTGTTCAATCACGATCTGTTGCAGCTCCTCGGCTTTGAGGCACGGAAGTACCAGCTGCTGCACACCTATTACGAGCAGGTGGGGAACCGACGGGCTGCCCTCTATTGCGCATTGCGAGAGGTGCAGCAGCGCTATGAGGATAAGGAAGGGAGTCGGTTCAAGACTTCCAAGTATGCCGCTGCCCTCGACTCACTGATCCAGCAATACGGTGACCTTCCTGAGTGTGGTGAGGTGGCGATTGCCCGTTCTGACTTCATGGGCGATTGTGATGATGTCACCGTTGACGAGCAAATTGCTTATATCCATGAGGCCTCCGCCCGATGGAGCGGATGGAAACGTATCAACCAGTTACAGAACAAGGAAAAACGGTTGCGCCAACCTCGCTTCTCCTTGTCGATGGAACGGCAGGTGGCTTTACCCGACAGACCTATCAAAGTGGCTATCTCGGCCATCCGTAACCTTCCTCAGCTTCAGATCAAGGTAACCCGATTGAACCATACGGGGGAGAGCGAGATCAGTGCCCATGACAAGACAGAGAAACTGAAACTGGTAAAGGGATCGGAACGGGTGTTCACCAAGGATTTCACTTTCAAGCAGGAATACTATACCCGTAAGGATTCGATGGAGATCGAGGCGTTGCCCATAGGCATCTACTTGGTGGAGGTGACTGCTCCCAAAAACAAGATTGATCCGCAGCGGATGATTCTCTATGTAAGCAATATGCTGTTCTTGCAAGAGCGCTTGCCAGAGAACAAAATCCGTTATGTGGCAGTGAATGCCACTACAGGACAGCCTGTGCCAGGAGCCAAGCTGAAGCTGTCGTTCTATCAGGGATACCAAAAGGATGACAAGGTGGTGACGCTGACCTGTGACAAACAGGGAGAAACTGTCTATCGGATGGACGGTAACAGAGACTATCCTTCTAAATTGTTCGTGACGGCAGGGAAGGATTGTTACTTGCCTGCTCAGTCTGGAAACCGTGGCTATTTTTATTATTATCCGGATGATGAAAGACGTGATATCTTCCATCTTTATACCGACCGCGAGATCTACCGGCCCGGACAAACGGTGCATGCCTCCTTCCTGGCACATCAAAAGAATGACTTGGAAGCACAGGCGTTGGCAGACCGGCAGTATGTGATCACTCTCCGTGATGCCAACCATAAAGTCGTGGAGGAACGGGAGGTGAGAACGGATGCCTACGGTACGGCCTCGGCAGATTTCGTACTTCCTGCCTCAGGACTGACTGGTCGTTTCTTGCTTCAGGTGGGATCAACCTCGAAGTCTATCCGTGTGGAGGAGTATAAGCGTCCTACCTTTGAGGTGGAGTTCGATGAGGTGAAGGAAGCCTACAAGGACGGTGACGTGGTTTCGGTGACAGGACGTGCCAAGACGTATGCGGGTGTGCCAGTGCAGGGTGCGAAGGTGAAATATCATGTACGGCGCACACAGGCGTGGTGGTGGCGCTGGAACTCTGATAACGAGGGCGATGAGGATCTGGATGATGGAGAAATCATTACCGACAGTCAGGGTGAATTCAAGATCCAGGTGCCGATGGCGTTACCGGAATGGGTGGAGCCTGATGACCTGGATGGTCACGGCTACTACCGTTATCCGCGTTTCTACTCATTCCAAGTGAATGCCGATGTGACCGATCAAGGTGGAGAGACACATGCTGCCAATACGAGTCTGCCCTTGGGCAGTAAGCCTACGGCTTTTGCCTGTGAGATTACGAAACGTAGTGAGAAAAAGGACTTTAAGGACTTCCGCTTTACCTTGCGTAACGCTGCAGGACAGGAGGTGGAAGGGATGGTGAGCTATACCATCGATGGGAAGAACCCACGTACGGTGAAAGCGAACGAGAAGGTGGAGATTGATGCCACCACGTTGGCATCGGGCCAGCACGTCATTGAGGCTACCTGTGGTGAGGATACGCTGAAAGAGGACTTCATCGTGTTCTCCTTGGATGATAAGACTCCTTGCGTGGAGACACACGACTGGTTCTATCAGACAGCAAAGGTGTTCCCCCGTGACGGGAAAGGGGTTACCGTACAGGTGGGTGCCACAGATAAGAATACGCATGTGGTATATTCAATTGTCTCTGGTGACCGTCTTTTGGAGAGCGGAACATTGAAAGTATCGAACAGTATTGTATCACGTACCTTTAAATATAAAGAGGAGTACGGGTCGGGACTGTTGCTCACTTATGCGTGGGTGAAAGAAGGAAAGACCTATACTCATTCCACCACCATCGAACGACCCTTACCCGTAAAGGATCTGAAGATGAGCTGGGTGACCTTCCGTGACTTACTGACACCTGGACAGCAGGAGGAATGGACACTTCATGTGACACATCCCGATGGCAAGCCGGCACAGGCACAGCTCATGGCAACGATGTACGACAAGAGTCTTGACCAACTGGCACAGAATTACTGGTATTTCAGTACGGGAATCTCACAGACGCTGCCCCATACTGAATGGTCATACCCGATGTTCGGCATGCTGCATGCATCCGGAAACCAGCGGGTAAACACAGTCGTGGTGCCTACGTTGTCTTTCTCGAGGTTTACGAATGACATTACCGAATTTGCTGAAGGATTCAGCTATTTTGGCATCCGTTATCGTACTCGTCTAGGTGGGGGCGTGATGTTAAGGGCAAAGGGAGAACAGCCCATGCTGATGGAGGAGAAAGCTGTCATGGCAACAGCTGATGCGATGGCAGCAGATGAAAGTGTCTTGAACGAGGTGGTGACTGTGGGATATGCTACCCAGAAGAAGTCTCTTGCTACAGGAGCAGTACGTATAGATAATGGCAACAGTAACGTTGGTGTAGAGGAACCGAAGATGGATGAAGGACAGATCCGTGAGAACCTGAATGAGACAGCTTTCTTCTACCCGGCTTTGGTTACTGATGAGAAGGGTGATGTAGGGATCCGCTTTACACTCCCAGAGAGTGTCACCACGTGGCGGTTCATCAGTCTGGCACATGACAAAGAGATGAATTACGGATTTCTGGAGGGCATCACCGTGGCGAAGAAAGATGTGATGGTACAGCCCAATATGCCACGCTTTATCCGTATAGGTGACAAAGCCACGATCACCACGAAGATCTTCAATACTGCCGAGAGGGATATCAGTGGACAGGTGGGTATCCGTTTGATCGATCCCGAGACGGAGCAGACGGTAATGGAATCCACTCAACCGTTCAGTGTGGCAAAGGGAGAGACAGGGAATGCTCAGTTTGACTTCATGCCCACAGAACAGACACCGAGTATGCTGATCTGTAAGATCATCGCTTATGGCGAGGGCTTCAGTGATGGGGAACAGCACTACCTGCCTATCCTGCCTAACAGCGAGATGGTGACGAATACGTTACCATTTACCCAACATGAGGCTGGGACGAAGGCACTCGATCTGTCAAAGATGATTCCCGCTGATGCGAAGAACACAACTATGACCGTGGAATATACCAATAACCCTGCGTGGCTGATGGTGCAGACGTTGCCTTTCATCGGGGATGTCAATGAACATAACGCAATCAGTCTGGCGGCAGCCTACTACTCCAATAAGATAGGTGCCCACCTCATCGGACAGGCTCCGGAGATCAAGAGTGTGTTCCAGCAGTGGCAACAGGAACAGGGAGAGGAAACATCACTGATGAGTGCCTTGGAGAAGAACCAGAGCTTGAAGGCCTTGGTGCTGAACGAGACACCATGGGTGATGGATGCCCGTGACGAGAGTCGGCAGAAAAAGGCACTGGGGAACTTCTTCGATGAGAATGCTTTGAACTACCGACTGACCACTGCTTTGGAGCAACTGAAGAAGCTGCAATTGTCTGACGGCTCTTTCTCTTGGTGGGAAGGCATGCACGGATCACCAAGCATGACAGCAGAGGTGATGGAGTTCCTGACTCGTCTGAACCTGCTGGTTGGGACAGACAACGCTACGAAGCAAATCCTCTTGAGAGCAAACAACTATCTGAGTGATATCGTGATCAACGAGGTGGCCGATATGAAGCGGCGCGAAAAGAAGGGTGAGAAGATCTATATCTGGTACTCACACGCCTTACAATGGGTGTACATCAATGCAATAGCCGACAGAAAACTGAGTTCGCAAGAACAGGATGCCGTGGATTACCTGTTGACGAAGCTAGAGAAAATGAACACCAAACAGTCGATGTATGCCAAGGCCAAGATGGCGGTGGTGCTTGCGAAGAATGGAAGGAAAGAAAAGGCGAACGTCTATATGAAGAGCCTGAAGGAATACATGGTCTATACAGAGGAGATGGGACGTTACTTCGATACACCGCGTGCCGGCTACTCTTGGTGCGACTATCGTATTCCCACACAGACGGCGGTGATTGAGGCTTGGAAGCAGCTGCAGCCTAATGACCAGCAGACCATCACGGAACTGCAGCGGTGGTTACTGTTACAGAAACATACACAGAATTGGGATACACCCATCAACTGCGTGAACGCCGTGTATGCGTTCCTTAATGGAAACACGGATTTACTGGCACAACAGGAGCCGACAGTGCTGAAGGTTGACGGACAGGTGCTCGACCTTCCGAAAGCAACAGCGGGCATGGGCTATGTGAAGACCACGATGCAGGTAACAAGGCCGAAGGTGCTAACGGCAGAGAAGACCAGTACTGGTACCTCGTGGGGAGCTGTCTATACACAGTTCCTGCAGCCTACTGCCACAGTGAAAGATCTTGTATCCGGTTTGAAGGTCACGCGACAACTATTGACGTTGGAGAACAAACCTGTCACAAACCTGACTGTAGGTGATCGGGTGAAGGTGCGCCTGACCATTGAGGCAGATCGCGATTATGACTATGTACAGCTGATTGACAAGCGGGCAGCCTGTATGGAACCTGTAAACCAGCTGAGCGGCTATCACTGGGGATACTACTGTGCACCGAAAGACTGTGCCACCAATTACTACTTTGATATCTTGTCGAAAGGTAAGCATGTGATAGAGACAGAATACTTTATCGACCGTCAGGGCACTTACGAGACGGGAACTTGTGTCGTGCAGTGTGCCTATAGTCCCGAATATATGGGCAGGACGAAGTCGCAGACGCTAGTCATCAAATGATTATGAACAGGAAAATAATGATACTTGCAGCTTGTGCCTGGGCGGTGACCTATGTGCAAGCACAGAAGATTACCGCACAGACCGAGGTGGTTGATTGCGGAAGTGTGGTGTATGAACATCCGGTAACGGTGAAGTTCGAGATGCAGAACAGTGGGTATAGTCCACTGGTGATCAAGGACGTAAAGACCAGTTGTGGCTGTACCTCGGTGGAGTTCCCCAGGTCATCCATCCCTGCTGGCGACGGGTTCTCAGTCTCTGCCACCTATGATGCCCGGCAATTGGGACATTTCCTGAAGGACGTGGCTATCTATAGCAATGCTTCCGACAAACCGTTCTATCTCACCATACGGGGTGTCGTGGTGGAGGAAGTGGTTGACTTTGCCGGTGAATATCCCTATACCTTGGCGGATGTGAAGGCTGATAAGCATGATTTGGAGTTCGATGATGTGAACAGAGGTGACATGCCAATGGAAAAGATCCATATCATGAACAGTGGTACCAAGGCCATCACGCCAACAGTGATGCATCTGCCCGAATACCTCAAAGCTATCGTTTCACCCACGATGATCGCACCAGGACGACAGGGAACGGTGTCAATCATATTGGATTCCAAGAAATTGCGTGACTATGGCTTGACACAGACGAGCGTCTTCCTTGGCATGTTCCCAGGTGACAAGGTGAGCCCTGAGAAGGAGATCTCCGTATCGGCCGTCTTGCTTCCTGCCTTTACCGAACTGACGGAGAGTCAGCTGGTGAATGGTCCGAAGATCAAGCTCTCGCGTGAGAACGTTGATATCGACTTTGGCAAGAGGTCGAAGAAAACTGAAAGCATCACGATTGAGAATGCGGGTCACATGATCTTGGATATCAGCTCATTGCAAATGTTTACCACAGGACTGAAGCTGAAACTGAACAAGACACGTCTGTTGCCAGGTGAATCGGCTGTCCTGAAAATCACCGCCGAGGCCAAGCTGCTGCGCTCCGTACGTACCCGTCCTCGTGTCTTGATGATTACCAATGATCCCACCAAGCCGAAGGTGGTGATATACCTGAACGTGAAATAGTCTCACCTCTCATCTCTAATCTTTCATCTCTCATCTCTAAAATACATATCATGGAACATCCAGAGAACAGTGAAGAGTATAAAGGCTTGCAGGTAAATGCGGGCGTCAGTGGACAAACAATCGTGAACCCCTATCTGAAAAGAGGACGATTCCGCCGGCGGGAGTTCAGCGTGAATGACATGGTGGAGGGAATCCTCAAAGGGGATGTCACGATCTTGAGTCAGGCTGTGACTCTTGTGGAAAGTGTGAATCCTGACCACCAAAGTAAGGCTCAGGAGGTGATAGAGAAATGTCTGCCGTATAGTGGAAAGAGTATACGTGTGGGCATCAGTGGTGTCCCCGGTGCTGGAAAGAGTACGTCGATTGATGCCTTCGGGTGTCATGTTCTGGATGAGCATGGTGGTAAATTAGCGGTGCTGGCTATCGATCCGAGCTCAGAACGTTCCAAGGGTAGTATTTTGGGTGACAAGACACGAATGGAGAAATTGTCGGTTCGACCAGAGGCATTCATCCGTCCTTCACCTACAGCAGGATCGTTAGGAGGTGTGGCCCGTAAGACACGTGAGACCATTATTCTCTGCGAAGCAGCCGGATACGATAAGGTGTTCGTGGAGACGGTTGGTGTAGGCCAGAGTGAGACGGCTTGTCATTCGATGGTTGACTTCTTCCTTCTCATTCAGCTTGCTGGAACAGGCGATGAATTACAAGGTATCAAAAGAGGTATCATGGAAATCAGCGATGGCATAGTGATCAACAAGTGTGATGGGAATAATGTGGATAAGTGTCAGATGGCTGCCACGAATTTCCGAAATGCCCTCCACTTCTTCCCCATGCCTGATAGTGGCTGGTTACCAAAGGTGCTGTGCTACAGCGGCTTCTACAATACTGGCGTGAAGGAGATCTGGGATATGATCTATCAGTATATCGATTTCGTGAAGGCTAATGGCTATTTCAATATCCGTAGGAATGAGCAAAGCAAATATTGGATGTATGAGACCATCAATGAACAGTTGCGCAACTCGTTCTACCATAACCAGATTATTGAACAACAGTTACAGAAAACCGAGGAAACGGTGTTACGAGGTGAAAAGACATCCTTTATGGCTGCAGGTGAGTTGCTGGAGAAGTATTTCAATGATATCAAGGGATTCAGAATCAGAAAAGAAGGGTGATGTAGGTATTGGATAATTGACGATTGATAATAGACAATTGATTTTTACAATGAATATATGTATCAGGTAGAGATAGAAACGGGATCGGGCTTCTGCTTTGGCGTGACTACGGCTATACGCAAGGCGGAAGAGGAATTGGCCAAGGGTACTCGTCTTTACTGCTTGGGTGACATTGTTCATAACGGTATGGAATGTGAGCGGCTCCGTCAAATGGGACTGCTGACCATCAACCATGAGGAGATGAAGCAGTTGCATGGGGTGACCATGTTGCTTAGGGCTCACGGGGAACCGCCCGAGACGTACGAGTTGGCAAGAAAGAATGAGATTGAAATCATCGATGCTACCTGTCCTGTGGTGTTACAACTACAGCGGCGTATCAAAAAGCAGTATATCTTTAATCAGGAGGGAGAGCATCATTCTGATCCTCCACAGATTGCCATCTTTGGCAAACCTGGTCATGCAGAGGTTCTGGGATTAGTAGGACAGACAGAGAATAAGGCTATTGTGATTGCCCATTTCGAGGATGTGAAGAAACTTGACTTCAACCGTGACATCTATCTGTATTCACAAACCACGAAATCATTGGAGGAGTTCCAACGGATCATCGAGTATATCAAACAGCATATCTCACCCACAGCAAAGTTCCAGAGTTTTGACACCATTTGTCGCCAAGTGGCAAACCGCATGCCGAGTATTGCTGCCTTTGCTGCCCGTCATGACCTGGTCCTCTTTGTCTGTGGGAGGAAAAGCAGTAATGGTCGGGTGCTCTTTGATGAGTGCCGACGTGTGAATCCCAACAGCTATCAAATAGAAGGACCCGATGAGATTAATAAGCAATGGTTTGTTGAGGGAGTGAAGAAGATAGGGATCTGCGGAGCCACCAGCACTCCGAAATGGCTTATGGAGGAGTGCCGCGATCATCTTTTATATAAAATGAAGGATGAAGAGTGATCACTCTTCATCCTTTGTTCTTTCGGCAAAACGTTCCAGAAGCCATTCGTTCTGTTCTTCAATCGTCATGTGACTATTGTCCAGCAGTAGGGCATCATCAGCTTGCCGCAAGGGTGACACCTCACGATGCGAGTCGATGAAATCGCGCTCTTGAACGTTTTTCAGGATCTCATCATAGTCGGCTTCCATGCCTTTCCCTATTAGCTCCTTGTAACGTCGTTCCGCACGAACCTCGGCAGAGGCGGTGACGAACACCTTCAATTCTGCGTTGGGAAAGACTACGGTACCAATATCCCGACCGTCCATCACGATTCCTTTCTCTTCACCCATCTTCTGCTGCTGGGCTACCAATGCCTCGCGGACAAAGGGAAGGGCAGCGATGGGTGATACGAGGTTCGACACCTCCATGGTACGGATGTCCTGTTCCACCAGTTCATCGTTCAGGTAAGTGTCGGGTTTCCCCGTTTCCTCGTTAAGCCTGAACGAGATGTTAATCTCAGACATCTTGGCTTGTAGTTCCTCCTCGCGGATGGTGTCATCCGCATTGAAGAGTCCGTTACGTAGGGCATAGAGGGTTACGGCACGGTACATAGCGCCCGTATCTACGTAAATGTATCCCACCTTCTTGGCCAGGTCTTTGGCCATGGTCGATTTCCCGCATGAGGAATGGCCATCAATTGCTATTGTTATCTTCTTCATATTTATATCTTTTTCTCTACGAATTGGACGAATTAGACGAATTATTCATGTTTCAACTCTCCAATTTCTCAATTCTTCAATTCTTTAATTTTTCAATTTTTCAATTTCCCAACTCTCCTCCCATGTCACAATGAGAAGCTCGCATTAATGAGGAGCGAATGGGATGACACATGGTATTTGCCGTAGGCGACGTTCAATTTGAACCGTTCCAGTTGTAAGCCTGCACCCAATGACAATCCCGCACCATGACTACTTCCCCGTTCCTCATCGTTGGCAATGATCTCCATCTCGTTTGCCCGTCGGAAATTGTAGCCTACAGCTACATAAATCTGCGGTGATAGAATAAGGTCTGCTCCTGCCACCAAGTGGTTGATGAACTTATAGTTCAAATGGTTCAGGTCAACGAGAGTGGCTGAGATTCGCAACGGTGAGCCGATGAGTCGTTTGGTGACTCCCACTTGCACATCAAGGGGAAGCTTTCCATATTCTTCTTCATAAGGATCGAGTTCGCCACCCAGGTTTTTCACTACTGCCGATGCCGACCATTCCTTCTCGGGGTGATAATAGTTGATTCCTAAGTCAACACCCATGGCGAAGGCATTGAAGTTGCCGATATATGAACTGATGAATCTGGCTGTGATACCTCCCACGATGTTCGTGCCTAACTGATAGGAGAAAGCCCCGGCAATAGCGATATCCTTTGCAGAGAACTCTCCCGTCTGAATATTGTTTTCATCGGTTTCCCGCATCTTTCCATAGTCGAGGTATTGTGCCATTACACCGATGGTGGCCTTTTCTTTGATAATCTTATTAAAGGAGGCACTGGCCGTGTTGACCCCCTCCATGTAGTTCATATAGTTCAGGTTGATGCTTTTGTCACTGACAGACGAGAGTAGGGCGGGGTTATGGAACATCAGGGACGGATCATCCTCGATAACGGAGATGTTGTCGCCACCCAATGCCGCAGCATGTGCACTCACTGGCAGTCGCAGGAAATTGTATCCAGTCTGACTGTCCTGAGCCCATAAGGTGCCCTTCACCAGTATGAAGAGTAGACAAAATATGACTTTTTTCATTAAATTCATTTATTTTAGTGCAAAGATACACCTTTTTTACAAATATCTGTACTAAATTTGCAAAGCAATCTGTATCATAACGGAAAAAATAGCATTTTAGTGTAACGTGGAAGTCAAGAAATCATACAAAGCCGACTTGGAGCACAGACGGAAAACGGGTTTTTTCCTCGGACTTATTCTTGTGCTGGCTCTGTTTGCCGTTGCCATGGAGTTTAACTTCAGTGACGGTGAGGTAGCGTATGATGAGGATATGTTGGATGACATTGTCCAAGATCTACAGCTGAAGGCTGCTGTGGAACAAAAGGACATGATAGCTGTTGTTGAGGAGCCGAAGGAAGAGAAACCTGCACCCACCACACGTATCAATCCTGTGGATGAGCATGTGGTAAAAGAAATGCCCGATCGTTCGTTGGAAGCACAGCAACAGTTGTTGGAAGGAGAGACTGAGGATGTTAAAGAGGAAGAGGTTCCCCCGATCCCTCCTGTGGCGATCGATGCCGATAACAACCCGTTAAGTTTCCGTGTGGTGGAGCGTTTGCCCGAGTTCCCAGGTGGTATGGTGGAGTTTATGAAATGGCTCACCAAGAACCTGAAATACCCGGAGTCGGCACGACGGCAGAACATGCAGGGCATGGTGGTGGTCTCATTCATTGTGAATACAGACGGCACCACTTCCGAGGCACGTATTGTTCGTCCCAAGCATCCCGATCTCGACCGTGAGGCAATGCGGGTGGTGCGTATGATGCCGAAGTGGAAACCAGGAGAAGATCACGGCAAGGTATGCCGTACCATGATATCCATACCAATTGTTTTTAAATTATGAGAACAGCAAACGAAATCCTACAAGCCATTAACCAGTATCTCGACACGATGCCTTATGACCGGCAGCCGTTGAGTCTTTACGAGCCTATCCAATATGTCCTGTCGTTAGGCGGCAAGCGTATCCGTCCTACGCTGATGATGCTGGCGTATAACCTCTATCAGGAAGATCCTGAGAAAATTCTTCCGCAGGCCTGCGCCTTGGAAACCTATCATAACTTTACTTTATTGCACGATGATCTGATGGATCATGCTGACATGCGACGCGGTCATCCCACCGTTCAAGTAAAATGGGATGCCAATACGGCCATTCTCTCAGGTGATACGATGTTACTCATGGCATTCAAACAGATGATGCAATGCCCCCAGGAGCATCTACATGCCGTACTGGATGTGTTTACAGAAACCACCTTGGAAATTGATGAAGGACAGCAGTATGATATCTCTTTCGAGACACGAGATGATGTGCGTGAAGAGGAGTATATCGAGATGATCCGTCTGAAGACCAGTGTATTGTTGGCTTGTGCTTTGAAGATCGGGGCCATCCTCGGTGGTGCCTCTGCTTCCGATGCAGAAAACCTGTATAAGTTCGGAGAACAGATCGGTCTAGCCTTCCAGCTGCAGGATGATTTCTTGGATGTGTATGGCGATCCGAAGGTGTTCGGCAAGGCCATCGGTGGCGATATACTCTGTAACAAGAAGACCTTCATGCTCATCAATGCATTCAACAAAGCTGATGAGACACAGCGAAAGGAACTGGAGAAATGGGTGAATGCCGTAAATCCTGATCCGCAACAGAAGATAGCAGCAGTTACTACATTATATAATTCTATAGGTGTGAACCGTTTGGCAGAAGAACGTATCCGCTATTATTTTGACGAGAGTCGTAAGTACCTTGCTGCCGTACAGGTGCTAGAGGAGTGCAAGCAAGAACTGAGAGCTTATACGGATAAGATGATGAGGAGAAACAAATGATTGATACGCACGCCCATTTGGATGGGGAAGAATTTGCTGAGGACCGCGCCGAGGTGATGGCGCGGGCAAAAGAAGCGGGAGTGAACAAGGTGCTGATTCCCGCCATCGACTATTCTTCTTCCGTAGCCGTGATTCAGCTTTGTGCTCAGTACCCTGATTTCGCTTTCCCAATGGTTGGACTGCATCCAGAGGAGGTGAAGGATGATTGGAGAGAAGAGCTGGAGAGAATCAGGAGTATTATTTCTCACTCCTCACTCCACACTCCTCACTCCTCAATTATAGCCATCGGTGAAGTGGGTCTCGACTTCTATTGGAGTCGCGAGTACGAGAAGGAGCAGCTGGCGGCGTTCGACGAACAGGTGCAGTGGAGTATCGAGACGGGTTTGCCCCTGATGATCCATTGTCGTAAAGGACAGAACGAGATGGTGCACCTATTGAAGCAATATGAGCGGGAACTACCGGGTGGCGTGTTCCATTGCTTCACGGGTAATGAGCGTGAGGCTGCTGATTTCCTGCAGTTCGATCGTTTTGTCTTGGGCATTGGTGGCGTACTCACGTTTAAGAAGTCGCACCTGCCTGAAGTGCTGCCCGCTTCCGTTCCCTTGGAGCGCATCGTACTGGAAACCGACAGTCCGTATATGGCTCCTGTTCCGATGCGTGGTAAGCGTAACGAGAGCGCCTTTGTCCGCTTTGTCTTGCAAAAGCTCGCTGAGTGCTATGGTGTGAGCGAAGAGCAAGTTACTGAGGTAACCGACCAGAATGTGTATCGAGTCTTCAAAATAGGCATATCCTCATGTTCCGCCGAATTTGTTATTCGGCGGAAGTGAGACAAAAAGAATGGGTGATTCAATTGACAATTGATAATTGACATTTGTTCATTGAATTCAATCAACAATCCCCTTAATTGTACCAAACTGATGAATCGACCTCAGAATAGAGTTCATCGGTGTCGCTGTTATACACATTGTCGAGTTCATAGTCTTCCTGGCTGTGCATTTGTTTTGTAGTATTCATAGTAGTTCCTCCTTGGGGCTGAGGCTCCGTTGCCCCTTTTGATGGTGATTGCAGGGAGCCACTGCTTTTCTGTGACAAATATAAGAAAAAAATGAATACGTTGTTCGTTTTTCGTATATTTTAACCTTATGACCGTTGATTCTTTATTTTTTTTGTATCACCCTGTGTGCCTATTTCATAGAAAATAGTTATCTTTGCAATCAAATTTAAAAACGATAACGGAATTTTTCATACAATGATGAAGAAATTTTTGATGGTGTTGGCCGCAGGGATGATGCAGTTATCCTTGTGTGCACAGTCTTTTACCGAGTGGCATGACATGGCAGTGAACGATGTGAACCGCATGCAGAACCATACCTCGTTCTTTGCCTACGAGAACTCTTCGTTGGCCATTCAGGGAGATCGGAATAAGTCGGAACGTTTCCTGTCGCTGCATGGCGACTGGCAGTTCAAGTGGGTGGAGAACGCTTCAGAGCGTCCTACTGATTTCTTTAAAACCGACTACGATGATTCCGGGTGGGGTAGGATGCCCGTGCCTGGCATCTGGGAACTGAACGGTTATGGTGATCCGGAGTATGTGAACATCGGCTTTGCCTGGCGTGGTCATTTCCAACAACTTTCACAGAAAGACTATCAAGAGGGTGTGAGCGCGATCCCAGTGCCCGACAAGGATAACCATGTGGGTAGCTATCGCAAGACCATCACGGTGCCTGAGTCGTGGAAGGGTCAGCAGGTGATAGCCCACTTCGGCAGTGTCACCTCATGTATCTACCTCTGGGTGAACGGTCAGTTCGTGGGTTATAGCGAGGACTCGAAGATCGAGGCAGAGTTTGATATCTCGAAATATGTGCACCCTGGTGAGAACCTCATCGCCTTTCAGGTTTTCCGTTGGTGCGACGGTTCCTGGTGTGAGGACCAGGATTTCTGGCGGTTGAGTGGTGTAGCCCGTGACAGCTATCTGTATTGTCGCGATGCAAAGAGTCATATCGAGGATCTGCGCATTGTGCCCAATCTGGTAAACGATTACCGTGACGGTGTGTTGCAAGCCGATGTGACGTTGTTTGGAAAGGGTGACGTACGGATGAGTCTGTATGATGCAGACGGAAAGCAGGTGGCTTCCACCTCCGTAGGCAACTGGCAGGAGCCGCAGCCGAAGAAGGGCAATAAGAAGAGCGATCCCAAGATGGGCGATCCGAAGAGGGGCAGTGTTACCCTGGCGGTGGAGAATCCCCAGAAGTGGAGTGCCGAGCATCCCTATCTCTACACCCTCGTGGTGCGCCTCTATCCAGAACGTAAATATCCTGAGATCGGTGCCGAGACGGAGGTGATCGCCCAGAAGGTGGGCTTCCGCAGTGTAGAGATCAAGGATGCCCAGCTGTTGGTGAACGGACAGCCTATTTATATAAAAGGTGTGGATCGCCATGAGATGGATCCTGATGGCGGCTACGTGGTGAGTCGTGAGCGGATGATTCAGGATATCCAGGTGATGAAACGCTTCAATGTGAATGCTGTGCGCACCAGTCATTACCCCAATGACCCCGTGTGGTACGACCTCTGCGACCAATATGGCATCTACCTTGTGGCAGAAGCAAACCAGGAGAGTCATGGCTTCGGTTACAATCCCAAGGAGGCTATCTCCTATACTCCGCTCTTCGCCCAGCAGATCCTCCAGCGCAACCAGCATAACGTACAAGTGAACTACAACCATCCCAGTGTGATTATCTGGTCGATGGGTAACGAGACCATCGATGGACCGAACTTCAAGGCTGCCTACGACTGGATCAAGGGACAGGATGTGTATCGTCCTGTTCAGTTCGAGCAGGCAGGTGTACGCGGTGGTAACACCGATATCTATTGTCCGATGTACGCCAACCACGGATGGTGTGAGAAATACGCCTCCGATCCCGCTACTACCAAGCCGCTCATCCAGTGTGAATACAGTCATGCGATGGGAAACAGCTGCGGTGGCTTCAAGGAGTACTGGGATCTGGTGCGTAAATACCCCAAATACCAGGGTGGTTTTATCTGGGACTTCGTAGATCAGGCACTGCATCGCCATCCTAGTAAAACTAGTAATCCTAGTATAACTAGCAATACTGGTATCGAATACACCTACGGCGGTGATTACAACAGCTACGACCCCTCTGACAATAACTTCAACTGCAACGGCTTGGTCTCTCCCGACCGTGTGCCGAATCCTGAGATGTATGAGGTAGGTTACTTTTATCAGAATATCTGGGCGGAGGCCGTGGATGTGAAGAACGGAAGAATCCGCGTGAAGAACGAGAACTTCTTCAGGAATCTCGACAACGTAAGGATGAGATGGCAGCTGCTTGTGGAGGGCGTGAAGGTGAAGGAAGGCACCATTGAGGACCTTGATATCGCTCCCCAGCAGTCACGTGACTATACCTTGCCATTGGCGATTGATGAGGATACCTATTACGGTAAAGAGCAGTTGCTGAACATCGACTTCACCTTGAAGAATGCAGAGCCGTTGATGGCATCAGGGCAGCTGGTGGCTTACCGTCAGCTTACCGTCAATGAATACCGTCAGGATGATACCGATGACTATGATCCGTCGGCGAAGTTCAAGATCAAGGAGGACAAGAAGGCACAGGAGGTGAATGTTCAGGTGAAGGATGTCAGTCTGGTATTCGACCGTGCCACGGGATTTCTCTGCCACTTCGATGTTGCAGGAAAGGCGATGCTTGGCGAAGGTGGTACCATCAAGCCCAACTTCTGGCGTGCCGTTACCGATAATGACATGGGTGCCGGTATCCAGAGGAGGTTTAAGGTGTGGCGCAATCCTACCTTGAAACTGACCTCCTTTGAAGCCAAGAAAGCCAAGACAAAGCTGGGTGAGAAATATGTCAATGTCACCGCTCTCTATGATATGCCCGAGGTGAGGGCTCAGTTGAAGATGGTCTATGCCCTGATGTCGAGCGGCAGGATGGTGATTCATCAGAGCATGACGGTAAACGATTCTGCCAAGGTGGCTGATATGCTCCGTTTCGGTGTGGTGGTACAGCTGCCTTATGACATGGACAAGAGTAGTTTCTACGGTCGCGGACCTATCGAGAACTACGCCGACCGTAAGGAATCGCAGCGGGTAGGACTCTATGAGCAGACTGCCGATGAGCAGTTCTATCCCTATATCCGTCCGCAGGAGACAGGTACGAAGAGTGATATCCGCTGGTGGAAGCAGACGGATGCAACAGGCAAGGGATTGAGCATCTCCTCTCATCACCAGCTCTATATGTCGGCCCTGCACTATGATGTGGAGGCCCTTGACGATGGTGATAACAAGGACCAGCGCCATGTGAAGGATGTGCCGAAGTCGAAGTTCACCAACCTCTATATCGACAGTGAGCATGCGGGTGTGGGTGGCGTGAACAGCTGGAGCTGGGATGGCTATGCGCTCCCCAAGTATCAGGTGAAGTACGGTAACAAACGCTTTGGCTTCTCCCTCAATGTGGAACGATAAATGAAACTTCTATAAACAAAACTACAAGAAAATGAAAAGAACGAAGAAATTCTTCTTGCTGGCATGTGCTGTCCTGACCTCTCTCTCTGCACAAGCTCAGCATCAGTTCACGGTGAATGCCAAGAAATTAGGCGCACCTATCCAGCCTACGATGTATGGTATCTTCTTCGAGGACATCAACTTCGGTGCCGATGGCGGTCTTTATGCCGAGATGGTGGAGAACCGCTCGTTTGAGTTCCCTCAGCGACTGATGGGATGGAACACCTTCGGAAAGGTGGAGGTGGAAGATGATGACCCTGCCTTTGAGCGTAACCCCCATTATGTGACCCTGAAGGATGCCGGTCATCGTGACAAGTTCACGGGTTTGGAGAACCGCGGCTTCTTCGGCATGGGCTTGAAGAAGGGCATGAAATACAACTTCTCGGTGTATGCCCGTACCAATGGCTCATCACAGATCCGTGTGGAGCTGATCGGTAGTGACAATGAGGTCATTGACAAGCAGAGCATCGTGGTCAATGGTAAGTCATGGAAGAAATACACGGCTACCCTCACGTCTCCGAAGACGGATGCCAAGGGCTATATGCGCATCTATCTGGAGAACAAGCAAAGTGTGGATCTCGATCACGTGAGTATGTTCCCGCAGGATGCCTGGAAGGGAATGCTCCGCGCTGACTTGGTGAAGGACCTGAAGGACTTGAACCCTGGTGTGTTCCGTTTCCCCGGTGGCTGTATCGTGGAAGGTACGGACCTCGGTAGTCGTTATCAGTGGAAGAACAGTGTAGGACAGGTGGAGAACCGTCCGCTGAACGAGAACCGCTGGAACTACACATTCCCGCACCGGCTGTATCCTAACTACTACCAGACCTACGGCTTGGGCTTCTATGAGTTCTTCCTGCTCTCAGAGGAGATCGGTGCACAGGCACTGCCCGTACTGAGCTGCGGACTGGCTTGTCAGTTCCAGAACCCGGATGAGAACGAGGCACAGTGTCATGTGGCCGTTGATGACCTACAGCCGTATATCGACGATGCCCTCGATTTGATCGAGTTCGCCAATGGCGGTACGGATACCAAGTGGGGTAAGCTGCGTGCCGACATGGGGCATCCCGCTCTCTTCAACCTCCAGCAGATCGGTGTGGGTAACGAGCAGTGGGGACCGCTCTATCCCGTACGTTTGGAGAAGTTCATCAAAGCCATCCGTGCCAAGTACCCGAAGATGAAGATTGTGGGTACCAGCGGACCGTCACCTGATGACAACGACGGGAAGCAGTTTACCTATGGTTGGGAACAGATGAAGAAGCTGAAGGCCGACCTCGTGGATGAGCACTATTATCGTGACCAGGACTGGTTCATGAACAATGTCACCCGTTATGACAACTACGACCGTAAGGGTCCGAAGGTGTTTGCTGGTGAATATGCTTGTCATGTGAAAGAGCAGCCTGCCGACTTCCCCACAGCGAAGAACGTGTTCGAGGCTGCCCTCGCTGAAGCTGCCGTCATGACGGGCTTCGAGCGTAATGCCGACATCGTGCACATGGCGACCTATGCTCCGTTGTTTGCCCATGTGGAGGGCTGGCAGTGGCGTCCCGACCTGATCTGGATGGATAACCTCACCACCGTGCGCACACCTAACTACTATGTGCAGCAGCTCTACGGACAGAATCCCGGCACCCACGTGCTCAGTCTGCTGGAAGGTAAAAAGCCCGTCACCGGACAGGATGGTCTTTGTGCCAGTGCTGTCTATGACAAGAATACCAATGGCTATATCGTGAAGATCACCAATACGTCGGCAGAGCCGAAGGATGTTACCATCACCTTCAAGGGTGTGAAGAGCTTAGGCAACGGTAAAGTGACAACCCTCCATGCTGACCGTATGGATGCTGCCAATACCATCGAGAAGAAGAACAATGTAGTGCCGAAGACTGCCGATGTACAGGCAGAGGGTAATGTGCTGAACGTGACGATCCCAGCCAAGACCTTCGCTGTGTATCGCTTCTGATGGTGACACTCATATCATACGAAGACACGAAGAAACAAGGAGCTGCGCACAGCGCAGCTCCTTGTTTACTACAGGGATAAGTCAGTGCAGATGCTTTGAACAAGTTGAGCGAAATTTAGTACACTCAGTGCAACACTTTTGCACAACATGTGCAGAGCCTTTGCACATTTTGTGCAATACATCTGCACACTTTGTGCAACGGCTCTGCACTAATTGAGGAACGCATCACTCTTTTCCTGCAATAACTTCTTTTACTTCTTAGCTTCAGAAAGTTGAATATAATTGATTTATTTGAAGAGAGCTGTCCGATTCGCCTTCATGGAGGACGGGCAGTTCGCTATATGACACTTTTAAGGATAATTAATGCTTGACCATGCAAGAATTTTTGTTTTCTATGTTTCATTAGAAAACAAAAAAGTATGATAACAAAAATGAAAACATTGAAGAATTGGAGTGGTAAAATGGGGTTGACCATCTTATTGGTGGCAGGACTATGTGGGTGTGATGATTGGATAGATGATTGGAAAGCAAGTATCGATGTGGCCAATCTGTCAGGAACATGGCAAAAGGAATATCCGAAGGATGTGCAAACAGAGGGATTTGTAACCTGGACTTTCACAGAAGGAGGACATCCGTTTCTGAATGGGGTTCTGACGATTCATGTATCGGATGTCTTTGCTGGAGATTCAGATGTAAGGTATTACTACAACGCTTACTCAATTGGATATCCATTGCTTGGTGGACAGTCAGAACTGTATCTGTACGAAATGGATCATGACTGGTCGGCGGAAAATCCCAACCATTTCAAGCCGACAGTGTTTTATCATATTGAAAAGTGTACGGCTAATAAGTTGGTTTTGAAACGGATAGAGATCAATGTCGATGGTCCAAACCTGATAGAGGGTGATGTTACTTTCAATAGAGTAAAGTGAATTTTTGGTCGTTTCAAAAATATTTCGTACCTTCGCGCATCAATAGACTGTGAAAGATGATTGTATGCATTGCCGAAAAACCCAGTGTGGCGCAGGATATAGCGCGCATTATCGGGGCTAACAGTAGAAAAGACGGATACATGGAAGGCAACGGGTATCAGGTGACCTGGACATTCGGACACCTGTGCACGCTGAAGGAGCCGCACGACTATACCCCGATGTGGAAGTCGTGGAGCTTAGGTGCACTGCCCATGATCCCCCAACGTTTCGGCATCAAACTGATAGAGGACACGGGTATCAAGAAACAGTTCGCTGTCATCGAACGACTGATGCAGGCCGCAGACGGGATCATCAACTGCGGTGATGCCGGACAGGAGGGTGAGCTGATTCAGCGATGGGTGATGCAGAAGGCACAGGCCAAATGTCCGGTGAAACGTCTGTGGATCTCATCGATGACCGATGAGGCGATCCGGGAAGGGTTCCAGCAGCTGAAGGACCAGAGTGAATACCAGTCCTTGTACCTAGCGGGCCTGTCACGGGCAATCGGTGATTGGATCCTGGGCATGAATGCCACACGCCTCTATACCTTGAAATACGGACAGAACAAACAGGTGCTCAGTATCGGACGTGTGCAGACACCCACACTGGCACTGATCGTGAACCGACAGAAGGAGATCGACAACTTCAAGCCGGAGCCGTATTGGGTGCTCTCCACCATCTACCGCGACACGCTCTTTACGGCCACGAAGGGGAAGTTCACCAGTAAGGAGGAGGGGGAACGGAGCTTCGAGACTATCCAGGGGAAGCCGTTCACCGTGACGAAGGTGGAGAAGAAGAACGGTAAGGAGGCACCGAAGCAGTTGTACGACCTTACCTCCTTGCAGGTAGATTGTAACCGGAAATACGGCATGAGTGCGGAGATGACGCTCAACACCATCCAGGCCCTCTATGAACGGAAACTCACCACCTATCCCCGTGTGGATACCCAATACCTTTCAGACGATATCTATCCGAAGTGTCCGCAGATCATGAACGGTCTGTATCAGGTGAAGGTCGCAGGAACGGCTCCCTATGCCGATCTGGTGCGACCACTGGGAGGGAAACCGCTGCCGAAGACGAAACGGGTGTTCGACACCTCGAAGGTGACCGATCACCATGCTATCATCCCCACAGGTGTCGTCCCGCAGAACCTGACAGACTTTGAACGACATGTATATGATCTGGTCGCACGACGGTTCATCGCGGTGTTCTATCCTGATTGTAAGTATGCTACCACCACGGTACTGGGTGAGGTTGACGGGATTGAGTTCAAGGTGACGGGAAAGGAAATCCTGGATCCGGGATGGCGTGCTGTCTATGCGCAGGCTTCATCCCCACAGTTGTCCGCTGACGATGAGAAGAAGGAGGATGAAGAAAACACGCTGCCTACTTTCGTGAAAGGGGAGAGCGGACCGCATGAGCCTACATTGACGGAAAAACAGACCACACCGCCACCTTATTATAATGAGGCCTCTCTGCTGCGTGCCATGGAGACGGCCGGGAAGTTCGTGGAGGATGAAGAACTGCGTGCTGCCATGAAGGAGAACGGTATCGGACGACCGTCATCGCGGGCGGGAATCATCGAGACGCTGTTCAAACGTCATTATATCCGCAGGGAGAAGAAACGACTGGTGGCCACGCCTACGGGCATCGAACTGATCGACATGATCAAGGAGGAGCTGCTGAAGAGCTGTGAGCTGACGGGTATCTGGGAGAAGAAACTGCGTGATATCGAGCATCAGAAATACGATCCTGCTCAGTTCGTGAATGAACTGAAGGAGCAGATCACTGCCATTGTCAATCAGGTACTGGCAGATAACTCCAACCGCAGGGTAACCCTGATGGAGGAGGAGAAGACGAAAGGGAAGGGGAAGGCCAAGGAGGCTGCCTCGGCCTCGGAAGAGAAGAAACCGAAGAAACGGACCACGAAGAAGAACACGAAGAAAAGTGATGACAAGGGGATGGGCACGGTGCTTCATGCCGATGACTCATTGATCGGAACAGTGTGCCCCCTTTGTGGCAAGGGGCATCTTATCAAGGGAAAGACCGCTTATGGGTGTAGTGAGTGGAAGAACGGCTGTACCTATCGTCTGCCCTTTGCGGATCCGTCAAAACAGGGAGAGACACAATAATTTTTCTCTTCTGGCGTTTATAGGATGTATGCGCAGTCGTCATCTGTTTTTATTCCTGCTGCTGATCTTGTTCTGTTCGTGCGGTGCCGACCAGAACATGAAGAAGGGTGAGAAGTTTCTTGCCATCGGTGAATATTTCGATGCTGCGGAACAATTCAAGAAAGCTTATTCCAAGACTCCGGCGAAGGAAAGGGACCGCCGTGGACAGATTTCCAGGAAACTGGCTCACTGCTATGAGCGTATCAACTCATCGCAGAAAGCCATCGCTGCCTATCGTAACATCATCAGGTATAAGCAGGATGATGTGGATACCCACCTGTCGTTTGCCCGTCAGCTTCTGCGCAACGGGAACTACAAGGAGGCGGAGAAGGAGTTCCTGTGGGTTCTCGACTCCTTACCGGATAACATACTGGCACAGAACGGTCTGACCTCAGCACGTACGGCTCCCGAGATCAAGCAACTGGGTTCGCGCTATACCGTAAAGAAAATGGATATATTCAACTCTCGGCGTGCCGACTATAGTCCGATGCTTTGCGGTGATGAGTATAACCAGCTTTATTTTACCTCTACTCGCAATGAGGCACAAGGGGATGAAGTGAGTGGTATCACGGGTGCCAAGGCTGGCGATATCTTCTTTTCTCAGAAAGACGATAAGGGGAAATGGGGGCGACCGCAGACGATAGAGAGCGGACTGAACACTGAATATGATGAAGGGGCCTGCTGCTTCTCCACCGACCAGCGTACGATGTATCTCACCCAATGTTCCACCGATCCTGACTATCCCCGCTATGCAAACATCGTCACGGCAAGTCGCTCGGACGCCGCATGGGGGAAAGCCACGAAACTGGAGTTGTCACGTGATACCTTGTCGAGCTATGCCCATCCTGCTGTCTCACCAGATGGGGAATGGCTGTACTTCGTATCGGATATGCCGGGGGGATTGGGTGGATTGGATATCTGGCGCGTTCGTTTGACCACTGCAGGTCTCGGTGGTGTGGAGAACATCGGGGCACCAGTGAACACCGAAGGGGATGAGATGTTCCCCACGTTCCGCCCGAATGGTGATTTGTACTTTTCTTCTAACGGTCATCCGGGAATGGGTGGCCTGGATATCTTCATCGCGAAGGTGGATAAGGGAGGGAGGTACCGGCTGGAACATCCCGGATTCCCTTTGAACTCCCAGGGGGATGACTTCGGTTGTACGTTCGAAGGACTGCATAACCGGGGCTTCTTCTGCTCAAACCGCGGCGACGGTCGTGGATGGGACCATATCTACAGTTTCGAGAATCCGGAGATTGTGCAGACCATCAAGGGATGGGTGTATGAGATGGATGGCTATGAGCTGCCTGCGGCACAGGTGTATATGGTGGGTAACGATGGTACGAACCTCAAACTGAGCGTGAAAGGTGACGGCTCTTTCGAGCAGGAGGTGCAGCCAGGTGTGGATTATGTGCTACTGGCCTCCTGCAGGGGATATCTGAACCATCGTGAGGAGATTAAGGTAAAGACGGCAAAGGAGTCGGAGGAATATACGTTACAGTTCCCTTTGGCCAGTATCCGTGTCCCCGTACTGATCGATAACATCTTCTATGACTTCGATAAGGCCACGCTGCGCCCGGAGTCGGCCACGGCACTGGATGAGCTGGTGGGGTTGCTGAACGAGAATCCCAATGTGACCATCGAGCTGAGTGCCCATGCCGACTATCGTGGAAGTGCAGATTATAACAAACGGTTGTCACAACGGCGCGCTGAGTCGGTGGTGAACTACTTGATTGCTCATGGCATCCCCAAGGAACGACTCACACCTGTTGGCTATGGTGTGGAGAAACCCAAGACAATCCGTAAGAAGCTCACGGAGAAATACAACTGGCTCAAGGAGAACGATGTGCTGACGGAGGAGTTCGTGAGGGCTCTGAATGATCCCGAGAAAGAGGAGATCTGTAATCAGCTGAACCGACGGACGGAGTTCATCGTTCTGCGCACCACCTATGGTATGTTCGATGAGAACGGTCAGCTGAAGAACCCGCCGAAGAAAAAAGAGGAAACCAAACATCCCGAGGAGGATGATGGCTTCCTGTTGATGGAATAAGCTATGTCTTGCTGACTATCGTTCTGAGGTAGCTGCCATATAACCGCCTACCATTAACACACAAATCAGGGCAAGGTAGGTCATGAGCAGACTCTGATGATAGAGCATATTCGTGGAAAGGTCGGCCCACAGACCGCTGATGCTGCCACACAATGCCTGCACTCCTTTGTTGAGGAAGAGCAGGAGGATACCCAGAAGGGTGCATACAATCGTCCAGATGCGGTTCATCTGCCATGCGGTTTTGGGAAGATGGCGCATCACACGGTGAGAGAAGCCCTGATCGCTGACTTCTATCGGATGACTATTGAAGAAACTGTTAACGAGGCGCTCGTCCTCGTCGGTCACCATGATCGGTTCACGGGTGACAGTCTCGTGGTATTGTTCTTTTCTCTTATCGTCCATAACCATTTTCTTTCAAGTAGCTTGCAAGTTGTTTCTTTCCTCTGGAGAGATGGGATTTCACGGTGCCCTGCGGCATTCCCGTGATCTCGGCGATCTTGTCGATGGGAAGCCCGTCCATCAGCTGGAGGGTGATGCACGTGCGCTCATCGGCTTTTAACATGCTCAGTGCTTGGTAGATATCCATGTGCATCGTGGGATCGGAAACCCTCTCACTGGTCAGGCGCATGGCCGTCGTATCGATGTCTTCTGTGACATGTTGCCCACGACGATAGTCATACAGCACGTTATAGGCAATGCGGTAGAGCCAGGTGGAGAAGCCCGACAGTCCTTTGAAACTGGCTATCCGCGTGTAGGCTTTGATGAAAGTATCTTGGGCAAGATCATCGCTTAGCTGTGTGTCTCCTAAGGTCTGACTCAGGAAAAACCTCCGCACAGGTGACTGGTATTTCTTCACAAGCTGATCAAAAGCCCGCTTGTTATGGAACACCGCCACCTGTGTGACAAGAGATATATCGCTGATACCTGCCATTCGCTTTCTTCTTTCTTATCTTCCTATCGGTTTCTCGGGCATGACCAGCCAAAGAATAGGGTAGAGGATGAAGCCGCAGAATACGGTACACAGGGTGAGTACAGCATAGGCCACACGTATCAGGGTGGGGTCCACTTCCAGATATTCTGCGATGCCTCCACAAACGCCCGCAATGACTCTGTCGTTCGAGCGTAACAGTCTTTTCTGTTCCATATTGTTGTTGAATTTAATAATGAATAGTTGCAATTAGGGCATGTCTGCCGGATGATGTGGGTCACGATCAGGACCTGTCAGGTCATCATACTTGTCACGCCTTGATACAGAGGTCTTGGCGATGAGAGCCTGTCCGATGCCATAGAAGGTGACCAGCCATCCGATTCCTGCCATGGGCTTGGCTCCCAGACAGTAGCACATCACAGCGATACCTATGCCCAGGAAGATATTCTTGATGCCTTTCTTCCAGAGGTACTCGTCGCTTTGCCGTTCAGTGCGTACCAGTTCTTCGGGAATCTGCTGTCCGCTTTCCATGGCCTTCTCGGCGAGCTGGTAACGTTGGCGACGGTTCTTGAAGATCTGGTAGATGATGAAAATGATGAGGATGAAAGGTGCCAGACTGATCAGGGCGATCAGCAACATGACGGCAATGCCGATCAGTGTGCCTCCTACGCCGATGCCAAGCAGATCCTTAACATCATTCAAAGAGATGTGATCCACGTAGAATCCATCATCATCCCAGTCACTGTCATGGGGAATGGTAACAGTTGTTCCTGCGGTATCGATGGATGTCGTGTCGGAGTAAGCCTCGATTCCTGCGGTGTCAGGAGTGGAGGTGACGTTCACCACTTGTGGGTGGTGGCGATGTTTCTGCGCTTGGATGTCACTCGTGGTGAACAGGACGGCAGACAATAGAATAGCTATCAAATACTTTCTCATGCTTTTTGTTTTTTGATCCATTTGTCTGTTAGACGAAAAGAGATCACAAAAGGTTGCAGCCGGCATGAGATTTTTTTAGAATAGGCGACGGGAGATGCGCAGGTTCAGTACGGGGAACACCTTGAATGCCTTGACGGCTCTGACGTAGGAGCCCACATCACCGCGGATGCCAGTCACTTCTTTGGCCAGATCCACACCGTCGTGGGTGATGATCTGGGGTGTACCTCCCCAGATCAGGAATCCGCATTCGAAGGCGAAGTTGTACAGCTTACCGGTCTTGGGAACCTCAGAACCATAGCCGAAACCTAAGTAGGGCTTGAAGCGGTTGACCAGGATCTTAGCCTCCATCATGGCTTTTTCGTTGGGATAAGAATAATAAGGTGTACCGTCTTCGAAGTTTCCTAAATGGACACCCATGCGGCCATAACGGGAGAACCTGTCGATAATGGCACCATGCTGAGGGTCATCAGGATCAAGCATGTAGAGTACCTCGATATTGTTCAAGGTGATATCGAAAAGGGGTTCGTTGTTAACAATCTTGTCGTGCATGTGGTTATACATGCCCACGGCCACCAGACTGCGCATATCTTCATAAGAGTTGTAGGCCCTGACTATCTCTGAATTGCCGTAATAGAACCCACCGGTGAGGAACCATTTCTTGTTGGGGAAAGGGAAGACATCCACCAACAGCTTGGCATTATAATAGGTGGGACGACCATACATCTTCACGCTATGCTCCATCTTGTAGCTGGTGAGCTGTTCAAACAAGTTGGACATCTTGTCAAACTTCGTCTCGATCTTGTTGCCGTTTTTATCTGTTTCGGGATCGTTCGGCAGTGCTACCTTGAAATGCATGGGCACCTTGATGGAGGGCATGACGGAGAAACCGGCACGAACCTGCACCATCTCACTAAGAGGCATCGCAAGTTCTGCACCGATACCTGTGGTTCCCGCAGTGACAGCTACGTCGAGATGCTTGAAACTGGACTGGTCTTCTGTACCGGTAGTATAGATTCCGGAGCCGTAATAGGTTCCAGCAGTGTTTTGCGCCTGAACGCAGACAATATTGATAATAAATAGAACACTTACTATTAATTTAAATCTGAACATAATACGATCTTGTTTGTTGGTAAAATGCTATTTCCTTTGCTATGTGGGTGCAAAATTAAAGGATTTTTCCCGAATACCCAAGTTTTTGTAAAAAAGATTGGGGAAGATGCCATTATATTTTGTAACTTTGCACTCACATTTCCTTAACATGATAATGAATATGAAAAGAATTCTTCTTGCTCTCGTAATGACTGTAACCACGCTGAGCGCCTCTGCACAGCTGTTGTACAGGATTTCTGGTCATGGACTGAAGTCGCCCTCCTACATCGTGGGCACCTACCATTTAGCCAATGTGTCATTCGTCGATTCCATTCCCGGCATGCGAAAGGCTATGGCCGACTGTCAGCAGGTCTATGGTGAACTAGTGATGGACAATCTTCTTGGTCCTGATAGTGTGGCTATTATGGAAAAGGCCATGATGCTTCCTGATGGGATGACCCTGAACAATCTGCTCTCAGACGATGAGATGAGCCGACTGAATGCTTACTTGAAGGAGCTGATAGGTATGGACTTGACCAATCCGTTACTGGCACAGCAGATGTCAAAGTTGTCGCCGGCGGCTCTTAACACGGCCTTGTCGGTGCTATCATTCATGAAGAAAGGAGGAAATGTAGATGTGCAGAACGGCTTCGATGACTATTTCCAGAAGGAAGCACTTGCTCAGGGTAAGGGCGTGGGAGGACTGGAGACCATGGCTTTCCAGGTGGAAACCCTTTTCAAGGGAACACCCTTGGAGCGCCAGAAGGAGTTGCTGATGTGCCTGGTAGATAATGCTGCCTTTATGGACGAGATGGACGACCGTATTATCAGTGCCTTCTACTCCCAGAATCTTGATGCCATCCAAGAGGCCATGGACCTCAAGTTGCACAACAACTGTGACTCCAGTCCTGAGGAAGAAGATAAACTCATTTACAACCGTAATGCCAACTGGCTGAAGATGATGCCTGGCCTTATGTCACAGAAGTCCACCTTGTTTGCCGTCGGTGCCGGTCATCTGCCTGGAGAAAAGGGGGTGCTTAACCTTTTGCGTCAGGCTGGCTACACCGTAGAAGGAGTGACGGCAACGGCCGTGGGACAACCGTAGTTTTTTCGTGACTGAGTGCAGGATTTTGAAATAATAGTTGTACTTTTGCACCATCAAGCATAGGCGGAATGGAGTTACCTGGGGATTTCATACGATACATGGAAGGATTCATGGGGGAGTCCCTGTGGAAGGAATTGCGTGAGGGACTGATGGAAGAACCTCCTGCCAGTATTCGTATGAATCCGTTTAAGGCGCAAGACATGACAGTCAATGAGGGCGCCCCTGTACCCTGGTGTCAGGGAGGATGGTATCTGCCCACACGACCTGTGTTCACCTCCGACCCGCTCTTTCATGCTGGTGCCTATTATGTACAGGAAGCTTCTTCGATGTTCCTGGATACTGTTCTACGCGAATATGTCAAGGAGCCGGTAACGATGCTCGACTTATGTGCAGCACCTGGCGGGAAGTCAACGGTAGCCAGAGCTGCCCTTCCCACAGGGAGTTTGTTGGTAAGCAACGAACCGATCCGTAAAAGGGCACAGATCCTGGTTGAGAACCTTCAGAAATTCGGGCATCCCGATATCATCGTAACCAATAACTATCCTCGCGACTATGCCGCTTCCGCTCTTTCGTTCGATGTGATTCTGGCGGATGTCCCGTGTTCTGGTGAAGGCATGTTCCGAAAAGATGCGGAGGCAATAGGTGAATGGAGCTGGCATCATGTGGAACAGTGCTGGCGTCTGCAGCGTGAGATTGTCACAGAGGCATGGGAGTGTCTGCGTCCAGGCGGGTTACTCATTTACTCCACCTGTACCTTCAATGCCTTGGAGGACGAGGAGAATGTGCGGTTCATTCAGGAAGAGCTGGGTGCGGAAGTCTTACCAGTAACTGTTGATCCTTTATGGAACATCACAGGATCGCTAGTAAAAGATTTCGCAGGACCCATTTACCGGTTCCTCCCAGGTCATTCGAAAGGAGAGGGCCTGTTCATGGCATTGCTGCGGAAAAAGGGAACGGATCGTGCAGGTACCATGAAAAAGACCAAAGAAGAAGGGAAAAGACAGAAGGGACTGCCGGAGGAATCAGCAAGAGGATGGCTGATGCATGGTGACCGTTATGACTTCCTTCAGCATGAGGGGAAACTCATGGCTATACCCAAGATGTGGAAAGATCTCTACAGTCGTGTCATGAAGTCCTTGCAGGTTATGCATGCCGGTATCACCATCGGTGAGATCAAGGGGAAAGACTTGGTTCCCAGTCAGTCGTTGGCATTGTCTGTGGAGCGTCATCCCGAGGCATTCCCTACTGTGGAGCTGACTGTTGAAGAAGCGATAAGCTACCTGCGGCGTGAACCGTTACCGGGGATGTCCGACCAGCCTCGCGGCTATGTTGTGGTAACCTGCATGGGACTTGCATTGGGCTTCTTGAAGAACCTCGGCACTCGTACGAACAACCTCTATCCGCAGGAATGGAGAATCAAAAGCTCGTATATCGATACTCCCTGTCTGAATATTCATCGAACCATATAATCAAGCGATATGAAACAATACTTAGACCTCCTCAACCGTATCCTCACAGAAGGAACACAGAAAGGCGACCGTACAGGAACAGGAACGGTGAGCATTTTTGGTAACCAGATGCGATTCAATCTGGAAGACGGCTTTCCGCTGCTCACCACCAAGAAGCTCCACTTGAAATCCATCATCTATGAGCTGTTGTGGTTCCTGAAAGGTGACACCAACGTGCATTATCTTCAGGAGCACGGCGTGAGAATATGGAATGAATGGGCAGATGAGAATGGGGAACTCGGACCAGTATATGGTCATCAGTGGCGCTCATGGCCTGACTACGACGGTGGTACGATCGATCAGATACAATATGTACTTGATCAGATCCGAAACAATCCAGACTCCCGTCGTATGATTGTCAGTGCGTGGAATGTGGCGGAGGTGAATAAGATGGCCCTCCCTCCCTGTCATACGATGTTCCAGTTCTATGTGGCCGATGGCAGATTGAGTCTGCAGCTCTACCAGCGTAGTGCCGACACCTTTTTAGGCGTACCGTTCAATATCGCTTCGTATGCACTCTTGCTCTTGATGATGGCACAAGTTACAGGTCTTAAGCCTGGTGACTTCATTCATACTACCGGTGATACTCACCTTTATCTGAACCATCTGGAGCAGGCACGGTTACAGCTTACGAGAACGCCGCGGTCTCTGCCGACGATGCGGCTCAATCCCGATGTGAAGAGTCTTTTTGATTTCCAGTATGAAGATTTCCAGTTGGAGAACTACGATCCGTGGCCCCATATCAAGGCAGAGGTGAGTGTGTAGGGAGTTGACAGTTAAAGTTCAATGTTCAAAGTTCAAAGTTCAATGTTCAAAGAATATGTCGGTTAGTTTGATTGCAGCCGTGGCCAGGAACAGGGCCATTGGCTATCAGAATAAGTTGCTTTATTGGTTGCCCAATGACTTGAAACGATTCAAGGCATTAACGACAGGACATACCATCATCATGGGCAGGCGAACCTTCGAGAGTCTGCCCAAAGGGGCTTTGCCCAATAGAAGGAATGTGGTGCTGAGTCGTTCTGCCCGTGAGTTCCCCGGATGCGAATGCTACCCCTCATTGCAAGAGGCTTTGCGCCATTGCGCAGCTGATGAGGATGTCTATATCATCGGGGGCGCCAGTTTATACAAACAGGCGATCAGCATTGCCGACCGCCTGTGTCTTACTGAGATTGATGATGTCCCTGCTGAGGCTGATGCTTTCTTTCCACCCTACGATGACTGGCAGGAGGTGGAGCGGGAGGAGCATGCCACCGACGAGAAACATCTGTTTGCCTACGCCTTCGTGGATTATGTAAGGAAGGAGGATTAGTCCTCCTCTTCTTCTGGAATGCTCTCCACGGGCAGCTGACGTCCGAAGGCAGAACCGAAAGAGATGATGGTCTCGCTGCGGGAGAGTCCTAACGGCTGCAGCTTGTCGTGGATGATGTTCAGCAGGTGATGGTTGTTCATGGCGTAGATCTTGATAAACATATCATAGTCGCCCGTGGTGTAGTGGCATTCCACCACCTCGGGTATTTCCTTCATAGCTTCGACTACCACGTCGAACTTCTCCGGGTCTTTGAGATTCAATCCGATATAAGCGCAGGTCTCATATCCGATTTTTTCAGGGTCGATGATAAACTGTGATCCTTTCAGTACCCCCATGCTGGTGAGTTTCTGGATACGCTGGTGAATTGCTGCTCCGCTGACATTGCAGGCGCGGGCTACTTCAAGAAATGGGACACGTGCATCCTTCGCAATCATGCGCAGGATCTTTTTGTCCAAAGAGTCTAAATTATGATGTGCCATTTTTACAGAATTGTTTGACTGCAAAGATATACTTTTTTTTTGAGAGTTCCAACAATTTCGTATAAAAAAAGCCCAAATAGATAGGAATTAATTGGGAATTGTGCCAATATGTTATCAAGCGGAAGAAGAAATGCAACGTATCGTCTCTTACCGTTTCTCTGCAGAATAGTTTATCCGGTAGGCTTTGGCCTGGCGCAGTGCTTGTTTCACATCCGTAATCGTACCCATGTCGGTGTTACGGTCGGCCTTCAGACTCACGGTCATGGCCTGCGCATCCTCTGCCGACATCCTCCCACGTTCCTTGACAATATAGGCGGGGATGCTTCCGGCATCGGCGAACTTGTCGTTTAGCTGGATGCGCACCACCGAATCGTTCGTTCCGACGGGCTTTCCTATATATATATAAGTGACGGCCGACTTCTTGGTGAGTCGTGTCAGCTCGGTACCTTGGGGCATCTGGTACTGTACCTTCACGGGTGTGCTCCGCATGTGGGTGACAATCATGAAGAAGAACAGCACGGTGAAGATCAGGTCGGGCATGGATGACATGTTCAATCCCGGAATCTCATGCTCGCGATGACGGAACATGCTCATTCGGCACCTCCTTTCAGATAGGTCTCGGCAATGCGTTGGGGGTAGTAGGCACGGAGAGAGTCACGTTGCTCCTCCGTACATTGTGCCAACGACAGATGATAGATCTGCTGTGCCCGCTGTTCCCTGAGGGTGTTGTATGCCGCCACGATTTCGTTCTGCATGTTAAAGTAGGTATCGTAGGTAGCCTCGCGTGCCACTTCCACGGAGACGACATGCTGCTGGCGGTCAGGACAGTGTTCCACGAAATCCATCACCTGCTGTCTTACCTGCTGCAGGGTGACGACACGGTCGTTGATACTCAACTGGTTGTCTGCTGATATGGACAGTCTGATCATGTCGTTCTTGTTCATGTCAATCACCTGCTCCTCCTTGTCATCTTCGAGGGGTGGCAATTGCCTTGACAGTCCTTTGTCAATATCCATCGATGTGGTGACCAGGAAGAAAATCAACAGCATAAACGAGATGTCTGCCGTGGATGTGGTATTGAGGGTGGGTACCCTATGCTTTCTCCGTTTGAACATTCCTCTTCTTTTCTGTTCCGCTCTTCCTGCTCAGTCCCGACATACCGTAGATGACAGCCCCTGCGGCAATGAGGATCAGGATGAGTGATGTGTAGATAAACATATCTGCCGCCTTCAGCCAGAAGGTACTGGTGTATCGCTCGCCGTTCAAGGCTAAAGGTTGGGAGGATCCCAGTAAGAAGGTGAGCGCCAGACAGACAATGAGCAGTGCCAGGGTGGCATAGCCGATCTTCGTCACGGGGATGTTGTTCACCACATCCTGTGACTTGTCGCGAAGGCGGAATGAGCGCAGTGCCGACCCTGCCATGAAGACCAGAGCGATAAGCAGCACCACGTACACCAATACCAGTTCGATGTCAATCAGCCAGTCGTTCATGAGCGTGTCATTTTGTATTTCATGATGGTGTCGAGCAGGGAGATGGCACTTTCCTCCATCTGACTGGTCAGGTGTTCAATCTTCGAAAGGATATAGTTGTAGAACACTTGCAGGATCAGGGCCACGATGATACCGAAGATGGTGGTGATCAGGGCCACTTTCATACCTGCTGCCACAATGGTGGGGTTGATGTCTCCTACTTCTTGAATCCTGTCGAATGCCAGTACCATGCCGATCACGGTACCTAAGAATCCCAACGATGGTGCCATGGCGATGAACAGGGTGATCCATGAGCAGCCTTTCTCCAAATTGGCACTTTGTACGGAGCCGTAGCTGACAATGGAACGCTCGATGTCTTCCATCGACTCGTTGATGCGCATCAGACCCTGGTAGCAGATAGACGCCACAGGACCGCGGGTGTCACGACAGATATCCTTGGCTTCCTCCACTTTCCCGCTCATGATCTTTTCTTCCAGGTCGGCCATCAGCTTCTTCGCATTGATCTCACTCAGACTCAGGTAGATAATACGTTCGATACAGAAGGCAAGACCTAACACCAGTACTAGGGCCACCAGCGACATGAAGCCGGCATTTCCGTCGATGAAGGTCTTTTTGAGACGCTTGTGAAAACCGCCACCTTCATCGTCCATCAGATCCTCATCCAGTGCCACGGCGGTGTCAACGGCCATGGAGTCGAGCTGGGCGGAGTCGGCCACAGCTGTCACGGAGTCCTTGGATACATTGGTGTCCTGCGCCTTGATAGCGGTTGAGAAACAAATAAGGAGGAATGTAATCAGTGCAACCTTTGCCATGACAAGCAAACTGCTGACATTCGTGGTTCTGGGGAAATGGCCTGAACGATGAGGCCTAGCCAAGTGTTTCATGTCTAACAAATCTTTTAGGTTGCAAAGATAGACATTTGTTTCGAAACTACCAAGTATTTCCAAGAAAACCTTTTGTTTGCTATTCTCGAGAATGGGCATTTCTTCGCTTGGCGTGACCGTGATAATCGTCGCATGCGAAAATGATTCTTGCTGTTCAATTTTCTTTCTCTTATTCTTCGATAAAGGTGTCTGTTTTTCTGATGTTTTGTCTGAATAATTGATGGAAAATTTCGTTTCCAAAAGATGCCCTAAATAATTGGGAAGCAAGTAAAGGTTACTTTGAATGGAAGTAAAGTTTACTTTGATTGTAAGTAAAGGCTACTTTTGATGCAAGTAAAGGCTACTTTGAGTCGTTCCTGACGTTCCTTATAGTCATTCCGCCGTCAACTACGGGTCATTCCGCCGTCACTTTACCCCCTATAGATGACTTCGGAACGGGTTGTAGATGCCATCGGAACGGGTGATAACGCTGTTCGGAACAATCCTTAGATGAGTATTCTTCGTCCAAAAACGTTGTTTTTACATCACAAAAACAATGTTTTTATCACCTGAAAACGATGTTTTTACCACCTAAATACTATGGTTTTGGGCACTAAAACCTATGTTTTTACCCCCAAAATACGCCGTTTTTGTGAGCTTAAAAATGTCTTATTTTACTAAGATCTTCATTATCAGTACTTTACGTAATTGCGATTTTTGACCGTTTTTTCGACCAAAAGGTCAGTTGTTCGCCCAAATGCCCAAGAATTGAGTCAAATGGAGTTAAATTGTAAGGACTATTCAAAGAAAAGGTATGGCCTTGTTGACTGTCACTTTCTATGACATAATCTGTTACTACTTGCGGAGAGAACAAAAAAGCCCCGAGGTTTCACCTCGAAGCTTTGAACCTGTTCTTCTTGCGGAGAGAACAAAAAGCCCCGAGTTTTCACCTCGAGGCTTTGAACCTGTTCTTCTTGCGGAGAGAACAAAAAAGCCCCAAGTTTTCACCTCGAGGCTTTGAACCTGTTCTTCTTGCGGAGAGAACAGGATTCGAACCTGCGAGCCGGTTTCGCCGGCTACACGCTTTCCAGGCGTGCCTCTTCAGCCACTCGAGCACCTCTCCAAAAAAGACGAGTGCAAAGGTACGATAAATTATTAAGAATTCTGTTATGCATCGGGCGTTTTATCAAAGATTAACAGTTTACTATCCACTTTGTTTTGTTTTTCACTCGACTTTTGGATAAAAACTTCTTGTTCGAGCAAACAAATTGATTTGTTTCCTTCTCACTTACCCAGTTTTTTCGTACCTTTGCCCCACATTATTAATATAAAGAGAAATGAGAAAGCTTATCATCTTGCTGTTCTGCATGCTTTCCTTGTCGGCTGATATGATGGCTGGCAAGGTGTTGCAGAATGTGTATGCGCGAAAAACAACCTCGCTGAACGGGGAGTGGCAGACCATCGTTGACCCCTTTGATGCCGGGTATTATGATTACAGAATGAATGAATCGAGGTACGGATTCTTCAAAGATCAGAAGCCACAGTCGAAAGGTGACCATGTGGAATACGACTTCTCGGCACAGGAGACATTGAAGGTGCCAGGTGACTGGAATACCCAGCGACCCGAACTGCTGTTCTATGAAGGCAGTGTCTGGTATAAGAAGACGTTCAAGTATAACCTGAAGAAAGACCGTCTGCTCTACCTTTACTTCGGAGGGGCAAACTACCAGACGGATGTCTATCTGAACGGTGAGAAGTTAGGAACGCATATCGGCGGCTTTACTCCCTTCCATTTCGATATTACTGACAAGGTGAAGAAGGGTGAGAACTTCATCGTGGTGCGGGTAAATAACGTGCGCCATGCTGAGGGCGTGCCTACGTTGAACAGCGACTGGTGGAACTACGGTGGTATTACCCGTGATGTGATGCTGGTGGAAACGCCCATGGCCCACATCGATGATTATGACATCCGTCTGCAGAAAGGATCCTATGAGAAAGTGCTGGTACGGGCACGTATCAACATCCCTGTGGCTGGTGTGAAGATTGAGGTGCATATCCCTGAACTGAGCATCTATGAAAAGATGACTACCAATGGGAGCGGTGTGGCCCAGATCTTGCTGAACGCCGAGCCCAAATTGTGGTCACCGGATCATCCGAAGCTGTACAATGTGGAGCTGTCGTGTGAAGGTGAGGGAATGATCGATCAGATCGGTTTCCGTCATATCGAGACCAACGGGAAGAAGATCCTGCTCAATGGTAAGCAGATCTTCCTGCGGGGTATCTCCATTCATGAGGAGGCTCCGTTCCGTTCAGGACGTTGCACGACAGAGAAAGACGACAGCGTGCTGATCGGATGGGCAAAGTTCCTGGGCTGTAACTTCGTCCGTCTGGCGCATTATCCCCACAACGAGCAGATGGTGCGTATGGCAGAGAAAGAGGGTTTGCTGGTATGGAGTGAGATTCCCGTCTATTGGACCATCCAGTGGGATAATCAGGAGACGTATAACAATGCCTACCGTCAGCTCACCGATAATATCCAGCGCGACCATAACCGTTGTGCCGTGATCGTGTGGAGTCTTGCCAATGAGACACCGCGCAGTAAGGTGCGTGACCATTTCCTTACCGGTCTGGTGGAGCGTGCACGTGAACTGGATGATGAGCGACTGATCAGTATGGCGATGGAAATAGAGACCCATGATAATATCTCCACCGTGGAGGATCCCCTCAGTTCTCTGGTGGATATCCTGAGCTTCAACAATTACCTGGGATGGTATGGCGGACGGCCTTCGGATTGTGAGAAAAGAAAATGGTTCTTCACTCAGGATAAGCCGGTGTTCGTCAGTGAGTTCGGAGCAGGTGCTGTGGCAGGACGCTTCGGTGACAAAGAAGAGAAGTGGACGGAGGAGTATCAGGCTGAGGTGTATCGCCAGACGCTGAAGATGTATGACAAGATCTCGGGCTTTGCCGGATGCTCACCCTGGATCTTGATGGACTTCCGTTCGCCGCGTCGTCAGCTGCATGGCACGCAGGACTTCTTCAACCGCAAGGGTATCGTGTCGGACAAAGGGCGTACGAAGCAGGCCTTCTATGTGCTTCAGGACTTCTATAAGAAAAAAGGTGCCTTCAAGAATATAAAGAAATGAAACAAACCCTTCTCCTCTTGTGCTGTCTGCTGAGTCTGTCTGCCGAAGCACAGAAGAAACCGTTAGATCATTCTGTCTATGACAGTTGGCAGAGTGTGAGTGCCGTCGCCATCTCCCCCAAAGGGAATGTGATCACTTATGAGATTAACCCGCAGGAAGGGGATGGTCGCTTGGTGATCCGTAACAACAAGAGCGGGAAGGAGACGGTGATCGCCAGAGGTTATCGGGCACGGATCCTCGATAACGAACAGACCGTGGTATGTCTGATTATGCCTCTGTTCCAGGACACCCGACAGGCGAAGATCAAGAAGAAGAAAGAGGAGGAGATGCCTAAGGACACGCTGGCTGTTGTCAGTGTGAAGGATGGGAAGGTTAAGAAATTCCCTGAGGTGTTAGGTTTCCAGCTGGGCAAGCATGCCTTGGATGCCGTGGCCTTTACTACCGCCGACACCACCTTGATACCCAAAAAGGAACGGAAGAGCAAGGATGTGGGGAAGCCGATGCTGGTGTATCACTTCGCAACGGGACATACCGATACCCTCTATCATGTGGATCAATATCAGTTCGACAAGCAGGGACGTGTTCTGGCTCTTACCGTAAAGGAGAAGAAGCATCATTCACTGGTGGCTTTCTATCAGGTGCCGTCAAGGAAGACAACGGTTCTTACCGATACGGCGGCTTACTATTCATTGCCTGTGTTTAACGAGACGGGGACGGAGGCTCTCTTCCTGCAGGCTGCCGACACGCTCGACAGTGGGAGTAAGCACTGCGGATTGTTCCAGGTAGGACTCCCTGCGGCTGCCAATGACTTCGCCACGTTACGACCTGTCTGTCTGGTGGAACCTGTCAAGCCATTTGATTCTATCGACACATGGGGACTCACGGAGAACAGTGCACCGCGATTCAGTCATGACGGCAGGAAGGTGTTTGTGGGTATGCAGACCTACCAGGCACCCAAGGATACGACCATCGTACCGTTTGAGACGGCAGGACTGGATATCTGGAACTACGATGCGCCAGAGCTGCCCCCTATGATGAAGGCCAACCTGAGTAAGGATCAGAAAGCGACCTGTTTGGCTTATTATCATCCGCAAACACGACGGCTTGTTCCACTCACCACCTCCAAATATGACCGTATCAGTATGCTTGACCGAGGGAATGCACCTGTCGCCTTGTCGGTGGATCAGACACAGACGGTGGTGGAGACACAATGGAATATCCAGAACGAGGTGGAAGTGGCTCTCGTGGAGGTGACGACAGGACTGCGGACACCAGTTGCCAAAGGGGTTTACGGAGAGGTCTCTGCTTCACCGGGAGGACGGTATGTCATCTGGTACGACTATCGGAACCGCGCCTGGATGCTTTATGATATCCAAAGCCGACAGACGAAAAATGTGACGGCAGGACTGAACGTGAACTTCTGGGATGAAGAAGATGATCATCCCATGATGCCTGAGAGCTATGGCATCGGGGGATGGACACAAAACGACAGGGAGGTGCTGCTCTACGACCGATATGATATCTGGAAGGTGAACACCGCTGACGGAAAAGGGGTGTGCCTGACCCATGGGGAAGGACGCCGCACACAATGCACCTACCGCTATGTGAACACGAAGGACAAAACAGAGGAACCGTTCATCCGTGCCAACGAGACGATCCTGCTGAGTGTGTTCGATCATGTCACGAAGAAAAACGGAATGGCCACTGTGAACATGGCACGGACGGCAACACCACGGCTCTGCATGCTGGAGGGATTTACCTATGGTACTCCTGTCAAGGCGAAAGAGTCGGATACGTATCTCTATACCAAAGGGAATTTCGAACATCCCAATGACCTCTACGTGACGATATCGCCAGGGAAAGGAGAACGGCAGCTTACACAGATCAATCCGCAACAGAAAGACTATAACTGGGGTACGGCGGAGCTGTATCATTGGACGGCCTTCGACGGTACACCGCTGGATGGCATCCTTTACAAGCCTGAGGACTTCGATCCTGCAAAGAAATATCCCGTGATGATGTATTTCTATGAGAAACGGTCGGAGAGCCTGTATAGCTATGTCACCCCTCAGCCCAGCTGGTCAACGGTGAACCTGGCTTTCTATTGCTCCCGCGGCTATTTGGTATTCGTGCCGGATATTGTCTATCATGCAGGAACACCAGGTGAGTCGGCATATAACTGTGTGGTGAGTGCCGCGGAGTCGCTGGCGAAGCTCCCGTGGGTGGATAAGGAGAACATGGCTATTCAGGGACAGAGCTGGGGCGGCTATCAAGTAGCCTATCTCATCACGCGGACGAATCTGTTCAAGGCAGCAGGAGCTGGGGCTCCCGTGTCGAATATGACCAGTGCCTATGGTGGCATCCGATGGCAGACGGGCATGGGCCGTCAGTTCCAGTATGAGCAGACACAGAGTCGCATCGGTCGTGACCTCTGGAACGGCGTGGAGCTGTATATGGAGAACTCTCCTTTGTTCAAACTGCCACATGTCACAACACCGGTGCTGATCATGCATAACGACAACGACGGAGCCGTGCCATGGTATCAGGGCATCGAACTGTTTATGGGACTCCGCCGACTGGGTAAGCCGGCATGGCTCTTGGAATATAACGGAGAGGAGCATAACCTGAAGGAGCGGAGGAACCGCAAGGACCTCACCATCCGTCTTCAGCAGTTCTTTGATCACTACCTCAAGGGGGAGCCGATGCCTGCTTGGATGAAAAAGGGTGTTCCCACATCGAGGAAGGGTACTTATTTCGGTTTCGAAAATGCGGAATAAAGCAACCAAAACAATCCTATTCAGGCTTCATGAAAAGAAACCTGAATTTTTTTTGCTTCCGCATGCAAGATTTTTAGTATTTGTCGTTTAATAGGTAGAACGAAACATTATAGATTATGAAAAAAGTATATATCATAATGATGGGTTTGATGGCTTGTCTATGCCTGACAACCCAGTCGTGTGCGAACGGGGATGATGAAGACATGAATAAAAGCGCTTCTGAAAGCTTTTCATCCATAGGAATGCTGGGCGCCCACCCTGGCTATTGGATGGTGTTTGGTACGAAGGCTGATAACTGTGTGATGACATACGACGGGAAGGTCCTCTCCTTTTCCAAGATGCCTATTCAAACCATCATGACCTTTTCCAATTATTACAGGCAGAATGGCTATTTCCCAGGGAATGGTTATACGAGCGATGACATCTATCCTTCTTTCGAAGGTGGGGCTGGGGATATTCAATTGGTGGCAGGTCCTATGGAGGTCGTTCCTGTTGTGGTGGGATACTCAGGGAATAATCTGTATTTCAATAGCTCTATACAGAATATGAATACAAACAATCCGGAAAGCTATTATCAGAAATTCGATACAGACATGTTCTATTCGTTTAGCATCAAGGAGGGGAACCAGACAACGTATTACTCGTTGGTGTTTGATCGAGATACCTACGGTGTGTATAATGCAGAACAGAAATCAAGGGTGTTAAAGATGTTTATTAAGGAAATCAGCATCATCAGGCCCGGGCAGGAGAGTCAGGAGACCTATGCATCCCTTAATCCGATGATGGAACTGACATTTGTATCTAACGACTGATTGTGGAGACAGAGGAACGGTTGTTGCAGGGGATACGACAAGGGGAGCGTGGAGCGCAGCGAAGACTGTATGAGCGCTTTGCCGGGTATCTGATGGCGGTTTGTCTGCGGTATCTTGCCGACAGGGAGGCTGCAGAGGATGTGCTGCAAGACTGTTTCGTGAAGATCCTGACATCGATAGGACGGTTCGAGTATCGGGGGGAGGGGTCACTGAAGGCTTGGGTGACGCGTTTGGCTGTCAATGAATCACTCACCTATCTCCGACAACAAGAACGGATGGAAGTGGTGGAGGAGATTCCTGATGAGGCGGATGAAGAGGAGCCGGATGTGGGAGGTGTTCCGATGGAACAGTTACAACGGATGATCGAAGAGTTGCCTGTGGGCTATCGGGCGGTGTTTAATCTCTACGTTTTTGAGCAGATGAGTCATAAGGAGATCGCCGCGGTACTGGGAATCAAAGTGAACACTTCGGCATCACAATATTCCAGAGCCAGGAAGTTATTAGCAAGACGAATTAAGAATTTTATTAATCAGCAGACAAGATGAACGAGAAAGAGTGGACATCAAAGCTTCGCGAGCGGATGGCAGACTATGAAGAGGCTGCCCCAGAGGACTTGTGGGAGCGGATAGAGGGTGCTCTTCTCGAAGAGCATCCCGATCCTGTTGAGCGCATCCCTGTAAAGAAAGCAAAGGTGATGCCATGGCGCCGGTGGGCGGCTGCGGCTGCTGTCACCTTACTGCTGATGACTGGTGGGGGACTATTATATAAGTACGCGCGGGAGGAAACCAAGAACGTGGAACAGCTGGCACGTCAGAATGCGACAGGAACAGAGAAAGCCGAAGCAGGGGACATTCCTCAGAATCCAGCTGACTCCTCAGTTCCCAGGGATCACATTTCCCAAGGACTTGCCTATGGTGGGGGAAAGAACAAGACACATTCTGTCCTTTCTCAAGTAATGCCTGTACCGGCTTCTATGGAATCCTTGGAGTTGGATGGCACTGAAGTAAGTGATATTAGTGCGATAGAACAAGTGAAAGATGGAAGTGATGTTGATGCGATAGAACAAGTGAAAGGGGAAAGTTTGAGAGAAAGAATACCGGAAGAAACACCGGTAGCCACACGAAGCGATGGTATCGAGGAACAGCGGAAGCTGGAACGGCGTGTCCAAGCCATGCCCGCAGCTTCCCATCGTTCCTCCTATACGAGCGATTCCCATCAGGGATACACGTCGCATCGTAAGAGGTCATCCGGTCTCTCTGCGATGCTCTTTGCCCAGAACATGATGGGGGGTGATGACCTGCGCCATGATCCTGTGATGATGAACGCCGCCATGGCAGACAAATACGAGAACGCTTATATGGAGGGTATGGAGTACGGCACCCGTAGGTCGACTGCTTATCTCTATAACTACGAGGAGATCACCAAGCATCATCAGCCGATGACATTGGGACTGTCGGTGTCCTATCCATTGAGTTCCCATCTCTCGCTACTCTCGGGTGTCACCTATACGAAGCAGACATCGGATTTCATTCAGAAGATGAAAACCAGCAGGGTGGTGAGCGAGCAGCAATTGTATTACGTGGGTGTACCTCTCAGAGTCAGCTATCGGTTCATGTCGTGGAAGGGATTCGCCTTGTATGGTGTTGCCGGTGGGGCGGCTGACTTCAATGTAAAAGCCACCTATACAACAGAAGGAGCCAAGAGCTCTGGTAAGAAAGACCGTGTCTTGTTCTCTGCCGACGCCGCTGCAGGTGTACAGTACCAGATCCTTCCGCAGATGGGAGTGTATGTTGAACCAGGCTTGAAATACTACTTTGATAACAAGAGTGGGGTGGAGAACTATTTTAAGGAACACCCTGCACGTTTCAACTTGCAGTTAGGTGTCCGTTTCGACTTGAACAGGCGGTAAGAGGCCTTTTCCCCTGCTCCCATCGTTCAAGGGTGACCTGATAAAATATTTAGAAATAATACGGTCAATTTGTTGGCCGTATCGTTTTTTTTTGTATATTTGCATTCGAAACATGATTATTTGCAGTTTAACTAAAATCACTTAATAAGCGAACATTAATAATAACATGAAAATCGGTTTATTTATCCCTTGCTATGTGGATGCCGTATATCCTGAAGTCGGTGTTGCCACATACAAACTCTTGAAGAGTCTTGGCTTGGATGTGGATTATCCGCTGAACCAGACATGCTGCGGACAGCCCATGGCGAATGCTGGCTTTGAGAAACAAGCCATTCCCTTAGCAGAGAAGTTCGAGGACAAGTTCAAGGGTTTCGATTATGTCGTTGCGCCATCGGTGAGCTGCACGTCATTTGTGAAGATCAACTATCCGCGCCTGCTCCAAGGAAAACATGAGTGCACCACATCAGATAAAATCATGGATGTGGTGGAGTTCCTGCATGATGTGGTGAAGGTGAATAAGCTCCCTGGCAAGTTCCCTCACAAGGTGAGCCTGCATAACTCCTGTCATGGTGTGCGTGAGCTGGGACTGAGTTCTCCCAGTGAGCAGCATGAGAAGAAGTTTAACAAGATCAAGGATTTGTTGGAGCTGAAAGAGGGTATCGAAGTAGTTGAGCCCGAACGTCCTGATGAGTGCTGTGGCTTCGGAGGAATGTTCTCCGTTGAGGAGACTGCTGTTTGTGAGCAGATGGGTAAGGATAAGGTAAGGCGCCACATGGAAACTGGTGCAGAGTATATTACTGGTCCCGACTGTTCTTGTCTGATGCACATGGCTGGTGTTGCCAAGAAGCAGGGCCAGTCAATCAAGTTCAAACATGCGGTGGAGATACTGGCCGCAGGAATCTGATTTTCTTTTCGGGATATTGAAATAAAAATTTCGAAAATCGAAATATCGAAATATCGATATATCGAAATACCGAAATATCGATATACCGATATAACGAAATACCGATATACCGAAATAACACAACGAAATAACGACAATTTATGAGTACACCACATAGTAACGCAGCAAAAGAGTTCTTGAAGAACCAGAAATATGCGAGCTGGCATGATGCGACATTCTGGTCGGTTCGCACCAAGAGAGATAATATGGCCTATGGATTAGAGGAGTGGGAGCAGTTACGTGAGAAAGCTTCGCAAATCAAACGCCATACGATCACCCATCTTGACGAGTACTTGGATCAGTTCGCAACGAATGCCGAGAAGAATGGATGTATCGTTCACTGGGCCAAGGATGCCGATGAGTTTAACGAGATCGTGTATGGTATCCTGAAAGACCATAACGTAAAGAAAATCGTCAAGAGTAAGTCGATGCTTACCGAGGAATGTGAGATGAACCCCTATCTGGAGGCTCATGGCATTGAGGTGGTGGAGACTGACCTTGGTGAGCGTATCATCCAGCTGAAGGGACAGAAACCCAGTCATATCGTGATGCCTGCCATCCACCTGAACCATGATGATGTGGGGGAACTGTTCGAGGAGAAACTCGGTACGGAGAAAGGGAACCATGATCCTACCTACCTTACTTATATGGCACGTCTGAGTCTGCGCAATGAGTTCCTGACGGCAGATGCGGGAATGACAGGTGCCAACTTCGGCATTGCTGAGACGGGTGATATCGTGGTATGCACCAACGAGGGTAATGCCGATATGTCCACATCCTGTCCGAAGCTGCACATCGCAGCTATTGGCTTGGAGAAGGTGATTCCCAACTACGATAGTCTTGCCGTTTTCCAGCGCATGCTCTGCCGTGCGGGAACCGGTCAGCCTACGACTACATACACTTCTCATTTCCGCAAGGCTCGTCCTACTGCCCAGCAGATGCACATCGTACTGGTGGATAACGGGCGTAGTGAGTGGATTGCCAATCCCGAGCATTGGGAAGTCCTGAAGTGCATCCGCTGTGGCAGTTGCATGAATACCTGTCCTGTCTATCGCCGCTCTGGTGGCTATTCCTACTCTTATTTCATTCCGGGTCCTATTGGTATCAACTTGGGCATGCTTCGCAACAAGGAGAAGCACAGTGGTAATGTGAGTGCCTGCACCCTCTGTCTGAGCTGTCAGACCGTTTGTCCGGTGAAGCTGAACCTTGGTGATCAGATCTATCAGTGGCGTCAGCAGCTGGATGATTTTGGAACAGCCAATCAACAAAAGAAGATGATGTGTAAGGGCATGGGCGTGCTCTTCGGCAGTAGCGGTATCTACAATACAGCGATGAAGTTTGCGCCGTTGGCCAACTGGGTTCCCAGTGCTTTGATGCAGAGCGGTATCAATCCCTGGGCACAGAGCGGTCATCAGATGATGACATTCCCCAAGAACTCCTTCCAGGAACTCTGGCGGAAGGGAAAGGTGAAAGAGAATGGATAATGGACAATGGATAATTGACAATTAATAAGAGTATGAGTACAAAGGAAGAGATTCTGTCAAAGTACAGAAAGAATATACAACAAAGGTTTGATATGCCTGATCTGACAGATATCAAGGCGATTACTTATCCTGATCCGCTGGAGCAGTTCATCTCGATGACACAGACTGTTGGAGGAAAGGTTGTGGAGTTGAAGGCGGGACAGGACATCAACGTGCTGATCAAGGAATTGTATCCGGATGCCAAGGAGATTGCCAGTAACCTGCCGGAGATCACCATTGCTACCCGTAACCCTGATACCATCGGTTCACCACAGGCATTGAATGGCACGGACGTGGGTGTGATTGAGGGGAAGTTCGGTGTGGCAGAGAACGCTTGCGTGTGGGTTCCTCAGCAGATGGAAGAGAAGGCGGTGTGCTTTATCTCTGAGAATCTGGTGATCCTGCTGAAAAAGAGTGAGATTGTCAATAACATGCACGAAGCCTACAAGCGCATCGAGTTCAACGACTACGGCTATGGCACATTTATCAGCGGACCGTCAAAGACCGCGGATATTGCTCAGGTCTTGGTGATGGGTGCCCAGGCTGCTCGTTCGGCTACTGTGGTATTGATTCCTTAGAGAAATGATTCAGGAGGTCGGCAACAAGCTCGACCTCTTTTTTTGTCATGGTCTGATGACAGGGAATACTGAGTTCCTGGTCATGGATACGTTCTGTTATCGGGAAGGAGCATGTGTTCCATTCCCGATAGCATTTTTGTTTGTGCGGAGGTATCGGGTAGTGAATCTGTGTCTGTACGCCGTTCGCTTCCAGATACTGTTGCAGCTCATCCCGTTTTTCACAGAGCAGGGGGAAGATGTGATAGACGCTGGATGAATCGGTGGGGAGTGTGATATCCGGATGGTGGATATGGCTCAGATAATAATGGGCGATGTCCCGGCGTCGTTGGTTGTCTTTATCCAGATACTTCAGTTTGATGTCGAGGATGGCAGCTTGCAGCTCATCCATCCGGGAGTTCCTTCCCACAAAGTCGAAGACATATTTCCGGGATGATCCGTAGTTGCCGATGGATGCAACGGTTCGCGCCAGTTCCTGGTCGTTCGTCGTAACGGCACCCGCATCGCCCAGGGCCCCTAAGTTCTTCCCTGGATAGAAGCTATGGGCAGCGGCATCGCCCAGAGAGCCCGTTCGCCTCAAGGGTGAATGGTCCATTGTCCTTTGTCCATTATCCATCGTCCATTGCCCATTATCCATTATCCATTTTCCATTGTCCATCGGTGCGTAGCACCCATGTGCCTGGGCATTATCCTCAATGAGTTTCAGCTTATATTTCTGGCAGATCATCCCAATCTTCTCTGTATAGGCACATCTGCCATAGAGATGGACAATCATCAGGGCTCTTGTCCGTGGGGTCACCGCGCTTTCTATCAGACTGTCATCTATCTGAAAGGTATCTATCGACGGTTCCACGAGCACAGGTGTCAGTCCGCACTCCGTGATGGAAAGGATGGAGGCGATGTACGTGTTGGCAGGTACGATGACCTCATCCCCTTTCTGTATCACCCCCATCTCCATATATGCCCGGAATATCAGGGTGAGTGCATCGAGTCCGTTGCCGCAGCCTATGCAATAGCGACAGCCTATATAGTCGGCGTAGTGCTCTTCGAACAGCCGTGTCATCTCTCCTTTGAGATACCATCCGCTCTCGAGCACTTGCTGCATGGCTTGCCGAATCTCATCGGCATGGGCATCGTTGATCCTTTTCAGATCCAGGTATTTGATCATAGTGTCCATTCGTAAGTATCATAACAGACACCCCGTCCTCCGAAGCCTTCCTTCTGATGGATGAGGTTCTCATTCAGCTTATCACCATGTTCCTCGGTTGATTTCCCGAAATCGAAAAACACCTGCCTGTGAGTCATCTCATGAAGCAGATGGTGCATGATCAGGTCGATGGCACCCGTTTGCTTCCCTTCCTCATCGGCAGCAATATACTGGGAGTGGATCACCAGAGGAGTGAGGTAGAGCAGCATCCCTCCGATGAGTCGTCCGTCATGGTAGGCACCTACCAGTTGGATGTTATCGGGGAAGCGTGATTGCAGCAAACGGATCTCTTCGATGGTATGGACGGGTCTTAGTCCGTATTTGTGGAACAGGTTCTGTGACAGAATCTGCCAGAACGCCTCGTAGTCATCTGTCATCCGGACGGTGATGCCATGTCTCTCGGCTTTCTTCACGCACCGGTTGCGCAGTGTTGACCATTTCGTGGGGTGGGGGATCACGATACACGAAGAAATCTCCTTGGCGGTCATTTGTCCCCGGCACTCATTATAGATAGCGAAGAGGTCCTCCTCTGCCGGTATGCGGTGGTATATCCATGGGGTGGGACGGTAGATGATACGACGGATGCCCTCCCCACGGTAATAGTCGTTGATGGCGTGAAAGAGTTTGACGGTATTGGCAGCTGTGGCCTTCTCATCCATCACCAGTCCCCCGTAGGTCAGTCCTTGATGAGAATACAGGATGCCGTCATCGGCATTGGCTGGCAGCAGGGCATAGAGTCTTCCTTTGAGGTAGCACATCACGGAATGGTCATGGAAACGGTCGGCATGGTAGTCCATATACTGTCTGTCGAAGAGGAAAGTACCGTTCTTCGACTGTTGCACGAACCGATTCCATTCGCCGGCTTTCTCAGGCGTATATCGTCTTATCTCGAACATCCCACGTATTTTAGGAACTCGTCGTAATCGTAGATATAGTCGTCCTCCTCAAAATGCTCGGATGCCAGGACCAGGCAGACAGCACCCGATGAGAAATCATCGAGGGTGCGCCAAGTGTTGACATCGATCAACAGACCCTGATAGGGATGGTTCAGCAGCACCGTCTTGCGCTCACGACCATTGTCGAGTGTCACATGGAAAGAACCGCTCAGGGCCACGACGAACTGCTTCAGTCGCTTGTGGGCATGTCCGCCGCGACTCTCACCGCCAGGCACGTCATACACCCAGTAGGCCCGTTTGATCTCAAAGGGCACCACGTCGAGTCCCTCCGCCACCGTCAGGTTACCCCGTGGATCCGCGATCTTGGGCAGGTCGATGATTTTGATTTCCATGGTTCTTGCGGTCGTTCTGCTTTATTTCTTCATATACGAGTCAGTGCCCAGTACCGTCTTTGCCAGTCGTTTGGCTTTGTCGCGCAGTGCATCGACATCATCGCCCACCTCACCATAGCAAAGTACGACACCCATGCGGCGCCCTTTGTGGGCCTCGGGCTTTCCGAAGATACGGATGCGCGTGCGGTCTTCCTTCAGCGCCTCCTCGAGGTTGTAGTTGAACAGGGAACGATCTACAGGTGTCTTCGCCTCGGTGGGTGAGAGGATCACGGCGCTGGCTCCTGCATGCTCCAGATGAATGGCAGGAATGGGCAGTCCCATCACAGCACGGAAATGCAGTTCGAACTCCGAGAGGTTGGTGGTATGTCCCAGCGTCACCATACCGGTGTCGTGTGGACGCGGTGATAACTCTGAGAAGATCACCTCACCCTGTTTGGTCAGGAAGAACTCCACCCCCCAGATGCCGGCACCCGTCAGGGCCTTCGTCACCTCGTCTGCCATGTGTTGTGCTTGTTTCAAGGCTGCTTCGCTTATCTGGTACGGTTGCCATGATTCACGATAGTCACCCCCCTTCTGTACATGACCGATGGGTGGGCAGAAGAGGGTGGGACCGTTCTTCTGGGTTACGGTGAGCAAGGTAAACTCCGACTCAAAGTCGATGAACTCCTCGATGATCACTTCCTTCACGTCACCACGACTGCCTTCCATCGCCTCCTGGAAAGCCTGTTCCAGTTCCTCATCGTTGTGCACATAGCTCTGACCATGACCGCTTGATGACATCAGCGGTTTCACCACACAGGGGAATCCGATCTCATCTGCTGCAGCCTTGAACTCCTCGAAGGTCTTGGCATAGAAATACTTGGCTGTTCGCAGTCCAAGCTCCTTAGCGGCAAGGTCGCGGATGGCACGGCGGTTCATGGTATAGTTCACGGCACGTGCCGATGGCACCACTTGGATGCCCTCCTCCTCAAACTGGAACAGACGCTCCGTTCTGATGGCCTCGATCTCCGGCACGATGAGGTCAGGCTGGTGCTTTCTCACCACGGCCTCCAGCGCATCACCGTCGAGCATGTTGAACACCTCCCGCTCATCGGCTACCTGCATGGCAGGCGCATTGTCGTAGCGGTCGCAGGCAATGACATACTGTCCTGCCCGCATCGCAGCAATCACAAATTCCTTGCCCAGTTCACCTGAGCCTAAAAGCAATATCTTTTTCATCGGTTGGCATACATGTTATCGTAATACTTCTGATAGTCGCCCGAGGTGACATTATCGAGCCACTCCTGGTTGTCAAGATACCAGCGGACGGTCTTCTCGATGCCTTCCTCGAACTGCAGCGACGGCTCCCATCCCAGCTCCTTCTGCAGCTTGGTGGAATCGATGGCATAGCGGAGATCGTGTCCGGCACGGTCGGTGACGAAGGTGATGAGGTCCATGTCCTCCCCTTCCTTCCGTCCCAGCAGACGGTCAACGGTCTTGATCACCACCTTGATGATGTCGATGTTCTTCCACTCGTTGAAGCCGCCGATGTTATACGTCTCGGCAATCTTCCCCTCATGGAAGATCAGGTCGATGGCACGGGCGTGATCCTCCACGAACAGCCAGTCGCGCACATTCTCTCCCTTGCCATAGACAGGCAGTGGCTTACGGTGGCGGATGTTATTGATAAAGAGAGGAATCAGTTTCTCCGGGAACTGATACGGTCCGTAGTTGTTCGAGCAGTTCGTCACCACTACCGGCATGCCGTAGGTGTCGTGGTAGGCACGCACGAAATGGTCGGAAGAGGCCTTGGCAGCACTATAGGGAGAGTGCGGATTGTACTTCGTGGTCTCCAGGAAGAACTTGTCACCGTAGGCCAGGTGATGTTCTGCTGAGGAAGCTGTGGTGGTGAACGGCGGCTCGATGCCCTCGGGATGTGACAGTTCCAGGGCGCCATATACCTCATCGGTGGAGATGTGGTAGAAGCGTTTTCCTTCGTATTTCTCCGGCAACGACTCCCAGTAGAGCTTGGCGGCCTGCAGCAGCGACAGCGTGCCCATCACGTTCGTCTTGGCAAAGGTGAAGGGATCCTTGATGGAACGGTCCACATGACTCTCTGCAGCGAGGTGGATGATACCGTCCACTTTCTTGTTCTGCATCAGCTGGTAGAAGGCATCGAAGTCGCAGATGTCCATCTTCACAAACTCGTAGTTGGGTTTGTCTTCGATATCCTTCAGATTCGCCAGATTCCCCGCATACGTCAGCTTGTCGAGGTTGATGATGTGATACTCAGGATACTTGTTCACGAAAAGGCGCACCACATGACTCCCGATGAAGCCTGCGCCGCCAGTAATGACAATTGTTCTTTTCATATACTATAATTATAAATTTTTATCTGACCAATGTGTATGATGATATCTGTTCTTTCTTCATTGCCGGTCACTGAGGGTGATGACTTCCAAATCCTTGAATACCTTCCCGTCAATGGTAAGCCGTACCAGTGTCCTCTCCTTGTGCCAGCCTTGGATGCCGGCAGCACCAGGATTGATGTGCAGCATATTCAATGTCTTATCAAACTTCACCTTCAGGATATGCGAATGACCCGCAACGAAAAGCTGGGGCGGATTAGCATAGAGTGTGCTTCTGATGGAAGCATCGTAGTTCCCCGGGTAACCGCCGATATGTTTGATCAGCACATCCACATCCTCGCACTTGAACCGGTTCAGTTCCCGGTACATCAGTCTGAGGTCACCCCCGTCGCAGTTGCCGCAGACAGCCCTGAATGTCCTGAAGGCAGCCAGTTTCTCGGCCACCTCCACACTCCCGATGTCTCCGGCGTGCCAGATCTCGTCGCAGGGCTCGAAGTAGTGCAGGTATTTGTCATCCCAATAGCTATGGGTGTCGCTGATAATGCCAATCTTCTTCATGTCACAGTTGGAAACGCTGTTCGATAAACGCTTTGATATACTCCTCGGTTCTCCTCAGTCCTAAGACAGACGTGTTGACACAGAGGTCATAGCCCTCTGCCTGTCCCCATTTCTTTCCTGTATAGTAGTTGTAGTACGAGGCACGTGCGCTCTCTTTGTTCCTCAGGATCTTCTGGGCTGTCTCCACATCGCATTCATGACGTTCCGCCACGGCTTTCAGACGGTCCTCCATATTGGCCGTGATGAAGATGTTCACCGTGTCTTTCCGCTCCCGCAACACGTAGTCGGCACACCGTCCTATGAATACGCACGACCCTTCCTCGGCGGCTTTCTTAATGGCATCGCTCTGGAACTGGAACAGACTCTCCTGCGAGAAACGACTGTTGTAGAAGTTGTTGTCCCCTACATGAGGGGCATGCAGGTGGAACAGGGATTTCATGAATCCTTTCTGTTCATCGTTCTGTTCGAAGAAGGCTTCCGAGAAACCGCTCTCCTTGGCAGCCAGGTTCAGCAGTTCCTTGTCGTACAGCTTGCAGCCGAAGTCTTCTGCCAGCAACTGGGCGATGATACGTCCGCCAGACCCTAATTGTCTTCCCACATTGATGATGATGTGATTATTGCCCATGGGTAAGTGCTTTATGTTGTAGTTTGAATTGACGCATATATCTGATCATGATGATCCATGTCACGATGAAAGCCACGGTGTCACTGGCGGGCAGGGCTGCCCACACACCGTCCACTCCCATGATGGGTGGAAGAAGGACCAGCAGGGGTAACAGGAAAATCATCTGACGTGACAGGGAGAGGAAGATGCTGATCTTTGCCTTCCCGATGGATTGGAAGAAATTGGTGATGACAGCCTGTGATCCGATCAGTGGGAAGGCTATCATATTGAGTCGGATACCTTTCACCGACTGCTCAATCAGTTCTGTGTCGGTGGTGAACAAACGGGCACAAGGGTAGGGTATCAGTTCTCCCACCAGCCAGCCGACCACCATGATGCCTGTGGCATAGACCATAGACAGTTTCAAGACCTTGAGCATACGGTCGAACTGCATGGCACCGTAGTTGTATCCGGCAATGGGTTGCATGCCCTGGTTGATGCCCATGACGATCATGAAGAAGAGGAATCCGATGCGGTTGGCAATGCCATAGGCTCCTACGGCAAGGTCACCCCCATGTCTTACAAGTGCCGTATTGATGAAAATCACAATGATACATGAACAGGTGTTCATCGCCAATGGGGATATTCCAATCGCCAGGATGTTCTTGATGATGTTCCAGTCGAGCTTGTATATACCCCGTTGGAAATGCAGCAGCTCGTTGGGATTGGAGAACTGCTTGATCTGCCAGCATAGGGCTGTCATCTGCGAGAGGATGGTGGCGAGGGCGGCTCCCCGGATCCCCATGTCAAAGGTATAGATGAAGATGGGATCAAGGGCTGTGTTCAACACCACGGTGAAGATGGTGGCATACATGGCTTGCTTGGGCTTTGACGCTGCTCTCAGCAGGGCATTCATGCCAAAATAGAGATGCGTGAACACGTTGCCCAAAAGGATAACGACCATGTATTCATGGGCATAGGGCAGGGTGTTGTCGGATGCTCCGAAGAACCTGAGGATGGGGTCGAGGAAGATCAGACAGAGTGCTCCGAAGATGATACCCGTGATGATCTTCAGCACCACGGAGTTACCTAAGATGCGGAGGGCCATGGAGTAGTCTTTCTGTCCCAGCTTCACCGACAGGTAGGTGGAGGCTCCCACGCCGATGCAGGCACCGATGGCGCCGCTCAAGTTCATGAACGGGAAAGTGATAGCCAGACCCGAAATAGCCATCGGTCCTACACCCTGACCGATGAAGATGGAGTCCACCATATTGTACAGGGAGGAAGCCACCATGGCCACAATAGCAGGGATGGCATACTGCATCAGCAGACCTCCCACGGGCTTCGTCCCCAATTCCAATGTCGCTTTTTTGTTGTCCATATCGAGTGCAAAGATACAATAAAAGGTTGTAACAAACGAGCGATTTGGGAGAATTAACGCAATTCGAAACGAAATATCAGCAATCCCGTTCGCAAATGCAATCCTAACCCTGTGGCGCACCCTCTGATGGAAGCGTTGCGTCCATTGTGCTTTCTTTCCTGTCCCTGCACCTCGCTCTTCCTCATCTCGTTGAATCCTCCGTTCTGATGTCTGCGCTCTGTACTGCTGCCCTTGCTGTCCTCTTTACTGGTGCAAAGGTACAACATTCAAAATACAGAATGTCGGTTATTGCACGTTCCTGCACGTTTTAGCATGTTATAGTCGGTTATTAGGGAATTCACCCTCACCCTGACAAAAACTTCCCAACTTCCCACTTCCCAACTTCCCACTTTGGTTTTTGGACAAGGAAGGAGGAGATAAATATAGATAAATAGTTATATATTTATTTATATTT